>NZ_JAKYXB010000005.1:0-313287 GCF_022761075.1 Pantoea sp. MQR6
CGCGGCTGGCCAGCCATTATAAAAAGGAGGGCCTATGAGTCCTTTATTAATATCTCTGGGAGCGGGCGTGTTTATTGGTCTTATTTATGCGCTACTCAATGTACGATCTCCGGCTCCGCCGGCAGTGGCGCTTGTCGGTCTGCTGGGAATGATTTTTGGTAGTACGTTAGGTATAAAGCTGCTGCATCATGATGCCACTGCCTGGGTTCCTGCTCATGATCACAGGCTGCATGTTGTTGATAAACGTCCAGCACTCGAACTATCAAATACGCAGCAGGTGAGCTAATCATGCTGAAAACCTACGTTATTTCTTTGGTGATGGGCGTGCTGGTCGGTGTTATTTACGCCTTTATGGACGTCAACTCACCGGCTCCGCCAGTCATTGCGTTGCTGGGACTGTTTGGTATGCTGGTCGGCGAACAGATTATTCCGCTGTGTAAGCGACTGATTAATCGTCAGCCGGTAACTCTGGCTTGGTTTCGTCATGAGTGTGTGCCGAAAATTAGCGGTACGCCTCCGCCCTCTGCTGACAAACCCTCCTAAGGAAGCGCCTCAGGGAGTTGTGAAAAATATTTAAGGAAAACAGCATGCAGCTGTCGCAGCGCATTGTCATTGTTGATGATGAACGTTCTGTTCGCAGTGCCCTGACAAACCTGCTTCAGTCGGAAGGTTACTCGACGCAGTCATTTGAATCGGCAGAAGATCTTTTATGTAATGAAACAGCGCTTACGGACGCTGCGCTGTTCATTATTGATGTCCAGTTGAAAGGTATGTCTGGTTTTGATTTATTCAGAGAGCTCATCAAGAGACTGCAAAATCCCCCAGGCATTATTATCTCCGGTAACGGTGATGACAAAATGCTCTGGTACGCAATCAATTTAGGCGCCATTACTTTTATGCGAAAGCCAATTGATATTGATGCTTTATTCGATCATATCCGGCTGGAGTTTTCTATCCGGTCTTCGCGCCTATGAGTTCAATTTTATTGTCTTTACATAGCGCCGATGAAACAGACTTCGCTATCAGTGACGAAATTGTTTTCACGCCTCTGGCTCAGGAAGGCAGCGTAAATTGGTTTCTCTGTCGTCATGCCAGTTCTGGTGAAACATTTGTTTTGGCAACTGCAGCGAATGAGGAAGCGCTCTTTCAGGTAACACAACGGTTGAAAAATGAGTTTTCATTACGCAATACGTTATATCTGAAAGCTGGGCGCTTAAGCCTTTAAGACAGGCTTTCTACCAGGGACGTTATTCTCTCATTTATTCCTCTTTTGTTTACAGAACGCTGGCCGACTCTTTATGCGTGCCGCCTGACACCATCAGGACCTTTTTCAACAGCGCAGCGATGCTATGTGACGCCCTCGGTAAGATGCATCAGCAAGGGCTGGTTCACGGCGACATTAAGCCCTCTAACTTTTTCTTTACCGACGAGGGCACCGTTCAGCTTGGTGGCTTCGGGCTAGCATCAATGGAGAGGGATCTCCTGCAGCAAGCCCTGTTGCCAGTGTCAGGCGGAACGCTTGCCTACATGTCGCCAGAGCATACTTCACGGACAGCACACCGTGTCAGCCGGGTGAGTGATTTATACAGCCTGGGCATCGTTCTTTATGAATTACTGACGGGCAAGCTTCCTTACGGCAATGCCGAGGGCGGATTGGCAGAATGGGTTCACCACCACATTGCATCAGAAGCGCTGCCGCCGCATAAGCTGCGTAAAGACGTTCCGGTCGTGCTCTCTTCCATTATTCTGCGGCTACTGGCTAAGTCACCTGAATACCGATATCAAACGGTGGAGGGGTTACTGGCCGATCTCAAGCGCTGTGAGTCAAATCTGATGCCTGATGGGATTATTGAATCCTTTGCATTGGGTTTGCAGGATATGCAGCCTTCGACGTTATCCACTGATTCACTCTATTCCGATCACACTCAGGCAAGCGACATCCTGGCGGCATTTGATGAAGTCTGCAGCAGCGGAAAACATAGCCTGGTGGCAGTCTGCGGAGCGCCGGGTTCAGGCAAATCATCTGTGATTGCTTCGTCGTTAAAAATACTGCGTAGCAAAAAAACATTGCTGACGATGGTGAAAGCAGACCAGCATTCTCCGATATTACCCTACGCAATTTTCACCTCTGCCTTCAAACAGCTGACCTTACATCTGCTGGGCCTTCCCGCTGAAGAGATGGCGCGCTGGAAAGCGCATATCACACGCGTACTGGGAGATTATGCCGGCCTTGCGGTGAACCTGATCCCCGATCTGGGCATACTGCTAAACCAGAAAGCAGCCTTCCAGACAGACGCCGGCTCGCTTGATGCACGAAAGCGCGTAAACCTTGTCGCATGCAGCCTGGCTAAGGCATTCACAACACCGGGAAGGCCACTGGTCATACTTATTGATGACGTTCACTGGGCTGATCAAGCGACCCTGCATTTGCTGCAGAATCTTCTGAACTCAAGCGATGATATCCCGTTGTTACTGGTGGTAACCTATCGGGACGACGCTTCGTTACCCTGTCCGGCCGTAGCCGCTAACCTTACCCGTATCCGGGCAGCCGCAAACCGCATTGTTGATATCACGCCAGAGCCGCTATCGATAAAAAATATTGCACACTGGCTGGCAGGGCTTTTTCACACCCGAAGTGCAGCAACCATAGAGCTTGCGCAAATCATTCATGAAAAAACGGCGGGTAACCCGCTTGCAGCGCGTGAGTTTTTCAGGCAAGCCGTGCAGGATAATCATATAACGCACAAAGCCCCGTCTAAATGGACGTTTGATTCTCAGGTGCTTAGAAACAGTCATTACACCGCTAATGTAGCTGCGGGGGTATTACAGCATCTGGAAACGCTTCCGCCGCCGCTTCGCAGCCTGCTGGGAAAATTAGCCTGCACAGGAAGCGCGGGTGATCTGAACATAATCAGTAATATTCTTTGTATACCTGTCGCAGAAATCAAAGCCATGCTGCTGCAAGCAGCGACAGCCAGACTCATTTCACTGACCGATACGGGTTACTCTTTTATGCATGCCAGCATGCATGAAGGCGCGCTTAATCTCATGACGGTTGAAGAGAAAGATAACTTTCATTACGCAGCCGCGCTGTATTACAGCTATGAATCCAACCGGGATATCACCAGCGCCACCCTCTTCAGGGCTGCGCATCATTTAATCACTATTCAAAATACCGCACTGTTAGCCGCCGAGGCCGAGACGTTTGCACAGCTGATTTTTGACGCGAGTAAGCGGGCTAAAATTACCGGCGATTACGTTTCTGCGCTGCGTTTTTTACATACATCGCGCGCGCTCAACACCCTTTCAGGCACCAAAGATAGCGGCATGTTTATGCTTGAAGAGGCCGAATGCGAATTCTTAAACGGCAATTTAACCGCTGCGCTGGTGATAAGCTCAAAAATCCTCACGACACCCGGTGATGTGACGAATAAAGCGGAGGCTGCCAGCCTGATTGCAGAGATTCATATGCGCCAATCGGACAGTCAGTTGGCGCTGGAAACAGCACTCGCCTGGCTGGCAGTTTTTGGCATACAGCTGAACCGTTATCCCGATAAGCAAGAGTGCGATGCAGCCAGGATATTGCTGAAAGAAGATGTGGGTAAAAACCCCTATACCCGGTTCCGTTCACTGCCGCGGCTGACCTGTGAAAAGACAGAAGCTGTGATGAATCTGATGGCCAGTGCCAGCACTTTCGCTGCCTTCATCAGTCCGCGTCTTCAATTCATGATCCTGTGCAAACTGCTTCATCTGACCATGGCCCGCGGCATCAGCGGCGCTTCGACCCTTGCGCTCTCTTGGTATGGCGTTGTCTGTGGCGATCAATACGATGAATACAGCCGTGGATTCGCCAGTACACTGCTTGCGCGCGAGTTGGTCTATAAACACGACTTTGTCAGTTATAAAGCCCGAACACTGCTGCCCCTTGACCAAGTCAGCGTATGGACGATGCCCCTGACTTACGCCATTGAGTGCGCTAAAGCGACGTTTGATGTTGCTGTTGAAGGGGGAGATCGGACATCCGCGTGCCTGGCGTTGCGTCATGTCGTTATGAATTATCTCGCACGCGGGGATCATTTGGATGGTGTTCACACCTCCATCACGCGCGGGATAACTTATGTGCGTAAGGCGCAATACCCTGATGTGGAAGTGATTCTGGGCATGCAGCTTGACTACGTTATGTTCTTACGTAAGCCAAGAGGCGATACGTTTTCAGGCGACCATTTTATGACACCCGTTTTAAACGTGTTGAAGCCGGAAAATGCTATCGAACCCGTGTTGCTCATGCAGTTTTGGTCACGCCTTTACAAAGGAATGGCGCATTTTTTCGCTCATGAGTATGACTCGGCCAGTCAATGTTTTGCGAACGCGGCGCCGCTGACTGAATTTATCCCGGGTCATGTGCATATGTTGGATTTCCATTTATACAGTGCGCTGGCTCTCTCCGTACCGCTTAAGCCCAACACTTTTGACGAAGAGAAGCGTCAGCAGTTGATGCGCCATCTGGATAAGATCGTTACTTGGTCAAATGAGAATGAAAAAACATTTTCAGACAAGGAAGCGCTGCTGCGTGCCGAGCTGCTGAGGCTTGAGGAAAAGACAGCGCAGGCGATGGAGCAGTATGAAAAGGCCATTGAACTGTCGCGTAAAGAGCAATTTCATCACATCAATGGTCTGGCCTGCGAGCTGGCGGCTCGCTTTGCTTATGACAGAAACCTGGTGTTTGCTGGAGATGCCTACATTAAGGGTGCGCTGTCAGCATGGGAACGCTGGGGGGCTGGCGCGAAGGTGCGCCAGCTTGAAAGCTTATATCCTAATCTGGCTAATCCGAACCCACAGACGGCGCTCAACACGGTGACCTTTGAGCAAAGCGCGGTTATCAGCGATTTGCAGAGCATGGTAACGGCTATGCGTGCGCTGACAGAAGAGATCAATCTGGATCGCCTGATTCATATCCTTATGGTGATGCTGGTTGAAAGAGCCGGGGCGCAGCACTGCTTGCTTATCCGCCTGACTGACGGTGATGTACCAGAAATTCAGGCCAGGGCCACCACGACTGTTGACGGGATTCGGGTGAAAATCGTCAAAGAGCTTCCGGTCTCTACGGATCTTCCGCTTTCAATATTATCTGCAGTCATTCGCACCGGGCAGGAAATCCGCACGGGCAAACCGGAAGTGTTCAGCCCGTTCAGTCAGGACAACTATCTGGTCGCATCTGGTGCTGCGGTCATGTGCGTGCCGATGTTCAGGCAAGCACAAATGGTCGGGGTGCTTTATCTGGAGAATCGTTTGATGCCGGACGTGTTTACCGCCGAACATTCAAGGATAGTGTCGATGCTGGGCGCGCAGGCCGCTGTTTCACTTGAGACTGCTCGTCTGTACGCTGAGCTGGTGGATGAAAACATCCAGCGTCGGAAAATTGAAAAACAGCTTCGCGCCAGCCAGACCTCGCTGATGCTCGGTGAAAAAATAAGTAATACCGGCACGTGGCATTGGCTTCTGGATCCAGACATACAGCTGATTTCAGATGAATATAAACGCATTATGGGCCTGCCCCCCGAACAGAGCAGCACGTCAATGGTTGAATTCCAGAGTCGTGTTCACCCAGATGATATTCACTGTCTTAAAGCGCTGATAGAAACGAGTGTTCGTGATGGTGTCAGCATGAAGGCTGAATTCCGCATCATTCGGGATGATGGTGAATGCCGGTACATTAAAGGCATTGGCGAGCCCGTCGAAAACTGGCCAGAAGTGGCGGAATATTTTGGCACGCTGACGGACATCACGGCGCAACGCCACTCTGAGGATGCTGTCAGGATTGCTCAGGCTGAACTTGCCCGCGTCGCGCGCGCCACGACTGTCGGACAGCTAACATCCTCTATCGCACATGAGATCAATCAGCCGCTGATGTCTATCGTGGCCAATGCCGGTGCCAGCCTACGCTGGCTGAAACGTGAACCTTCGCAACTCGAGAATGCCAGTCAGAGTCTGGAAGAGATTATCAAGGAAGGTCGCCGGGCGGGGGAGATCATTCGTGGGTTGCAGGCGCTCACCCGTAATAACGTCTCTGAATTTGCCCCCGCCAGGCTTCATCTGCTAGCACGTGATATTTTAACCCTATCGCGTCTTGAACTTGAGCGTCGACACGTTGCGCTGGAGCTGGATTTTAAAGCGGAACTGGATGAGATATTTTGCGAGAGCGTACAGATACAGCAGGTTCTCCTTAACCTGGTTATCAATGCTATTGAAGCAATGACTGATAATCAGGGCGCACGTATTCTGCGACTCGCTTCCTCCCATCCCGCTGATGACCTTATTAAGATTGAAGTCGCAGATAACGGTACAGGTCTGGCAGAAGAGGTTATCGGTAAAATTTTCGACTCTTTCTATACCACCAAAGCGGAAGGGATGGGAATGGGGCTCACCATCTGCAATGAAATTATCAAACGACACGGCGGGGTACTTTGTGCTGAAAACCGGCAGGACGGAGGGAGTCTGTTCTGGTTTACGCTTCCGTTGAATATAGCGTAAGCGCGTTAACGTAACCCTCCCGGCGTGTTTCGCGGGAGGTTTTTTTAATTAATTCTATTTAAATTAAATATTATCTGACTAAATTGACCACGTTATAATCAGTTAATACGCTTGGCTTGATGATATTTATCATTATTATTTGTGTCTGGATAAATAATGATAAATATCCTGTCAGCGTCGCGCTATCTATTTTAGACGTTCCTTTCAAATTATCTCAACAGCTTATGGGCTTATGAGTGATTCGATAGCGTGTTTACCGTTCTGCCAGAAATACGGTTTTGTTCGCCCGGACGGCTGCATTTTTTTAATGTGATTAAGTAAAGGGCGACAAAGAGCAGCACAACACAATTTTTGAGCATATTCATCTTATTCTCTCCATTGAAAATGGCCGCAGGCTTAACGCTTTAGCTGCGGCCCTTTTCATCACTTAACCAGCTCTGCTGAGATATAAGCACCGTTTGTAAAGCGTGCGCTGGTGATCTTATATGAAGTGCCCGCTTGCTTGGCCTGAAGCGCAATTTTAGCTTCAGCACTATCAAGCGTCGAGGCGCTTGCAGTCACGCTCTGCGCAAAACCTGAGAAAGAGAACAAAGAAAGAGCAGCTAAAGCAACAATGTTTTTGACGATATTCATGGTCGGTTCCTTATTGAGATTTTCAGTTTATGAGACGATTTGTCTCGATGGGATGAATAGTAGGTCGATAAGGTTCCGGTTAAAATAGCTGTTTTGTGGTGAAGTAAATCAAAATATTTGAACCTTCATTGTCAGTAAAAATTTTATCGATAGACGGGTTTTGCTCAGACAGTCAACCGCCAGGTTGAATATTTAGGGTATGTCATACTTCACAGCCATTTATAAAGAACAAGGCCGCATAAAAGTTAAGTTCTCCTGTCAGCGGCTTTTTCAATTATCTCTTCGTATAACTATCTGTTTGTATACCTATCTCTTTGTATAACTTCCTTTTGCTTAAAGCAGACCTGATAATTTATCCACCTTAAGTTCGCTCAGTCATTGCGCTAAGCGCACTTTATATCGAGTTAACCGAACGGGAAATCGATGTGAACATGACTCATCCTGGCGAGAAGATGATTACGGTACGCAGTAAAATTGTGGATACCGTGGTCAGGGACCTGCTTCCATGGATTGAAGATAATTTGTCTGATGAAACGATACGGGTGAAAACGGTCACGCAACGAAGTGGCTATGGGCATTGGCATTTTCAGCGGGTATTCAGAGTGCAAATGGGGTGTAACCTTGCTGAGTACATCCGGCTGCGAAGAATTTCCAGGGCAGCCTTTTCAGTCGCCTTTACCAATAGAGATATTCTCGACATTGCCCTTGAAAATGGCTTTACCAGTCAACAAAACTTTAGCCGAATTTTTAAAAAGTATCTTCTGATTGCACCGACGATATTCAGAAAAGAGTGTTCAGGCCAGGAAGTCGCGTTCAGGGAGATCACGCGAAATTTGCATGAGAATCATATTTGCCAGATATCGAAGCAAATGTTTTTTAATGAATTAAGAAAATAAATTTTTTAGGTAGAAATTAAAAGATCCGCTGGGGTAGTTGAGATTCGAAGCAAATATTTAGACTTAATGTTTATGCCGCACCAAGAGGAATTAATGGATATAAAATATTTGGCGCTTATGGCGTCCTGCATCATTTTGTCGGGGAAAGTCTCTGCGGCCGAAATCTATAATAAAGATGGTAACAAGCTTGACTTATATGGTCTGGTATCGGGGTTGCATTATTTTAGTGATGACGCCAGTCAGGATGGCGATCAGTCCTACATGCGTATTGGATTTAAGGGCCAAACCCAGATTTCAGACCTGATCACCGGCTACGGCCAGTGGCAGAGCCAGTTCAACGCTAACCAGCCGGAGAGCGACAGCAACTCCATGTTCACCCGTCTGGGCTTTGCCGGTATTAAGGTAGGCAGCTACGGATCATTTGATTATGGCCGCAACACCGGCGTGCTTTATGACGCGCTGAGCCTGACAGATATGCAGCCAGAATTTGATGCCCTGACATATAACACCGATCAGTTTATGTTTCGCCGCGGAAACAGCCTCGCCACTTACCGAAATAGCGATCTTTTCGGCTTAATCGATGGCCTGGACATCACACTGCAGTATCAGGGGAAAAATGACGGCGGCGGTGAGCCTGGCGCTCGCGACGTGTTGCGTCAGAACGGTGACGGATATGGTATGTCGGTTTCTTACGCTTTTGGCGACGGGTTTAAGGCGGTGGGTGCTTTCACAAATTCCGATCGTACCCGTGAGCAGAATGGCAGCAGCGGCATTATGGGGCGCGGTGACAGGGCAGAAGCCTACTCTGCAGCGCTAAAATATGATGCGAACAATGTCTATCTGGGCGTGATGTACACGCAGGCGTATAACGCCTCACGTTTTGGCTCTAGCGCAAATGCTGGCGTGTATGGCTACGCCAATCAGTCAGACATCTTTGAAGTCTTTGCGCAGTATACGTTTGACTCAGGCTGGGTTCCCTTCATTGCTTATAACCAGGCGCGCGCTAAAGACCTGGGGCTGGCCGGTAACGGTAGAACGTATGGCAATCAGGATCTCGTGAAGTTTGTCGATTTTGGCGGCTCCTATCTGTTCAACAAAAACATGCTGACATACGTGGATTACAAGCTGAACCTGATTGATAAAAGTGATTTTTCCGAGGCGGCAGGCGTATCAACCGATGACATCCTGGCCGTTGGCCTTGTCTATCAGTTCTGATAACCCAGCCTGCATAACATGAATATGAAAACCCTGAGGGCAAACATGAACACGCCAGACCTTAAATTTGTCACGCTGACCTGCAGCTTGCGTACCGGCTCGGTTAACGCAATCATTGCCAATACTTTGCCGGAGCTGGCTCCAGAGGGCGTCTCTTTTACGCCGCTCGGTTCTCCCGGTGAATTTCCGCATTACAGTTCCGATACAGAAGCGGCGGGTTTTCCCGAGGAAGTGCTAGCCATGGCTGAGAGTATTATCCAGGCCGATGGGCTTATCATCATTACACCCGAATACAACCATTCGATACCAGGCGTGTTGAAGAATGCACTGGATTGGTTGTCACGCGTATCCCCTCAACCGATTGCAGGTAAACCGGTTTTGATTCAGTCAGCTTCACCCGGGAAGTTAGGCGGCGTCAGAGCACAGATACATCTGCGGCAGATTCTGGGCTATTTCGATGCCCGCATAATGAATAAACCTGAGGCAATCATTGGTGATGTCAGCGAGAAAATCAGCGGTAATAGGCTGACAGATGAGAATACGCGAGCTTTTCTGGCACGTCAGTTAACGGCTTTTACCGAGTTTGCTGCAAAGTGAGTTGTCGCTGAATAAGGCGCAGAGAGCATTACAGTATTTTCTCTGCGCTTTTATTTACACGCAATTCACTGGTGCAGGCGCTGGATTTTACTTATTCCGGCCATGCTGCATGCCGGAAATGAACACGCGTTTATGTCAGTAATTAACATATTAATGAATCCCGAACGCCTTCTATGACGACAGGCTTTTGTGATCTATCAATACCAATGAAATTTAATTGAGAACCCCGCATTGAGTGGTGTGTTATATATCAGTTAATAACCTGATTTCTGGCAACCGTATATAGCGCAACATTTAACTGCAATTAATGACAGGGAATTATGATGAATATAAAAATGAAAGTAGGCGCCTTGCTGTTGGCTGCTCAGATCTCGGCTGCCTATGCTGCAACGGCAGAAAACACACCTGCACCTACTGCGGGTGTAGCACGTTTTCTAACTGTGCTGAACAGCAGCGGCGGTAAGCCTATTGAGCAGCTCTCACCGAAAGCGGCGCGCGACGTGCTGATTGGTGCCCAGAAAGGCGTTAAACTTCCCCCGGCTGTGGTAACTGAAAAAATCATCAATGTCTTGGGCAAACCCTTAACGCTTACCGTAGTGAAACCTGAAAACACGTCGGGGACGCTGCCTGTGTTTATGTTTTTCCATGGCGGTGGCTGGGTTCTGGGTGATTACCAGACGCACGAGCGTTTAGTGCGCGATCTGGTCAATGAGTCTGGTGCGGCGGCGGTATTTGTAAATTATACGCCTTCTCCAGAAGCGCATTATCCTGTCGCCATTACGCAGGCGTATGAAGCGACTAAATGGGTTGCTGAGCACGGCGCTGAAATTGGTGTTGATGGTTCACGTCTGGCGTTGGTCGGAAACAGTGTCGGCGGTAACATGGTTGCGGCAGTAGCGCTGCAGGCAAAGCAATATCACACGCCAGCCATCCGTTATAGCGTTATGCTTTGGCCCGTTACTGATGCAAATTTTGACGATGCTTCATACCAGCAGTTTGCTGAAGGACATTTTCTTAGCCGCAATATGATGAAATGGTTCTGGGACAGCTACACCACTTCCGAAAAAGATCGTAATAACATCTTTGCCTCTCCGTTACGGGCAACCGCTGAGCAGTTGAAAGGCTTACCGCCAACCCTGATTCAGACAGCCGAACTGGATGTATTACGTGATGAAGGCGAAGCATTTGGACGTAAGCTTGATGCGGCGGGTGTCCCTGTTACCGTGACCCGCTATAACGGGATGATCCACGACTACGGCTTACTTAACGCGTTGAGTAAGGAACCCACGGTACGAACGGCACTACAGCAGGCGTCTTCAGAAATCCGTTTGCATTTGAAGTAAATAACCCTGCCAGCCTCAGGGCTGGCATGATGTTTTCACTCATGATGCCTATGAGTGAACATCGAACCTATCCCGTTCTATCGCCGGTTATCATTCACCGACCTCTCGTTTACACCATCATTGCCGTAAGTCTTTGCAACGGAACGCCAGTTAAGAGGGTTTTGCCTGACAACGGCTTCAGTTAGCGCCAGCTTCAGCAAACTTCTGTAAAGCTGCACCATCAAGGCGATAACGAACCCATTCATTTAAGGGCAGGGCATCAATGCTGAGATAGAAATCTTTAGCGGACTGATCCCAGTTCAGGACACTCCATTCAATACGACCACACTGACGTTTTATCGCCTGCTGTGCGATGAACTGAAGCAGGGCTTTACCTGCGCCTAAACCGCGGTAATTTGGAGAGAAATAGAGATCTTCCATGTATAAACCGCTGCGTCCCAGCCAGGCTGAATAGCTGGTTGATACCACAGCATATCCGGCAGTGATCCCGTCAATCTCACAAATGAAGGCTTCAGTATTACTATTGGAACCAAACAACGTATTCCTGATCTCCTCTGCGTTTGTTAGAGGTTGCTGCAGACCCTGCTCGTAAATGGATAATTCAACGATCATGTTGTAGATAATGTCTGCATCTTCGGGATACGCCTGTCGAATAGTCACGCCCATAAGTTATCGCTTTCTCAATAAGATTGAAGCTAACCAGCATAATCGTTATTGTTCGATGAAATAAGTGCAATAAAATCAACGAAAGGTGAATCTCATGCATCATGTGCTGAGGAGACTTGATTTAAACCTTCTGCCGGTTTTCGACGCCGTTTTCAGGCATAACTCAGTGAGGCTGGCCGCGATAGAGCTTTCTATGAGCACGTCCGCGCTAAGTCATGCACTTTCCAGACTGCGGGAATTTCTTAAAGATCCGCTGTTTTATCGGGACGGTCATAAAATGTGTCCCAGCGTCTATGCTTGCCAGTTAGCGCCCTACATTGCTGAAGCACTCATGGCCCTTAATAAGCATCTTTGTCCCGCTCAGCCCTTTAACCCACGAACCAGTGACGTCAGCTTTAAAATTGCCGTTACGGATTACACGGCCTTTTGCTTATTTCCCGGCCTAATGAAGACGCTAAAAGACGAAGCGCCACATCTGAGTTTTGAGCTCTGCCATTTACCCCACAATCCGGCTCTCAATGAATTACTCGCCGGTGAGATTGATATGGCGCTTAGCTTCAGCGAGCCGGGCGGACTTAATCATCCCGATTTGGAGGAAACGGATTTATTCAGCGACGAGTTTGTCGTCATCAGCACTGAGCAGCGTTCCAGCCTGGATTTGGCCGAGTATCTGTCTGCCGGGCATTTAGTCGTTACGCCCTGGAATGAAAAGCAGGGGCTGCTTGATTCACACCTTGAACGGTTGGGGTTAAAACGCAAAGTTGTCATTAAAACCCCGTCAATGCTTGGCGCTCCCTTCATTATTGCGGAAAGCGAACTGCTGATGGCAATTCCCTCTTATGTGGCGAGCAAAATTTCACAGACCGCCAAGGTCAGGATCTTCAAACTCCCTTTTGAGGCACCCAGATTCACAGTGAAAATATACTCACACAAACGAAGCGGTAAAAGAGAGCCGACGGAATGGATTAAATCAAAAATTGTTAGATCGGTAACGGAGAAAGAATATTGTTATACCTCCGCAGAATGTCGCGAAGGTTAACTATTTCGGAAAAAATCCAGGTATTCAACGCACCTTAATCATCAAATTTCGGCACCCGCCAGATCCGCGACGGGTGCGCCCGCGTTCCCTGTACATTTGCTGCCTCAGTTAATCTGCGCGGCCAGATCTTATCAAATCCGTAAGCTAAAATGAGGTAGTGAGTTGACGTAAAAAGACTAAAAACGTAGCGCTAGATTGATGGGACAGGTATGACCGAATTTAAAGGCAATAAAAAAGCGTTACCTGTGCGTTATTGCAAATGCTGCAAGAAACCGATGACCTGGCGTAAGAAATGGGAAACGTGTTGGGATGACGTGCAATATTGCTCCGAGCGATGCCGACGGCAGAGAAAGCAGCAGGTTGTCAGCAACGTTGAATGAAAAACGTCATAGCAGGCAGCTTTAGGCGGAAAAGCACTCTGTAAGTCTGAATAGGGGGAAAGAATGAACAAAATAACCTTGTTACAAGGCGATATAACCAAAGTCTCTGCTGAAGCTATTGTGAATGCAGCTAACTCGTCGTTATTGGGCGGCGGCGGTGTTGATGGGGCAATACATCGTGCGGGGGGGCCAGCGATTTTGGCAGAGTGTCAGATAATAAGGAACCGCCAGGGCGGCTGTAAGGTAGGGGATGCTGTCATCACAAAAGCCGGTAACCTACCCGCTGATTATGTCATTCATACGGTAGGGCCACGCTGGCAAGATGGGCATCACGGCGAAGATGAACTGTTGAGAAGTGCCTACTTAAATTGTTTTAAAATTATCGATGAATATGACATTAAAACCGTCTCTTTCCCAAACATCAGCACCGGAATTTATCATTTTCCCAAAGAGCGGGCCGCTAATATTGCTCTGGAGGTGATTACGCGTTGTTTGCGTGAAAATGCCAAAATAGAAAGGGTTAATTTAGTCTGTTTTGATGCAGATAATTACAACCTGTACTCAGCTCTAATGGCTGAATAGAGAGGGGTTAGATTCACCGCCTGTTTTTAAAGCTTACTATCGATATAAATTAATATTCATTGAACGTGCTCACGCAAAAACACAATGGCCTCTTCGCTATGTCGTGAAAGCGGCCATCCTGCCCGGTGAATCAGCCAGAGGGTATCAACGACCCTGCATATCCATGGGAATGCCGAACAGTGGCAACAGTTAACACCGCAAGCTCAGCTAATGCTTATTGCGCTGGCCCAAGGCAAACTACTGGGTGAGACGGTGCTAACGTTCTCGTTAGAAAAATTGCCAGAGCAATTGCTCGCGCTGAAATATCGCAGCTTTAGCGGCAAAGTTGTTATTGAAATTGATACTAATAAAGAGGTTTGAATGTCAGGGTTATTCTCTCCGTTTTCATTGAAAGATGTCACATTACGCAATCGAATTGCCGTTCCGCCGATGTGCCAGTACAGCGCCGAAGACGGCGTGGCTAATGACTGGCATCGCGTGCACTACACCAGCCTTGCGCGTGGTGGTGCGGGTTTAGTTATCGTCGAAGCTACGGCTGTTTCCCCAGAAGGGCGGATTACGCCAGCTTGCCTCGGCATCTGGAATGACGCGCAGGCCGCTGAACTGGCCCACATCGCACGTGAAATCAAAGCAGCAGGCGCGGTGCCTGGCATTCAGATTGGCCATGCAGGACGTAAAGCCAGCGCCAACAAACCGTGGGAAGGCGACGATCATATCGCGGCGGAAGATGGGCGTGGTTGGGATACGATCGCTCCCTCGGCCGTTGCTTTTGGCAACAACCTGCCGCAGGTGCCTGCAGAGATGACGCTGGATGATATCGCCCGAGTGCGTAATGACTTTGTGCTGGCTGCAAAGCGCGCGCGCGATGCTGGTTTTGAATGGCTGGAGCTGCATTTTGCACATGGTTATCTGGCACAGAGCTTCTTCTCTGTTCACGCTAATAAGCGTACCGATCAATATGGCGGTGATGCTGCGGGCCGCAGTCGTTTTCTGAATGAAACGTTTAATGCCGTACGTGACATTTGGCCCGAAAATCTGCCCTTAACCGCGCGTTTTGGTGTGCTGGAATTTGATGGCCGTGACGAAGAAACGTTAGAGGAGTCTATTGCGCTGACTAAACAATTACGTTCAGCCGGCTTGGATTTGCTCAGCGTGAGTATTGGATTCTCAACACCGGATGCAAACATTCCGTGGGGACCCGCATTCCTCGCCCCGATCTCGGCGCGTGTGAGAAAAGAAGCTCAGATCCCGGTTGCTTCTGCCTGGGGTATTGATTCGCCGGTTATCGCCAATCAAACGATTGAAAAAGGTGAACTGGACTTGGTGATGGTAGGCAGAGCGCACCTTGCTAATCCAAATTGGGCCTACAATGCCGCACTCGCGTTGAAAAAAGAGAAAGCATCGTGGGTATTACCCGCGCCTTATGCACACTGGTTGGATCGCTATCGCGTGAGTGAATAAGATGTCGGGTATCGTCAGCTTTATTATGGCGATACCCGATCATTCTAATGGCTTAATAATACTTAACTCACTGTTTATATTTTATTTTTTACAGGCTAAAACCCGCCGACTCTCCGCTCTTTAGTCCTAAACCGCACAAACAATGATCATTGATACTCATATCTAAACTACCTTTTATCTCATGCGTACAGCGACGGAGGTGATGAACACCTTTTTAGATTCGCTGCCTATCTCTTTGAAAACTTCATGTTTTAGCCCCACTTCTCGCGCCCCTGTCTCATACGCAAAGCCAAGCATCCGGATAGATTTTTCTTCGTTCAACTGAGGAGTTCGCACTATGTCATTCGTAACGACCCAAGACGGTGTAAATATCTTTTTTAAAGACTGGGGCCCCAAGAATGCAAAACCCATTGTCTTTCATCATGGATGGCCGTTAAGCGCAGACGATTGGGATACACAGATGTTATTTTTTCTGGAAAAAGGCTTCCGCGTTATTGCTATTGATCGTCGCGGGCATGGCCGCTCGGATCAAGTGAGTGATGGACATGATATGGATCATTACGCCGCTGACGCTTCAGCCGTTGTTGAACATCTGGATTTAAAAGACACGGTTCACATCGGTCACTCGACCGGAGGCGGAGAAGTTGCACGCTACGTAGCGCAGTATGGCCAGCCACAAGGTCGGGTTGCGAAAGCGGTTTTAATCAGTGCGGTTCCTCCCTTAATGGTCAAGACAGAGAACAATCCCGGCGGTACGCCGATCGGCGTTTTTGATGGCTTTCGCAGTGCGCTCGCGGCTAACCGCGCTCAGTTCTTTCTCGATGTTGCGTCTGGACCTTTTTACGGGTTTAACCGAAGTGGCGCAGAACTCTCGTTGGGAACGATTCAGAACTGGTGGCGCCAGGGTATGAACGGCAGTGCTAAAGCGCATTACGAAGGGATTAAGGCCTTTTCAGAAACCGATCAAACTGATGATCTCAAGGCCATTACCGTTCCGACGCTCATTCTGCAAGGTGATGACGATCAGGTCGTTCCTTATAAGAATGCCTCTGTTCTCCAGGATGAGTTGTTAACCAATGGCACGCTTAAAATTTATCCCGGCTATCCTCACGGCATGCACACTACCCATGCAGATGTGATTAACGCTGACTTACTTGCCTTCATCCAGTCTTAAAATCTCTCTCAACTGAGAGGCGTTTTATCCCTGCCTTTCAGTTGATTTTTAAGAGTTCTTCATCTTATTTCAGTTAAGCCGAGTGAAGATATAGGTCGAGATAGCAGCGTGACAGCTTAGCTAAAGCGCCTTAATCGCGGCTTCAATTTTCGCTGCCGTTGATTTAATCACAGCCGAGGGAATCGCATCACCCAAGGCATTGGCGGTGGCCACAAACGAGGCCGCCACGTCGCAAACTTCCTCAATGATTGTGTTCAGCGTTTTTTCGCTAATATCTGCAGCTTTTGCAGCCTTAATGAGCGCCTTACGACCGATTTGACTGCCGTAGCCCGCTACTGAAGAGTGATGTTGACCGCCCGGCCCCATTTGAAAGGTAAGATCATAGGCGGGTGAAACTTGCCACTTTTCGGCCTGATTGAGCGTAAACGCGAAGTTTTTGGCGTGGTCATCTTGGATGTTCATGATCACATTAAACACCATGCGACGCGCCTGGACTTCTCGTTCTGCCGCTGAACGGGTGATCATTCCCGTTGCCCGCAGGATGTCAGTGTAATCAAGACAGGGTTGCAGAAAGCAGCATTAAAAATGCAGCAGCATAAAAAGCCACCTGATAGGAACAGTTTCTGGCTATGCTGAGCCCTGACATGGATGAGCCATGTGGAGAAAAATGTATAGCGTGCTCAGTGGCAGAGCTGGCGAAAGAGATGTGCGTCAGCGCGTGCCTGCGACGGATACCGTGATTCCCCCACGCAGGCGGCGCAGTACAAACGACAGCGTCAGATCAGCGAACTGAGGTTCGCCCGGCGCGGTTGATGGCAACCCTGACAGAAGGCCTATCCAGGTCTTTAACCTAGTCCGTTCTGTAACGTTTCAACCACAAACTCCAAAAATGCGGGTTAATTTTTTTGCGCTGAATGCGCGTATTTGAACCAGGGAAGAGAGTGATGTTTCATCTTATTTTCAGCATACCGAGCTGGTATGTTATCGCACGTTTTGTTTTGCCATTAGCCATGCCGCTGGTGTTAAAAGTTATCTTATCCTTGCTGGTGTTGCTGGCTTCACAATATCTTTTGATAAGCCGATTTACTGCGGGTGGTATTTTTTCACCTGAAATGCCCCGAACGGTGATCATTCTGTTCAACTGGGCCTTCAGTGCGGTTTTATTTCTCGCTATGACGCAATTACTGATTGATGCGGTTACGGTGATGTCGCTGTTGTTCCGACATCCCCTGGAGATTGCGCCCGGTGTGCGTTACCTGGCAGCGCTATTTGCTATTGCGCTTGGCGCGATAAGCGTTCATCAGGCAATACGCGTTCCCCCGGTAAAAGATGTGACCATTGAAATCGAGAATCTTCCTGCTGAATTCGAAGGTTACCAGTTGCTTCAGCTGACCGATTTGCACATCACTAAGCTCTTTAATGCCACATGGACTGCGGCGCTGGTGAAAAGAGCGATGTCGCTTAACGCGAACCTAATCGTTGTTACAGGTGATGTGATTGATGGCACCCTGCAAAACCGCAGAGCAGATGTTGAGCCGCTGCGTGGGTTGAATGCGCCAGATGGTGTGTTTGCCATCACTGGGAATCACGAATATTTCTTTGAGCAGGAACGATGGACCGATCATCTGGCTTCACTGGGGTTGCATCCGTTGCTGAACAGCCACGCGATCATCAAACGGGATGGCGCAGAGCTGGTGATTGCCGGCCTGCCTGATGCTTCAGCATCTCGAAGAAATACGATCGGCCCGGACCTGACGAAAGCGCTAAGAGGTGCACCGGAAAATGCGCCGGTGATTCTGCTCGATCACCAACCACGTAATGCCCGGCAAAATGCGCTGCAGAAAGTCGATTTACAGCTCTCTGGCCATACACATGGTGGTTTGATTGTCGGATTTGATCGGCTGTTTGCTAAACCCAACGCGGGTTTTGTTTCGGGTTTGTACAATGTAGATGGCATGCAGCTCTACGTGAACAACGGAACCGCGCTGTGGCCAGGCGTGGCGGTGCGATTAGGGCGCCCATCAGAGTTGACCCGCATTACATTGCAGCGAAGAAAATAAGTGCCGAAAGCGGGGGGGCGATCACTGATTCAGGGATAGGGTTGACCCGCTTTCGCACCGCAGACCTCCTTTTGCATGTCATATCCCATCGCGCGCAGCGCAGCCTCAGTCAGATAAGTGGTCCAGTGCTGATCCTGATTACAACCAACGTAAATAAACTCCCTAATTAATACCCCTCAAACCATCAGGATTTGGGAAAACCGCCATAATTAGTAGGAATACACATTGGTGGAGACAATCATGGAGGCTTTACTAAAGGCAGATATCGACGAATTCAAAACGCATTTCTTGGGCGAGGTGGTTCTTCCTGACGATGCAAACTACGACGAAGTGCGCCAGATCTGGAATGCCATGATCGACCGCAAACCCACGCTGATCGCCCGCTGCACATCACCTGAGGATGTCGTTCAGGCCATCCAATTTGGGCGCACGCAAAATCTTCTTATCTCGATCCGAGGAGGTGGACACAACATTGCAGGTAATGCCGTATGCGACGACGGCCTGATGATCGACCTGTCGCTGATGAAGGGAGTACACGTAGACCTGACCACCAAAAGGGCCAGCGTCGAGCCAGGCTGTACCCTTAACGAGTTTGATGAGGTCGTGCAGGAACATGGCCTTGCCACGCCCCTGGGCATCAATTCGACTACAGGTGTGGCCGGCCTGACACTCGGCGGCGGGTTCGGCTGGCTGAGTCGGAAGTACGGTATGACCGTAGATAATCTGCTTTCCGCAGAGGTCGTCACGGCAGATGGCAGTCAACTCCACGCCAGCGATTCAGAAAACGCGGATCTCTTTTGGGGGCTTCGAGGTGGCGGCGGTAATTACGGTGTTATTACTCGCTTCGAATTCCAACTCCATCCCGTTGGGCCGAACGTACTGAGTGGGCTCATCGTCTTTGCGTTTGATCAGGCAAAGCAAGTGATCTCGCAGTTCGCCCGATTCACCGAGACGATGCCGGATGAGCTCAATGTTTGGATGGTCACGCGCAAGGCACCTCCGCTACCTTTCCTGCCTGAGGCATTTCACGGGAAAGAGATGATCGCGCTCGCTCTTTGCTATGTGGGCGACCCTAAAGAGGGAGAGAAGCTTATCGAGCCGCTGCGCGGGTTTGGCACGGTGCTCGGCGAGCACATCGGCGTGCAGCCTTATATCGCCTGGCAGCAGGCATTCGATCCGCTTTTGTCAAAAGGAGCACGCAACTACTGGAAGTCTCACAACTTCTCGCAAATCAGTGACGGTGTTATCGATGCCATTATCGAATACGCGGCCAGATTACCGTCACCTCAGTGTGAGATATTTATCGCAACAATAGGAGGCCAGACAGCCAGCGTAGCGCCCGAGGCAATGGCCTACTCAAGCCGGGATGCCAATTACGTGATGAATGTGCACGGTCGCTGGGAGACCGCCGCCGAGGATGCACACTGCATCGCCTGGGCGCGCGAATTCTTCGCTAAATCACAACCGTTTGCCAGCAGTGGTGCTTACATCAACTTCCTCACCGAAGAGGAGACCGACCGTATTTCTTTCGCTTACGGAGCCACCTACAATCGACTGGTGGAGCTCAAGAATAAGTACGACCCGACCAATCTCTTTCGGATGAATCAGAACATCAAGCCGGTATGAGGCCAGCTATTGCGCCTAACAACAGTATGTAGCCCGCACGCTACGCATACTGAAGATGCTAAACGTTAGGCGCAGTAACGATGCACTTTTGTTGGCCAGATTTTGCCAGGCGGCAGCTTTTTAGGGGTTAAGATGGTTTCAACTTCATTCTCATTTGAAACAGCCGCTTGTCCGTAAAAGCCACTTCTAACGCTCAATGTCATCATCCTCAAAAGCGGATCTCACGGCATCCACAACGCGTTGCGCGCGCGTTATATCCTCAAGCTGTGGATAATCCTTTTTCAGTTTGCCGGATAGCCGCCAGCCGTTTTCTTTCAGTGAACGGATGATGCGATTGGCATCCTGATCCGGCATTTCAAGCACGTCTTTGAGTCGCTCTTGTGCCTTCTGGAAAATCACCAGAACTCTTGCTTCATCAGCCATTTCAGTGCGCACCGTATGCTCAATCACACGGGCGGTATACAGCACATGTTCTGTTAAATCGGGATAGCGCCAGGCGAAACGTGCATCCTCATAATCAGTGAAATAGAAGTTACTCGGCGTGCCGTCTTCATAGTGAATAATCTCACCAAAACGATACGAGGTTGCGTATCTGCGCATTAATCGCTTCGAAAAAACTTCAAGCGTACGATCATACCCAACGCGAAAATTCAGTGAGCTGGTGATGGTGGCAGAGACCGGCAGAATGACGCCATCCGGCACTGCGCGATCGCGTATTAAGGTATCGTTAATTAAAAAACGATGAATACGGTCATTCCCATCGCGCATCGGATGAATGTAAACGAAGCCAAAGGCGATAACGCCAGCGCGGGCCAGAGGCTCAGCACCTCGTGTAGCCAGCTCAAATTCTTTAAGTCCATTCATGAATTCCGGGACATCTTCAAACTGCGGGGCAACGTAATGGACGATGTCTTCACGCATCGTTGCTTGCCCAACAAAAACGGGCGAACGCCGCAAACCCAATCCCAGTGCATCATGCCCGAGTATTCCTTTTTGCAGGGCATGCAGGCTGGTATCGCTTAGAGGATCGTCAATCTGACCACAATATTGAGCAATAACATGGGCAAACCGCTGTATACGATCTGCCTGATCGGCTTCTTTCTCTATCAGAAAACTGGCTCGGGACTCTTTGAAGGTGAGCCAACTGGCTGTGCGCATCAGGATATCCGCGCCGAAAATGTTATCTAAATCGGCCAGTGCGGCTGTCACATCAAACGATAACGCCGTCTTTACTGCGGGTGTACGACGAACGAGTGGGCAGAAACCGGCTGACCCCGGCAAATTGTCATTGATGCGCCAGCGTTTCGCTCTTTTTACTGCGGTTCGCGTGAGATATTTTTTAGGTGAAATGGCATCGACATAGCCTCCATTTGTCACATCTGGCACATTCAATGTCACGCCTGTCAGCCATTCATACAGGAACCCCGTTCGGCGAGCATATTGCCCAAAAGGCTCGCGCCGACACCACATCTCGATGGGTTCAGGACCGGTTGCGGTAAAAAGTCTGGCAAAGAACTCCAGATGAATCTCTTCGTATTTGAGTCCAAACTCAAAGTGACCGGAGAAATCGTCATTAGGGCGATAACTTGGCGGATATTTGTTTTCTACGCGGTCATTACTGTCATGGCTGCTTCGTACTGTGCCAATAGATGACTCAACACGCAGAGGCTGAGCCAGCTCAATCCCATAATGTTTTGAAAGCGCTTTGAAACCCACCAGCATCGACCAAACTCCCTAACACTTGAATAAAAATGATAATGAAATAGAAATCTACCGCGAAAACGATAACAGGGCGAGCGGGTAAGCGATAAATAAAGTGTAGATTTGTTAATAAAATCGGTTTTATGAATGAAAGCGATAACACGTTGATGGATGAGCTTAACGAGTGATGGATTTATTCGCAGAGAAAAGGGGGGCTTAAGGCACAGAATGCATTCAGACCGAGGCGTTTATAAGTGAGCGGGTTCATGAAATAGCGAACGAGTGATCAATCGGTTTTTGCCAGGCGAGTGAGCGTCCCTGCTCTTGCTTCACCCTCAAAAGCGGCTATGGATAGGTGAATAAGACTGACCGTAAAGGCGAGAGTGCAATGCGGAGCCGTAGCAACACCGGTCTTCAGGAATTCAGGTGTCGGAAGCAACGAGTCGTCCTGATGGAATAATGCTTGATAAGCTCCGCCATATTCAGCACGGGCTTAACATGTTCTAAACCCTGTTTTGCTTTGATCAACCGCAGCGCATGACTGAGCAGACAGGTAACACAACGGGCGCGCAATTCCTCCCTGTTACCGCTACAAAGCCATCGAACTAATGGCGTAAGCATGAAGGCTAAAACATCGCCCGGGCTGTAGCGGGTATAAATTTTCCACAGGTAACGTGCCCGCGTTTCATCTGTTCCATACTGAAGGTGAATAATAAATTCCTGTCTACGCAATTCCCAGCCGCTGGGGCGGTAATGCCATGACTCGTTAAGCAATGTAGAGATTTCACTGAGCGTGTCACCGGATGACGTGAGCGCGCGGACGACCCTGATTTGCGCAACCTGTGACTCACTGTAGCCTTCTGAGCAAGGAGGTTTAATGAGTGAAGCTGTCTGCCAACTGGTGAGCGTTGCAGGAAGGATGCCAGTCATACGACAGACAGTTGAAGTAGGAATAAACAAACCGGTTATCTCCGTCAGGCTAAACAAGGTTACTCAGCCTGCCTCAGTGCCTGACGATGAAAATTGATTTTGCTCAAAATAAATTACCTTCCGTTATTTATTAGCTTGCAATTAAGAATAATCCGACCACGGGTTTAGACGTAAATCACATGACTAGAATTTTTCAGCCGGGCTGATGCTGAGAGAAGAGGGTATACAGGCGATTTATAAGAAAATATCTGTCTGACACTTCGTGTGGCCGCTTTGTATGAATAAAAAACGACTTTTATCGACATATAAGTAAAACGTATCGATATCATTATCATGTCTAAAACATGCGTTAGAGAAGAACTAAGATTTACTTAATTGTCTGAATATGAATGATTTATACAAAATAAAGCATGAAGATACTCAAGAGGAAGCAATGAGCAGAGGATGCGGAAGATGAGTTATTATTAAATAGTTCACTATTTAATAGTTTACAATTTAAATCCGGCGCGTCACCATCCAGAAACTAAATAGCGCACTACTTAATAGCAAGCAATGAGAGGGAGGATAATGAAAATGAAAATGACCGCCGGCGCTTTACTTTTAGCAAGTCAGATCGTGAATGCATGGGCCGCACCTGTTGAGAATATTCCCCAACCCACCGCTGGCGTAGCGGCCTTTCTGAAGGTGCTGAACAGCGGTAACGGTAAGCCGATTGAGCAACTGTCACCCAAAGACGCACGTGCCGTATTAACCGGTGCCCAGGAAGGGGTGGTTTTACCGCCCGCAGAGATTTCCGAGAAAACAATTAATGTGCTGGGTAAACCGCTGAAACTGACCATTGTAAAACCTGCCAACATCAAAAGTACCTTACCTGTATTTATGTTCTTTCACGGCGGCGGTTGGGTGCTGGGTGATTTCCCAACCCATGAACGACTGGTGCGCGATTTAGTGAATGAATCCGGTGCAGCAGCGGTGTTTGTGAATTACGATCCATCACCCGAAGCACATTACCCCGTAGCGATTACGCAGGCATATGAAGCAACAAAATGGGTAGCTGAGCATGGCGCTGAAATCGGAGTTGATGGCAAGCGACTGGCTCTGGTCGGTAACAGCGTTGGTGGAAACATGGTCGCTGCTGTCGCGTTGCAGGCGAAGCAGTTCAAAACCCCGGCTATTCGCTACGATGTTATGTTTTGGCCGGTAACTGATGCCCGCTTCGATAATGCTTCCTATGAACAGTTTGCAGAGGGCCATTTTCTAACGAAAAACATGATGAAATGGTTTTGGGACAGCTACACGACGTCAGAAACTGATCGAAATAATATTCTGGCATCGCCGTTGCGTGCCACCACCGATCAGCTGAAAGGATTGCCGCCTACGTTGATTCAAACAGCAGAGTTGGATGTATTACGTGACGAAGGTGAAGCCTTTGGCCGTAAGCTTGATGCCGCTGGCGTACCCGTCACAGTGACGCGTTATAACGGCATGATTCACGATTATGGATTATTAAATGCATTAAGTAAGGAACCAACCGTGCGCACCGCGATCAGTCAAGCCTCTTCTGAATTAAAGCAATACCTGGAATAAATCAGTGGGGTTGCACTTTGCGGTGAGCGTAACTTCCTGCAAATGTTAGCCTTTTGTTAACATGGCCTGAGTTCGGTATTAAAACGACTCAGGCTATTTTTTCGATCCTTATTCATTCATAAATGCCATATCTGATAACTTTTCTCTTGATGAAAATAACAAAACTAATGTTAGTGAGAATGCATAAACATAATATGGGTGAGATATTTCCTGGAAATTGTCAAAAAAAATACGCGCCGTTAAAATAAAATCGTATTTTTAATACCAACACCTACAAAAATCGCGAAAAGGATGACGCTGGAGAAATATACTCGAAGCGTTTCATCACTAATAATATTGTGCCAGTCTAACCTTTTTGAGCGATCTGGCACGAACTTTCCTAATTGCAGAATAGTCTTGCCTTTTTTTGGGCGTTTATTCGTAATAATTCAGGTGCTTTTTTAATGGCTTGGATATCAAAGGAAAGTTATGAACAGTAAGTCAAGCAACAATCTGGCTGGTGGTCTTATACCGCAAATTCTATCCAGCTTCACGGCGCTATCCGATAAGAACGCTATATTAGCGCGTGACACTAAATTATTTTTACGCCCATGGTTAACGGGAACAGCAGAGCCAAACAGCATTGTTAATATACAGGTAAACGTACAGCCGATTGGTCAGGTAAATTCAGATAAAACAGGCCAGTGGACATTTGCATTGCCTTTGCAGGTTAATGCCAAACAAGTTTTTACTGTTTCATCTAAAGAAACAGGCGCAACAAGTGCTCCATTCACAATTACCCTTTTACCTGAGCGCCAATTGAATAAAGATCACAAAAGTTACGCGTTGAAGAATGAACCTCTGCTTCCAGTGCCCGACGTTCCTGCCGCTTGCGGCGGGTTTTTTTGCCGGATTAACGATAAAAGAGTGAAGGGAAAAGGATGTTTCGCTTATTAACGGACCTGTGTTTTTTGAGTCTTCTTGGTTTAGCCGCGCTGCAGTCGCTCAGGCGGGCGTAATTATCAGAAGGTTGTCCCCATTGCTGTCGGAAAGACCAACACCAAAGCTACATTTACCATGGTGTATAATTAAGCAACGCATCACCGCATGGCGTATCAAAACCTATTGTCGGCGCCACAACATGCTGGTGATAGGGAATACCGACATCACCCACGCAACGCGTAAGATTTTTAAATGGCTGGCATTAACTCGGCAGGTAAGTACAACGTACGGAAGAAAGGAGTGGCTGTACGACAGGAAAGGACTATTTCAGGGGCATTCCCTTGCCCAGACAATCGCATTCGTTTTCATCGCCATGTTATTGTTTACCGCCGTTCTGGCCTGTATTGACTGAAACATTGTGATTATTGGTGAAATTACCTCCGCTTTTTTTACCCCTTTTTTTCACCTCATCTTTGGCTTTTGCCGGATGCTCTGCAAAATCATCTTTACCACCACGATGTTTAGACATGATTGACCTCTTTATGATTATCAAACTGATAAATGCTCATAAATAGACGAGCTACATAGATAGCGTAGCCCCTATCGAAGAGGTCTGCACAGAGACACGTTGCACTGACGACAGCACGTAATTTTGGCATCTGGCTTACGGCTTGTGGGTATGGTTTTCTGCTGGCGGCAAGCCAAAATCCGGCATCCCGTCTGCGCGCCAGTTAAAATATTTCAGACGGGTATGTCGGCTCGGATCAATCAGTGCATCTCCCTTCATCCCCGTATGGTTACGGGTGTGATAAATCAAAACATCCCGACCTCGCTCATCCACTGTAAAGCAGCAATGTCCTGGGCCAAACTGCTTGTTTTCCCAGCTCGAGCTGAATACCGGATTAGCCAGTTTTATCCAGTTATTACGCTGCAACGGGTCTGCATCAATATCAATCCACAGTAGGCCCATGCAGTAACGCTCATCGGTTGCGCCTGCGGAGTAGGCGACAAAAAGACGATTATTATGAATCAGCGTTGATGGCGCTTCATTCACACTCGCGCCCGCCTTTTCCCACGCATATTCAGGGCAGGACAGCAGTAGCGGCTGACCTTTTATCGTCCAGGGATTACTCAATTCCGCCAGATAAAGACAGGAGTTACCGGGAACTGCGGGATTCTTTTGCGCCCATAGGAGCCAGTTTCTTCCTTGATGCTGACAGTAAGTAGCATCAAGCGAAAAAGTATCAAGCGGGGTAATAATCTGGTGACAGGAATGCCAGCGCCCCTTTAGCGGATCGGCATCTTCGCAAAGCAGGGCATACATACGATGCTGGAACAGACCATCAACATAGTCACGTGACGGGGCAGCGGCAAAATAGAATACCCAACGATCATCAACCCGATGCATTTCTGGCGCCCAGATAAGCTGACTTAAAGGACCGCTATCGGGTTTATGCCAAACTGTAACCGGTTTGGCTTCCCGCAGTCCTTCCAGTGTGTTCGCGTGGCGGATCTCAAGTCCGTCATATTCTGGGACGGATGCAGTGAAATAATAGTCTTGCCCGCAGTGCAGAATAAAAGGATCGGCGCGTTGCGTAATAAAAGGATTGGGCCATGTTTTCATTATTGTCCCCTCGGAACAGGTCCCGAAGCACTCAAAGGGTATAGAAAAAAGGTTTGTTTTTTATCAATGTATTCAGTCAATTGAAAATGCAGTTAAAGGGATAGAAGTAAAGTATCAGGCAGAAAATGCATTCTCACAATCTGCCCAACGCTTTAGTGTCAAATGGTTTGGATAAAGCGTGAGGGGCAGGCCATACAGAACGGGCTTAACCCGTGAGGAAACAGCGATGATTGATGTGAAATCGTTCCCGGTTTTTTTGGGTAGAGTAGTAATCGGTCCTGACTTTGTCACCCAGCGCTTCAGCCGCCGCTAACGCTTTTGCTCTTATTAACCGCGTAACTGCTTATCTCAGAGCAGTTACGCGAACATTTTCAGCTGAAATTCAGAATGAATACAGCTCGGCTAGTCAGCATAAGCTATTTTCTCACCGGCGCGGCGGGCTGTAGCAGGCAATAAACTGGCCTTGGCCACGTATCCATCTGGATCCAGACAGCAATCCATCTCCAGCGCTTGCTTGATGATCTCTTGATCCCAGATGACTCTTTTGCGCTGATCGCCTTGAGTCGTTAGCGTCGCTTCCATTACGCCATCAAGGGCGCGATATTGGCGCCAACTGCCGGCAGGCACAGAAATCACTGATCCTTCTTCTGCCATGATCGTAACTTCCTCACCTCGGCGATTAAAGGTCACTTCCAGCGTACCTTTGAACACCATCAGCACCTGAATATCCTGGCAGCAATGCAAACCAACACGATGCTGATCCTGAATGCGCAACCACTCAACGGTGAATCCATGTGGATTGTGGATGGGGGGTGCACTGTTGCGGTCTTGCGACATCCCATAACCGATAACCGGTGCCAATTCGCCACCGTGCCCCGGTAAGATGGAATCCAGCAAGGCATTTTCGGACCATTTACGCTGCTCGCCAGTGACTGCCCGTTGGCTCATCTCTTCTATAGAATAGTCACGCAGCGCAGCGATATGTTCTGCGCCCAAAGGTTGCAGCAGATCGGCTTTATCGGGGAGGACATCGCCCGCCTCAAGATCAATAAGCATATTGTCGCGACTGAGGTACAAGCCATATTCGCGCGCGGCCTCTAAAATCGACGGATGCCAAATAATGCCGCCGGTGTTATTACCGCCCAGCACGGTAAATACCATGCCGCTGGTATCTTGCGGACTCACGTTAGTAAAACCACGGAAAATCCATGTAGGGATCGACAAAATGGCTGGCGCACTAAATTCCGCTTCATGCTCGCCATTCGCACCCCAGCGAAAGCGCCAACTGCCCTCATGGATCAGGAATACCTCAGCAGTAAAATGCAGATGCAGGTTGTTAGTCACACCTTTCGGCATCGCAGCGGCACCAATGTTAAAACCATGCGGTTCTGGGATGTTGACGACCTGAGACGCTGACTGCGTGACGCCAGGCCCAATAAAAGAGTAGTTCTGCTTAAGATGTGAGCCCGGCAGTTTGCAGTCAATAAACGCTACGCTGCAAGACACGCGATCTTCAGGGCGGACTAAACGGCGATGTGCTTCTTGTTGAGTCAGAGTTACGTTTTGCATTTTTCTCTCCCATTAATATCCAGATGATCCGCTGACAGGCGGTGTTTCCCCTCGCGTTAATGCGATGGCGGTGCGGGCAGCAGCGCCGAGCTGCATCACATCATTAGCGGGAGTGACAAAGTGAAAGCCTTGCGTCAGGCGATGAGCCGCAGCCTGACCCGATGTGCAAAAGATTCCAGCAAGTTTTTTATGCGCACGGCAGCGGTTCAATACGTGCTCTATGGCAGCCAGCATCGCGGGATGCTGAGACTCGGCACTCGCACTGCCGGTCAGCGTTAGAGAAAGGTCATTGGGGCCGATAAAAATCCCGTCCAGCCCATTGGTATCGAGAATGCTATCTAAATTATCCAGTGCTTCGCGCGTCTCAATCATTGCCAGCGTCAGGATCTCTTCATTGGCATGCTGCGGATAATCTTTGCCGCCATAGAGCAGTGCGCGTGCCGGGCCAAAAGATCGATTGCCCAGCGGCGGATAGCGACATGCCGAGACAAATTGTGCCGCCTGCTGAGCGGTGGATATCATCGGGCAGATAATTCCCCAGGCACCGGCGTCAAGCATGCGCATGATGTGTGCCGGATCATTGTTACTGACACGCGCCAGCGGCGTTGCAGACGTGGCGGAAATTGCCTGTAGCATTGACAGTGCGCTGGCAAAATCGATCATGCCATGCTGCATATCGACGGTGACAGAATCGTAGCCCTGATGTCCGGCGATTTCGGCGCTGTAACCTGAAGGAATAGCCAGCCAACCGTTGATAATGGGTTGTTGCTGACAAAAGGCTGCTTTCAGCGGATTTTTTCTCAAGATTGTGACTCCTGTATCCAGTTGCGCATGAAGTTAGCCACCTGTTGAGGCGCTTCGAGGGGTAAGAAATGGCCGCATTCAGGTAAGGTTATCCAACGTGCATGCGGTACGGCCTTGGCGATAGCCAGGTGATGTTGTGGCGTGCATATAACGTCATGCGCGCCGTTAAGAATTAAGGTGGGTGCAGCAAATGAGGCGAGTAATTGGCGGTGATCTTCACGAGAAATAGCCACTTCTGTTTGGCGCGCTAAAGTTTCGAGCCCGCTCTCCTCGGCCATCTGGACAACGGTACGATAAAGCAATGTGTCATTTAGACGATGAGGAGCAACATAGCGCGGCCACAATGTGTCAGTGAGCCAGCGCGTCATACCTTGATTAGCCGCTTCGCGTACGGCAGCACGGCGCCCCTCTGCATTATCGGGCGCGTCGCGAAACGGATTAACGGATAAAAGCGCCAGCTTCGCAATGCGCTCTGGTGCCAGAGCCAGCATGTGCAATGCCACAATGCCACCCAGAGAGAATCCCGCTAAGCAGAAGCGCAAAGGCAGAACGCCAAGCAGCTCACTTGCAAGCGCATAAGCGGAGTCGGCATTATTGAGGCTATAACAGCGAACGTGACTGACATTGAGCTGTTCTGTCACCGGCTGCCACAACCGATCATTGCACAGGGTTCCGCTAAGCAGCACCAGCGGCGCGTTATGATTTTCCAGTAAGGGTTCCGTCTTCATGTTGCCGTCCATCCGCCGTCAACCATCAGCGACGTTCCGGTAATGAGCGCTGAAGCAGGCGACGCCAAAAAAACCACAGGTCCCATAATATCTTCCAGCGTGCCCACTCTGTTCAGCTTGATGTTGTCCAGCACATAACGATTAAACGCGGCATCAGCCAGATTGGCGCGAGACATCTCGGTAACAATAAATGTCGGGCATAACGTGTTAACGCGAATACCCAACTCGCCAAGCTCCAGCGCCATGGTTTTCGTTAACCCTTCTAGCGCGAATTTGGATGCACAATAAACGCTGCGTTCTGGGCCACCGACATGCCCCATTTGTGAGGAGATATGGATGATTGAACCCGCGATTTGGCGCATTTTCATGCGCTGAGCAACCTGCTGGCTGATAAAAAAAGTTGCCCGTAAGTTCAACGCCATCACTGCGTCAAAATTCGCTTCGCTGACCTCAAGAAACGGCTGATGACGCGCAAGCCCCGCGCTGTTGACCAGAATGTCGAAATCGGGGAGTGTTTCCAGCACCTCGCTGACGCGCGCTGTATCGGTAATATCCAGCGTCACGCTGTTGAGTCGCAAACCTTCTGCTGCGACACTTTTTACGGCGTCGTGAAGTTGATCTGCCTGGCGCGCCATGATCCATACTTCTGCACCCGCACTCGCCAGCGCTATCGCCGCAGCAAAGCCAATACCTCGAGAGCCGCCGGTAACTAACGCCCGACAGTGGTCGAGACGGAACGTCGGAGTGCGAGGAAATGCCATCCTCATAAGGCTTTCTCGCTCTCTGCCGCCGGAACCGAGCCTGCATAAGGCACTTCTTTTTTGCCGTAGCGGCGTACGCGAATATTGGCCTGTTCAGCATGACCTGAAAAACCTTCTAACTGGCACAAGCGCGAACAGTAACTGCCAATTTCTGTCGTTGCTTCATCACTCAGGACTTTTTGCCAGGTGCAGGTTTTCATAAATTTTCCAACCCATAGTCCGCCGGTGTAACGCGCCGCTTTTTGGGTTGGAAGGGTATGATTAGTGCCGATGACTTTGTCGCCATACGCTACATTGGTGCGAGGGCCAAGAAACAATGCGCCATAGTTGGTCATGTTGGTAAGAAACCAGTCGTCGCGGGAGGTCATTACCTGTACATGTTCCGATGCAATACGGTCAGCTTCCTGCAGCATCTCTTCATAGCTACTGCAAACAATCACTTCGCCATAATCGCGCCAGGCCTGACGGGCTATTTCAGCCGTAGGCAATTTTTCCAGTAAACGTTCAACTTCACGCAAGGTTTCCTGCGCCAGTTGTAGTGAATTCGTCAGTAAAATGGCAGGCGTAGTAACGCCGTGTTCGGCTTGTCCTAGCAGGTCGGTGGCACAGATTTCAGCATCCACGCTTTCATCGGCGATGATTAATGTTTCCGTTGGCCCAGCAAACAGATCGATCCCGACGCGGCCAAATAACTGGCGTTTAGCTTCGGCTACAAACGCATTGCCTGGGCCGACCAGCATATCCACAGGCGCAATGGTGTCAGTGCCCAGCGCCATCGCACCAATTGCTTGAATGCCACCTAACGCGTAGATCTCAGTTGCACCCGCCATCGCCTGTGCAGCCACAATTGCCGGAGCGGGTTGACCTTTAAACGGAGGTGCGCAACTAATAATGCGCGAACAGCCAGCAACGTTAGCAGTGATAATCGACATATGCGCAGAAGCCAGCAGTGGATATTTTCCACCGGGCACGTAACAGCCCACCGCATTAATGGGGATATTTTTATGACCGAGAATAACGCCGGGACGCGTTTCAATTTCGAGATCGGTCAGGCAATTTCTTTGCGCACTGGCAAAATTAAAAACCTGCTGCTGAGCAAACTCAATATCTTTAATATCCTGACGGCTTAATTGCTTGATACAGGCATTAATTTCCTGCTGCGACAAACGGTAATCGCGACGATCATAATTATCAAACTTAATGGATAATTCGCGTATCGCTTCATTACCGCGTTGCTCTATATCTGCAAGCGTATTTTCAACAACAATACTGATCTGTTTATTAGCCTGTTGGCGTTCAGATAATGATTTACTGGTTTTTAAATAGTGCGCCATGACGTTGTCCTCTCCTAATGAGTACGTGACTGTCCCGCCCAGTGAAATGGGTGAAGGGAAAAGCGTTAATTAAAGAGAAAGTTAAATATGAACAGTGCAGTTAAATCTTATTCGCATAATCCTGTGCGCCTGAGATTATGGGTGCTTTATCGCCTTGAACATTTACCTGCCGCTGATTAACACTTCGTACGGCTAGCGGCGTCAATAGGGCAGCCACCACGCAAAGCGCGCCAATCATGAGATAGCCGGAGGCTAAATTAATGTGCTGCAACATAAAACCCATCGCAACGGGTCCGAGAAACATGCCGCAGGAGTAAATCGTCTGAAATAACCCCATTCGTGTGGATTGTTCCGACTCAACGGTATTGACCACGCTCAATGACATGAATACGGCGAAAGCCATGCCGAACGAGAAACCCGCCATCGCCTGCCACAAATAGATGATGTACATATTCGTAGTGAAGGGGATGCCAATAGTGGAAATAACCTGCAGGGAAATACCAATCACTGCGGTATTCACTAAACCCAGGCGTTTGTAGAAAACGGAACTGCACAATCCAATAGCCAGTGCGTAGAAAATAAGATGCAGATTACTGAGCAGGGTGAGGACAACGGCCTGCGCGCCAAGTTGCTGGGCATAAATCGGGGTTAAGGTATCTCGGGTAGCAAAGGGCACCAATATCACAATGGTGGCCAGCAGGCCGATAAACCATACTGAAGAATCTGATAGCTGGCGCTTTGCACTGCTTAAACATGCTTTTAACGTAGGCGCACGGGCTGCATCGTGAAACTCCTTAATACGAAATGTCAGAATCAGCGCCAGAAGTGCCGAGACACTGGAGATGAAGTAGCTGATGTTTTTGTCGAAATAGTGAATCAACACCCCGCCAATACAGTTACCGATGAACACACCCAAGGGGCCAGCCAGCGCCAGCAAGGCGACGGCCGCAGGCGCCTCTTTTTTATCAAAATAACGAATGAACAGAATGTTATAGAGAACCCAGGTTGCCGCAGTAAAACCATCTGCGGCCTTTGCCAGATACAGCGTCACGGCGCTGGGTTCGAAGTAAGCAATCGGCCAGGTCACCAGTGGCAGCAGTAGGCTGAACTGAATAAAAATTTTCCGGCTTCTTACGACATCCGACAATATTCCAATGGGGAAACGAACAAGCAGCGTCGCTAATCCGCTGGCACCCATAATCATTCCCACCACTTCAGGTTGCATTCCTTCGGTAATCAACATCGGTGCAAGGAACGCATCAATACTGTGGATGCAGATAAAGAAAAGTACGCTAATAGTAAAAAACAAACTGACTTCAGGTCGTCTAAATAGTGCACGAAACATGGCGGTGAACCTCTTGAAGATTAATGGGTTATAACCAATCAAGTACGGCATTAACCGGTGAAATCGTTGATTGCGATTTCGCGTAACCGGTAAAACTGACGGCGTTTTTTTATCATATGCATACGTATTCAAAACTCGACGTTACGGAAAGGTTTCAGTTTTGTAAACCCTGATAATGTAAATGTGAAAAAAATAATTTGGCCGCTTGCATACGCATGCAAGAATGGTGTAAGTATAAAAAACAGGCACGTCAACGGAAGAGCAATATGCTGGGTAGGGGATTGTCCTGAACCTCATTGCACTCATTTAAATCTTTGTTTAAACAGGATGATTATCGTTGCGGAATGTAGATAAGGAAGAGTAGCAATGAAACGTAAGACTTTTGGGCCGGTGACATCACAGCAGGTGGCGCAGATCGCGGGCGTATCACAATCGGCGGTATCTCGAACATTTACGCCAGGCGCCAGCATTTCACCAGCCACGCGTGAAAAAGTACTGCAGGCTGCACGCGAACTGGGTTATCGACCAAATGCAATTGCCCGTTCACTGAATACCGCACGTTCGCGCATTGTCGGTGTGGTGATGTCCTATTTCGATAATCAGTTTTATCCGCAGGTACTGGAAGCACTGGCACAAAAACTAGATGAACTGAACTACCACTTGCTGCTGTTTGTTGGTGATCGCGATGGAAATGCTGACCGAATTTTTGACCAAATTATGCAATATCGAGTAGACGGCATTGTGCTGGCCTCAGTTTCGTTGTCGATCGAGCTTTCTGATGAGTGCCTCGCCGCCGGTATTCCTGTCGTGATGTTTAATCGCAGTGAAGAAAATACCACTGCATCAAGCGTGAATACGGACAACGAGGCGGCCGCCCAGCAGATTGCCGAGTTTTTGATCGCAGGTCAGCATCAACGTTTCGCTTACGTTGCTGGGCTGGCGGATTCTTCGGTCAACCTGGCCCGGCAGAATGCATTTGTTAATACCTTACACAGCCACGGAATTCAGGATATTCGCGTCGTGCAAGGTGATTATGATGCGCAGAAGACCGCACAAGCGGCTTGTGCATTATTCTCTTCGCCGCAGCCGCCGGATGCCATTTTCGCTGCAAACGATCATATGGCGTTGACGGTAATGGATGTCGCCCGTTTCAAATTTAGCCTGCGTATTCCTGAAGATCTGTCCGTGATCGGCTATGACGATACCGGTCCTTCGGGTTGGCCTTCTTATGCATTGACGTCTGCCTCACAGCCCGTCAATGCCATGGTCAATGCCACCATAGCGCTGTTGATGAAACAAATTGAGAGTGAAAATATTGAGCCGGAACAGGTTGTTGTTCCTGGTGTACTGGTGGTGCGCCATTCTGCAAGGCGTCCACAGTTTGGCATTATTGAAAAAGACGGGCTGTCTCTCTTCAAACCGCAGGAGGTTGAATGACCAGGTTGCCGGGCTTTAGCCCTCAGTTTGATTCTATACAGCAGTTTATTCTGACGCTGACCCATCAGGTTTGGGAGCAAAAAGATATTGGCCAATTGGCGGATTTTTATGCAACGCCAGTGGTTTTTCATACGCCAGAAAAGCAGCTAAACGACCTCTCACAGTTTATGCGTCTGACACTGGAAGCCATGCACAGCTTTCCGCAACGCACGGTATTAACCGAAGATATTTTGTGTACGCACACACCACAATATGAATATTACGCCGCCCAACGTACGCTGGCCTGTATTCAGCATCAGGGCGAGGGATTCTTTGGTAAACCAAGCGGAAAATCGGTTTGGTTGCGTACCTGGGCCGATCGCGTTTGCGCTCAAGGCGCAGTGCGACAGGAATGGCTGCTACAAGACAGAGCCGCCATCGTCTCGCAAATTGGTCTGGATGTTCGTGAATTTGCCCAACATCTCGCCAACGGCCGCCGTGAAGCTGGACTGGAAAATATCACTGCAGAAGAGATGGATGCCCGCTGGGCAGGTGGACCAGAAGGCGATGATGTTGAAGGTCCGCTGGCTGGTCTGATAGAACGTTATTTATCGATGTGGGCGGGTGGCAATAGCGGTGTCGTGCCGGGTCTTTATCATCCCGCAGCGACCCTTTTTGGACCCGGCCATGTTTTGCGTACCGGCGAGCAGGATATTGGCGGTTTTCTTTCCGGTTATCGCGCTTCATTCGCCGATAACGAAACGCAACTGCATCATCTTGTGGTCCGTCGTGATGCCAATGAGCCGGTACGTCTGTCGCTGCGTTGGTCAATGCTTACCTGGCACGACGGGTATGGTAAATTTGGCGTACCCACACGGCGACCAATTTCTATTACCGGAATCACCCAACTTGAGTTACGCGATGGTTTAATTATTCGTGAATACCTTGGTATTGATGAATTAGCTATTTGGTCACAAATCCTGAATTAATCTTGCAAACTTAATGTCGGGGATATCATTCCCCGAAAAAATAGAATATCTGATTTTGGTAATTAATTTATCAGGTATTCCTGCTGTCTGAATATTTAAATTAAACATTATCGCCATTGGTAGGTGAGGGCTTTCTTTACCGCTAAACAATGGTCACTGTAAATAACCACCATGCACTTATATAAAGCAGGAGTTCATATGTCTTCAACTGAAACCACGAATAAAGCCCCGGTAATTTCAGATAAAAGCACTGTAAAATCGAACCGAGATGAACCTGTATTACAAGTAGAGCGACGTGACTTTATTGATCTCGTCCCAGAAAAGCGCCCCCGTGTTCAGTCATTAAGAGGTTTCGATGATTGCTATACCGATATTGTCGATTACATTGTGCGCTGCACGCATAAAATATGGGATGAACGTGATGTCGGATTAATTTATACACATTATACGCACAACTGCGTTTTATATAACGCGCTCGGCACCATGTATACCCGCGAGCAAGTGGTTCAGGATACGTTGCAACGCCTCATTGCTTTTCCAGAACGTCGCGGGATGGCGACGCAGGTTATCTGGAACGGCAACGACGTTGAAGGATTTTATACTTCGCATCTGGTGACCGGCAGTGGTCGCCATACGCAGTATAGCCATCTTGGTAAACCGACTAATCGTACATATGTAACCCGCACGGTGGCGGACTGCATGATTTACGAGAACAAGATCTATCGCGAGTGGGTAGTGAGCGACAACATGTCGATGATGCGACAACTCGGTCTGGATACTGACGCGGTAGCTTATGGCATGGCCAAAGAGCAATTTGATAAGGGCTTTCGTGTCACAGATATTGGCGAGAATCGTCGTATGTTGGGGCAGTATCCACCGGAAATGGAATGCGATATTTCCATTGCCCACACTGACACAGAGGAACAGTGCTTACGCTGGCTGCACGAAATCTATAACCGCCGCATGCTCGGTAAAATTAAAGAGGTTTACGCACCGACTGTGCAGTGGCATGGCCCATTAATGAAAGAGCTATACGGTCAGGCAGCGGTGATCCACCAGACGCTGGCACTGATTGGCATGATCCCTGATGGTGCGTGGATGCCGCAACACATTTGCTCCAATCCCTGCGATGAAGGCGGTACGAAAGTGGCAATTCGCTGGATTATGGAAGGCCATCACTTGGGTTACGGCGAGTTAGGCAAACCCACCGGTGAACGTCTGTTCGTGATGGGCATGTCTCACTATCACATTATCAACGGCAAAATCGTTGATGAATGGGTGGTATATGACCATCTGGCCATGCTGGCGCAAATCAAACTGGGACAAATGGAGGAGTAATAAATGGGCATGATTTCTGAAGCAGATATTGAATATATCAAACGCCCGCAGGGGCAAGACGTGCAGGCAGACCAAACGCTCAGCAAGACAGTACAAACGATTATTGAGCAAGTACGTGAACGTGGCGACGCCGCATTGCGCGACTACTCGGCGAAATTCGATAAAATAACCCCAGATAATTTCGAAGTATCACCAAACGAGATTGCGAGCGCGCTCGCAGATCTTGATCCGCAAACCCGCAAGGACAGCGAGTTTGCTATTGCCCAGGTCAAGCGTTTTGCCCAAGCGCAATTGGCAACCCTGCAACCGCTTGAGATTGAAACGCTGCCGGGTGTGCATTTGGGACATCGTATTATCCCTATCCAAACTGTGGGCTGCTATATACCCGGCGGACGCTATCCCATTTTATCTGCACCCGTGATGTCGATTGTCCCGGCAGTAGTGGCGGGATGCGATGAGATAATTGCCTGCCTGCCACCGGGTGCGCATCCGGCTATGATTGCTATTTGCCATCTTGCGGGTGCGCATCGCATTTTTAAGGTCGGTGGCGCGCAGGCAATTGCAGCGATGGCCTGGGGCACAGAATCTGTCCCGGAAGTAAATAAAGTTGTTGGACCCGGAAACGCCTTCGTTAACGAAGCTAAGCGTCAGGTATTCGGCAAAGTAGGCATTGATGCTTTGGCTGGCCCAAGCGAAATATACGTGGTCGCCGACGAAAGTGCCGATCCGCGCATCTTAGCCGCTGATCTTTTGGCGCAGGCTGAACATGATGTACACACCCGTGTAGGCATGGCAACCACCAGCCCGCACATTGCCCACGAAACGCTGGCAGAAATTGAGCGTCAGCTCAGGAATTTGCCAACAGCGGCTACTGCAGGCGAAGCCTGGAAACGGCAGGGGGAAATTGTTATCTGCCGTGATGAAGCGCAGCTCATTGCCTGGGCCGATTATATTGCTACCGAACATCTCCAGGTGCATACGCGTGATCCACACGCAACCGCCAGTAAAATCCGCAATTATGGTTCGTTATTTATTGGGCAAAATGCCAGCGTGGTGTTTTCTGACAAATGCTGCGGAACAAACCATACGCTTCCAACAATGGCAGCAGCCCGATATACCGGAGGATTATGGGTCGGTGCTTATGTCAAGATTTGCACTCACCAGTGGATTGATGATCATGGAATAGCCGCCGTTGCCGAACCGGCCGTTCGCCAAAGTCGTACTGAAGGGATGCAAGCGCATCGCCGAGCGGCAGAGATCCGGTTATTCCCTCATAACGTTGATGCCATAACGAACGGAGAACGCGATTAATCGATTTTATCATCTGCTTAACACCACGCTCTGTGGGCGTGGTTATCCAAGTGAATTACCTTAGCCGATATATTAGCTTCGGTAGGTAGCAGGGTGCATATAAGAAAATATCAGCTTTTCGGATGCGTCAAAAAGCGCTCCAATAATCATGGTTTGAGAAATTAATAAGGTTCCCGACAGTCGGCAACAAGCATCATGTTTTTATTGAACAGAATTTATCTTCCCTGGACGTAATATTTCAATTGTGTGAGCTCACGCACTGAACGCGGCGTGTCATTGAGTCGGGATTTAATTTTTTGTTTGATTTTTACGCTCTACTTTATTGCCTATTCTTTCTTCCGTTTCTCCTGCAGAAAACTCTAATGAAAATATTCCTTGCCACCCTGATTTTTATTGCAACTCTGTTTCCGCTCTCATCTGCCAGCGCCGTCCTGTTGCAACAGGGGGAGGTGCTATTCAATGTTGACCCGGCCACATTAAAAATCAGCATTGACGAGGTCGTGGTGAATGATCCTCAGCAGGCACAAAAGGTCAGTGAACTCCGAAATTCTCCCACACAGGCGAACTGGCGATGGCCGGATCGCCGCATTCAGATAACGGCAACAGCTAATGGTAACGATCTCCGGCTTACCATCAGCAGTGCACGCCCTCAAACTCTTAACTGGTTCAGTATGCCCTCCCATTTTAGCATGCTGCAATTGCCTATTGGGGAAGGTAGCCGGATACCCCTTGATAATGCAGAGTGGATGACCTATCTAACCAGCGAACTTTCCGGTTTGGATACCAACTTCGATTTGAAACTGCCATTTTGGGGGCTGGAGAAATATGGAAAGACCTACAGTTGGCTGCTTCTGTCCCCCTTCAGTAACCAGGTTTCGTTTACGAAGGCGAGTAATCAATTAATGATGAAAAGCTCGCATGAGTTCAATCAATTTAATCAGCACCACTCCTTCGATGTTTTATTGCATGCAGGAATCACGCCCCTGTCGGGTGCCATTCGTTACCGTGAATATCTACAACAGAGCGGTCAGTTCAGTTCGCTTAACGATAAAATTGCAACGGCTCCGGAAGGCAAAAAACTGATTGGCGCGACACATATCTATTTGTGGGGTAATACGCTATTGGCTCAGGAAGATGTAAAAAACTGGCCAGGTCTTATCGGTTTTTTGCAGTCAGCGGCAGGTGCGAGTCTCTGGCAAAGTATGGACTCGGAAGAGCGGAACACTGTGCAGCATTTGCAGGGGCGTGAACCTGAAGGCTGGCAGAAGCATTCCCTGACAGAAGCGATCAACCGCGCACTGGTGGCGCTTGTGCCAGTGGGTTCTACCCCCGACAAACCGTCATTTTTGGTGGCACAGCAGCAGCAGGCAGTCAAGGTACATCAGCTGGCTCAGCAATTGCTGGGGAATTTTCTTGTGCCACCGGAACAGTGGGGGCCAGGCTTGTCTGAAACGGTCATTAATTCATTACATCAGGCTGGGTTATCACGCTTGTGGCTGGGAACAGATAACTGGACCGCTGCTTTCATGCACCCGCAAGCAATAAAGCTGGCAAAAAGGGCAGGGTATCTGGTTGCCAGTTACGACTCCTATGATACTGGCATTCCTCAGGGCCTTAATGACAGCTGGCTCACGGCTCAGTTACCCAGCGAGATAACGGAAAAATGTGCGATTGTACGGGCTGACGGCACTAAAAAACCGGGGTTCGGGGGGCAGGGTTACTATCTTAACCCCGGCTGTGTTCTGCCTTTTTCTCAAATCAGGATGCGTGAGTTGACGCGGTTGGCCGGGCTAAACAGCCTTTTTCTTGACGTCGACGGAACGGGCATGGTTTCTGATGATTATCAGCCGGCACATCCAACCAGTGCAGCACAAATGGCCGCAGACCGTAACGCGCGTATGGCATGGTTCAGCAATACCCTCAAATTACCGTTGGGATCTGAAGACGGGAACGCCGTAACCGCGCATCACATCATGTTTGCACACGGAATGGAAACCTGGGGATTTGGCTGGAGTGACAAGGATATGCGGCATAACAAAAAGTCGCCCTATTATCTGGGCGCTTGGTGGCCCAGCGCGCAACCTGCTACTTTTTTTACCCCGGCGATAGTTAAACCACGCTATCGTTCTGTCGTGTTCGATCCGCGCTATCGTCTGCCGCTGTATCAGGCCGTTTTTCATGATTCAGTAATAACCACCCACCACTGGACTTTTGATAATCTCAAATTCAGTGATGTAAAAACGACCCGAGCACTCCTTAGCCAGCTGTACAATACTCCACCACTTTTCAATCTCAGCAGAAGCACCCTAAAAGCAAGGTTGCCTGACATTATTAAAGCAGATAACAGCTTTCGGGTTTTGCATCAGGTTTTGTGGGATAAGGCACTGACGGGGTTTCGCTGGTTGGACAGGGACGGCTGGGTGCAACAAACGACCTTCAGTGATGGCTCAATGCTTACCGCAAATTTTGGCGATCGTGCATTCAACGGTATCGCTGCGCAAACGCTGAGGGCCAATCTGGCCGATGGTCGTAATCTGGATTTTAGACAAGAGTAATGAGGTTGGAGCCGCAGGCAGTGAGGCTGGCTGGATTTGATGACGTTTTGAGGTTTCAAATCGGCTTAATAGATAAGCCGTACTGAGTATCTTGATATTTAAGGCGTTAAGCAGTGCCAGCAATTTTGGTGTCGCACCCAGCAGCACGGAAGCACTGTAGGATCCAGTACCGGATTGCCGGGCAGTTACGCCCGGCATTGTGCTGCAAGTTATCGGAATGAATAACCAAGATTGACCAGGCCGTAGTAACCGCCAGACTCGCCACCGTGAAGCGCTTCCGACCAACCGCCCTGTATGCCAAGTTTGACGTTTTCCCTTATCTGCGCATTAACTCCGCCATTCAGCCCAACGCTGGTACCGGACAGGTCTGAACGGAATGATGCTGTCGAGTCTGCCACGCCCTGAACTGAAGCTGACATGCCGCTGTGCGCGCCGAACGAGTGCGTGACTGATGGCGTGACCCACCAGAGCATTTTTGTCTTATCATTCATTGGTGTACCTATCTTCAGCCCTGCCTGCACTGACTGACGGCGACTATCAGACCAGTCCAGCGATGCTGCCTCGTCTTGTGCAGCATCCAGGCTGACTCCCTGCACGGTATATTGCAACTGTGGCTCAAGAGACAAGGCAGGGCTTACGTTCAGAGCCTGTCCGACTTGCGCCGAAGCCAGCCAGCCCGTACCGGAGGTAGACAACCGCGTATCGTCGTTCGACGCTGTCGACAGACTATGATGACTGACCTGTAGCAGGCCATCTACGCGCAGACCAGCATGGCTAAGGCCAGAGAGATAAGCACCGCCTGTGTACACTGTATCGCGATCCGTGCCTGCTTCACTGCGTCCGCCGTCACGCCAGACATCATTGCGCATCAGGCCGGTTGCGCCGTAAACCCCGGCTTGCCAGTCAGCATTCGCGCCCGCAAACTGCCAAAGATCGCCCCCTATTTGCAGGAAGCTGTATGCACCGCTGCTTTCCGGTACGCCACCACTTGTCAGGCTGCCATGATCAGAGTGACTCAGATGACCGGCAACCAAGCGTCCCCATATCCGGCTGTCCGGTGCGTAGTGGAAGCGCGTGTCTGCTGTGCCCGCGACCAGGCGATCGTAGTCCAATGAAAGAGAAGGCAATGCGGCGTAGCTCCACATGCCGTCACGATAATTCACCGTGCCGCTGACCGGTGCCGAAGCGCCGTCGTTCTGCTCAGCGGGTTGCGGTGTCGGTTCAGCAGGTTGTGGCGTTTCCTCTGTGGGTTGTGGCGTGGGTTCAGTGACTTGCTGGGTCTGCTCAGAGGTGAGATACCAGCTCTGATCAGCGTTGCGATACAGACTATATTCATAGGCGCCTGCCACCATCGGCCTATTCAGGCTGAATGCATTTGCATCTGTCGTGGCGCCATTAATAGCGCTAACCAAGGTTATACCATTGCCGGTCGTCCGCGCACCCAGTCCGCCTCGGTTCAGCACCGTAAGGCCGGTATTGCCCGTCGCCTGGCCACCGTCTATGACCAGTTTGTCTGTTGGCGAACTGCTGTCATCGACTACGGTGTTAAGCGTAATGGTTCCGCCGCTACCAATAAGGTTAGTTACGGTCAGCGTATGTGGCGTGAAAGCGCCCTGTGAAGGAACAAAAACAATGCTGCCCGCGTTGGTCAGATTATCGACCAAAGAGTCGCCAGTAATATTCCAGGTACTGCTGCTGTCGATGTTCACATCTGTCGGATCGATGATACCGGTCAGGCTGGCGCTATTGACCAGCGAAAGCGATGTGCCGGACAGCGCCACAATATTCGTGTCGGCCTGAAGGCCGTCCATGACCAGGGAGCCTGCATTCAGATTAAGCTGTGACTGACTGAAAGTTCCGCCAAGCGTAAGCGTACCGCTGCCATTCTTGGTAAGTTCTCCGCTTCCAGACAGGTTGGTGTTCAATGTCACGCCACTGCTGGTATCGTAAGTCGTGACCCCGTTGTTAACAAAACTGTTGCCGGCCAGGGTCAGAATGCCGCCGTCGGCAATATTAAGCAGTCCACCGGCCTGAACGGTAGTATCTGTAGCTGTACCGCCGCTGCTGACCGACAACGAACCGCCGTTGTTAATCGTGGCCTGAGAGGCAACGCCACCGTTGAAGACAGACAACGCGCCGCCTGAGTTAACGGTGGTAGCAATAGCCGTACCGTAAACATTCTGTTGACCACCGGCATTGACGAGCGTGCCGGTAGCGGTGCCACTCTGGTAGACCTGTTGCAGACCATCAGTATTAACTACAGTACCGGATGCGTTACCTTGTACATATTCTACACCGCCCTGATTAACGATCGTGCCAGTTGCAGAGCCATCAGCGCCAACATAGAGAGAACCATTATTCTCAAGCAGCAGGTTTTTAGCCTGGCCAGCGCTGATGTAAAAATCGTCAAGCGCATTAGATCCGTTAAGCGTTGCGCCGGTACTGGTAATAAGAGTCGCACCAGAATTCATGACTAATCCAGTGGCGGTAGCGCCATCCATCGCATAAAGGGTGCCACCAGACTCAATGGTTGCTTCAGAGGCAAAGCCACCACTATAGACGGACATATAGCCTGCATCGTTTACGGTGCTGCGATCGGCAGTACCTCCTTCGTAAACATATTGCGCTCCCCCGGAATGTACCTGGGTGGAAGTGACTGTGCCGTAAATACCCTGTGCAGCATTCGATTCGATCTGAGTGCCGGTAGCCGAGCCACCGTTATAGACGTACTGGACACCGCCAGACTTCACTGTAGTATCGGTTGCAGTACCATAAATCTGCTGTGTGCCGCCTTCCACCACCGCTGAAACAGCACTGGCCCCGCTAGTCACTGTCTGATAGCCCCAGGCTCCGATCAAGGCTGATGTTGATGATCCGCTTAAGACGTATTCCCTGCCGCCTGAAGTGACCTGCGTGGACTGTGTTGAACCGCCAAGAACCAGGAGACTTCCGCCTGAATTAACCAGAGTGGACGTGACGTCGCCGTAGACTTCCTGTTGTCCTGTATTCACTGTGGTTCCTGAAACAAGACTTCCCACGTAAACAATCTGTGCTCCGCCATTGAGGGTGGTGGAAGTGGCGCTGCCGCCACTGTTGACATATTCCCTGCCAGAGGCGTTCACGACAGTGGAAACCGTACGACCACCACTGTTGACGATGATGTTGGAGAGGTTCCCACCACCAACACTGCTGCTACTGGCCAGCCCACCATTATTGACGTTCAGGTTGCCACCGTTGGTGACCGAAACTTCGTCGGCGATGTCCCCGCTGTTAAGCGTAAGTGGACTGCCGGTTGTCACTGTCGTGCCACTGTATGTCGTCGCTGCAGCGGCACCCGCTACGCCCAGCAGTAAGAGCGTAGCGGTTATCCGTTTCACAGCCATTTGTGGACAACCGCCACATCCGGCACGCTCCGATGCCACTACCCACGCCTGCCGCGCCGCGCTCCAAACAATCCTGTATGCCTTATTCATGCCCATGCCCCTTAAAATTTTTGTTGCCATACGTGAAAGCTCTGTTCACGCACGGGTTTTATTTAGTGAATGTTTCCGTTTTCACGCAGCTGCGCATTGAGACGATCAATCACGCCGTTTACTTGTTTCCCGGTTATCAGCCGAGTGCACTCGAACTGTCGTTCTGTCCCCTTGTGCCGGGGGCACCAAAAGTAGTCTTGGTGATCGAATTTTTCGTTAAGGCTGTCCCAGCAGCCGCTGCATCCGTGGCTGCTGAACACCCTCCATGGGGTATAGAATTCAGCGCCTGGCAGGCTGAAACCACTGATGAGCACCACCGGGATTTGTGCTGCCCATGCCAACCAGGAAAGCCCGCTGGCAAGCCCAATGAAAAAGCTGGCATGTCTGAGCAGGTCTACTCGCGCCTGCAACGGGAGGTTTCCGGTAAAGTCTTCAGCACCGTAGGGGATATGGTTCCAGACAAATCCGTGACCGGTAGTAGGGTCGCGGTCAATGCAAAGGACCCGATAGCCCAGCGTTTTTAAATGCGTGACAACCTCAGCCCAGCCTCTGCCGTTATTCCAGAACTTCGCCTGGCAGGTGGATTGCACACCAATGCAGACGTAAGGCTCAGCAATGGTTCGCGTGGCGCTAAGATTCAGGCGTGGCGCTTCTTCCCGATGATCGACCCCGAGGATATGTCCGGCGATGCGGTGGAAACCTGTTTGACGGAAGTCCACAGGTTGGTGCGTATCGTTGCCGCCAAAGAACAGGCCGATTCGATAGGTAGCGTAGGGTGAGCGCATAGCGGCGGACGGCACGGAGAATCGAATGTCAGGATATTGTTCTTCCAGCAGCGTAATGATGTTCTGTGCCATGCTGCACTCAAGCCGACATCCGTGCTGAAGGCGGAAGCGTTCAGCGTAGTGAAACCAGCCCAGCAGGTCACCCAGCGTGCCGACGGGAAAGGAAATCAGGACATCGCGATCTTTCAGCGAAAGAACTTCATCCAGCAGTGGGGACGTTTCGTCGCCGCGCCAGACTTGAATGCGAAAGCGGATAAAATATTTTTTTGCTGACGTTACCCAGCCGGCACCTGATTCACAGTGAAACAGGATATTGCCCGAATCGTCGTCCAATAGGGCAACGCGCCAGCGTCCCTCTGGCAGCAGCACGCGCGCGCCGTCGTTAAAATCATAAAGAATGCCAGCCGGCCCCTGAATACTCGGCAGTGCTGGCGGAGAAACGAAAGGATATTGTGTGACGTTCTGGCCCTGAGGTAGGGTGGCGTGGGCAGCGGTTGATCCTGATTGATATCCAGTCACGGCTTACCCCCTGAATAGAATCAGGTAAACGCGGTTGGCCGGATGTGGCATAACGGGAAAGCGTGGGAATAGCTGTTTCATCGAGAACCTTTGATGTAAAAACAAAACGGTTTTTGTTTCTATCTCTGTTGGGCATGGTTATCGGAAACGAAGAAAAATTATTTAGAGTGTGAAAACGCAAATTTTGATTGTTATTACGTTAAGATTCATATGTCGTTGAATGACCAAGACTCTTCGCCTTGGATGATCAAAATTGTTTTATCAAACGGCAGAAGTATTGCCTGTATAGATGATGGGAGCTGCGATTAATCAATTTAAACGCGACCATAATAGTTGGCCCATTTCACCTTCAGCTTTGCCCACTTAAGATGCGATTCCCAATTCGTCTGAATCATATTTGAGCGGTAGCGCCGTCCATCGCTAAATAAAACTTTTGCACAGTTACGCCCTAAAGTTTCATTAGCCGCAACGCTAATATCATGCCTCATAATTAAAAAAGAAAAGGGTGTGTTGAGTTAACATGCTGAAAGGGAGGCGATGAGATTCGCTGGCTTCGTATTAAACTGAAAATCCATTATTTAACATAATCTTGATTATGCGCACTTTAATTATCGGTGCTATTTGACGTTGTAAACGTCATTAATTATATCGACAGTTTCTATAACCTGAAAAAATGGCATTCTCGGCTGCGAAGCAGATCGCCGGATGAGTAAAGGCCGACCACATCAATGTGTTTATATCAGTGGCCGGTTTTAATTGCTCGTTACAGCCAGATAAGCGAAAAATTAGTGCATTTTTTTTGGCAGACGCACCACGGATGATGCGTCTACAGGGTTAAAGTTAGTTATTATCCAGCGTGATGTTGAGGCCCAGTTGCACTAATATTTCTGTCGCCTGGTTGCTGTGTCCATACACGGCATACTCTACACCGGCCACTTTCACATTCCCGACACTGCTCCACTCGCCGCTGTCGCTGCCATCTGGAAGCAAATCATTCAGTTTCAGTTCAGTCCCTGGCTCCCCTGTGACCATTAACTGTGTTTTGCCGTCCTCAATAAACAGATCATTGCCGCCAGTGAAGAGTACGTCCTCCAGGTTCAAACTGATCGTGTTGATATTCTGCTGTTCAAGATTGATAAGAGCACCCGTATTGAGCGAAATTTCGGTCTCATTGCCATAGTCATATTCAAAGCTAAATGAACTCACCGCTGCTTGAGCTATATCTGCCGGTTTATGCGAGGCATTAGCCATGTCGTCGCTCCAGGAATCGGTGCTGCGACCACTATTGACTAAGTCATGGATCGCCAGATTGCCTGTGCTTGCTGTGGCCAAGAGCCCTGTGCTTTCAACTTTTAGCGGCATATCCTGCACAGCAGGTTCAGGAGAACTTGGCAGACGTAAGTCGAGCGCCTTATAAGACTCATCGTTTACGTCAGAAGCATTGTTGCTTAGCGGGCTGAGGTCAAAACTCGTGACTGCTGCCAGTTTGTAGTCTGTTTTACCCATAACGATATTATCAATCCAAACGCCAGACGAATCCAGTTCAAGGCTGACCTTGGAAAACGTCTTACCGTAGGGCACTGTCGCCTTTATTTCCTGGATTAAACCACCTGAAGGCGATAAGACCTGACGATCGACTTCACGGCCGAGGTGGTCATAAAACACCACAGTAAACTGTTCTGTATTATTAAAGTCACCCGCCGTAAACGAGATATAATCGCTATCAGCGGTTGGCAGGGCCAGTTCAATTTTCATCCCTCCAAAAAAGGTCAAAGCCATTGTTGGAGCAGGAGTTTCCCAGTTGGGGATACCCATGAAAAATCCTCCAGAAGCAGCATTGATGACATTAACATCGAAGCCCGGAAAATTAAAAACTTGGCCGTCGCTGAATGTGATTGACGGCTGCGTCTCAAAATCCTCTTGATGCAAAATTGCGCTGTTTTTTTCCAGTGTTCTGCTGGGAGAAATATTTCCGGCCAAGTCTCTCACCGTAATGACCAACTGATCAAAGTTACCCGAGGTTTCTGACGACCAGGGTAAGCTTAAGCTGCCAGCGGCCAGAACATCAGGGCTTAGCACGAACTGCAGTTCAACACCGTCAATCAACAATATCATCGTATCACCCACTTGATATTGGGTGCTTTCAAACTTTATCGTCAACGTTTCGCCGTCCCATAGCACATCACCCACTGGGTCAGAAAGTAGGGTGTCGACGGTGATGATAAAACGCTCAGACGGCGCAGAGACGTTCCCTGCCATGTCGGTCACCCGCACGGTCAGCACGTGCTTTCCTTCATCAAACTTATCACTGCCCGTGAACTGCCAGCTCCAGGCCCCCGTTACGGCGTCGGCACGGACGCTGCCGACAGCAACGTCACCACTATAAATCGTCACCAGGTTACCCGCCTCCGCCGTCCCCTGTAGCATCGGCTGTGCATCGTTAGTCAGCCCGGTGCCGTCGTTAGCAATCGCGCCGGTCACGCCGCCCGCCACCGCGTCGGTGATGCCGCTCAGCACCGGCGTTGCGGCCTGGGTGTCGACGTTGAGGGTGATGCTTTCGGAGATCGCGGAACGTTGCCGGCCGCATCGACCGCCCTCACCGTCAGCAGGTGCGTACCGTCGCTGAAGCGCGCGCCCGCCGGATGCTGCCACGTCCAGTTCGCCGTGGTGGTGACAAAGCTGCCGATCGCGTTTGCGCCGTCGTAAATCGTTACCAGGCTGCCCGGCTCCGCGCTGCCGCTGATAACCGGGCGGCTGTCGTTGGTCAGCCCGGTGCCGTCGAGGGCAATCGCGCCGGTCACGCCGCCCGCCACCGCGTCGGTGATGCCGCTCAGCACCGTCGGCGCGGTCTGCGTGTCGACGTTGAGGGTGATGTTTTCGGAGATCGCGGAAACGTTGCCGGCCGGATCGACCGCCCTCACCGTCAGCAGGTGCGTACCGTCGCTGAAGCGCCCGCCCGCCGGATGCTGCCACGTCCAGTTCGCCGTGGTGGTGATGAAGCTGCCGATCGCGTTTGCGCCGTCGTAAATCGTCAACATGCTGCCCGGCTCCGCGCTGCCGCTGATAACCGGGCGGCTGTCGTTGGTCAGCCCGGTGCCATCGTTAGCAATCGCGCCGGTCACGCCGCCCGCCACCGCGTCGGTGATGCTGCTCAGCACCGATGGCGCGGCCTGTGTGTCGACGTTGAGGGTGATGCTTTCGGAGATCGCAGAAACGTTGCCGGCCGGATCGATCGCCCTCACCGTCAGCAGGTGCGTACCGTCGCTGAAGCGCCCGCCCGCCGGATACTGCCACGTCCAGTTCGCCGTGGTGGTGACGAAGCTGGCGATTGCGTTTGCGCCGTCGTAAATCGTTACCAGGCTGCCCGGCTCCGTGCTGCCATTCATAACCGGGCGGCTGTCGTTGGTCAGCCCATTGTTGCCGATGTGATTGCCGCCCTCTATGCCACCGCTGACGTTATCCAGCACAGTGTTAATGCTGACGTCCGGCGCAACCGTATCAATAGTGATGGGATAATCCACAGTCGGCAGACTGGTGTTGCCGACCGTGTCGGTGGCGGTGGCAGAGAAGCGATGCTCACCCTCACCTAACCTAGGTGCCTGAAACGCCCAACTGCCGTCGGCACCAGCGATAACACTGCCGACTACCCGACCATCAATACTGATTTCAATAAGTGCACCGGGTTCCGACTGGCCGCTCAACAGCGGTTGGTTGTCGTTGGTCAGCCCGCCGGAAGAGATTTTGCTGGTCAGGCCACCGACGTCATCTGTCACGCTGTCAATCGAGACCGCAGGCGGCGTCAGATCAATATTCAGCTCAAACTTAACGGACGCCGGGCTAACCTTGCCCTCGACACTGGTTTCCGTTGCTGTTAGCTGATACGTGCCTTCAGATAGGGACAGCAGCGTAAATATCCAACTGCCATCCTCGCCAACCACGGCCGAACCCTGCAGCTCGCCGTTTGCGTAAATATGGATAATGTTGCCAGGTTTACTGCCTTGGCCGCTGATATCAGGCGACGGGTCGTTGGTTACGGCCCCCTGTTGCAACGAACCGGTGACGCTGCCGAAATTATCATGGCCTTGGACAATAGTCGGTGCTGGGATTTTATCAGCCGGGCCGCTGTGCTGGTTCTGCATGGCAAGAACGACGCCGCCCAAGCCCAGTAAACCGGCAAAGGCGGCCGCCGCCTTAAGAAAGCCGTAGTCTTTTATCGGATAAAAAGCCTCGAGCGGACCCGCGGAATTGCGGCTCATAACCATCACGGCACTGTAATTATCTTCGAATGCTTCTGCTTCCCCGCTGGCGGCATCGGCGCTGACGTACTCATGCAGATCACCGTGGGCGTCAACGCCCAGCACATCGCCTGGCTGCTCGTAGTAATCAAGAATAATCAGTTGCGGCTGCTCATCGCCGTCAATGCGGACTTCAAGATGATTGTCTTTACGGCTCAGTTTCAGCTTATCAGGAGCTGAGGCGTCTTTCGTTGCCCCTTGGGTAATGAGATAGCGGTTGCCCGCAACAGCGTTGAGATGAAACGGCTTGCCCTGAGGCAACGTCACGCGTTGAGACGCCATGCCGTCGTTGAGTAAGGTCAGATTCAAAGGGATGATTGTCATTTTCTTGTCCAAAAAAAAAGTAACAGGCCAGCCCGTTAATTTGAACGACCTGGAGAATTACAGAATTTTCTCAGAGACAAGAGCGAGGATGTATAAGACGAAACTCGAATTTGGCGGATTTCTCACTTTTCAAAAATTATTCCTTGGAGGAATGATGACGCGTTACGACCTCAGGCTGCAAAACGCAGTCTTCGTTTGCTGGATAAGCCAGAGAGCAAACTCGGCATCGCCTCCATTTAGTCTTCCGGTACGTCATATCAGTTGTTGTTCACTGCCGTCCGCCCCAATCGCACGACAGATGCGGACTCGCGCTCATGTTCAGGCTGCGCAGAATTCCGCACGGTCAACAGCTTTATCTCACCTTACTCACGCCTCGGGTCTTACCGCACCTGGCTGGATGGCTATGCCGAGTCGGCCGCAGGGCATTCAATCTGGCTTTTGCCCCACAGTTCTTTGGTAGCGATAACCCGTCTTTTCGGCACCGCGATCTGACAGGCAGCCAGCCCGCGCTTTACGGTTAAGGGAGGCGAGAGTTGATGCCAGGCGGGGTTTCATAAACGCGCCACCCTCTCGTGGTCATTACCTTGCACAATCTCCTGGATATCAGGTTCGGGTTGAGGCTCTAATTATCAGTTCGGGCCTCTGTCCAGCACTACTGAGAACGTGATGCCCCGCCAAAACCTCAAACAGCAGCGTAATGGCCTGACGGGCGACCTCATCAAGGTGCAGGTTCAACGCCGTTAGCGGTGGCTGGGATTCTCGTGCCCGAATGCCATCATAGCGAGTCACTAACCGCATCCTTTGCGGTATCTCCGTTGCTGTTTCATGAAAGGCGCGGATGGCTCCGCTGGCAAAGGTATCAACCAGAATCAGTACGCCATCCACCTCGGGATTATCCTGCAGCAACTGGTGCGTAGCCTGATAACCGGCAGTTTCGCCCTGCTCTTCATCAAGGTAATAAATCACCGGCGTCTGCCGTTCTTCGCACCAGAGGCGATAGGTGGCTTCCGTCTCCAGCGTGGAGGTGCGGCGTATGTTGCCGACAAACAGCGCGCATTGACTCGCGCCTTCCGCCGCCAGGTGCGTTAGCAATAAATCAGCCGTCGTCGCGGAATGCAGATCAACCCAGGGCACTGGCGTGGTTGTTCCCGGCGTACGGCCAATGGTGACACAAGGGATCCCCGCCTGTTCCAGCGCCAGCAGCTGCGGATCGTTTTCAGCGGGTTCAAGCAGAATAGCGGCATCGAAAGTTACGGTATCCAGCGGGTTCTTGCCTGGCGGCACAAGTATCAGCGCGTGCTGTTTTTCCAACGCCATAATCGCCGCGGTGAGTGCAACCTCCATCATAAAGCCCAGTTTTGACGCCCCGGAAGCAATAGACAGCGGTAACGATGAGAGCAGCGCAATCGTATTGGTTTTTCCGGTACGCAGCTGGCGAGCGCGAATATTCGGTGTGTAGTTCAGCGCCTGGATCGCCTGTTCAATACGTTGTCTTGTCTCAGGTTCAACAAAACGGGTGTTATGAAGCGCATTGGATACCGTACCCGGGGAAACGCCGGCCAGGCGTGCAACATCAATCAACTTTGCGCGTTTTTTATCTTGTACTGGCATGGTGTTGGTAATCCCTGACATTTTTCGGTCAGGGTAACACATTTGCTCAGGTATAAATTTCAGACCTAATTCATAACAAAATCATATTACTGAATGGCTGTTCAGAGGTAGCGCTTGAGCAGAAGTTAATGTCTACTGTTTCCATTAAAACGTTTTAATGACGAATTTAGCGACAGATGTTTCTACAGGAGCTTACGTGGCACACTCAAATCAGGATCCCTCTTTTACGCTCGGACGCCGTCCAACCGGACTGACTTTCGCGGATAAAGCAAAAAGCTTTGGCGGTTATACTCTTTTCGCCCCACAAACAGCCGACGGTCGAGTCTATCTGATCGATGACGAAGGAAACGTTGCGCATCAGTGGCAATTACCGGTCCGTGCCGGACGGGATGCTGTTCTGCTTCCTAACGGCAATCTGGGTTATAACGGGAGCCACCGTAACTCAGCGCAACTCTACCCGGCGTGGGATCTCTGGCACGGCGGTGATTTCTATGAAGTCACTCCAGATAATGAAGTGGTGTGGCATTACGAAGATATTTTTCACCATCATGACGCGCAATGGCTGGCGAACGGTAATCTGCTGTATACCACGGCAGCCCCATTACCCACAGAGATAGCGGCACGCGTGACAGGCGGCGATCCCCGTCGCGATGCACCCGACGGCATCATTCAGAGCGATATCGTAAAAGAGGTCACTCGAGAGGGAAAAGTCGTCTGGGAATGGCGTGCCTGGGAGCATCTGGCGCCGGAGGATTTCCCGGTCCATGACATTTTTGACCGCCGCCACTGGCCGATGATTAACGGTTTGTCTGTTACCCGAGATGGCCTTGTGCTGATGAGTCTGCGCACCACCTCTGGCGTCATTGCGGTGGCGAAAGAGAGCGGTAAGGTTGTCTGGCACGCCGGCCCGGACGTTGTCGCTCAACAGCATACCCCGGTTGAGATGGAGAATGGCTCGATTCTGGTTTTTGATAACGGCAATCTGCGCCCCGGAGTGACCTCACCGCACTCGACGATACTGGAGTTTGATCCCCAGACTAAAGCCATCACATGGCAGTATCGCGACATTTTTCCGCCCGCTTTTTTCTCACCCTATATGGGAAGCGCGCAGCGACTGGCGAATGGCAATACGTTTATCTGTGAGTCAGCATTTGGCCGCCTGTTTGAAGTGACGCCGCAGGGTGAAACGGTGTGGGAATACATCATCCCGCATTTCAATGAATACCCGGAACATCTCAGTAACGGTGTTATCCCCGGCAAGCATAACAGCACGTTTCGCGCGCATCGCTATAGCGCAGATGCCATTCCGTGGCTGAAATAACCTTTCTCCGCCAGCTTGTGCTGGCGGTTATTTTAAATGTTGATGGGAGGCAATATGCCGCTACCTGATTCCGCAGCACCGGATAATGAAGCCTTGCCCTGGCAAACTAAGCTGTTGCTGGCGATTCAGCATGTAATGGTTGTCGCAGCCACACCGATCACCGCGGTTTTCCTGATTGCTAATGCACTCCATTTCACTGATGCGATCACCCTCTCGGTACTGAGCGCGACGTTTCTGATGTGCGGCTTGGGTGCAATCTTACAAAGCCTTGGCATCGGAAGTTTCGGCGCACGGCTGCCGTTTATCATGGTTCCGGGCGGTGCTCCAATAGCGATTTTCATTGCGATCGCTTTGCAGACCACTATCCAGACGGCAATTGGCGCAGTGATATTAACTTCGCTGTTTTACTTTATCGCCCTGCCCGTTTTCCGCCGCTTCCTGCACCATTTTCCACCGTTTATCATTGGTATTATGTTGCTGCTGGTCTCCGTTAACTTGATACGTCTGTATGGCGGGCTCATTACTACGCATCCAGCCAATGCTCAATTTGCACCGTCAACCAACATTGTGTTGGCGCTGGGTACTATCCTGATCACGCTGGTTTTTGCGCTTGTCTTTACCGGTATTCTGCGTCAGCTTTCAGTGATGTTTGGCCTACTGGCGGGAACATTGCTCGGCGTCCTGCTCGGCGTGACTGACTTTAGCGGTGTCAGCCACGGCCCGCTGCTAAGCGTACCGCAGTTTTTCCCGTTCGGCTGGCCGGTATTTAATATCTCAGCCTCGCTGCCTTTACTTATTTATGCCGTTATCTCTATGGCTGAAGCAACCGGGCAAACGATTGCGACAGCTGAGATCGTTAATTCTACTCAAAACGTCCATAAAACAATCCCACGGACTATTCGTGGAGATGCCATCATGTCGCTGCTTGGCGGGATTTTCGGAACCTCTCTTATTATCACTTCCGGCGAGAATATCGGCGTTGTGCGTACAACCAACGTAAAATCACGCCACGTCACAGCGATAGCTGGCCTACTGTTGATCCTGATTGCCGTGTTTTCGCCTCTGGTACGCCTTGCAGCCGGCTTGCCCGGCCCGGTTGTTTGCGGCACGGCTGTCATTGTCTTCAGCATAATTGGGGTGATCGGAATCGAAATGATTTCCCGTGAATCGCTGCACATGCCGGGGAAAACCTATGCATTAGCCAGCGGGTTGGCCATGGGAATGTTGCCGATCCTTGTCCCTGGCCTTTATCAGAATTTACCCTCAGCCTTACAGATGGTTCTGGGTAACGGCATGGCTGCCGGAACCCTGACCGCAATCATCGTAAATTCGCTGTTTTTAATGAGCGAAAAACGGACTGTAGCAAGGGTAAATCGGTGAGTTTAGAGGGCTGCTGCAACGCGCTGAACAGTTGTTTAAAATATCAAACGCTCAAGTGATGTAGATACCCTATCACCCGTTATTACACATTGAGGATACTTGTTAGTTTTAACAAGTATCCTTTTTAACAACTCACTGACAGTAGCCTTCCACCTTCAGCCGATACCCGCACCACAATGCCGCTTGTAGTGACTGAAATACACCTTCATTCAGGCCATGCTCCCGCGTCACAAAGGCATTTGCAGCGCGGGGGAGTGCGTTCGCCGGAATATGTGCCTCTCATTTCAATGAATCAAAATATCGGTTATCAGCCCTGTTCATAAAGCCATGTAGACAATACGGATAATTCTTTTGAAGATGCCGACTATGCTTAACCTTCAATAATTTTTCAAAAACCGTTTTATTCCAACTTTTGTCCATTGTCTTTTTTAATTACTGGAGGTTTGGCATGAGCAGCCAACGCGAGACAAAACCTCACCACAATGCGGTCGGTGAAAAATTCAGGGCCGCGTCCGCCGCCACAGTATCGTCAGATGCTGCTTTTGGCGTTAATGCATCATCAGCAACACCCCCGCCTTCGTTAGAGAAAATCTCACTAAAAGTGAACGGCAATCATCAACAGCTGGAAGTCGATACCCGCACCACACTGCTTGATGCACTACGTGAACATTTTAAACTCACGGGAACGAAAAAAGGGTGTGACCACGGTCAGTGTGGCGCCTGTACGGTTATCGTTAATGGGCGACGGATCAACGCTTGCCTCACCCTGGCGGTCATGCAGCACGATGCTGAGATCACCACCATTGAAGGTCTGGGCACGCCTGGAAAGCCGCATCCTTTACAGACGGCGTTCATCAAGCATGACGGCTATCAGTGTGGCTACTGCACACCCGGTCAGATCTGTTCAACGGTTGCGGTTCTTGAAGAAATCAAAGCGGGCATTCCCAGCCACGTCACTCACGATCTGGTTTCCACGCCTGAAGTCACTGCCGATGAAATACGTGAGCGTATGAGCGGTAATATCTGCCGCTGCGGTGCCTATTCCAACATTCTTGCTGCGATTGAAGAGTTTGCGGAGGGGCAAAAATCATGAAAGCTTTCACCTATGAACGGGTAAAAACCCCCGTTGAGGCAGCTGCCAGTGCGCTGCAACATTCAGGGGCTAAATTCATTGCGGGCGGAACCAATTTGCTCGACCTGATGAAGCTTGAAATCGAAGCACCATCCCATCTGATTGATGTTAACGGCCTTGAACTGGATAAAATCGAAGCGACTCAGGAAGGTGGGCTACGCATTGGTGCGCTGGTTCGTAACACCGATTTAGCCGCAGACTCTCGAGTTCGACGCGATTACGGCGTGTTATCGCGCGCTTTGTTAGCAGGCGCCTCTGGACAGTTGCGCAATCAGGCGACAACAGCAGGTAATCTGCTTCAACGTACCCGTTGTCCTTACTTCTATGACACCAATCAGCCCTGCAATAAACGATTACCGGGTAGCGGATGCGCTGCACTTGATGGCTTCAGTCGTCAACATGCTGTCGTAGGTGCAAGCGATGATTGTATCGCCACCCATCCCAGCGACATGGCCGTCGCTATGCGTCTGTTGGATGCAGTCGTGGAAACCGTCAGCCCGGATGGGAGTGAACGCACTATTCCCATTGCTGATTTTTATCGTGCGCCGGGAAACACTCCTCATCTGGAAACTGTCTTGCATCCCGGGGAGCTTATTATTGCGGTCACCCTTCCCCCACCGCTGGGTGGAACGCATATTTATCGTAAAGTGCGCGATCGCGCCTCTTATGCGTTTGCTCTGGTGTCAGTCGCCGCCGTCATATTTCCTGATAAATCAGGCCGCGTTGCGCTTGGCGGCGTTGCCCATAAACCGTGGCGGTTAGAGGACGCGGATAAAGAAATTATTCATGGCGCTCAACCGGTATGCGATCGGCTCTTCGCCAGCGCGCAACCCACCGCTGAAAACGAATATAAGATCACTCTGGCGAAGCGTACGCTCGCGTCGGTACTGGCGGAAGCGAGAGGATAAATGATGAAATTCGAAAAGCCCGCAGGGAATAATCCCATTGATCAGCTCAACGTGGTTGGTCAGCCGTTAAGTCGTATAGATGGCCCATTGAAGACATCCGGTTTAGCGCATTATGCCTATGAATGGCATACCGAAGCACCCGATGCAGCTTATGGTTATGTTGTCGGCGCCCCTATATCAAAAGGCAAAATCACTGCTGTCGATACCCAGGCAGCGAAGCGTGCACCCGGTGTGCTTGCCGTCGTCACTGCTGAAAATGCTGGCCCACTGGATAAAGGTGAGAGAAATGCTGCCCGACTGCTGGCTGGCGACAACATTGAACACTACCACCAGGCTGTTGCACTCGTGGTAGCGGAGACGTTTGAACAGGCACGCGCAGCGGCGACGCTGGTTAACGTTCAGTACGAGCGTGAGCCCGGTGCCTATGATCTCGCACATGAAAAACCCACCGTAACGACGCCTCCCGAAGGCGAGACCGATAAAAAGGTCGGTGATTTTGACAGCGCTTTCGCCACGTCTGAGATCAAGTTAGATGCGCAATACACGACACCTGACCAAAGTCATATGGCCATGGAACCTCACGCTTCTATGGCTATCTGGGAGGATGACAAACTTACTGTCTGGACATCTAATCAGATGATTGACTGGTGTCGTACCGATTTGGCCAAAACACTCAATATGCCTGTAGAGAAGGTACGCGTGATTTCGCCCTATATCGGTGGTGGATTTGGCGGCAAGCTGTTTCTGCGTAGCGATGCGCTACTGGCAGCGCTGGGGGCGCGCGCGATAAATCGCCCCGTTAAGGTCATGCTGCCAAGACCTATGATTCCGAATAATACGACCCACCGTCCGGCAACCATTCAACACATTCGTATCGGCACAGATCGCGACGGTCATATTACGGCCATCTCACATCAAAGTTGGTCTGGTAATCTACCGGATGGCACGCCAGAAACAGCGGTTCAGCAAACAGAGTTGCTTTATGCTGGCGCTAATCGCCTGACAGGATTGCGTTTGGCGAAGCTCGATCTTCCCGAAGGAAACGCAATGCGAGCACCGGGTGAGGCACCGGGTCTGATGGCACTGGAGATTGCGATTGACGAAATCGCAGAAAAAGTGGGCATGGATCCCATCGCGTTTCGCATTCTCAACGATACCCAAGTCGATCCCGCTAATCCCGATCGCCCTTTCTCGCGCCGTCAGCTGGTTGAGTGCCTTAAAACCGGAGCGGAGCATTTTAACTGGAGCCGCCGCAACGCTAAACCGGCAATGGTCAGAGAGGGGCGCTGGCTGGTAGGAATGGGCGTGGCGGCAGGCTTTCGTAATAATATGGTGGCGACATCGGGTGCACGTGTGCATTTAGATGATAAAGGCACCATTACCGTCGAAACCGACATGACCGATATCGGCACCGGCAGCTACACCATTATCGCCCAGACGGCAGCAGAAATGATGGGTGTCTCCATTGACCAGGTTGTTGTGCGATTGGGGGATTCGAGCTTTCCGGTTTCTGCAGGCTCAGGCGGTCAATGGGGAGCAAACACCTCTACGTCAGGTGTTTATGCGGCCTGCGTGAAACTCCGCGAGGCTGTCGCAGCCAAATTTGGGTTTGACCCCCAAAATGCCACCTTCAGTGATGGTCAGGTACATGACGGGAACAGTAGTGCACCGCTTGCTGCTGCTGCTGCTCAAGCTCCCCTTACCGTAGAGGACAGCATTGAGTTTGGTGATCTCGATGAGCAGTATCAGCAGTCAACGTTTGCAGGGCACTTCGTTGAAGTCGGGGTTGATATTGCAACGGGTGAAGTCAGAGTTCGCCGCATGCTGGCGGTTTGCGCAGCCGGTCGTATTCTCAATCCCAAGACCGCACGAAGCCAGGTGATTGGTGCAATGACGATGGGCCTAGGTGGGGCACTGATGGAGGAGCTGATAGTCGATAAGCGACTGGGCTATTTTGTAAACCACGATATGGCCGGCTATGAAGTGCCCGTTCATGCCGATATTCCTGAGCAGGAGGTCATTTTTCTGGATGACACTGACCCTATCTCCTCGCCCATGAAAGCAAAAGGTGTGGGTGAGCTGGGTTTATGTGGTGTCAGTTCGGCCATCGTTAACGCGATCTACAACGCCACCGGCGTTCGTGTGAGAGATTATCCGGTAACACTGGATAAGCTACTGAAGGGACTTCCCGCCTTGGCATAATATGCGTTATCACAGGCTTGTCAGTTATCCAGCAACGTAGCAAGGATGCTTAAACAGCGGACAAGCCTGGACTGACCTTCCATGCAGATCAGCGCTGGGCATTCATATTGGGATATTTGTAACCTTTTAGCGTATCTACCGGTGTCTTGAGATTTCCTGGACTGATTTAATGTGTGATTTTCTGATACTGCCGGGACGGGCAAGTATCTGAAGGGAAAAACACGGGGCGGCTTTTTATCATATTTTTTTCATACAGAGCATTTTGACGTTGCTACGCGAAAATTGCGCCGGTTTCAGGACTCATAGCCGCGAGAATCTTAAGCGACAAAGGTATCAGTTTGGCTACCACCAGCCATTTAAATAATTTTTTACACTCTACTTTCCCCGCGTAACCAGACTCTTTGAAGAACTGGACTCGCCTTGGCTGCGGGCCAAGGGTATTAATCGTTTTAAAGGATGATGTAACTAGTTTCATTACTTTCCTTTGCTTTGATAAGACTGATTAATTTACAAGCCCAAAATCACTCCCTTAACGTTATGCGTGCGATGAAAACAGCCAACGGAGCAAGACATAATGTTGACTTAATCATTGCCAATTTTACGTAACTACCGCCTGAATCGTGTAATAAGGGGTCCGCTTGAAAAACGGAAATTATCCCAGGCTAAGCGCGTTATTTATTCTGGGCTCAATCAAGTGACCGCACCTGCAAAATGTTATGCAATACACTGCCCTCGCCGCCAACAATACATATGTGCACCCTTAGTGCGGACTAAATGATGACATTTGGGTTATGACATTCATACTCATGACATAAAGATAATGACATAAGGAGATTTCAGGAGGAATTTACCCTGTGACATTTGCGTATACTTGAATGTCGCAGGCAGGCTTCAGCAAAAGCGGAAAAGCGACCAAGGCCTTTAAAGGCTAATTCCTCAAATGACCCGCTAATAATTTGCCTTTATGGTTTGATTACTTACTGGCGTATAAGCATGCGTACCTGCTTACCGCGATAGTTAACATAATCTTGAAACTGGAAACCAAAACGCTCAGCCAGATAATTTGAACGTTTATTTTCTTCGTCAATGATACAACACACTGGGGAGGAAAATGTCTGGTCGGCCCATAGTAAAACTGCGGCCAGTGCTTCAGACGCATAACCTTTGCCACGAACCTCAGGAATCAACGTCCATCCAGCTTCAGGGTATTTTAACTCAGGTGTGATATCACGATGAGCATCCTGGAAACCAAACGAACCAGCATAACGACCTGTTGTTTTCTCAAACACTGCCCAATAGCCATACCCTAACGCGTGCCAGTGCCCGATATAACGTAATAAGCGGGTCCAAACCATTTCTGCTGTTGGATTCTCACCGCCATTAATTTTAGCCATTTCAGGAGTGCTCCAGCACGCCATAAGCGTTGGAAACTCGTCGAGCGTAAATTACTTTAAAATCAGTCGTTCTGTTTCAAGTCGAGGTGCTTGCTGAGCAGTCATCACTTCTCCTGGTTTTAGCATACTTGATGCGGCTGTTTTACCACCATGAACGGTTCTTCTTTCACGGGCAATCAAACTGTACCAATGTCCGCTTCTGGCACAAAGCAGACATTTGCACGGGGCAAGGCCCTTTATGAGCGAAGAGCGGACGTTTGGGTACATAAAGCGGATACCTGACTTTGCCCTAAGTATCCGCTGATACCAGCTCGCTAAGCCTGTTGATGATCGCAGATATGTCGACAGAAACGTACTCCATAAAACCTAACCAGATAATGTTAGGTTTCTCAAATCCCTGATGATAAAACTGAAACCTGAGCCCCGGAGCGCAGACAAGCAACGCAGCCTTACGTGCAATTAGTGCTTCAATATCTGAGCCGGTATCATCTGGCATCACCTGCCAGGGTAACCCCCTCCTGTCGAGTTCTCTTTGCAAACTTTTAATAAACTTCTCAGTCAGAAAGTAAGGGAAATACCCGCCATGTAAAGGCGAACGACCTAACGTAGGGCTCGGGCGGTGGATAAAATAAATCGTTTTGTTAGTCATAACTCTCCTTGTCGATACCCTTTATACGCACGGATTGCAAAGTTCAAGTAGTGAAATATTACGAGCTAAGGCTCTTATTCTAAATAGTAATACTCATTCACTTTATCTGACATGAAAGCATGCAACGCATTTTACATGCAGTAACACTGAACTCAGATGAGCCAACGTTATGCGTCTTCGCTTATGGCATAAAGCGGACTCGCGCTGGCCCACGGTCCGCTTCGAGCAAGGAACGGACTGATTGCATCACAAGGTGATTTATCCGTCTAATGTGGTTTAAAATCCCAAGTTATTAAAGTTATGAATTTTTTTTGCCGATGTAACATGCACGTCCATTCAAGGAAGAAGGCTCATGAAAGGTGTGGTTTTATCAGCGTCGCTTCTAACATCTATAGTTCCAGTTTCGTATGGCCAAGAAAATTTTCAGCATGAACAAATTAAGCCATATGTGATTGGTTTTCTTAAAAAGGTAGCGAGTTCACCGGGCAGTTGTGATTTATTCAAAGGTTTTTTAGCAAAAGAACCTTCAAGTTCACATTTGAAGAAAATGATGTTGGGTTTTTGCGATAGTGATATCGATTTTTCAAAGCCAATATCATTCTCCGAAATGAAAACCCATCACTTTGAGGATGAGGATTATGTGTTCGGAATCATTTCTGGTCAAACAGAAATTAATCGAAAAATAGGTGCTCGTTTTATTTCTGCTGAGCCATATCATCTGATATTGAATGTAAAATACTCACGCCGACCCATTTTATACACATTTGACGATGAATTCTTCGTGAGTGAATATCGCTTGCAAATCAAGTCGTTCAATGATCTTTACGAGAAATATTGTCAGTGAATTAAAATTATAGAATAAAAGAATGGAGAGTAATTAATTACTTTTCTTGCATTTTCTTCAATCTAGAATTGTTGTATCCAAACTCATAATTGCAATTTAGGAACATATATGAGCGTATCTATTTATTATTCAGCCATAAGAAATCTACCTATTAATGCAGTGGAGAGCGTACATTTATTGTCAATTGTAGATGTTTTTAATGAGAGTTTCCCTTACAAAGATGAAGGTGAAACACTATCATTTTACAGCGCGCCATCAGATGAATACATACTGGAAGGGGCAATTAAACTCCCTTATCAAGACGAAAATACTATCGTTGAGTCAGTTATTTATTGGCTAAATGCTATCACGCATTTAACATCTGTATTATCAACAGCAGAATGGGATGTTCGCATCGATGATTGCCCCGCCTCATGGGTGGATGACCATTGGGAAATGTAGGTATTGCATTAATTATTTTTTCTATAACATTGAACTACTCGTTGGTATATTTTCGACCGTAGTGCCTTGTTACCTTAACCGCGGTAGATAATGACAATCTTTGATCTTAGAGATGATTGTGTCCGCTGTTGGCACAAAGCGGACATTGAGTGAATGTCATCATTCGATTGTCACTAACTTAAAGGTCAACCTAAATATCAGGGATGCTTTCAACAAGATGATATAGCCGAAATTTTATATGCATTACAGCGCTACTTTCTTATTGTCATCAGTTTAATAGCAGTTATGTGGCATAACCTAAAAGTCACTTTCAGCAAAACCAGTAATGGTCTAAAAGGCATAACATTAATGTCAGCGACAGTCGGGCATACTTAAATATGTCATAAGGTTTTTTCGTCCGGATGGAGCTCCATCCGATTTTATAAATTTTTTAAAAGGATCTTTAAATCCCACATGTCAACAGCCGTTATCTAAATAATAGAAACAGAATGAGAGGGTTATTTTAATAAGGGCGTGTAAAAGTGGCTTCACTTAATACCACGCACGTGCCAAATAATGACTCAACATTCAAAGTCTTTTATTTTAATTATTTGACGGGTGTTAAGTCAGGTTCATGCAAAGCCCTCATTTTATTTCTGCAAACGACTATTTTCATTAATCACAGAAGCGCTGGCATCATACGCTTCCTGTGCTTTTTCAATAAGTTCAAGATGATTAATCGCCCAATCATACATGGCGCTAAAAGGTTTTTGCAAAGAGCGGCCAAGTTCGGTGATGGCGTATTCTACTGCAACCGGAGAAGTGGGCAAAACCGTACGGTTAATCAACCCGTTACGTTCCATTTTACGCAACGCCTGGGTGAGTGCTTTGTGTGTTATCCCTTCCATGCTGCGCTTCATTTCATTAAAACGCATTGTATTTTCATTGAGTAAAGTCAGTATCATTACACTCCATTTGTTTGCTACCTGATCGAAAAAGACACGCGCGGCACAGTCCGCAAAAAAAACGGGATCAACAATGTTTGTCATATAGGTATCCTTCAGTATATCTACTCGCTTAAAAGTGCGTAATTGACCTTAATTGAATGTTATATACCATGCTACTGACGTTGGTATAAATATCTCACTCCCAACCGCATCTTCTGCTAAATAAAACGGCAGGACAAATATTTAGCGAGTACTAAGGACCCATTATGAAAGAAGAAAAGTTCTCTCTGTCCCGACGTAACCTGCTGGCCTTCGCCAGCGCCACCGTTATTTCGGCGACAGTGAAAGCAAGTCCGGCACATTTTGCGCCAAAGGATTCGTCGACGGCCAAACTTTTTTATACGGAAAAAGGGGAAGGCAAAAACATAATGGTTTTACATGGCTGGACGTGTGATTCGCATGACTGGAGCTGGCAATTACCCGAGCTTGAAAGCAAATACCGTACGGTGGCTGTTGATTTACGCGGGCATGGACGATCGCAGGTTATGCCATCAGGACATTATGCTCCTGCTGACTATGTTGCCGATATTGAAGCACTGATTTTGACACACTATCCTGGCCAAAAATTTATTCTTATTGGCCATTCCATGGGTGGCCAGATTGCAGCTCGTCTTGCAGCGAAAAGACCTGACTTAGTGAGTGCTGTTGTCTCTATAGATGGTTCGATGGGATTCCCGGATACACAGGCGGCGCTTTTTCAGAAAGCGGTTGATGACCTGCAAAACGGCGATCCCTATTTGACCGGTCCGGCGTTATTTGAACTTTTTTACGATAAAAGTACCCCGCCAGCGTTTAAGCGCTGGCATGCAAGACGTCTTCAGGGTGTGCCGCTGCATGTGATACGGGAATCATTCGGTCCACTGTTTCTGGGTGCGGGACAAGTGGGTATTGGCAAAGCGAGTGAGAATTTTTGTCGTAGCTTAACGATTCCTGTTTATCACCTTTGTCGCGATGCCACTCAGGCAGGGAATATGCGGACATGGTTTGCAAACCCAAAGTCAAAAACAGACTACTGGACGCAGACGGGTCACTGGATTATGCAGGATCGCAGTGAGGACGTGAACAAAGCCGTGACGGCCTGGATTGATGAGCTTTGATTTCCAAATGAGAAAGCAGAATACGCGGTTTGAGAGCTGACATTTTTAGTCGTATGAAGTGATTGCGACTCGCCAGAAGCCGCCAGGTCTTTTTTACCGCTAAAGCGACAACAGATGGGTGGTGAGTCAGATTAGTAGCGAAACGTGGATTCTCCCTTAATAACCAAAACCGGTAATAGGCCCCTCGGCTTTTCTCAATAAAATGTCAGCGATTAACGAATTATTCATTTAATGGCCAGGGACGGCAATCTCCGCTTTTGGCCCAAAGCGGACGGTCAAAGTCGGTAGCGTCTGAAGCCGTTTCTGTATGCAGGATTATTGCTGCCCTGCTTTTACCCTGAGTATGGTTTGCCGGGTAGTATTAACTTCATGTGCAATGGCACTAGTGCTTATCCCGGTATTATCAACCTGAGCGGGGATTACGTCTGGCGAACAAACCTCAAACTGGGACAGGGTAAATACCGCGCATTACGCTCAGTGGAGAGTAGTCTGTACAGAAAACAGGCTTGCATAAGATATTTTCCGTTTTCCAAGCGGCCCCCCTCCATGACTCTTCCATTTTTCAGGCGTAAACAACCATTTCGATAGGTAAACGCAATTATCGAAGTAAACCGTCCAAAGTACGCTTTTCCTGCTGTATCCATCTAAAGCAACGTCAGTTGTCCCAACGATATTCCCTCACTAAATTGCCTATTCAATGATGCCTAAAAGGCAACAGGCAGGACGAATTATGTTTCTTCCAATGAACAGGGAAAAGACTATGTTATTCAAAAATGGAGGAAAACATGAACAAACCTTCTTCACCCTGGTGGTGGGACTTATCCACCCGTGAATTTAGTGAACTGGATATGGCTAATATCGTGGCGGTATTGCCTGTCGGCGCAGTAGAGCAGCATGGGCCCCATTTACCGGTCAGGGTGGATGCGGCCATCAATGCAGGCATTGTTAATCGTGCAGTTGAGCTGTTGCCATCAGACTTGCCCGTCTTGTTTATGCCAGCCGTACCGGTTGGCAAATCAGATGAGCATATCGCCTATCCAGGAACGCTTTCTCTGCCTTATGAAGTACTGGGTAAAGTGTGGTTTGAGATGGCGAAATGTGCCTGGCGAGCGGGTATTCGTAAGATTATTTTCTGGAATTCACACGGTGGCCAACCGCAGTTGATGGAGATAGTTTGCCGTCAGTTGCGCATAGAGTTAGGCATGTTGGCCGTCAGTGCGAGCTGGTTTCATACCATTGATGCCTCTGATCTCTACAGCGCCCACGAAATGCAGCATGGCATCCATGGTGGTGAGTCTGAAACAAGCATGATGCTGCATCTGCATCCTGAGTTAGTGCAAATGGATCATGCTGATAACTTTGTTTCTGCCTCCGTTGCCCTTGAAGCCAAAGGCGGCATTTTAACACCCGAAGGCGGTGTGGGTTTTGGCTGGATGGCGCAGGATCTGCATCTTTCTGGTGCCACAGGTAACGCTTCTGCAGCAGATGCGGAACGCGGTAAAGTTGCCACCGATCGCGCAGCTCAGGCTTTATTGACGTTGATTAAAGAAGTGCATGAATGTGAAATGAAGATGCTGCGTTCTACTACGGCATTTTCAAGCCGTCAGGAATAGTTCAGAGCAGGCCCATATGGGCCTGCTTCAGCATAATTCCGACATCATACTTTTAATCGTTTCGGCAAAAACGCTACCAATGGCACTGGTCCCGCGATCGTGACCTATCAGCATCAGTGTTTGCGTTTGCTGCGAAAGTTCTCTAACAGGAATGTAGATTAACCTGCCGCTACGCTGGTCAAACTCAATATCTATGGGCGTCAGGAAAGTCAGGGTTTGATCCATGATGGCCGACTGACGCATCAATTCAATCGAATTCGTTTCAATCACTGGTTGGAGATTCACCGAAGCACGGGCAAAAACCTCATCGAGATAAGGCCGGATAACCATTGATTTATCGGCTATAACAATCGGATAGGGTAAGCAATCACTCAAACGCAAGCTGGGTTTATCTGCCAATGGATGGCCTACACCCACTACCGCACCAAGCCGCACAGCGACACTGGCAATGTTGCGATGTACTGGTTGCAGATCAAAATCAAATCCAATACCCAAATCTGCCTCGCCGCTCGCCACAGCGTTTGTGATATTTTCACCCGTCGTTAATTGCTGCAGATTAAGTTTGACGCGTGGATTTGCTCGCCGAAATTCAGAGGCTGTACGCGGGATCAAATTCGCCGCCAGCCCGCTCATCATCGCAATGGTCACTTCCCCTCGACGCAACCCTTTCAGCTCCTCAATTTTCATTTGCGCCCATTCAATCTCTTTAAAACTCAGACGCACATGATAAATCAGCGCTTCGCCAGCCGCAGTCAGGACCATTTTTCGCGGCAGACGCTGGAACAGCGGTGTGCCCAGTTCTTCCTCTAACGCGAGGAGTTGCCGGTTAATAGCGGAAGCTGAGATATGCAGACGTTCTGCTGCTTTGCGGATGGAACCACTGCGTGCAACCTGATCAAGATAAACAAAAAGACGATGCTGAAGCATAATTTTCCTGCGTTGCCTTTTAGGCATCAGTAAGGACGAAAAATGATGCTTTTAAGATAATGAACTCCGGGTCATTAATACATCATTAACTACATTCGGAGAGAAATGATGGCAGACGTATCCCGCAGACATTTTGCAAAATTAGTGGCTGGTGCGCTATTGCTGCCAGCAATGGCTCCCCTTCTGTCACGCAAAGCTTTAGCAGCGAACAACAACGTAAAAATTGCGCTTCTGTTGCCCGGCTCGGTAGCCGATGGCGGTTGGAGTTCACTGGCTTATGCCGGCCTTCAAAATCTCAAAAACAGTGGTTTCAGCGTGGCTTACAGCGAAAGTGTGCCACAAGCGCAAATGGAACAAGTGATCCGCGGCTATGCCGACGATGGCTATAGCTTGATTATCGGGCACAGCTTTGAATACGGTTCGGCGTTTGCAGAAATCGCCCCCGAATATCCCGATACCTACTTCTTTGCATCCACCTTTAAACCCGCCGAAAAGACGCCGACCAACGTTGAGTATGTCAACCTCGCCTATATCCAGGGCGCTTACGCCGCGGGTGCGCTGGCCGCCCTGATTTCAGATAACGGCAAAGCTGTTGGCTTTGTCGGCGGTGGCGATAATCCAACTCAACAAGCCATGATGCGCGCCTTTATTCAGGCTGCTGAGAAAACCCGCCCCGGTATTCGTGGCATGGGCGTAGTCACGGGCGATTACGACAATGCTGCCAAGGGACGTGAAGCGGCTACTACCATGATCGGTAACGGCGCAGATGTTATCTGGCATGCCGCTGACGTGACCGGCCTTGGTGCGATGCAGGGTGCAGCCGCAGGAAAAGTTAAAGCTATGGGATGCTACGTTGATCAGAAAGATGTCGCCCCGGACTTCGTGGCATGCAGTTTCCGCCAAAACCTCGACTGGATGGTTGAGCAGGTCGGTGAGTCCGTTGCGAGCAAGCATTTTGATGGCGGTGAAGAGTGGAGCCCAAGCGTGGGTAAAGCCTGGTCGGTCGTCAATGGCAGTAAGCAGTACAACGAAAAACTGGTGAGTGCCAGTGCTTGGGCTACGTTCGAGCAGATCTGGCAACAACTGGACAGCGGCGCGCTTAAGCCAACGGTTTAACAGGCGGATAGTGTCATGACAGCAACGGCTACTATACGGATCGCGCTTAACCACATTACTAAACGCTTTGCCCGTGTCACCGCCAATGACGATGTTTCGCTCAGCATCAAGCAAGGTGAAATCCATGCGCTGTTGGGAGAGAACGGCGCCGGAAAAAGCACTTTAATGCAGATCCTGTACGGACTTTATCAGCCAGATGAAGGTGAGATAGTGGTGGATGGCAAAGCAGTAAGTTTCCGCGATCCCAGCGACGCCATAGCCTGTGGTATCGGTATGGTGCATCAGGAATTTATGCTGGTGCAACCCATGTCGGTTGTTGAGAACGTCGTGCTGGGCCTGAAGGAAAACACCAGCGGCGTACTTAATTTGAAAGCGGCGGCAGAACGTTTGCAGGCGTTGTCGGATAAGCATGGGCTGGCAATAGATCCTTGGGCAAAAGTGCAACACCTTCCTATCGGCGTACAGCAGCGTGTTGAAATTCTTAAACTGCTCTATCGCAACGCGCAAGTGTTGATCCTGGATGAACCCACCGCAGTACTGACACCACAAGAAAAAGCGGGCCTGTTTTCAACGCTGCACTCGCTGTGCGCAGAGGGCCGCTCAGTGGTTATTGTTACCCATAAACTCTATGAAATCATGGCAATCGCCGATCACGTCTCTGTAATGCGGGGCGGAAAGATGGTCGATTCCGTAGCCATAGAAGAGACCTCGGAACGCGATCTGGCTCGCCGAATGGTGGGCCGCGATGTAGTGCTTCGAGTAGAGAAGCAACCGTGCAAGCCGGGCAACACTGTGCTGCATGTTGACAATATCGCCGTGCGTGATGCGAGCGGCCAACAAAAAATCTGGCGCGTTTCACTGACCGTAGCAGCGGGTGAAATTCTCGGTGTTGCTGGCGTAGACGGAAATGGACAGTCAGAACTGGCCGAAGCGCTGCTTAATCTACGAGAAATCGAAGCCGGCCATATTCGTTTAAACGGCGAAGATATCAGTGATGCATCGCCCGCTGAACGCCGCAATAAAGGAATGGGTTTTATACCGGCCGATCGTCGGGGTGTCGGCTCAGTGACTGAGCTCTCTATCACTGATAATGCCATGCTTGGCACTCATCGCAGCTTCACGCGTGCGGGAGGTTGGCTGCTGGATCGACAACGGATGAGTCAACATGCGCGCGACATCATTGCGCGTTTTGCGGTACGCACACCAGACGTCGATTTTGAGGCCGGTAAATTATCCGGCGGCAATTTGCAGAAGCTGATCTTGGGTCGAGAAGTGGCGAGTGAGCCCTGTTTGCTGGTGGTTGAACAGCCGACTCGCGGGCTGGATGTCGGGGCGATTGAAAGCGTATGGCAAGGGCTGATTGCAGCACGTGATCGGGGCTGCGCCATTTTAATGATTTCAGCGGAGCTGGAAGAGATCATGAATCTTTCCGACCGCATTGCCGTGATGTACAACGGCCAGATCGCGGGTGTACTCAATGCCGCAGACGCCACACCAGAACAAATCGGCGCGCTGATGGCGGGCGCGCATCTGGCTAATAAAGAGGGCAATGATGAAGAAGCTGCTTGAGCGTCGTCTCGCCCCGGCTGAATCAACCTCCGCAGTCATGCTGTCCAGCTTTTGCGGCATTTTTGCCGCTTTTGTCATTGCCGGGCTGCTGTTTATCCCCTTCGGCGGCAACCCGCTGGCGGCCTATAGCTTTCTGTTTGATGAGGCATTTGGCTCACTACGCAGCATTGGCCTCAGCACGGTGCAAGCCACACCGCTCATACTGATCGCCTTGGCCACCATTGTGGTTTGGCGTGCAGGTCTGGGTTATATCGGATTTGAAGGCTGCTTTCTTGTGGGCGCCACTGCTGCAAGTTGGATTGCATTAGCGGGCACGCCACAGGGCTTTCCCTGGTCTATTCCCCCATTGCTCTACTGGCCACTGGTGTTGCTCGCCGCCTTTCTGGCCGGCGCAATCTGGGCCGGTTGGGTGGGCGCCTTGCGCGTACGCTTTGGCGGAAATGATGTACTGATCTCACTGATGGCCAATTATGTGGCGGTATTTATTGTGCAGTATCTGGTCTCTGGGCCAATGCGCGCGCCAGGAGATTTGCCACAGACCCCACGCCTGCCGGTGGAGAGCTGGCTGCCCTTCGTGATGAGCGGTATGCGCGCCCACTGGGGCATTGCTATTGCGCTGGTCGCCACGCTGTTTGTGTTTTGGCTCTTGCGCGCGACGCCTGCCGGTTATGAGATAAAAGTGGCTGGCCTTAATCTTCGCGCAGCCCGATATGGCGGCATTGATGTAAATCGTCGTCAAATGGGTGCCATTTTCCTTGGCGGTGGCCTGGCGGCATTGGCCGGTCTTTGCGCCGTACTCGGCGTTCAACACCGATTAATGGAAGGCATCTCTGGCGGGGTCGGATTTATTGGCGTCGTTGTGGCTCTGTTAGCACGACTAAATCCCTTGTTGGTGATCCCCACAGCCATTCTTTATGGCGGTCTCGAAGTTGGCGGTAGCGCAATGCAGCGGCAAACCGGGTTACCCACCTCGGTGGTACTGATCCTGCAAAGTCTGGTGGTGTTACTGATTTTGGCAGGCGATATGTTGCGCTATTACCGATTGCGCATACCCGGCCTGAATAAGCGACGTTGTCAGCTCGCGGAGGATAAATCATGAGCGCATTGGCAAACCTTGATACGGCATTTTTTATCAGTTGGCTGGCTGCGGCAATTCGCCTTGCTGGGCCAGTGCTGCTGGCCGCACTGGGAGAAATCTATGCCGAACGGTCTGGCGTATTAAACATTGGTATTGAAGGCACCATTTTAATGGGCGCATTGACCAGCTATATGACGGCTGTCGCCAGCGGCTCGACCGCACTCGGGTTTATCGCAGGCGGCGTAGGCGGACTCATCGTCGGTTGCGTGCTTGCCGCCCTCTATTTACGCGCCCATGCCAGTCAGATTGTAGTTGGCATAGTCTTCAATATTTTTGCTGCGGGTCTCGCGACTTGGATCTACGCGCTGGTTATGGGTACGGCCTCATCGCCGACGATTCCGATGCTCGAACCCTGGCATATACCGCTACTTTCGTCATTGCCGTTTATCGGCCCGATCTTATTTCAGCAGCCGCTGCCGCTTTATCTGACGTTGATACTGGCGGTAGTGGCGCACTATGGCCTGTTCCATACCCGCTTTGGCCTCTCTTTACGGGCCGTGGGAGAAAATCCTCGTGCTGCGCACGCTGCGGGTCTCAATGTGTTGAAAATCCGCACGTGGGGTGTGCTGTTTTCCTGCGTGGGTGCCGGACTGGCGGGCGGCTATCTGGTTACCGCACAAATTGGTTTGTTTCGCGACAACATCGTTAGCGGGCAAGGTTTTATCGCGCTGGCCATTGTGATATTTGGCCGCTGGAGTCCACTCAAGGCGATGGTGGCTGCATTTATCTTCGGGGCAGCAGATGCACTGCAGTTATCACTACAACTGTTTGAAAACACGCTGCCACCCCAACTTCTGCTCGCCCTGCCCTATTTGCTGACCATTTTGGCCATGTCTGGCGTGGTAGGCCGCACGCTACAACCCAGCGCGTTAACCCAGCCATATCGTAAGGAATAAAACATGAAAAAATTTCGTTTTAATAATATCGCAGATGTTCAGGCATTCCGTATCAGTGCTGACAGCAGTAATTATTTTGCCATCCTGTTTGATAAACCCCTGGACGATATTGAGAATATTTTTGTCGTCGAGATTTTTAATGTTGGTGGCGCGACACCCCCAAACGAACATGCAACTGCCCACGAATTTTTTTATGTGCTGCACGGTGAAGGGATTGCCCGCTGTAACGATGAGGAGGTAACGATCAAAAAAGGCGACTCGCTGTTGCTTCACCCAGGCAACGATCACGCCATTCGCAACACGGGTACAGGAAAACTGTATACGCTAACGGTGATGACACCCAATGAAGGATTTTCAGAGCTCATCCGAAGCGGTGAGTCAGTCACGCTGGATGCAGAAGATTTATCCATGTTGTCGGGAGAGTAATATGCCAGCGTATGTATTAGGCAGCACCCAACAAAACCAGTGGCGGGTCTCGCCGGAGGTGGTCGATACGCTTCGGCCCACAAGACAATCGCGATCCGCTACGCTTGAGACGCGTAATCGTTCTGTGATTATCGATCTAAACCGCAGCGCACTGGTGGTGGTGGATATGCAGAATGATTTTTGTCATCCCGATGGCTGGCTGGGCAACCTGGGCGTTGATATCAATCCCGCCCGCGCGCCGATTTCGCCGCTGCAACAGTTACTTCCGACGTTAAGAGAGGCTGATGTCCCGATCATTTGGCTTAACTGGGGCAACCGGCCGGACAAATTGAATCTGAGCCCCGCCCTGCTTCACGTCTACAACCCACAAGGCGACGGCATTGGGCTGGGCGATCCGCTTCCGATTTCTGGTGCACCTGTATTGGAAGCGGGCAGTTGGGCAGCGGCAGTGGTTGATGAACTGAAGCCCAGTGAAGATGATATTCACGTAAACAAGTACCGCATGTCCGGCTTTCAGGATACCGAACTCGATAGCATCTTGCGTAATCTGGATGTCACTACGCTGCTGTTCGCTGGCGTCAATGTCGATCAGTGCGTGCTCTGTACGTTACAGGACGCCAATTTCCGCGGTTATGACTGTCTGCTGCTAGAAGATTGCAGCGCCACCACCTCCCCGGACTATTGCCGTGATGCAACGCTTTACAACGTGCAGCAGTGCTTTGGCTTCGTGGTCAACTCCACTGAAATCCTTCACCAACTTAAGGCAGATTAATGAGCTACTTGCTTGCTGATGGCTGGATCATCACCATGAACCCGCAGCGTGAAATCTTAGAACAAGCCAGTCTGGTGATTGAAGATGACAGGATCAGTGCGATTGGAACACGGACAGCGCTGGCAAAAGCCTATCCAGAAGCAGAGACCGTTGATTGCCGTGAACGCATTATCATGCCAGGCATGGTCAATACCCATACGCATCTGTTTCAAACCCTGTTGAAGGGATTGGGTGATGATATGGTGCTCAAAAAGTGGTTTACCTGCATGACGGGTCCGAGTGCTGTTGCGCTCACTGAAGAGGACGTTTTCGCTGCTGCGCTGCATGGTTGCATTGAATCGCTGCGCTCCGGCGTGACATCACTGGTTGATTTTATGTACGCGCATCCCAAACCGGGCCTGACGGCGAAAGTCATTGAAGCATTTGAAATCAGTGGAATACGTGGACACGTTTGCCGAGGTTTCCTCACCAGCGGTGCTGAACATGGCATCCCGACAGAATTGATTGAAACGCCGGAACAGGCGTTGGCAGATGCCCGGGCAGTGATCCACAAATACCATCGCCCTGATGGGCGCGTAAAAGTCGGTATTGCGCCCAGTATGATTTGGGCACTGGATGAAAAGGTGCTGAGAGGGACGCGCAAGCTGGCAGATGAAACAGGCGTTATGATCACCACCCATGTGGCCGAAACTGACTTCGAAATCGAACAGGCAAAGCTGCGCTTTCAGGCAACAGATACTGAATTTCTCAGCGAAATTGGTTTTCTTGGTTCCGATGTGCTGGCGGTTCATTGTGTGCAGTGCAGCTCCCGCGATATCCGCGCCTTAAAACATCATGACACTCGCGTTTCACACAATCCTTGCAGCAACCTTTATCTCGCATCTGGCGTGCCGCCCATCCCGGAAATGCTGGCGGCGGGTTTAACCGTGGGTTTAGGTTCAGATGGTCCTGCCAGCAGCAATAATCACAGCCTGTTTCAGGCCATGAAAGTCGCCGCTTTGATGCAAAAAGGAGTCCATCGCGATCCCACCATCATGACCGCTGAAAAGGTGCTGGAAATGGCAACCATTGATGGGGCGCGTGCAATTGGTCTTGATCATCTTGTCGGCTCACTTGAACCTGGCAAGCGTGCTGATGTTGTCATTGTCGATACGCGTCATCCGGCAATGACACCCATCCATCATCCGGTCTCATCTCTTGTTTATTCTGCTCTGGGGCATGAAGTCAGTGATGTCTTTGTTGATGGTAAATGGCTATTGCGAGACGGAGAATTCACGCATCTTGATCAGAGAGAAGTCATGGCGCGTTCACAACGGGCAGCGCATTCTCTGGCGGTACGTACCGGCAACAACAAGCAACGCCAATGGCGCTCATCCGCATTCTAGCGTTGCCGGTGACTAGTTCTCAGTGGCTGACATTGCCGTCATCGGCGGCATGATTTTTCGACGTTAGTGAAATTTCCCGTCCCGGCAGAGTGCGTCGTATTATGTGACTGCCACGCCAGGATGTTGGCAAGACCCAGCGTTCAGCAGTGGCAGGCTAGGGTTGATGCCGGTCGTCCCTGAACAACACCTGGTTTATTCATCTCGGGGAAAGGGTAAACAGACATTCTCCCGTTCTTAATAACATGAAATAAGAACGGGAGAGTTGGTAATAGTTTGTCCTTCCACCTCAACTGGCCCGATTCGTAAATATGCGGCCAGGCCATTAAAATTCCACTAGCCTTGTTACAGCACCGTTCATTTAAAATCATGACGCTTCGTCATCTTAATAAACGGCTTGTTCAGGCTGGGAGAGAAACGCAATGCGGCGCATCAAATTATTCTTATCGGCCCCTTCCCACCCTTATCGTCACTTCCGGCGTGGCATTCTTCGGACTTCATGCCAACTCATGGCCACATTATTTCTGCTGTTGTGCACGGCTTCTCAGGCGGCTGACATCACTCTGTTTCGTACTTTAATGCCTGAAACCACCAGTCTGAATCAGTATCAGTGGCATTATCGGCCCGTTGTGATCTTTGCCCCTTCGGAGACAGATCTGAATTATGTTCACCAAATGGCGATGCTGGAAAAGAGCAAGGCTGAGCTAGCCGATCGCGATATTATCGTACTGAGCGATACTTCCCCTGCCTCAAAAGGACACCTACGCGCTCAACTAAAACCCGCCGGGTTTGAAGTTGTGCTTATTGGCAAAGATGGCGGTATGAAAATACGGGAAACAAAACCGATAAGTTCAGAGGATTTGCTCTCCACCATTGACAGAATGCCGATGCGTAAAGCCAATCTGGACTGATGTGCCACACGAAGCAGGTTCACCCAGCCAGAACATTGCGAAGGTTGTGGCCTGGCTTAAACAAAACATCGTCCTTTCAGCATAAATGAGCAGGCCACCCGTGCTTACAGACGTCTGTCGACTGTTTAATCCCCTGAAAAAAAGCGTTATTCAACGCGGCTCAGGAAAGTTTTTTGTGAGATGCGTGATGATCATTAAAAAACCTGGGCCACAATCGCGTAATCCTTTGTGAAAGTGCCGGTTAAAAGATTCGCTCAGCATGGCAACGAGAGAGATTAAAAACCGGGGTTGATGCCCATTGCCATTTTTACCTTTTTTGGGTTTAGTCGCTGAATTGAGCATCAGTGCTGGCGGATGACACCTGAAGCTGTACGAAAATTTTTATGGTATTGCCATGCTCAGCAAAGCAATGATGGCTTTACCACAATCCGTCATGTTTACAGTGTTAATGCAATTCCTTATCCAGTTTTTGTCTCATAGTACTCAGGGAAATGCGTTAACGTAGTGAACGCGTGTTTTATAGAGAGGTTTATTGAGTGCGAATAGACCTTTTCCTGTAGATTACTGTTTAGATAATGCAGTGCGCATATCCAAAAATAATAAAAATATCATTTATTACTTACACATAGCTCAACGATTTGTGAACCTAACTGGTCACGATGATTTAGATATTCATCTTGCAGACGCGTAAACCTGTTTGCAGTTACCGCTTTAAAATGTATTCAGAAAGCGTGGATAATTACCGATGGGTTCAATCACTGTGCGGGAATAACTATTTTAATTATGAAACATTCTGAATTATTAATCCTCAGGCGCATTGCAACCGTTCTGGCACCATAGGTGTAACTCAGTTTGTTACCGGTATCATTTTTAAAATGCAGTGGTTTTCTAAAAACGCAGTGCTTTTTTCCGTTAAAACTTGCCTGGCCGCTTTCATCGCACTTTACATTGCCCTTGAACTTAATTTAGACAAACCAGCCTGGGCACTGACTACAGTCTATGTATCCTCACAACTCTATGCTGCTTCAACCCTATCTAAATCAGTATTTCGCCTGCTGGGGACATTGCTTGGCGGTATATTTATCTTTTTGATCTACCCGCTTACGGTGCAAACGCCACTGCTTTTCAGCCTGTGTGTCTCACTTTGGGTGAGCTTTTGCCTCTATTTATCTTTACATGATCGTACACCAAAAAGTTATGTGTTCATGTTGGCAGGCTACAGCGCAGCTATTATGGGATTTCCAGGCGTTACTCATCCCTTAACAATCAGCGAAACGGTAATTTCTCGTATTGAAGAAATTACTTTAGGGATCGTGTGCAGTAGTTTAGTCCACCGTCTGATCTTTCCGGTTTCAATGAAGAGCCTACTGACACAAAGTGTCAGTGGCTGGTACCAGAGTGGTAGTCAGCTGTGCAGAGATCTCCTGACAGAGATGCATAGCAACAGATCAACCGAGCGGGAAGAGATTCTTATCCGCATGGCAGCGCTTCCCCAGCAGGTAGAAACGCTAATCACTCACTGCGTTTATGAGGGCGAGGCAGCGCGCAAAGTCACACGCTTGATCAATGTGCAGTATCAGCATCTCTCTTACCTCATTCCAACGCTAACGGCCATTGAAGTGCGACTGCAGCGGTTATCGCTTCTGAATGCCGCTGTTCCTGAACCCGCTGCGCGGGCATTAAAACAATTTTTACTCTGGCTAAATGACAGTAATAATGCCCATTCTGTTGCCGTCGTCGAAGACACATTTGCTATCGCCCAAACACAACTTAAAGACAACTGGCGAAGGGGTGCATTCTCTACCGAGGAGTGCCTACTCTTGACGGGGCTTCTGGAACGTCTGGCCGATTTTGTGCGTATTGCCGGGGCTTACCACAGCATCAGCGCGCGAGTAAGTAATCTTTCCGAAAGCGTTCCCGCAGGCCGCACTGCACAGACTCACCGCCATATTGATCAAGGCATGTTAATGCTGTCGGCAACCACCGCTTTTCTTGCCACATTTGGAGCCTGTCTGTTTTGGATGGCTACCGGCTGGGCCAGCGGTGCAACAGCCCCGATGATGGCGGCGATCCTTTCATCTTTTTTTGCAACTGCAGATACGCCCGTTAATTCCATGAAACAGTTTGTTCGGGGTGTGCTTATCGCCTTAGCGATCAGCATTTTATATATTGCGCTTCTTATCCCTCAGACCGTGACCTTAGAGGCGCTGTATCTTTGCCTGACGCCTGGCCTTTTCGCGCTTGGACTGGCGATCGCCCGGCCCTCGTCAAATATGATGGGGCTCAGTGCAGCCACTCAAATTCCAGGTTTTATTGGAATGAGTCATCATTTTGCCCCGGATGTCGTTGCTGTTATTAACACAGCGATCTCTTCCATGGTCGGCCTGCTGTTTACAGTTGTCATCACGGCACTTATCCGTAACAAACGCCCCTCATGGAGTGCGCTACGTGCATTGCACACAGGCCTGCGTGACCTGCTGAGATTTGTTAAAGAAACAGAACGAAATGGGTCTTCACTTCTCGCACGTCACCATTTTATTGCCGGCACCTTGGACAAAGTGAATTTCATTCTTCCGCGTTTACGCCTCGATCCCCATCCTAAATTGGTATCGTCAGGTAATCTGATTAAGGAAGTGTGGTTAGGCGTCAGCTGCTACGACTATTACGCCCGACATCGAGAGATATTGCTTCAGTATCAGTTAGACAGCGCTCAAATGTTTCATGAGATCAGTTTGTACCTGACCCGGAAAATGAAGGTATTGCAGACCACGCCACATCAGGATCTACTGGATGAGTTGGACTATCTCCTCATCCATCTGGAATTCCACGCTGAGAACGACGAAGCCGTCTTCATGCCGCTGTTTTATCTGTTTAGTATCCGGCTTCAGCTATTTCCCGGGAAAATATGGCCCGATAATTCGCGATTACTGGAATCCATCTGAGGCAAGAGATGGGGTGTTTAATCAGAACAACAATGCAACTTTACAGGATCGGCACTGGATTCATGGCTTCACTCGCCAGCATCTTGCTATTCTTCGCACTCACGACAAGCACGCGCGCGGCCTACCATTTAATCCCCAAGCCGGTTGAAAAGATCCTTTCATTCAACGTATCTCGCGTTCCGCTGACAAGATTGTGGTGATAGCCAATATGCAGAGAAGACCATGACGTTAAGGTGTAACGTAGGCCGACTTCAGCATCAAGCGTAAATATCTCGTCTTCATCAAGTGAATGGCCGACGTCGCCGTTGCTATAGAGCGTCAGTGATTTCCCCAGAAGAGAGCGCTCATAATCCCACCGAACCGACGCTCCCAAATGTTCATCATTACTACCGTCGCTGTAGCCATAACCAAACCCCCCCGCCAGGAATGACAATGAAAATCGGCTCAACTCAGTATCCCACAACTGATAACCTGGCCCGGTACCAATCAAAGACTGTCGCGCTAAATCTTCAACCCAATCCCGCTTATAGGTCATTCGACTTTGCCAGAAATACTGCTCGCGCATAATGTAATCAAAGGCATAGCGCAGGCTGTAATTATGGGTGTTAACCGTTGTATTTTCTTTTTCACGATTGTAGGTCGCGCCCATATTGTGTCGCCACTTGCCCTGCGAAACCTTAGAGTTAACAGAAAAGTTATAGTCATCATTATGGGTAGACGCTTTTTTCAAGTTAACGCCGGCGTCAATGTTTCCGGTCCAGGAGAGCGCATCGGTTCTTACCTTGGCTTTCATGAATTCATCGATGCGCTTCACCGACACTTTTTCTTCTCGCTCACTTCTTTCAACCCACACATAGCCGGGATCGGAGGAAGATAACCTGACCTGATAATTTTCGCCCGTTCGCTTATTTTCGACTAAAAAAGGATTGCCGCTAGCCAGCGTGCTGACATCATTCCAGTTAACCGTAATCGTGCCTGCGTAGGTCGTTTCAAGTCCGAGTTTGCCGTCGCTCAGATAGCGCACCGTGCCCGTTAAACGATCCCCATTGTTCAGCCAGACGGTGTCGGCCTGCGCCGTGCTGATGTAGCCAGCCAGCAGCATTGAAATACTGGACAGAACGGGTTTGCTCTTCATCACAACGCAAGGCATATCCTTCCTTAATCGTTAAATCATGCCAACGCGCTGGCAAGGTCTTATGAAAAAGTGTGCAGACTGTAAAAACGTCTCAACCACATCCGCTTGATGTCATTTTAACTGATTGATTTTGAATACTAATCGTAACATTGCGCCTGCGCAAACTTTCCGCTGTGCAACCTACATTCTCTGCGCATGAATTGCGTAGAGAAGGAAGCACCACGGCGCGTTTCGAGAGAAATACGAATAGCAAGCAAGGCGAAAAGCTTGAAATGAGTCAGAGAGTGATGAACTGAACGATCAACAGAGAAACAGGTGCGGAAAGATGATTTTTTGTGCGGATAAGGAAAGCTATATGTTATCCATTTTAGCCGTATCAATATGAAATTAAGCCCGCAGGCTAATGCCTGGCGGGCCTGTTTGCTGATTACCTTAACGCTATCAGAACGGTCCCCACTTAATCGCTACGCCAATCAGCAGCATCACGACGCAGATGACGAACCACACAGCGATCACTGGCGCGACAAAGCGCAGCCATTTACCAAAGGGAACATTGGCGGTCGCCAGCACAGCCATTAATACCCCGGAGGTGGGAGTCATGCAGTTCACAATGCCTTCACCCAGTAACACCGTTTGCACCATGACCTGGCGCGTCAGTCCAAGGTTATCGCCCAGTGGAGAGAAAATCGGTATCAAAAGCGCCGATTCACCGGAACCGGATGAGATACCGAAGTGCATGACAGCGGCGCTGACAAACATACCCACCGCTGCGATAGAGGGCGGGATGGGTGCCAATAAATCTGACAAGAAGCCAACAATTGGGTCAAGCACGTTGCCCTGCTGCAACACCAGCGAGATTGAGGAAGCCATACCGACAATAAATGCCCCTTTCACTAGCTTTGAACAGCCGCTCAAAAAGGTGTTAGCAATTTCAGAGCCGGACATGTGCCCAATCAGCCCAACCACAATCGAGAGCAGAATAAACATGGCAGACATCTCATCAGTTCCCCAATGAAACTGGATGGTGCCCGCGATAAACAGGATCAACGCCAGCGCGGTCGTTCCGAGAATCAGTTTATGACGTCCTGTAACCGCTTCAACAGGTTCATTGGTTGCCGTCAGATCGGGACGCAAATGGCCTTGCTTACGTGCTCGACGCACTGACCAAATCAGATAAACCACTGCCGTGATGATAAACATCAGGAAAGTCAGGCTGCGCAGCAACATGCCTGAAAACAGCGGAAGCTGAGCCAGGTGCTGCGTTAACCCGGTGGTGCCCGGATTCAAAATCGCCACGTTGAAGCCCGCCGCGCAGGTCAGATAAACCAGTGATGCGCCTAAAATTGGGGGTAAGCCCATGGATCGGGCGACAAGCAGGCCGATGGGTACAAAGGCGACCACGGCATTGACCACCACGCCAGTGGTGCCCAACAGAGCAAAGATGACGGCAAAGATCAGTACGATGCGCGTATCGCTTAACCGCGTGCTGCGCGACAGTGAGTTGAGCGCGGTGGCAATGGATCCCGTCGCTTCCACAACAGCAAGCACACCGCCGGTGAACAGGATTAGAAAGATGATCGAAGAGGACTTGACCATACCTTTGGCAATCGCCATAAAGATTTCAAGCGGATAAACACCGGTTTGCGGTACCGCATGCAGGCTGTCTCTGACCGCAAATTTAATGCCATCACGCGTAACAAAATCGAATTTTCCCGCGGGGATCAACCAGGTTGCCACTGCCGCGATGACAAGGATGATAAACAGCAGAAGATAAGGGCTTTGCCCGCTGGATGGCACTGGCGCCTGCGCGGTTTCCTTATGAACGTTTACTTGTGACATGGCGTTTCTCCCTCAGGCAGCGCGTCACCGAGGATCATACCCGCCACCAGCGCTGCACGACTCGCAACGTTAGCAATCAGAATATGTTCATGACGCGCATGAATACCTGCGCCGGTTGCGCCTAATCCATCCAGCGTCGGTAAACCCATCGCCGCGGTGAAATTACCGTCGCTGCCGCCGCCAACCGCCTTGCCCTCAACGCTAAAACCAAGTGCTTGCGCCACGCGCTGTGCACGCTCCAGCATTTTCAGCGACGCAGGCGTCTGTTGCATAGGCGGGCGCGACTGCTCTCCGCTGACCTGTAACGTAATACCTGGGGTAAACGGCGTGATCTGCATGATTGCCTGATGGATACGTTGTGCTTCTTCTGCATGGGTGACGCGCGTGTCGATGCCCAGCACCGCTTTATCCGCCACGACATTGATACGGTTGCCACCGCTGGCAATACCCACATTTACCGTGGTGCCGCGTTCCGGGGCGTTGAGTCCATGCAAGAATAGAATTTGCTGCGCCATCTCCTGAACAGCACTGATACCCTCTTCCGGGTTGTTACCTGCGTGCGCCGCTAAGCCATTTATCGTGACGTCGTAACGTCCGGTACCCTTACGCGCAATTTTCAGCGCGCCGCTGCCCGCTACCGCCGGTTCCACCACCAGCACCTGTGCTGAACCCTGCGCATGGCGTGCAATCCAGTCGCTGGAACTTACGCTGCCGATCTCCTCGTCACTGTTACAGAGGAAAACAATGCGCTGATCTTTAATAAGATCCCGTTGCGCTAATGCACGTACTGCCCAGATCGCCTGAATCAGGCCCGATTTCATATCCAGGATGCCAGGGCCGTAAAGTTTGCCATCCTCTTCACGCAGCGGCAGCTCACCGATATCCCACACGGTATCGAAATGGCCAAGAACGGTGGTTTGTGGTCCTTCGCTGCCCAACGTGAATTTGAGGTGATTACCCAGCTGATCCTGATGCTCAACGTCTGCGGTTATCCCCAGACGTTGCTGAAAAATGCTCTGCAGCACTTCACCACAACTGTCCACTGCGGTTTTATCCAACGAAGGCGACTCGGCCAAAACCAGTTTTTTAATATCTCCCAGAATCTCGTCGGCGTGTTGCTGCAAATACTCTTTTATATTTTTCATTTTTTACCCATCTGTCTTAAACGTCACTGGCAGTATGCGCAGAAATGAACACGTTAAAAAATGAGGAGTGAATGCTAATATTGTTGCCCTGAGAGCAACAGATAAGCTAAAAATATGACCTTATCGACATATCCAGAAAAATCCATAAGCTATTTATATGAAGTGGGTGTGCATGGCGGGATACGTCGGGCAGCGGATGCGTTGGGCATTAATCCGTCGGTGGTCAGCCGCCAACTTTCATTACTTGAGCGCAACTTGCAGCTGCCGCTGCTTGAAAGGCGCGGACGTAACGTAGTGTTGACCGAAGCTGGCAAATTGCTGGCAGAGGATTTTGCAAAAACGAACCAGCGTCGAAAGCAGCTTGAACGTCAGTTGCAGGATTTACGGCACATGCGCGGCGGTTCGATTACCGTGCGTATTGGGCAAGGCATGGTAGACGATGTCGTTAACCATGTATTGAAAGCGTTCTCTGCCGCCTATCCTGGCGTGTTCGTGAATATGCTTTCCGGTGATATGCAGAGCACAGTGATGCTGATCGCCAAAGGTGAAGTGGATATGGCTGTGGGTTTTGGCCCAACCGGCCCGCCGGGCTTGAAGTGCCTGAGCATAAATCGTGGCCCCATCTGCGCCATTGTGCAGCGGGAACATCCGATTGCCCGCTTGTCTCAGGTGAGTGTTACCGAACTCGCTCAACATCGCTTAATCGCTATGAATGAGAGCTTTGGCCTGCAACGCTACATCAACGCCATCTTCAAAAGTGAAAGCGTCATTTTCACGCCCTCCTACAGTTGTAATCTCTTTTCCAGCGCGATTGCTTTGAGCAAGGCGGGATTAGGCATTGCGTTTATGACTGCGCAAGCTGTGCAAACGCCGTTACTGCAAGGTGAGCTGATTGCAATCCCCATTGATCATCGCATTGCACGTGAAAGCCAGTGTCATCTGCTGCGCAGCGCGGATCATCGTCTGACGCCCGCGGCGCAATATTTTTGGCAGCTTTTGTGTAATTTCTTTAACGAGGCGGCAGGCTCATAACTACCCTGTCGAAATAAGCCAGCACGCAAAATAGAGCGCGGCTGGCGTATCAGATTACAGCCTGTGAAGTTGCATTTATTGCGTCAAACTTTGCGCTGCACGCTCAATCACTGCCGCAACTTTATCCGGCTGTGAGGCAAAAATAGCATGGCTGCCTTTAATTTCTACAGTATCGCTGTGGGCACGCTTAGCCATGTATCGCTCCAGTTCAGGATTAATAGTACGGTCTTGAGTAGCCACAATCGCCCAGCTCGGTTTAGTTTGCCAGGCTGGCTTGCCAGCAGGTGTCCCGAAGGCCGCTGCCGCAGGCATCACCTGAGATCGTGCCATCATATCCGTCTCTTTTTTGGGTAAGTCAGCGGCAAAATCAGCCTGGAATCTTTCCGGCTTAAGGTAGAGATAGTGATCGGGCGTTTCAACAATGGATTTATTCGCTGAAGGGATCTTGCTGGCAAGGCTCAGTAAGCTCTCTCCCGCGTCTGGCTGGAAAGCGGCGATATAAACCAACCCGGCAACCGAGGGATCATTGCCCGCATCGCTGATAATCATACCGCCATAACTGTGCCCAACCAGCAGCGATCTCCCTTTCTGTTGAGCCAAAATGCGTCGTGTCGCGGCCACATCATCAGCCAAAGACGTTTGCGGCTCTTGTACAATCGAAACCTTATAGCCTGCTTTATCAAGCGCACTTGCGACAGGTCCCCAACCTGAGCCGTCAGCAAAGGCACCGTGCACCAAAACAATGTTTTTTACCGGTTCAGCCATTGCACTTTGTGCTGATACAGACATAGCCAGGCTCAGCGCCAGTGCGCTTAATGTTTTCTTCATCATGGTTTTATTTTCTCATCAGAGTATAAAAATGGCCGCGAATGACAGGCCGGTTTCCGATGCTGACATCGGCATCATCGCTTATGAATCAGAATGCTTGTTGGATTAAACGGCTAACCCACTTTTTGGTCTCTACGTCCGGGCTTCGAGGTACTGACAGGCCCACCGGCCTGCCACCACCAAAGTGATGCGAATTACTGCGTAAACTGTTTGATAAGCAGTTCTGCTGTCGCTTGTGAGGAGGTTGGATTCTGTCCAGTAATCAGCAGACCATCGCGGACAACATAAGAACTCCAGTCTTCACCCTTGGAATAAATGCCGCCTTTAGCAATAAGCTCATCTTCAACCAGGAACGGCACCACATTTGTCAGGCCTACCGCTTCTTCCTCGGTATTGGTAAATCCAGTGACTTTTTTACCTTCTACCAGCGGCTTGCCGGCTGACGTTTTCACATGGCGAAGTACGCCTGGTGCATGACATACGAACGCAACAGGTTTGTTTGCCGCCACGAATGACTCAATCAGCGCGACAGAGTCTTTATCTTCAGCAAGGTCCCATAATGGGCCGTGGCCACCAGGATAAAAAACGGTGTCGAAATCAGATTGCGAAACGCTGTCTAAACGGACGGTTGACGCGAGTTGGGCCATCGCTTCTGCGTCTGCTTCAAAGCGATGCGTTTGCTCAGTCTGGAAATCGGGTTCATTGCTTTTTGGATCTAAGGGCGGATTACCTCCTTTTGGGGAAGCCAGAGTGATTTCAGCACCGGCACTTTTGAATGCGTAGTAAGGAGCGGCCAGTTCTTCCAGCCAGAAACCGGTTTTACGACCAGTGTTGCCGAGTACGTCGTGCGAGGTCAGTACGATTAATACTTTCATGGTGTATCTCCTGATGGATTTTTGGGATTAATTTAATTTTTAAGGTCACTTTTAAAGTAGACCGGTCGTCTTGGAAGTTCTTTCAAAAAAACGCCGATAAGGCGTTTTCTTACGTTGCGTCTGCTCAGGCAGTCTGATTAAGCAGGCGCTGTGTTACCGTCATAGCCGATAATCAGCAAAGTAGTCGTCCAGCAGCGCTTCACCAAAAGCGTCTTTAGAACTGAAGTCGTTATAAAAAGAACCTTTGGGCACAGATGCAGCTGTCAGGATCTCATTCAGTCCAACCGCGGAAAACCCTTTTGCGGCCATGATGCGGTGTCCTGCATCAAGAATGCCCTGCCGCGTACCGCTATTATTCAGTGACAGCGTTTTGTTCATGGACTAACCTTAGCCTCAATTAGACCAGTCGTCTACTAATCTTTTCATTTATTTTTTAACGGTCTCTCTTGGTGGCCTCAAATCGGCAAAACCTCTCTTGGCTATGTCCGTCAATGGTGCGTGTTATGCACCAATAACGCGCTTTAAACCCCGAAAAAATTTCCTGTCACGGCTTCCGCGTAATGTCCAAGCTGGCATAACTCCTGCATCAGCTTTCCAGGCTTGTATACAAGATCGCATAACGATCGATGACTTAGGAGAATGAATCTTGCGCAGGAATGATAAAGAGAATATCGATGCTAAGCGTCGCCAGATGATGAAATATTCAATGCTGGCTTTGGGAGGTGTTGCGCTCAGCGGCATGTTGGGAAGCCAACCTGCAATGGCGGCGGATGATGAAATATTAATCGGGTACTGGCCTATTGTCGGCGGCTTGCCTTTATACACCGGTATTGAAAAAGGCTTTTTCAAGCAGGCTGGATTAAATGTCCGCGCTGTAAAATTTGCCAGTCCGCAGCAGGTCGTTGAAGCCATGATTACAGGACGCATCCATGGCTGCGCGAATGGAACCGCAACGGGAGCACTCGGCTTAGGCGCCATCACCAGCCCGGATCTGTTCAAAATTATCTGCTCAAATCCCTCCAATGAAAAAATGGTGTTAGATGAGTTTCTGGTGCCTGTCACTAGCACGGCTAAGTCGATTGCCGATTTAAAAGGGAAGCGCATAGCCAGTGGCCCCGGCATCCAAAATGTCACGATGGCGAAGATCATTCTGGAGAAAAATGGTTTTACCGATACCAAAATTATTGAGCTTCCTGTAGGTCAACATGCCCCTTCGTTAGCGGCGGGTCAGATCGACGGCGTCTATACGCTCGAACCCACCGGCACGGTTGCCCGCATGAAGGGAATCGGCAAGGTTCTTGAAACCGGCGTCATTTCTAAATATGTGTTGGGGGATGCCAGCGCACCGTGGTTTGGCGGCGCAGCGGCTTTGACCAGCAGCTTTATTAATGCCGATAAAGCGCGGGCAAAACAGGTTATTGACGCTTATGGCGAGGCGGTAACGTTTATTCAGCAACATCCTGACGAGGCTCGCCACTTTGTCGCCGGTTATACCGGCATTGAAGCCGCACTTGTGAAGGAAGTTCCGCTGCCCGGCTTTGTCATGTATGACCAACTTACCGGCGAAAACTTACAGTGGTTTCAGAAATTTTATGACGTCTTTACCGAGCGAAAAATTTTCAGCAAGCCGCTGCAAGTGGAATCATTGATTTATCGGGCTTAAGGAGAGGTAAGATGATTCAGACCTGGCGTCATAAGTTACTCCCGCTGGTTGGTCCGCTACTGTTATTCCTGTTGTGGCAGACGGCGGTCAGCGCTAAATGGCTCAACCCGGTTTTACTGCCTTCACCCGGTGATACGCTGCGCTATCTTTTTAGCGCACTGGCCGACGGCAGTATGAATCAAGATATTGGCGATACGTTATACCGCACGCTGATGGCGTTTGTAGTGGCTGCCGTTATTGGCGTGCCGTTAGGCGTGATGCTCGGTAGCAGCGAACGCCTCTATCGCAGCGTTGAGTTTCTGGTGGATTTTTTTCGATCCACGCCCTCTTCGGCTTTAATCCCCTTGTTTATGTTGATTTTTGGTATTACCGATACCAATAAAATTGCTATCGCAGCCTTTGCTGCGGTGCTGGTCATCCTGTTTAACAGCGCGTATGGCGTGATGAATGCTAAGAAGACGCGCATCATGGCGGCGCAGGTTATGGGTGTTTCACGCTGGCATGTGTTCAAAGACATTATGCTGATGGAAAGTCTGCCGCAGACTTTTGTCGGCTTGCGCACCGGCGTCTCAATGGCATTAGTGATTGTCATCGTTGCTGAGATGTTTATCGGCTCCGAAACGGGTCTCGGACATCGCATCATTGATGCTCAGCAGTTATTCAACATCCTGGATATGTACGCTTCGATCCTGATCACGGGTGCGTTTGGTTATCTACTGAATCTGGCTTTCCTGCTTATTGAGAAGCGTTGCGTACACTGGAGTGGCAAAGCATGAAAAATCCTCTTTATCCTCAGCCAAATACCCATGTCACGATTCGTGGACTGGACAAAAACTTCGCCGGACAACCTCTGTACCATAATCTCAACCTCGATTTTCCTAAAGGAAAGATTGTGTCAATTTTTGGCCCAAACGGCTGCGGAAAATCGACACTGATGAACATGATTGCCGGATTGATACCGGTAGATCGCGGACAGATTCTGTTCGACGGGAAAACACTGGCGGAAACAGCCATCGGTTACGTTTTTCAAAACTATCGTGATGCGCTATTTCCCTGGTTAACAGCCTGGAACAACATCGCTTATCCGTTGAAACGCAGTGGCATGAAAGTGGATGCGGTGAAAAAGCGGGTGGCAGAACTGTCAGAAATGTTTGATATCCGCTTCGATCTACAGCGCTATCCTTATGAGCTGTCGGGCGGACAACAACAAACGGTCTGCATCATGCGTGCATTGGCGACGAAACCTGAAGTGATGTTTTTAGATGAGCCTTTCTCAGCGCTGGATTTTGAAATGACCCTGTTTATCCGCGACAAACTGCAGCAGGTACAACTGGCTACTGGCGTTACCATGCTGATTGTCTCGCATGATTTGGAAGATGCGGTGTTTCTGGCAGATGAAATATTGCTATTAACCCGACGGCCTACGCGCGTAGCAGAGATCGTTCCGTTTGCATTGCCGCGTCCCCGCACAGCAGAGATGATGAGCCATCCCGAATTTATTCGGGTAAAAGCACATACGCTGGCGGTATTTAAACGCGAAATGGCGGCTGTCTCAGCGGGCAGTTAACGCATGAAACTCACCAGCGCACGCAACATACGCTCAGGCGATCGGTTGCTTACAGGTTATGTTGAAGGTATTTGGCGATCCCTCGCCAAAATACCTTTTTTTATAGCGGCTTATGCGCCGTTTCTTTGGCGCACCATAAAGCAACAAGCGTGATGGCTAACGCCAGAGAGACGTACAGCGAAACCCACAGCGTACTTCCCATTTCTTTGAATAACGTTGTAATGATCAGCGGCGCAAATCCACCGCCGATAATACCCGCCAGGGTGTAAGCCAGCGACGAGCCAGCATAGCGAACGTGAGTCGGGAACTGTTCGGTGACAAAGGCTGCCTGTGGGCCATACATGATTGCGTGGATGAGCAAACCCACAATAACGGCAATCACAATCAGCACCGGTTGCGAACTGTCGAGCAATTCAAAGAAGACGAATGACCAGATAATCGCCAGCAATGCACCGACTATATAAACGGGACGCCTGCCGAGCCGATCGGATAACGCACCAAACATCGGCACGGTGATAGCGTTACCTATGGCGCCGAGCATCGTGGCCATTAATGCCAGCGGACGTGGCAAGTTCAATACCGTTGTCACGTAAGTCAGGGTAAACACCACGACCAAGGCGTAGAGAACGTCGGAGCCGATACGTGATCCACCGGCAATCAGTAGCTGGCGCGGATAACTTTTGAAGACCTCTTTCAGCGGCGTGTGCGTGGTTTTTTCCGCAGCCTGCATGGCAACAAAGGTGGGTGTTTCCTCAACACCGCGACGCAGCCACAGTCCAAACATCACCAGCAGAAGACTCAACAAGAAAGGAATACGCCAGCCCCACGCCTGGAACTGATCAACGCTGAGCGCCAACGTCACCAACGTGATAAATCCGGTGCCGATTAACGTCCCGCAAGAAGGCCCAACTTGAGCAAAAGAAGCATTGCGTCCCCGTTTGTTAGCCTCACCATGTTCCATAGAGAGCAACACCGCGCCTGCCCATTCGCCACCCAAGGCGATTCCCTGAATAAAACGCAGCGCCACCAGCAGAACCGGGCTCCAGATGCCCCAACTCGCGTAGCCGGGTAACAATCCCATTAACGCGGTGGTCACGCCCATGATCACCAGCGTGGTAATCAAGACCGCTTTACGTCCTGCTACATCGCCAAGATGGCCAAAGATAAAACCGCCTACCGGACGCGAAACATAGCCGACCGCATAGGTGGAAAACGCCAAAATGGTGCCCACCAGCGGATCGAAGCTGGGAAAGAAAACATGGTTGAAAACCAGCGCCGCCATAATGTTATAGACCGTGAAGTCATACCACTCGAGCGCGGTTCCTATTGAACTGGCCGCCGCAAGGCGACCCGTTTTGGTTTTGGAGGAGGATCCGCGATCCGCCTGCGGAAGAGTCGAATCGATATTAGCCATTCGTTAGCTCCTGTTTTGTCAACTGCCAGCCCAATGAATAGAGTTGAATCTCGGCACTCAGCATCGCTGCGGCGGCGCGAGCAAGTTGCTCACAACAGGCGGGATCGCTGCTACTGATGATCAGCATTGGGCGCATGGCACGATTTTCATTAGTTTCACGCGGCAAAGGCGAGCTCAGCGCGGTATACGGCGTTAACAGGTACGAAGCGATATAACCCGGCGTTTGATGAATCTTTTCCTGCCAGGCGGGTAATACGCCGATATCCGCGGTTTCATTCAGCGTCAACACCGCCAGATGATTCCCGCTGCCTTTGCCCTGTTTATGGCTGACAGCACAAACGCGTCGCATTGGATTAACCATTTTCTGCAGATTTTTCACCGACCACTCTGTCTGGCGGGTAAAGGCTGCGTGGTAATCTGCACTGGTAAACGCCTCTAGCGAATCGGTTTCGTACAGGCCGAGGTATTTACGATCTGCATCCACAGCCTGATAGCGCGTTCCGCTTAAAAAACCGCTGATCGCCACTCGCTCTTCAACATGTTCCTGGTCATACCATTGGTTAAAATCGGCTTCATCTTCCGGTGCAATGTTCGTGGCGACAAACAGCATGCCGTGGGTTGATTTCATGTTCAGTTTCCCCTTATCAGAATGATTTCAATGGCTAAAGCCCAACTCAATAACTGCGCGTCTTTTCCCTGTGTGGATGCCAACATCAGGCCAACAGGTGCCGTATCGGCTTGATGGCAAGGTAAAGAAATGGCGCAGCCATCAAGCATGTTGATGATGCTGGGATTGCGCAGCATCAGCGCATTGATCTGCATATAAACAGCGGAGTTATCGAGTTCAGCGAGGGTTGGCGCAACACGTGGCACGGTTGGCATCAGCATGCCGTCGAAACCTGTGAGTTCAGCTTCAACTTTGTTCTTCCAGGCTGCACGCTGCTGATAAAGCGCTTCTGCATCTTGATCGGTGAGCAAACTGCCACGCTGTAAACGGGTTAATACCTGAGGATCGTAAGCCTCAGGGTTGGACTGCGCGCCTTGCTGGTGCCATTGCCAGGATTCATAAGCGGTGATGCCTCCACGGGCATTCATGCTTTCCAGCTCGGCTAGCGCTTCCAGTGGGAGTTCCACCAGCGTGGCGCCAGCAGTACGCAAGCGTTCCAGCGCATTCATCCAGGCGTGGCTGACATTTTCATCCAGGCCATCAAGCACGCGGGTCTGAGGAATGGCAAAGCGCGCCTGCGTTAAGTCACACTCGGATAACGTCAAGGGAGCATCAGCGATGACCGCGTCGAGTAACCAGCAGCTGCGCACGTCATGGGCTATCACGCCGATGCTGTCGAGCGAGGTGGATAACGGTAATGTGCCGGTTTGATCAATACGCCTGGCGCTGGGTTTAAAACCGGTCAGCCCACAAAGTGCAGCGGGAATACGCACCGACCCCCCGGTATCGGTTCCAACGGCGGCGAGACACATTCCATCACTCACGGCTACCGCTGCCCCCGAAGATGAGCCACCGGGAATCCGTTTTTCATCGCGGCGCCATGGGTTAGCTGGCGTGCCATAATGAGGATTAATGCCAAGGCCTGAATAAGCGAACTCGGTCATATTGGTTTTGCCGACTATTGCCGCACCCGCCTGAATCAGCCGGTTCACAATAGTGGCGTTCTGCTGAGCAGGTTGAGCCGACGCAAGGAGGTTTGATCCTGCGGTAGTCGCTTCATTCGCCACATCAAACAAGTCCTTGATGCTGACAGGTAAACCGTCAATGGCGCTCTTGGGCTTGCCGGCTAACCAACGCGCTCCCGCCTGCTGCGACGTCAATAAAGCCTGTTCAGCGTAAAGGCTAAGGAAAACACGTTTACCTTCTCCATTGATGTCGGAAGCAGCAGATAACGCTGCCTCGGTAAAGCTTTCCGGGTGTGCTTCTGCTGAATGAATCTGCTGGCTGGCTTGCCATAATGTCGTCATTTCACACCTCATCACGCAACAACTGGCAACAGGCCAGTCAGGTATTGATGTTCCAACGTGCGGCCTGTTACTGGATCGTGTAACGCCATGCGAAACTCACTGGAGGGACGAATACCGCCTATTGCACTTAGCGTGCCGCATGACATCGCAAACCCTTCTTTTACCGGTTGGCCTGCCAGGTAGCGCGCCACTAGATCCATCGGCGTTAATAACGACGCCAGCGAACCTTGCTGATAGCTCACCCATTCGCCCTGCTCTTTGATCCAGGAGCGCAGTATCAGCTCGTCCCAGTGATCTTCAAGTTCACTCATTCGCCAGGCTTGGCTGGCGACGGGTTTAATGCAGGCTTGTTTGGATAACGCCACACTGAAGGTTTCCAGATGACGATCGGTGTGATCGGAAATCAGTGATACCCAGAATTCACCGCGATGAAAGAAGATGAAAGGTTCCGCTTCACCTGACGTTTCTTCTCCCACCACTTCAAGCTGCTGATACTGGCTGAGCTGATTAGTCGCAACACGATAAAACAGCGGCACTGCACCTGGAGGGGGCACGCCAAGCGCTTCTAATTCCCTTATATGGTGCAATACGGCCTCTTTATCGCGCCCTACCCATCCCGCAATCACTAACTGCGTAATCTCAACAGTTAACTCAACGCCTTGTGCGTCGCCTGTTTTGAACGTTAAGTGCATGAAATGCTCCTCGTCTCAGAAATGCTTGTGAAATTTCACTGTAATGTTAACTAAGCCATTTTCATGCCAGGTTTTTGTGTAAGATGTCGGAGCAGCCAAAATAAGGAAGAATGTGATGAGTGATTCGATTGCAGAAAACCGTACCCGCCAGGCCAGACCTAAACATGTTTCGCTAAATGAACAAGCCTATCAGGCGTTCAAGCATGAACTTATTACGCTGCGCTACAAGCCGGGCGAGTATCTTAATACTGCTGAGGTAATGGAAGATTTGGCGATGGGGAGAACGCCGATCAATCAAGCTATTCACCGCCTGGCGACGGAAGGCTTATTACAGATTATTCCACGCAAGGGCGTGATGGTTTCACCGCTCTCTATTGATGATGCATTGGAGTTGATCGAGGTGCGACTGGTGAATGAAGCGCTTTGCATGCGTTTAGCCAGTCATAAAGTCAATCCATTACATATCGCCGCTTTGCGTGCGCTTAATGGTCATATTGCTTCAGCCAGCCAGGCGAAGAATAAAGAGCAGATGATGCTCTTGGATTGTCAGTTTCATCTTTTATTGGCGACCATCGCTGACAACAGCCGTCTCTCCGACATTCTCAGCGTCATTCACGCCCAGGCGCAGCGCTTTTGGGCCACCACGTTATCCAGCGCGGCGCATATGCAGGAAGTCATTGATGAACACGAAAATATCATTCGTGCACTGGAAGCGGGTGACGCCGAGGGTGCAGAGGAAGCGTCACGGATTCATATTTTGTCTTTCAAACAAGCATTGCTTGTCAGTTGATTTTCTTAACGCTTACGCATATCCGGAAGGATTAAATGTCCTCGCAGTACAGCAGATCCCAACATATCGTGCGTTTTGGTCGTCAGCCAGTTAACGATGCGTGATGCCATCGCATCCATTGAATATTCAATGGCGGGAATACCCGGCAGATTTACCGAGCCGGCCAAACTGAACACCATGATGTCGGCAGGCACGGATTTATTGAACGCCTGCAACTGTGAAATCACGTTCTGCGCTTCTTGTTCGTTGGCCACCAGCAGCGCGTTGAAATTCAGGGTACTGGCATTGTTCAGCAGCATTTGAATGGCTACGGAGGAGGAGACCGGATCCATAATGACCAGATTGCGATTAAACGGCAGGAAATTCTTTTCCAGCGCCAGCTTGTAGCCCAATAATACCTGCTCGGCAGAGCCGCCCGCTTCAGGATGGATCAGCGCAATTTGGCGCTTACCTTGGTTGATCAGATAATTACAGGCCGTTTCCGCCGCAAAAGCGTGATCAAACTGAATGCTGTTTGGCCCTTCTGACTCAACACAATCCACCAGAACCACGTTTTCATCATCAATATTCAGCGGAAAGCGTGCGCCTATAATCAGCACGTCATCGCACAGCCCGCAACTGAGTTCATCCAACGCATTCATGATTTCTGTTTTGCTATTGGCGAAGCGCAACAAAAGATGTTTTTGATGCTGGCTTAACTGCTTTTCCAGCGCGTAAAGATAGGCGGTTGTCTGGTTGATATTTTCCTGCGCGCAAATAACGCCGATGCAGTGAGTGGTCTGACTGAACAGGGATTGTGCAATCACGTTGGGACGATATTTCAATTCATCGGCAGCTTTCAACACGGCAAGACGACTGGCTTCTTTCACGCCGCGTGAACCACTCAACACCCGTGAGACTGTGGCTTTTGACACCCCAGCCAAACGCGATACATCGTTGATAGTAGACATCTTTCTCCCCTGAAACCTGCGTATACCTTAAAATATGAATGCAAACGTTAGCGCATTTATTCACCGCAGAAAGTATAGCCATTTCCATTTATCATGGAAACCGATTTTCCATTTGGATACTTCTTCTATCCAATACAGCAGAAAATTTGTGACGTAAATCGTATAAAGAAACCCCTTAAAACTCAGATATTGATAAGTATCACAGTTCTCACTTCAATCTATGGAAACCGGTTTCCATATGATATCCAATCATCGCCACACTAACGCGTAAAACGTTGAGGATGGGATGGTGATGTACAAAATAATGTTGTGTTGCTCGGCAGGCATGTCCACCAGCATGCTGGTGCGAAAAATGACAGAAGTGGCTGCAGAAAGAGGCTTAGCAGTTGAAATTAATGCCTTTGGCATCGCGGAATTTGATGAACAATTCCCGCGTTATCAGGTTGTGCTACTCGGGCCGCAAGTGAAATACATGCTGAAAACCCTGTCAGAAAAAGCGGCCACCCAAGGCATTCCCGTTCAGCCTATCGACATGATGGACTACGGTATGCAACGCGGTGACAAGGTCCTTGATTATGCTCTGTCGCTCATTGAAGCGGCTAACTAAATAGGTGCGCTTATGAGTTCGTTATATCAATCTATGATTGCGGTCATTGAGCAATCAATCACACCGTTAGCGGGTCGTCTTGGGCAACAGAAGTATGTCATTGCGATCCGCGATGGCTTTACTGCTGCGCTGCCGTTTATGATTATCGGCTCCTTCATGCTGGTTTTTATCTTCCCACCTTTCTCCGAAACCACCACCAACGGCTTTGCCCGTGCCTGGCTCGATTTTTCCACCACCTATCGCGAACAGTTGATGCTGCCGTTTAATTTAAGCATGGGCGTGATGACGTTTTTTATCTCGGTTGGGATCGGCGCGAGTCTGGGTCGGCAATTTTCGCTCGATCCGGTGATGTCGGGCTTACTGGCATTTATGGCATTCTTGCTGGTGGCCGCGCCCTATTCTGACGGCACGATTTCCACACAATATCTTTCCGGGCAAGGGATTTTTACCGCGCTGATCACCTCCATTTACTCGACACGCATCTACGCCTGGCTCAAGCAAAACAACATCACCATTCGTTTACCCAAAGAGGTGCCGACCGGTGTTGCCCGTTCGTTTGAGATCCTGATCCCTGTCGTGGTGATTATTGGTACGCTGCATCCGCTTAACTTATTCATTGAAGCAAAAACCGGCATGATTATTCCGCAGGCCATCATGCACCTGCTGGAGCCGCTGGTTTCTGCCTCAGATTCCCTGCCCGCTATTCTGCTCTCTGTGCTGCTGTGTCAGATATTCTGGTTCGCCGGTATTCACGGTGCGTTGATCGTCACTGGCATCATGAATCCCTTCTGGATGGCTAATTTATCCGCTAACCAGGCGGCTTTGGCCGCGGGAAGCGTACTGCCGCACATCTATTTGCAAGGCTTCTGGGATCACTTTCTGCTGATTGGCGGTGTGGGATCCACTCTGCCACTGGCTTTCCTGTTACTGCGCAGCCGCGCCACTCATCTCCGAACTATCGGCAAAATGGGCATCGTGCCAAGCTTCTTCAACATCAATGAACCGATCCTGTTCGGCGCGCCGATCATCATGAATCCGATGCTGTTTATCCCGTTCGTCTGTGTCCCGATGATCAACGCCGTGCTGGCCTACACCGCGACCAAGCTGGGCTGGCTGGCGCAAGTCGTTTCGCTCACGCCATGGACAACGCCAGCACCAATAGGCGCTTCGTGGGCGGCAAACTGGGCGATCAGCCCGGTAGTGATGTGCCTGATTTGCATGGTGATGTCAGCCCTGATGTACCTGCCTTTCCTGCGTGCTTACGAACGTTCACTGATGAAAACCGAAGAGCAGAAAGCGCAAAACAGTGGCCCGATTGCTGAAACCGTCGGCACGAATTGATGAGTCTGGAGAAGATCGTTATGAAATACGCATTTCCTGAAAATTTTTGGTGGGGCAGCGCCAGCTCTGCGTTACAGACTGAAGGCGACAGCCTGGCGGGCGGCAAAAGTGCCACCATCTGGGATGCATGGTATGGACAGCAGCCCTGGCGCTTTCATCAAAACATCGGTCCGGCAGAGACCTCAACTTTTCATCAAAATTGGCAGCAAGATATTGCGTTGTTGCAGCAGCTTAATCACAACAGCTTTCGTACCTCGCTGAGCTGGTCTCGCTTAATCCCGGACGGCAGCGGTGAAGTGAACCCAGAAGCGGTCACATTTTACAATAACGTTATTGATGCGTTGCTGGCACAAGGCATAAAACCTTTCATTACCCTTTTTCACTTCGATATGCCGATGGTGATGCAGGAAAAAGGGGGATGGGAAAACCGAGAAGTTGTCGCTGCATTCAGCCGTTATGCACAAATCTGTTTTGACCTTTTTGGTGATCGGGTGATGCATTGGTTCACCTTTAATGAGCCAATTGTCCCGGTTGAAGGGGGTTATCTTTACGACTTCCACTATCCCAATGTGGTCGACTTTAAACGTGCGGCAACGGTGGCCTATCACACGGTATTGGCTCATGCGTTGGCCGTGCGGGCCTATCGAGCTGGGCATTACAACGGCGAAATTGGCATCGTTCTGAACCTGACACCCTCTTATCCCCGTTCTCAGCATCCGGCCGATATCACCGCGGCCCATCACGCTGATCTGTTATTCAACCGCAGCTTTCTCGATCCGGTCTTGCGCGGTGAATATCCTGCCGACCTGGTCGCACTGCTCCGTCAGTACGATCAACTTCCTGTCACGCTTCCGGGCGATCATGCGTTAATTGCAGAAGGTAAAATTGACCTGCTGGGCGTGAATTACTACCAACCCCGTCGGGTAAAATGCCGTGACAGTGCGGTAAATCCCGCCGCCCCGTTTATGCCTGAATGGTTTTTTGAAAATTACGAAATGCCGGGCCGGAAAATGAACCCCTATCGTGGCTGGGAAATTTATGAACCTGGCATATATGACATTCTGACTAATTTACGGATTAACTACGGTAATCCCCGCTGTTTTATTTCTGAAAATGGTATGGGCGTTGAAAATGAGCAGCGGTTTGTGCAAGAAGGAATAATAAACGACCAATACCGTATTGAATTTATTGCCGAGCATCTTAAATGGTTGCACAAAGGAATAAGCGAAGGCGCCAACTGTCTTGGTTATCACATGTGGACTTTTATTGATAACTGGTCATGGTGCAACGGTTATAAAAATCGCTACGGCTTTGTGCAGCTCGATTTAAGTACTCAGCAGCGCACGGTGAAAAAGAGCGGTGAATGGTTTGCCGCGACGTCAGCAAATAATGGCTTCAATGAGCAGGAGTAAAGAGAATGGTTGATTTAGAAGAGGCGGTGATGGAAATCATCGTGAACTCAGGACAGTCACGCAGTTTGTGCTTCGAGGCCTTGCAGGCTGCGCGTCAGGGCAGTATTGATGAAGCGCACAAGCTGCTTAAAGAGTCGGATACTTTCGCGCGTCAGGCACACAAAATGCAAACCAAATTAATCGAGCAGGATGCCGGCGAAGCGAAGCAGCCGATGACGTTAATTATGGTGCATGCTCAGGATCACTTAATGACGTCGATGTTAGCGCGTGAACTTTCTGCTGAGATTATTCATCTTTATCAGCGTTAAATTATTATTAACGAGTTGGAGTAATAAACAGAATTCAATCTTAAATAAGACCTACCTCTGTAAATAAAAAATAAAACCGCTCTCCTGAGCGACGGCACACTATTGTGCCGCGTTCAGCGAGAACGTTATTGTCTGAAAATAACTGACTATATTGAGACAACAATGAAAACAAATAAAAAGCTTCCAGCCTCGCTGCTGGTTATGGCTTCGCTTTGCTCTGGATCTGTGTTTGCACAAGAATTTACTCAGGAACAAATTGACGCCATCGTGGCAAAAGCGGTCGATAAAGCGCTTACGGAACGGCAGGCAAAAATTGATGCGGCCGTGAACAAACAAGCTGACGTTATCAACGAGCCACAAAGCACAGCACAATCCCCCGATATGGCGATCCCTTTTGGGGTGAAATTTACCGGCTACGCCCGTTACGGCGCGCACTTCCAGAGTGGCGATCAGAAATACGTGGGTGTAGATGGCTCATACAATGGTGCTTCTGCTATTGGTCGTTTGGGCAATGAAGGTAACGGCGGTGAATTTCAACTTTCCAAAACGTTTAAAGGCGATAACGGCGCGATTTGGGACGTTAACGTCATGATCGATCACTGGGGCGATGAGGTGAACCTTAAAAAAGCCTATGCTGGTGTGACCAATATTCTCGCCTCCAATCCTAATGCTTATCTTTGGGCGGGCCGCGACTTTCATCAACGACCACAGCAAGGCATCAACGACTATTTTTGGATGAATCATGATGGCCAAGGTGCTGGCGTCAAAGACTTTGATATTGGTGGCGTGAAGTTTGACGTCGCCGCTGTCGCTGCCGTTGAATCTTGTAGCCCGGAAGTGATGGATGATGAAGCGAATCCCTCACGCATTACTTGTACCGGCGGCTCGGGAACGGGCGACAAAGGTAATTATGCGTTGACCTCAAAAATTCACGGTATGAAGGTTGGCCCGCTGGATTTGGAGATTTACGCAAACTACGGATTTGACTCAAAAGCCGTTGAGAGCGAAGAGCGCAGTAAAGCCTGGCAAGGCGCTTTTGTATTGAGCCACACCGGCGATAAAGGCGTTAACAAAGTGATCGCCCGCTACTCTGACAACTCTGATAACAGCGTTTACAGCAAAACCGATGAATTAAAAACGATTTATGCCAGCTTCGAGGGTAATTATAAGTTCACTCAACAGGCACAAGTTGAATATCTCCTCGCCTTCCATGATTACGACAATGATGCTGATAACACCGATAATCGCAAAAACTACGGTGCCATTGTTCGTCCGATGTACTGGTGGAATGATGTTCACTCCACCTGGCTGGAAGCGGGTTATCAGCGCGTTGATTACGATATGGGTGGTGATAACCATGGCTGGAAGCTGACGCTATCGCAAAACATTTCGATTGCGATGGGACCAGAATTCCGCCCAATGTTGCGGTTCTACGTCACCGGCGGCGAAGTGGATAACAAACGCACGGCGCGCGTGAATGGCAGCGATGACGATACACAACTCGACTCGTTGAACGTCGGTGCGATGTGGGAAGCCTGGTTCTAATCAAGGTATAGGAGACGGGCAGCATCTGAGATGTCGCTGCCTGCACTTTCTAAAGAGTATTCCAACCAGATACCGGAGAAACGGTTCGATGAGGATGGTTGTATGATACCTTCACCGTATTACGACCGCATTGTGGACGTGATGGAGGAACTGATGAAGTTCGCCCTACTGACGCGTGGGCGCATTGACTACCTGACCGACCGCTACAACGAGAGGAAAGAGAGTGCCGCGCAGCTCACAAAGCGGGTCAGCCAGCGCAGCATATAAAAAAGCCGACAGATGCCGGCTTTTGTTTTTCACACACGTTTAACTTGCAGCCTGATGAAAGGTCAGTGGCTGACGCGGTTACCGTGATCATCAATGACCAATTCTCCGTCCTCTTTGGTAAACGCTCCCTGCTGCGGATCTGGCAGAATGTCGAGAACCGCTTCGGACGGACGACAGAGCTTCGTGCCGAGCGGCGTCACCACCACCGGGCGATTAATAAGGATCGGATGAGCCAGCATGGCGTCCAGTAGCTCGTCATCGCTGAACCGGTCTTCTGCCAGCCCGAGCTGCTCATACGGCTCCGTATTTTTTCTCAGCAGAGCGCGCACGCTGATGCCCATGTCCGCAATCAGCTTTTTCAGCTCGTCACGCGACGGTGGCATCTCCAGATAAAGGATCACTGCTGGCTCGGCACCGCTGTTGCGGATCAGCGCCAGGGTATTACGGGACGTCCCGCAGGCTGGGTTGTGGTAAAGGGTAATGTCAGTCATAAGCGGTTCTCCGTTAAGGCGCTGCGCAGAGGCTGCCTTCTGAGTTAAGTTAAACAGACAGGCGCAGAGCCAGCGCGGCCAGCGTCACAAAAAGCACCGGCAGGGTCATCACGAAGCCCACGCGGAAGTAGTAGCACCAGCTGACGGTAATGTTTTTCTGCGCCAACGTGCAGCCACAACAGAGTGGCGAGGCTGCCTATGGGCGTGATTTTCGGGCTGAGATCGCAGCCGATGATGTTGGCGTATACCATCGCCTCCTTCACCACGCCTTGAGCGGTGCTGCCATCAATCGAAAGCGCGCCAACCAGCACGGTGGGCATGTTGTTCATCACCGAAGAGAGTGACGCCGTCACAAACTCCAGCGTGGTGCCGGGGCTGAAGCCTAGCGCCAGAAACATACATTCTCCTTTTTAAATATAACCATCCGTTAAAACGCGCTGATAATTAGCCCACGCATAACACATTCAAAAAAACGAATATGTAAGGACGAATTTTTTAAATGCAGACAGGCTTGCCGTTGGTGGTTGCGTTATCGCGTTCAGCCTGCTTGCTGAGCTTAAGGATGTCATCCCGTTGGCACAGGTAAGCCTGTTCAATCACTGCTGCTGCCCAGGCTGGCATATGCGGAGACAAACGGTAATGGATCCATTTGCCGTCTCGCCTGTCGATAAGCAGTCCGCTTTCCCTAAGCAGAGCAAGGTGACGAGAAATTTTGGGTTGTGATTCATTCAGCGTGAATGAGAGTTCGCAGACGCAAAGCTCACCTTTTTCGCGCAGTAACAGCACCAGGTTGAGCCGGGTTTCGTCAGAGAGATTTTTGAAAAGTTGCAGGGGCAGAAGTTGCGGCATGGTCATTCCTGAGTCCAAGATTAAAACCAGTGTTGCCTCTTGCAAACATTCAGTCAACAACACATGCACTAATTCGCATATAAAAATCTGTACAGAGTTTATTCTTTTGGAAGCATAAACGGATGTTAAGCCTGTGCAGTTTTACGAAGGGCTGTATTCACTTTTTAATATCTAACGTCCGCTTTTGCTCATAGCGGACCGTAATTCTGTATACATCTGCTTCGTGCCAGAATCGGATGTGGGCACTTTGGAGCAATCCAGACGATGAGTGCGGTTCGTTTGTGATAAAAGGATTATCCGGGCAGTTATGCCTGAAACCTGACGGAGCAGAAAATGAGAACGCAGAAGCGATGCATAGGTTATGTGGCCGTAGTAGTTGATGATTACGATCGAGCGATTGAATATTACACGGACAAGCTGGGCTTTACCCTTATTGAGGATACGCCGCAGCCAGGTAAACGCTGGGTTGTGGTGACACCAGACCCGGAAAGCGACTGCAATATTCTTCTGGCTCGCGCCTCAAACGAGAGGCAGGAAGGCTTTATCGGCAATCAGTGTGGTGGGCGGGTATTCCTGTTTCTCCAGACTGATAACTTCTGGCGTGACTACAATGCTATGAAATCAAAAGGGGTTAAATTTTGCCAGGAGCCTCGTGAAGAGGAGTACGGTTTAGTCGTTGTATTTGAAGACCTGTACGGCAATCGCTGGGATCTCTACCAGAACAAGCAAAACTAAACCTCTTTACCGGTTGCGCCTTCAGCGGGTAGCCGGGATACGAATACTCTCTTAAGCTCCACATGCTGCGCTTACCAGGTTCGATTTTCGCTTATAGCAGCCCGTCAGTACCAAGTTGCTGTAAAAACAGGCTTAACGTAGGATACGTTTCCGATTTCCAGGCGGGCCACAAAGTCATTAACCATTTCTGCTGCATCACATGCCCAGTTTTCGGGCGGCATTTCCAGTCTGGAAGGTGAAGCATACAGGCCGAAACGCATCGTGCCGATGAAGATAACTCTTTTAAAAGAGGTGGCGCGGTAATATGCCACCCAGATAAACTCTAGCTCAGACAGAACCAGACGCATACGCAATACATAAGAATGAGGATGACCGTTCCGACCGTGACCACAAAACTGAGGTCTTTATGTATCATTACAGGCTGAACGTCCCTTCAATCGTCATACGCGCCGCACCGTACAACTCAACGCGTCCATCATCGCGAACAACGCAACGCAGTGAACCTTTACGTGCACCGCCCTGTTGGGCGAATAACACTTTTTTACCCAAACGTTCAGCCCAGAATGGCGCTAGAAAGGTATGAGCAGAGCCAGTCACCGGATCTTCATTTACACCGACTTTCGGTCCGAACCAGCGAGATACAAAATCAAATTTATCATCCGCAGCAGTAACAATTACGCCGCGAGTATTGAAACTCTTCAATGAGTTAAAGTCCGGTGACAACTTCTCAATGATGGCTTTATTATCTACCAGAACGATCAGATCGTCAGATTTCCACACCCCAACCGCGCCGGTGTTAATGCCAAGGGCTTCCAGCAAACCTGTCGGCGTTTCTACGGGCTTAGCTTCTTTCGCCGGGAAGTCCATGCAATACTCGTCCCCGGGCTTAGATACCACCAGTTCTCCACTACGTGTATGGAATCTGATTATTTCCTCTGAGTAATCCAGTTTATTGAATAACACCCAGGACGCCGCAAGCGTAGCATGACCGCATAAATCCACTTCTACAGCGGGCGTAAACCAGCGCAGGTGATAACCCTCTTCTACTGGCACAAAGAAAGCCGTTTCTGAGAGGTTATTTTCAGTCGCGATTGCCTGTAATGTTTCATCACTCAACCATTCCGCAAGCGGACAAACCCCCGCAGGGTTACCGCCGAACGGCTGAGAAGTGAAAGCATCAACCTGATAAAACGGGATAGAGTTTGTATTATTGCTTATCATCGTTTTTTTCCAGTCAGTTATAAATGGTGTAACGAGAAACTCGGTACTTGGGCGATATGATTTACGCGGCCTTTAATTTTAAAGAACCTCTTCTTTTGTAGTTTTGAAACCACGCATTTTCTGTACTGTATGTTGTTTTCCGCTCCTGTCTGGCGAAATATTGAAATGATTTCATCAAACGACTGCGTAGGGACTTGGTCGCCTACTTTGCTCTGGTTATGTTCTTCTGACGGCGGCAACACCGAATTCAGCTTGATTATAGTAAATCCTGATATCAATTCACGCCTGATGTTATTACTGAATGACAATTATTTCCTTTTTTTGCAATGTCTTAGAAATCTGCATCGTCAGCCATCCCCCGAAACTGCGAAAATCAGAATTCAGGCGCAGGCTTAGCCAGTCTGGCATAACGCAAGAGTGCACTCTTATCTGGAACACAGACCACAACCTGAACACTCTGACCATACGCGTTTCGCGAATCCAGATCATACCCGACAGCTGATTTACCATGCGGGTACTGGTAAACCGCAATAATATACTGCCGCGAGATAACCCTGAGATACTGGATTACTTGTTCCTTTGCGTAATAACTCCGCACCTCACTGCTTATTAACATCGTACTGAATTTATTCATTCATCATCCAAGAAAATATAACATTGATAGTAACATTAATTAACACCGGAGAGCTTTCAGGATAAAAATAACAACTGGCATGCAACTCTACCTGTTTATCTTTATTTGATTAACCTTCTCTTAACTGCCTCAATATTATATTTTACGGATTTATACAAATGCTGTAACTCAATATTATTCCCTCACCTTATCATTAAACTAATTAGTGTTAATGAAATGAAGGGGAGTGTATGTTTTATACGGTGACAGAGACTTTAGTCAGTCCGGAGACGCACATGTCTTTTACGTTTATCTCTCATCCGAAAAAGGAGGCCATGATTGTCTGGCATGTATATAACAGGAATATAGTAAAAAACAAAAAGATTATCTATAAAAGCGGCAGGGTATGGTTTCGGGAAAATCAAATAATCAAATCACTTTCCTTAATCAAAGAACAGCAGTTCAGTATGCCGTTCTGGAAGATGCTGGTAACTCATACTGGCTGCGAAAAATATATTGTGAATGGTGCATGCTCATATGTGCATGCCTGTACCTTTGCAGTCTGTCCATACCGTTACAGGTAAACATGAACCGGATTTATAATTTTAAAGCGGTTTTTGCATGATGCCTGATATTCCGGCATCTCAGGATGCCGGGAAATTTGGTGCCGGTGGGGGCGCTCCTGAAAATGTACCGGTTGATTTAAAGCAGGTACACAAGCGTCCTCGTCAGTCATCAGCATCCAGCGCAATGCAGCATTTTTCATGACCGCCATATCAGCCGGCCTGCTCTCATTGTGCCGGGTTTCGAAGGGATATGACTTCCCCAGCATCCGGTATTTATGTACGCCGTAACGGTGATATGGCAACAAATCTATTCCGTCAAAATTGCTGTATCCCAGCGTCGTGCTGCGTATCAGCGCCATTAGCCGGTCGCTTTCCGTTTCTGTGTCATTGACGCCCGGTATGACCGGGACGCGAATGCGGACCTTTTTACCGGCTTCGAGGAGCATTTCGAGGTTGCGGATAATGCGCCTGTTACTGACGCCTGTGTAGCGTACGTGCAGCTCATCTGTCGACATTTTGAGGTCATATAAGATGAGATCTGCCTGCCCGCACGTCAGCCACACGTTTTTCCACGACGCAAAGCCGGCCGTTTCCACCGCCGTGTGCAGCCCTTCCTCTCTGCATGCCGTAATCACTGCCCGGCAAAAGTCAGGCTGCAGGGCAGCTTCGCCCCCGCTGAGGGTCACGCCACCGCCTGAAAGCCGGTAAAAGGGCTCATCACGTCGCAGGCGGGCCATCACCTCATCCAGCGCAATGATCTCACTGGTACGCTTAAGTGCGCGACAGGCTGTAGAATCCGGTGCAGTACGGTCGGGAAGCAAGGCCACATCAGGCCGCTCGAAAAAGGCGCGGCGGTAAGGCTGACAGCGGGCACACCCGTCACATTTTGACTCATCTACAAAAACCTCAGGCCGCAGGTCCTGACTTTCCGGGTTGGCACACCAGGCACAGCGCATCTGGCAGCCTTTCATAAACAGCACGGTGCGCGTGCCCGGTCCGTCATGGATGGAAAAGCGCTGAATGTTGATCACCCGGCCGGTGACCTCCGGTCTGTCAGAAACCTGACTGCACCGTCCGGCTGATAATTTCATCCTGGACCTCCCGGCTGAGTTCGGTAAAAAAGGCGCTGTAACCTGCTACCCTGATCATCAGAGAGCGGTAGTCCTCCGGCGACCGCTGGGCTTCAAGCAGCGTTTCATTATCGATATAACTGAACTGCATCTGTGCATTGCCCAGCAGGCTGGCAGTGCGGAGCAGGTTAATCAGGCCCCGCTCGCCTTCTTCAGAATCCAGAATGCCGTACATCAGTTTAAAGTTATGCACCATCCCGACCTCCATAGCCTCGACGTTGATACGGCTGACGGAGCTGATGACGGCCGTGGGCCCCAGTACGTCCGTCTGCTGGGCCGGGCTGATACCGTCAGCGAGTGGACGGCCAGCTAGTCGTCCGCAAGGCAGTGCGCCGGTCAGCTTGCCGAACGGCGTGTTATTGGAAATGGAAAGCGTACCGAGTGTGAAGGGGCCATACAGCATGCGATACTTGCGGTGCTCGCGATCGACATAGTTAATGAGATCGCGCGCCACGTTATCCACCTCCTCAATGTCATTACCGTACTTGGCCACTTCCATGCAGGCATGATGCAGGGCCGTATGACCTGCAAAATTATCTTTCAGCGCCTGCACTAATCCCGGCAAAGAAACCTGCCGCCGGCGATAAACCAGCTCTCGTATCGCCACCATAGAGTTGGCGTAATCCGCAAGGCCGGTCCAGATCAGACCCGGTCCGTTATTGAACCGTGCTCCGCCATCCATAACGTTCAGCCCCTGCTCCAGACAGCCCTCGGTCAGGCAGGAAATGAGCGGCTTTGGCGCGTAATCACGGTGCAGACGTTGCAGGATCAGCGTTGCCTGAGCGGCCCGCCGGATGATGAAGTCCAGCTGACGCCAGACTGCCTTTTCAAAGGACGCGTAGTCGCTGAAGCTCTCCGGCTTGCCGGTGCGCTCCCCCTGAAGCGAACCGTCCCGTGGGCTGTGGCCGTCATTCAGGGCCAGCTCAATAGCAGCGGTAAAAGTGGTGTATCCGGCTGACGTCCACTGGTACATTCTGCCCGCAACCTGCGGCTCAACACAGCCCATGATGCAGTAATCGCGGGCGTCTTCATAATCCAGACCTTTACGCAGCATCATCTTAATGTGTGCATCATCAAAGTGGCAGGCCGGAAAACCCATGCCGCTGCGGACCACTTCGACAATTTTGCGCATGAAGGGCTCCGGCGATGCATTGTGGATCCGCACCGCCAGCGCGGGCTGGTAGAGTTTCAGCTGGGCCGAGCAGTCCATGAACATCATGCTCAGCATATTTGTCGCATCGCCGCCTTCGCGTTTCTGGCCACCAACGACCAGGTTGATAAAGGGCTGATAGCCGGCAAAATACATAGCGGAATCTGCGCTACACAGCCACATAACCTCCGACATCTTTACCAGCCAGCAGCAAATCAGCTCGCCCGCCTCAGCCTTCGTTAATGTGCCTTCTTTCAGGTCTTTTTCCAGAAACGGCCAGAGATACTGATCGGCCCTGCCCAGCGAAATACCCGTCTGATTCTCTTCAAGAGTAAACAGCGACTGCAGAAACCATACGGACTGCAATGCCTCATGAAAATTTCGGGGTGGATGGGCTGGCACGCGACGGCATATTTCTGCGACTTTCCTGAGCTCCTGCGCACGGATCGGATCGGCGCAACTTCCCGCCAGGGTCTGCGCATGATTTGCATAGCGCCGGGCGTAAAGCATCACTCCCTCACACGTTTCGGTAACGGACTGCATAAAATGAATTTTATTTATGTGCTCCGGACAGGTGCTGTCCAGTCTGGCCAGCTGCTCATAAGCATCGTTACAGATGGCAGCCATGCCCCGCCTCAATAACAGGTTGCCATAGCCAGGACAGGAATCGCCGCCGCCATTCTGCGTTTTAATGCTCAAATCGCATATACCCGCCTCATGACTCCAGCTCCACAGCCCCGCCTCACGCAACTGCGTTTCTGCCATTTCATCCAGTGACTGGCCTTTCCAGAAGGGAAAAATCTCTTCCCGCAGGCGCCGTTTGTCGCTTTCATCAATGTCATACGGGTCCTGACTGCGCGTACTAAGCGTATCCAGCTCATCGGCCAGCCAGCGCCAGGCGATTTCCGGCGAACATTCTCCCCCCCGCCGACGCCCGGCAGGATGGCTAATAAGCAGCTCGTTGTCGAAAATTGCCAGCGGTGCCCTTTCGCAGGCCGCCCGGAATGCCCGGGCCCGCTTAATGACGGTTGGTAAACCCGGGTTCCGGCGGTATACATCGGTGAATGCCAGCGCCCGGTTAATACACACGGAAGGGCGGGCCTGAAGATATTCATCGCGTATCGCGGTGATGCGGGGAGTGATATATGTTTCCAAAACGCACCTCATTTCATTCTCAACTGTAAAGGCCAGTCATCGCGCAGCCGAGTACGACGGCGCCAATTCCTAGCGCGCCGGGCAGGTCGGGTTTGTGACCGTAAAATATCTGGCCTGAGAGGCTGACCAGCAGCACCCCTCCCCCTGCCCAGACGGCATAGGCAGGACCGGGGGAAGTCAGTGCCATCAGGCGGGAAAGAGCATAAAAGCAGAGGACATAGCTGCACGTAACAAGAAGCGTAGGAACAGGCCGGCGGAAATGTTCCGTTCTGGCCAGAAGCGTAGTACCGAGCACCTCTGCAGTGACTGCCAGGCTCATCCAGGCAATAATCACGCTGTTACTCATGCCGGTTCTCCTCCTTATGTCCGGAGAGAAGATTAATAATCAGTACGCCACTGATTATGAGCATCAGGCCCGCGTAAAAAGCTGGCTCAGGCCGGTACTGATACCAGACAATATTGATGAAGTTGACGGCCGTGATGCCAATACCGGACCACAACGCGTATGCAAAACCCAGAGGCAGAGATTTCATCACCCACGTCAGCGCGTAATACGCTACACCGTAACCCAGAATGATGGTGATGACCTGAACAGGACTGTAAGTGTCTTCGCTACGGCTAAGATAAAAGGTGGCGGTGACTTCGGCCGTTATTGCCAGGATGAGCCAAAGCCACGCTTTACAGTTAATTTTCATTATTACCTCTCTCAGTTATCTCTTCTCCCTGCTTTGCTTTTACTCAGGAGCAGGGACAGACGCGTGCGACAAAGCGTTGAGCCTGTTAAAATAAACGACAGTTAATGTGTAAAAGCCGCTGAACTTACCTCTGCCATGACTTTTTAAAATCACCAGCAACTTTATTAAATATTCCGGAGCTTAAATAACGGTGGCGGGTAGACTACCGGCCGGGAAAAACATTACCCTGATCTTAATCAATATAATGTTTATTTCGGACCGCAGGGGCTGAAGCCGGAATACATAATCCACCGGGCCGGCAGTGTTGGTAACTGACGCTGCGCGAAGAGATAATGTATTATTTTTTGTGTGGCAGGATTTTTACTTCATTACTCTTTACAGAGCTCTACTTACCTTGTTTAAAATATAGATTGACGGAAAGCGCAAGGGGCAGAAAGTATGAACATTTACAATTACGGAATTAATAACAACTCAGTCAGTCAGTTACAGGCGGTTTTAACTGAAATACCTGATCCCTGTTGTGAACTTTTCCGCCATGGCTGTCAGAAATGAGGATGACAGCGACCATCAGCACTCCAATTAATATTATCAACAGTTTATGCATAGTGATTAACCCTCTAATCCTGATATATTCACTGGCAAGTCAGCAATGCAGGTTTAATTTTTCAGTAAATGAAAGTTGCGCCAGAATCTGGCGTGTATAATGCCACCGCATAGAAAATTTTTTTTGATTCTGGTGCGGTTTTATTCACTTTCCAGACTCTGAAAACTGTCGGTGTGGAATGATGAGAATAAACCACGCTGACTACGTTGCCTTTACGGGCAGGCATAACGTTGCCGTGATCAGTAATGAATTAAATAACCACTGATATACGACTGCTGCTCTGAATAACTCAGCCCGCCATTAATCAGACGTTTATGATGTCCATTCACCCTTGCCACCGGCTTCACCTTAAACGGCGAACAGAATATTTGCTCCGTGATGGTGTCAGGTCTGACAGGCTGGTTAAAACCTTACGCATGCGGCACGTTAGGTTGAGTCGTATTGACTTCAGACAAGCTCGTTTTGCAGACCTTCATTTATAGTGCGAGCCCCTGTCGTTAAGGAGCACAATTGATGAGAAAGAACTGGTTTGCATTGTGGACGCCCCTGTTACCCGTGCTGTTTACACTTGCCTGTCTCACCCTGATTATCTTCGGATTACATCTTGCCGCTCCGTTAATTAACCAGGTTTTGCTGGCAGTTTTGCTGTCTGTCATGCTCGATCCCCTCATCACAGGGATGGAAAAAAAACGGATCCCACGCATCCTGTCTTCACTGTCAGTTATTGTGGTCTTGCTGATGATTATCGTATTCATTACTGTCAAACTGACTGTGCTGACACCGGAATTAATTCAGCTCAGTCGCCAGGCACCACTGTTACTGGCAAGCCGGGTGGAGCAATTGATACTGACGTTTTCCTATATTGATATCACTCTGACACCCAGTGAAATACTGGCGTTTATCGATGCAGGCATGGTGGTTCGTAGGGTAACTGCATTACTGACTCAAATCCCTGGCGTGCTCTCTTGGTGGCTTATGGTGTTCCTGATGCTGCTGTTTATGTTATATGAACTACCGCTACTTAAAATCACGCTGCAACACCGTTCGCAGGGGAAATACCAGGCGCTGTACATCGCATTACAGGAAAGTATTCAGAGTGTCATTGTCTATGTGCGAGTGAAGACGCTGAGCAGCATCCTTGGTGGCGCGATTGTCGGCACAGGCGCACATCTTCTCGGATTAAAATTTGCTTTTTTCTGGGGAGTACTGATGTTCGTTCTTAATTATGTCCCGGTTTTGGGCTCGCTGTTGGCAGCGATACCGCCAGTGATCCAGAGCTACATTCTGTTTGATGTGCAAACTGCACTGGTGGTGGCGGGATTTTTTACGGTATTAAACCTGACGCTGAGTTTGGTAATAGAACCGCTCCTGATTGGTAAGCAGTTGGACATGACGATGACTACGCAGTTGCTGGCATTTCTGTTCTGGCAGGCCTTACTGGGGATCACCGGAGCAATTCTTGCCATTCCGCTTACTTATCTTATCAAAAAAGTTGTGTTAGCAGGCTATTTAGACCGGCAGGGCATATAAGCTGACGTTAAATCAACCTGTCAAATATGCAGCAGAATTAATTTATAGCGAATGCTGCCCCCTTTTAGTGAAATTCAAAAAACTTCTATCCTTTTTAGTGCTTACAGGCTGAAACCTCCAAAATAAAGTTTTGACCCCTTAATTGTTCTCATTTTTTTACTGACGCGAGACAACCGCATGCTTTTCGCAATAAGGTTCACCGATCATCCAAGTGAATACAATGTCAGAAAACACTATCTCAATCCTCATTTAGACTGGTTAAAGCAAAAACGAGGTGTGGTTCTTGCTGCCGGTTCATTACGTGAAAAGCATAACGATCAACCTGTCGGAGCGCTATGGGTCGTGAAGGCTGAGCATGAAGAAGAGGCCTTATCCATATTTTCCGATGATCCTTTTTGGGTCCATGGCTTGCGAGCATCGGTTGAGGTTTTATCGTGGAGCCTGGCCTTTGAGGACATGCTTAAAGATTGATGTCCGCTTTCCGCTCATAGCGGACGAGAGACTTCCGTAAGTTGCCTGCCTGGAATCCCGATAACAGCCACGACTTTTCAGTAAATTCATGAGCTATGAGTCGTCTTAGTTTCGAAAGGGATAGATGCCAGCCAGCGCTAAAAATTATCCACCAGCGGTTGGGCTAAGCGTCATGTCCTTTCCGCCACTCATCAACCATCTCTTTTGGTATTTCTTTTTTATAACAAATTGGTGCATATCCTCCCTGCTTGCTCCACGCGCTTCGCCTGCCACAGCTGCTTCCGTTACGCGCGGAATTGAACGGACAAGCACAGACTCCAGGATAAGATGCGATCGATTCGTCGATAATGAGCTGTCGGATCTGGTCATCGCTCTGCCGGATGGATGCCGCTAAAGCATCCGGAGCATTGACCATCAACAGAACAACGTATATCAAGATAAATAAGTGACGTAATTGCACAAGAGTTCCTCCTGAAAAGAGGAACAGATTACAAATTTGTGGCTCTACCAATTGGTCAATAAAAACGCTAAACATGATTCATTTCATAACAGCCAGATCTTACATATTCGTTATAACGGCCCCTTTTCAACGGCGTTAGAGGTTGTCCCGGTGTTTAATTGGCTTTAACAGATTCAGGTTATTGAAAAGATAAGTTGACCCTCAAATATCTTTTCATGCTCCCCGCCTTTGCAGGTTCATGATCAGCGCTTCAGTCGCGATGATGTAGCATTTGGGTATAGAGTGCTGTTCGAAACCGAGCTTACGGGCAAACGCTTCACTGTTAGCATTCACTGACTCAATCGCCAAAAACCTATAATCGTACTCTTGTGCAATTTCTGTCAGTTTCTTCAGCAACGCCGTTCCATGCCCTGACGATTGTTTTTCAAATCCTATGCGCGCAACGACGATACTCTTTCGCTCATCTGACGCCCATGTATGGCCGATACGAAGATAGAGATCATACTTTTTCCTGTGAGCCATAATCCGGAAATTAGCACGGCCTTTATCAAGCCCATCGCAGATATGAGCCGCGGTTTTTTTATACGGATAAACGGTGAAAAGAAAACCGGCAATCCTGTCCAGAATATCTTCAGCCTCCTCCCTGAAAATTTTGATGGGCTCTATATCACTCCCGAAATCCTGAACACTCATAACATCCCTCCTGATTCAGCTTAAAAGTCGCCTGAAGATCACGTTCGAAGACCGGCTGGCTGCGCAATGCCAGCTTCAGGGCTCGTTTATGTTTATCGAAAAAAATTCATCCACTGTCTCGTCCCACTCACAGCCTGTTACTTACCACTCAGCTTCCATGACTGGCAGAAATCCCATCCGGCGTTACCCTTTTCCCTTCAAATCAAAAAAAACACAAGGATGACCAATGTTCAGGTGCACGCATTCTCTGCTGTCCGTTGACAGACAGCTTTTACATATCAGGGTTTATGGCGATGGGCGACGTCTTCTACATTTTAGAAATGCAGCGCATCCCTGAAAGGTTTCTTTTGCAGGCGCGTAAACGGTACAGAAGTAACCGGTTCCATCGTCCCCCTTCAAATACCGCGGCCATTTTATTACACGGCCATCAATGCACCGTTCTTTATCGGCGGATGCGTTCTGAGCTGCCTTGTTATGGTGCTCATCTGACGTAAATTTCCGCTTTTCGCTGGAGTTAAACTGGTCGGCGCAACACTAACTTAATTGAGGAGAACGTTGGGCCTGCTATAACTACCTTGAATTTGCTGTCATCTGCGCAGCCTCATACTCCCTTTTCATTAAGCCAGCGGGAAACAAGCCGTGCCAGTTTGTCTGGTTTTTCAAGAGGTATAAGGTGACCACAACCCTCAACGTAATCCAGACAGGCTCCGGTCAGGGCCGCCAGAGCTTCGGCCTCCTCCAGGGAGCGAAGACGATCCTGTTTCGCCGCGATAACATATACCGGGCACTTAACTGGCTTTGTGGTAAGACGCTCACGGCTCAGCCCCGACTGGGCTCTGAATACTTCCGAACCCAGCCTTTTACCCATAGCCCTGACTTTCTCAATGAGGGCAGAATCAGTGGCGCGGCCATCATGAAGAGCGTTTCTGATTGCTGTTGTACTCAGCCCTGTGAATTCTCGGGCAGAAATGGCGCTGGCTGCAGCTATGCGCGTCCGCTTCTGTTCCGCCGAATCTTCTCTGAGAGAGGTGGCGACCAGGATCATAGCGACAGTGCGTTCCGGGAAGGCCTCATAAATGGCTCTGGCTACATACCCGCCGAGTGAAAAACCCATCAGGATAAAACGGTCGGGCAGCATCCTGACTATATTGGCGGCTATCTCCTGAATGGTCGTTCCCTGCGCCAGGCTTACCGGGATGAAGTGCCGCATCTGGGGAAAGTTGGCTGTAAAAGTGTCCCATAACGTTTCATCAAGCATAAAGCCGGGGATAAGCACAACGGGACAATCAGCAGTGTTCATCAGCTCTCCGAAAGAGTGGATGTAAGGGCATTGGCATTATGACTGCTCTCATGCACATTGCCATTTGCAGTCCCGCAAATGGCATCAGGAAGTGGTTAACAAGTTCTAAAATCAAGATACTGAATAAACTGATTCACTGCACGGGAGGTCATTTTCCTGTCTCTGAAGGCCAGCCCAATATTTCGGTGAGGCGATATGTCTATCTCTCTGGTAATAATGTCATAGGGCATATTCCTGAGGATGAGCTTGGGTAAAATACTTACGCCCAGTTTTTTCCCCACCATGGCCATGACAGCGTAATCATCCCAAAGAGTAAATTTCACACGTGGTTTCAGCCCGCTCACTCTGAAAATGTCAGAAATCTCATTATTCTTCCCCTTTTCCAGCAGAATAAATGGCTCATCGCATAATGAGGCAAGAGACACCGTATCCTGTTCTGCAAGCAAATGCCCTTCGGGAAGAACGGCCAGATAATCATCCTTTTCAAGAAAAATGGTTTCCAGTGCAGATGCAGCAGGTAAGCGCGTAAAACCGCAATCAACCCGCCCTTCAGTAATCCAGCTTTCTATTTCCGTATAATCCCCGAGTAACAGCTCAAAATCGATGTTCGGATAATCCTGCTTGAAGGATTGCAAAATGCCGGGCAGCCAGTGTGTCGCCACGCTCGAAAAGGTGCCGATACGAATGACGCCTGACTGCAGACCGTTCAGCGCATCGACTTCAGCCTGAAGCTGCTGGTATTCCTTAAATACTTTTTGAGCAAAAGGCAGCAGTTTGACGCCATCTGAAGTCAGACGTACACCCGTACGCCCGCGCTCAAAAAGGACAACGTTCCACTCCTTTTCAAGATCATTAATCATGCGGCTTATACCGGACTGAGAGTAAAAAAGCTTTTCGGCTGCTCTGGTAAAACTTTCTACCTCGGCCACTTTCATAAATGCTTTGTACTTCTGAATATTCACGTCCATGAACCCGACTATGCATCTGAATGTGTCATGTTAAGCATGCTAAAGATTCGTTTTTGTGATTACAACTGAGATGGTAATTTTGGCGTCATGATTGCCGGCCAGCGTAAAACGCCTCAGGAATACAAAAATAATGACAGCGAAAAGAGATGCTTTTTTAGCACAGGGGGTAACATCCGGTTTTGTTTTGCTCTGGGGCTGTGCTGCTATATTTACCCGCCTGGGACTGGATAATGCTTCACCACTGGCGCTGCTGATTTTCCGCTTCGCCGTTGCCCTCGGAACGCTGTTGTTAATGGGTTGTTTACGTCGCCGCTGGTTGCCTGAGAAAGGTACCCGCCAACAGGTTATGTTGACCGGCCTGATGCTTATTGGGGGTTATTCCGTCTGCTATTTTCAGGCGATGGCGCACGGCGTCACACCCGGTCTGATTGCAACCATCATGGGCATTCAGCCCATACTTACGCTGTGCATCGTTGAACGCAGAATGCAGGGAACCCGGCTCGCCGGGCTTTTGCTGGCACTTTCAGGTCTGGTCTTGCTCGTGTGGCGCAGCCTCTCAGCTTCGCATATGCCTGTCTCCGGCGTGATATTTGCTTTGGCCGCACTGCTGTTTATGACGTTCGGCGCAATAATGCAAAAGAAAACCCGCCAGGCCCCTGCAGACGTTCTTCCCCTGCAGTACGGAGTAAGTCTTGTGCTATGCGTTTGCCTGCTCCCCACAGACACTTTCCACGTCAGCCTTACCCCGGCCTTTTTCACCTCAGTGCTGTTTCTGGGTGTACTTATTTCTGTGGTAGCGCAGCTACTGCTTTACCGGCTGCTCAGCACAGGGAGCATTGTTAACGTAACGAGCCTGTTTTATCTGGTGCCGGTCATTACGGCCGCACTGGATTACGTATTGCTGGGTAATGCACTCCCCATGTCAGGCGTGGCGGGCATGGGAGCCATCCTGCTCGGGATTATGATGGTTTTCAGGACACCTCGATTGTAAACAGTGAAAGTCCGCTTTCCGCTCAAAACAGACCTAAATGATATCGTTCAGAGCAGAGTAAGAAGAAGGCGGAAGTCGATTGTCAGAAGTTAGTGAATAAGGCTGCGCAGTGAAAAAATAATGAGTAGCGCTCCTCCAGCTATGTTCACATATTTTTTCAGCATCAAGGGATTGGTTTTTTGGGCTGAGAATACCAAGATACGGCTTATGGTAATAAGCCAGAGGCTCATAATCACCACATGGACGGTAGCTAATATCAGGTAGTTGTCTACGCCTCCCTGGTTTCCAGCAAACTGAGAAACAACGGTGAGATAAAAAATAATGGCTTTAGGGTTGAGGACATTAGCCAGCCACGCACCTTTTAATGTAATTGGAGGCACGCTGTTTTTGGGTTGATTGCGCTTTGCATTCAGTCCACTTCGGATAAGCGTAACGCCCAGCCAAAGAAGATAAATTGTTCCTGCAATTTTCAGGAAACCATAAACTGCTGGCGATGAAATAATAATTGCAGTTATGCCGAGTCCGATGAAAAGCGCATGGGTATAAATTCCCAATGCTGTTCCGGCGAGGGTTCTGAAAAGGCCGTTGCGTCCATCTGCTAGCGCGCTGCTCATAACAAGCGTGAAACTTGCTCCAGGAGACAAAGCAACAGGTAATAATGCTGGCATAAAGCCAGGAAGATTGATGTCCATATGAGTTAAATAGTAAGCGACCAGCCCCTACGTTGCGAATCTATTAAGCATAATCCGTCTTACACAACAGGCTCGTAAATCGCTTCAGTTTCTAATCCTCGTCGTAATCCAAATCACCCTACCTGACTTACTAATGACATTGGGATATTTCAGCGTTCATTCTGGGCGAAAATGCCTGCTTTTAGCTCATAACAGACTCTGACGGACACCTGACCGCTTTGTGCCAAAAGCGGCCTCACCTCGCATCATGATATGCTAATCAATTGCGGCAGATCAGCCGCCCCTTTTGGAGTGAACGCCGGTATGTTCACTCCGTTCTTCTGTCATCCCGCGATCCCTTCCAGAGTGACCGACGCCCCACCGCAAACAATAACCAGTACATTATCGGCAGGTTTAAAACGGATTTTTTTTTCGTACAAGAGTGACAGTGACACACCGCATGCCGGCTCAGTAAGCACGCGATGGTCATCAAGAAAATGCCGACAGGCATGCAGTGCTTCTGCGTCAGAAACCAGCATACTTTTGACATCCAGGCGACTGGCCACGTTAAACGCGTTTTCGCACACCTGGCTTGCGGCCAGCGTCGTGGCTATGCCGCTGACTTTATCAAGACGCACCAGCTTACCGGCATTAAGCGAGGCGTTAAGGGAGGCAGTGCCGTGGGTTTCAACGGCATAAATCGGAATGTGACTAAGCTGATTTTTTTCCAGGCCCTGCGCTATGCCGGACAGCATGCTTCCGCCGCCGACGGACAGAATAACGGCATCAGGTTTTACCCCCTCACTGATAACCTCATCCACAATTGTGCTGATACCTTCCCACAAAAGCGGGTTATCAAACGGATGGATATAGATGATTTCATCCGTCGCCAGTGACAGGGCATAATCGTTAGCCTCACTCCATACTTTTCCATGCACAATGAGCCTGGCCCCTTCCTGTTCAATAAGCTGTCTTGCTCTGGCTGACGTGGTTTCCGGTACAACGACAGTTACCGGTAGCCCCAGTTTGCGACCGCTGTGAGCCACCGCAATTCCGGCATTTCCGCCCGATGAACTGACAAATGCTGTAGCGCCCTTACTGGCATAATGGCAACAGGCATGCCCCGCGCTCCGGAGTTTAAAAGAGCCGGTGGGCTGGGAAGACTCCATCTTCAGCCAGACATTGCATCCACTGTGTTGACTTAAAGAAAGGGAATGTATCAAAGGGGTCCGAATGCTTATTTCCATTTATTTAATTCCTTATGAATTCATCTCTCAGCGTAACTGCTGTTCTGCCCGAAGCCTTTTCAGAAGGACATCATAAAATTTATTAGCAAAACGCGGTGGATACACCTCTTACTGATTGGGCTGGTTACAGATATATAGCCGTGTTCCACCGATGTGTTCTCACTTGTAGCTTGATGAGGAGGCATCAGAATCAGTTCTTCACGATAACTGGCACTCTGTTCCAGGTCACTGCTCATGGACAACGCGTCTTACTGAGCAAGTCCTTATACTGCTGATGAAGACATTATTCGCATGACGATTTTTTCTCTGACGAGAAGCAGATCAAAAATTATAATCAGCCCTTTAAAATAAGCATAAAAATCAAAAATCTGTAATTTTTAAGCAACTCAGCGATCATTTGTTAACTGAAAGAAAATGTTGAAAGGAGGCACTGTTGATGACTGTTTCTATAGGTGTGCTTGCAGGTATGGGACCCCGTTCCACAGCCCCCTTTGTTGATATGCTGGTGGCAGACTGCCAGATCGGGTACGGAGCGACATATGACCTGGATTTTCCAAAAATGCATATCATCTCGTTGCCTACACCTTTCTGGCCGGGCAAGAAAATTGATGATGATGCGATGATCGCAGCCCTGCAGCAGGGTATTGCCGAACTCGTCAGAGCAAAAGTGAGTTTGATAGCTGTTCCCTGTAACCTTGCGCACTGCTACTTTGCCGAAATGAAGGCGGCGAGCTCTGGTATTCCACTTCTGCATATTGCAGACAGTGCACTTGAGTCGTTGCCTGTAGAAACAACCAGGCTAGCTGTACTGGCTACAGAACCCACGCTGGAAGCGGGTTTCTATCAGGCGCGGATTGAAGCTACTGGCAAAAAGATTATTGATTCACCTCTACTTCGTGAAATGACCACATCGCTGATTGGTCGGGTTAAAACAAAAGGCTTTCACGAGCCTGATGTAAAGGCAGAGTGGCAGAATTTAATGTCTTTAGTGGCAAGTTATAAGGTGGAGGCTCTTCTTATCGCATGTACAGATCTTAGTCCCCTGATAAATGACAATTCTTTCAGCTTTGTCATTGTGGATACGGCAGCAAGCCTTTCCAATGCGACCATCAAAAACTACAGGCGACTGTCCGGGAAAACTACAGGCGACACCAATAATACCGGCTAAACTGATATCCGATTTTCACTCATAGCCAACCTGAAAACCTTGCATATTGGCAGCCACATGCCAGAAGCGGAGATTTCGAATATCACTACGTATGGACTAATCGCAAGTAAATCAGCCCAGTCTATAAATCGTTGCAGACCTTGAATCTTTTGTCCGTTTTTCTGTGAGACTTCATCCGTCTAAACAATTCTGATTTCCACGAAACAGACATACTTCGGTGAAGGCCGAAGCATCAGGCTTTTGTTGGCAATAAGCTGACCGGAAATCAACGACGGAGCAGACAAATGATTGCAGTACTTTTTGAGGCGGATGCCTTACCAGAGTCCCGGGAACGGTATCTTCAGCTCGCTGCCGAGCTGAAACCAGTATTGTCAGACACGCCGGGCTTTATTTCCATTGAACGATTCCAGAGTCTGACTACGCCCGGAAAAATCCTTTCTTTGTCATGGTGGGAGGATGAAGATTCTGTGGCTGAGTGGAAGCGGAACGTTATGCACCTGGCAGCACAAAAAGAAGGTAAACAGTCAATTTTCTCGTTTTACAGAATACGCGTTGCCAGTGTATTCCGTGATTACTCATCTGATAAGGGAACGCATCAGCATGTATGATATTCACGTCATTCTCAGTAATACTCCAGGTTCGCTTGGCTCACTGGGAAGTGTGCTGGGCACAAATGGTGTCGGCCTTGAGGGAGGAGGCGTGTTTTCGACACCAGAAGCCGGACACGCGCATTTCCTTGTTGAAGACGGTGAGAAAGCCCGTAAGGTTCTGACTGATGCCGGTTTTGATGTCAGCAATGTGTGCCGCCCTCTGATAAGAAAATTACCTCAGAAACGCCCGGGTGAGCTTGGAGACATAGCTGAAGTAATTGCCAGGAACGGCATTAACATTCTGGTACAGTACAGCGATCACACTAACAGGCTTATTCTGATTACGGATGACGATAGCCGGGCAGCTGAAGTAACCCAACAATGGGCAATACTCCCTGAATGAAACGTCTAAAAACTGAACGCGACAGTGAGCCGGATGATTCTCTGGAAAAATCTATGGCACAGGTTGCTTCTGCCCTATCTGACCCGTCGAGGGTCAGTATTCTGTGCGCCCTGATGGATGGGCGCGCGTGGACAGCCACTGAACTCAGCGCTGTGGCTGACATTGCCGCATCGACAACCAGCGGTCATCTCAGCCGGCTTCTCAGCAACGGGCTGATTATTTGCCTGACTCAGGGCCGTCACCGCTATTACAGCCTTGCGGGCTACCATATCGCCGGACTGCTGGAAAACCTGATGGGGATTTCCATGCACACGTTCAAATCTCCGGTGTCTCGCTCGCCCGCCTATTTACGTTATGCACGCACCTGTTATGACCATCTGGCGGGAGAACTTGCTGTAAATATTTATGAGTTTATGCTGCAGGATAAATGGCTTGAGGCTGACGGCACTGCGCTGACGCCAGACGGAAAATCTCATTTCCAGAATCTTGGCGCAGTGCTTAACTCACGCCCGCGTCGCAAATCCTGCTGCCCCTGCCTCGACTGGAGCGAAAGACGCTTTCATCTGGGAGGGGATGCTGGTTCGGCACTGATGACGCTTTTTCTGCAGAAAGAATGGGTAGCCCGCACGCCGGGATATCGCGAAGTGAACGTGACCGACAGAGGCAGAACTGCCCTGCGTCGCCTGTTCAGTTTGGATTTAACCTGATCCTTAATTGCGTGCAGGCTGCTTTTTCGCCGGTTATTCCGCTTTACTCTGATTCATCTGTTTTGATTTCAGTCGGGCTTTAATGCAGCCTGACAAACACAGCATAAACTCTCGCACTGTAAGTCAGACAATATGGCCACCGGACTTACCCCATAACATCGTCTTACACAAAGCCGCCTGATGTATGCTATGCCAGTCAAAAAGGATGATATCAATGGCTGACCTGAAAGACCCCTACTTGAACCGTATGGTTCCCGAACTGACCGTAACGGATTTTCCTGCTTCCCTGTACTTCTATGTTGATGTGCTTGGCTTCAATATTGTGATAAAACGTAGCGATCCTGATTTTGCTTATGTCAGCCTCGGTGAGGCGCAAATCATGCTTGAGCAGTATCATGCTGAAGGATGGAATACATCAGAACTCGTCAAACCGTTAGGTCGTGGCGTTAATTTCCAGATAGAAGTGGACGATATTGAGCAAATACTTGCGCGTTTACTCGCACATGGCATATCGCTATATCGGGCTTTACGCGATAACCACTACAGTACCGGAGAAACGATAGCCTGCCAGAGAGAGTTTCTGGTGCAGGATCCGGATGGATATCTTCTGCGTTTCAGCCAATATATTGAGTGATTTTCCTGCTTTTCCTCCGGCCTGTTTAAGCAACTGCGACTGAACGGAATATGCAATGGTATAACATTGCTGATTTAAACGTTTGCCCGTACAAAAAGCTGAAGAGAAAGTTAAGCTGGCAATGCAAGTCACTGATATTGACACCCTGCCTGACTGTTAACAGTACCAGAAGCAAGTATTCTGTCTTCAGTTAATCAGTATTAATGAAGATATTTCCGGATGAATATATTTTTTTAAAACTGTGTCTTCCGGATAACAAATGCACAATTTGTTTGTTACAGGTCAAATTATACATAACATAACTTTCAAACTTAATTTGATCTGAATCAAGAAAGTTATCGACTTTTCCTTGTGTTGATTAATCAAGATTAAAGAAAAGCCATGCGTAATGTTTTACGTTAAGTATATGAGGTACTGTATATTTACACATGCATTAAGTTTAAAATAAATGACTCCATTTTCTTACAGTGGGAACTGTCAGGTAACAAAATTTTTTCAAGACTGTTAAACAAAATAATGCTGATCTCTTAGTAATTTTTTACTTTTCAAATCTTACAGCCTGTTCATATTGATATAAATTACACCTCCCACTGACCGAGGAGGCAATATGGAATGGTTTTTACTGGAAACGCTCATCAGTCCCGAAACAGCCACATCTTTTTCATTGATTATGAATCATAACAAAGTGTGCCGTATTATCTGGCATGAGTACGATGAGGACCTGACGCCGGGAAAATATATTCTTTTAAGCAAGGGTAAGTTTATGTTTGAAGGCAGAGAAACAATCAAGCTTATCAGGGCGTTAAAGACAGGTTTTTATACGAAAACCGCCTGGAACTCTCTGAAAGCCTATACGGGCTGCGAGAAATTTTTGAAAAAAGACCAATGTAGTTATGCGCACCGTTGTGCAATTAAGACTTGCCCAAGACAACTTCATCAAAATGGTATACCTGAGCGCAACGACAATAATCTGCATCTACATTAACGTTTGATAATTAAGTTGTAATTTAGCTCATGATTATCAGGTGCAATATAACCCCTGCCAGTTTAGTTTTAATTTCCTGAGAATAATCAGGGTTTTTATTTAAATGATACAGTCATTTGAATTATTTCTTTAATATATCCTTCCGGGATATACCGGGTCTTGGCTTAACCGGACTGTTTGCCCTTCTACTTTACCGGATACTGCAGGGACGGAAATTGGGCTGGTTCTGCTTTTAATCGTGATGTGCCATTCCGGATCATTGATCCTGCTACCCGTAAAACAACATAGCACAATGTTCGCAACGTCCGCTTCTGGCACAAAGCGGACTGACGGCAGGCCAGGGTCCGCTATGAGCGAGAAGCATAAGTCGCTGCTGCGTGAGCTGGAATAGAGCTTTGGTGGTGCGGCGGGCGAGAAGAACAGTCCGCATTCAAAAAGCTTTCTCGATGGCGTCAAAAAGTTCTTCTACGATTTGACTCGCTAAGCGGAAACGCTGCGGTAAACATAAAAAGCCGCTGCTGTGCAGGGGCTTTTTTTATTGCTGTACTATTCAGCAAAACGTATCCGTTAGGCGTACTTAAAAATCTTTCTCATGTTTCCGCTTTCGTTGTCGATAACCTGATTGCTGGCTGAGTGATGATTTCACTCAGCATTTATTTTTTCATTTCAGGCGATAAGGATATTTATGAACAAGCTTTGTGTTGTGGCGTTGTTGGCTCTGAGTTTAACCGGCTGTGCGCAGCAGACTTTCGTAATGAAACAGAATCAAGTTGGCGCGGCGACGAAAACCACTAGCCAGCCGTTCTTTGTTTCAGGTATCGGTCAGCGTAAGAGCATTGATGCAGCGCAGGTGTGCGGCGGCCAGGAAAAAATTAGTCGGGTTGAAGTGCAGCAGACGTTTGTTAATGGCTTACTGAGCGTGGTGACGTTTGGTATCTACACGCCACGTGAAGCGCGCGTTTATTGCGCCATCTGATAATGCCTCAGGCCGGTTCGCCGGCCTAATCCTGCGCCTGTTATTAAATATTGTAACTATTAAATTCTGCTGTCGTACCGCTGCGCGGCTTGCCTGCTGACGACGTTACTCGAAACGAGTTCAGGCAACGTCGTCCAGCCTGGTAAAAGCAGTGGTAAGCTGTTGAGGCATGTCAGTCCGTTTTGAGCGAGAAGCGGACATACACTAATGACTACTGAATATTTTCATAATTTCAAACATATCTTCCCTGTTGCGCATGCCAGCAAAAAAGCCCGCCAGTAGCGGGATACACGTTTTTACCTGCGTCTGCAAAGCGCAAAAAAAACGGCGCATTAAGCGCCGTCAGAAACAAAAATCTGCTTTGCAGTGATCAAAGGTCACCCTGGTGAGGGCTACATATTTATCGGCTTCGCGCAGTGAATATTCAGTAAAATTCATTATTCCCCGAAGGCAAAAAAAACCGCCATCTAAAGCGGGGTGAATCAGGGGTGAGATTCAGAACGGCTTACTGTGACCGGAACCAGCAGGAACCGTCACCCTTTAAGGCTGGTAAGGAACGTTCCGCCGCACAAGCGAAGCCAGCTGCCGCCCTTTTCGCACCGCACCCTGCCACCCTGGCAGATTTAACATAACAGTGCTATTGCCCCGCCGTATAGCTCCTCAGCGCAACTCTGGCGCGTGCGGGCCGTTTCAGGCACCTTTCCCCGACCAGAATCCTGAAAAACGCCTCTGATGATTTCGATGCGGCTGCATGGTTATGCACTGTCATCTGCTCGCCACAGATTTGAGCATTCCAATGCTAGCAATGTCCGCTCCTGGCACAAAGCGGACATGCGGCAGGGCAAGGTCTGCTAAGAGCGATCAGCGGACGCTGAAAATCTTATGAGGCTGGCGTTTAACAATGAATGTTCCTGGAAGTGCTAAAGCTCAGGAATAAGAAGTACATCAAAAATGTTTAGGATATGAAGACAGGACATTTTCAGTAGGCCAACATTCATTGGCCCCTCAAATTATTTAGGACACAAGGCTTACAGTTGAGTGATACGCGTATCTGCGATGGTTTCCGCGAAATGTTTCCCAAATAAGTCTGCGGGCGTCTGGAAACCAGGCTTTGCATCTCCCGCCAGCACTCTTCGCGCTGCCTCCGCTGCGGCTATCGCAGTAAAACTGTATCCATTAACCGTGTCTAGCAGCATTTGTACTGTCTTTCCTTCAGCGTCTACTATTTCGGCAACAGCCTGGTAACGACTGCTTTCACGCTCTTTTGCTGAAGGGCCATCGGGTAATGTAGATAAATCCCCTTGTGGAAACCCAATCCCACTAACGTGTACAAATGTAGAGATATCAGGGATGCCCGTTGTTTTCCAGACAGTGACCAGGTCCGGCAGGGTTACTGGAAAACATTCTCGTGCACCACTGCCAAAATCAAAAGATCTCAGTTCGCCGGGGTCCTTCGGCACCAGCTGTCCATTGAGTCTTATGAGACATTCAGGCGATAAATTCTCCATCGCGCTCACAGCTGAGCCCCGTGACATTGATCCGGCCACGTTCAGTGCCAGAGAAATGCTTACAGGATACTTTACCCGTTCTGCGGCATGTACTGCGAGGCACCCCAGCATTGCTACCGATCCTCCACACCCCGGTAGCAGCATAACGCCTGCGGCGCTCGCATCCTCTTCATAGGCTTCAGCCAGCCTGTAACTGTCCTGTTCTGCGGCAATATCGAGATAGTGAATCTTATTGCGTACCGCTGCGTTTATCAGGGCATCGGCAGTGTACGCAAAAGGCCCTGCGCAGTTGAGCAATACCGTAACATTTGCCAGCGCCTCATCTATTTCAGACGGATTTTCAAGAGAGAAAACTTTGTATGGTAAGTTCAGCTCACTGGCCATAGCGACAAGTTTATCTTCACTACGGCCTGCAATAGTCACCGGTATGCCCGAATCTAATGCGTGTTGAACAATCATGCTTCCTGTATACCCGGTAGCGCCATAGATCATCATAGTTTTCATATTCATCCTGTGTAACAGTGCACCCGTTATGCTGGTTTAGCATCTGAGTTCATATAGTAAGCGTGTACGGCTTATGGATTGTGTTGCCAACTTTTATAGACAAACTCAATGCTATATCCGTCTGGGTCTCTGACCTGGGCTGCGTAATAACGGGGGTCATAATGCTTCTGTGCTCCCGGTGGGTGAATTTCGGTTGCACCAGCAGCAAGAGCTTCAGCATGCGCCGCGTTAACCATGGACTCCGATTCTGCGATGAAACCTACGTGGACAGCATCAGCGCAAACAGTCCCCTGCCTGAGCCAGAAAAATATCCGGCCATTTGCACCAAATCCTTTGAGGTCAGGGTGTCCGTGAGGCCCCTGTGCACCGTCATAGTCATGGCGGTTTACGATGCCAAGAACAGGCAGTACGCGCTCATAAAATGCGATTGAACGTACGGGGTCACTGACTGAGATAAAAATATGATCAAGCAAAATAAATTCCTTTATCAGACGTTATAGCCACCCGCAACCTCGATTGACTGCGCATTGATCCAGCCCCCATCGTCCGTCAGCAAAGAGGCAATCACCCGAGCGACTTCATGAGGCTCACCAACGCGTCCCAGCGCAGTTTGTGAAGCGAGCAGAGATTCAAATTCGTCATTAAGCCCACCGCCAAGTTCAGTGCGGATGGGGCCAGGTGATACTGCGTTCACTCTAATCCCGCGTTCGCCAAATTCCTTCGCCATATAGCGACTCAGGACTTCAAGCCCCCCCTTAAATGCTGCGTAAGGGGCGACACCAGCGGTGGCGACACGCGTGGTAGCGCTTGTGATATTGACAATGCAGGAGTCTCTGCGCAGAAGAGGCAGCAGCTTCTGTGTCAGAAAGAATGGCCCCTTGAGATGCACATTCATCAAGCCATTAAATTGCTCCTCAGTTACGGCCTCAATGGGGTTAAAGAGTCCGTAGCCGGCGTTATTTACGAGGCCATCAAGACCTGTTGTATTCCATTGTGCTTTCATCACCCGCTCAAGTGCAGCTCGGAACTCATCAAAACTACCGACGTCGCCAACATTCAGCTTCATAGCAATGGCTTTACCACCGGAGGCTTGGATGCTCTTGACAACGGATTGCGCTGATTCAGCCTGGTTGTTCCACGTCAGAATGACGCCAAATCCACGCCTTGCACACTCGATCGCTGTGCTGGCACCAATTCCCCTGCTGCCCCCGGTAATCAGAACGTGTTTCATGATGGCTCCTGTAAGTGAAAGAATACGCTACACAGGTTACGCACCGGGATTATCGCTGGCTTATGCGATCCTCTTTGATTGTTGCCCGATTCTGCTTTTATGTTGTTGTGGGTAACGGAGACGTGTTATCAATCGCTGATGGAAAATAAATTACGCGAACTACGAGAACTGGCATCCGGAGCCGGAAATCAGCGGACAGAGACGGGAATTCCCCGGGTAGCAATGGTGCAGGGAGAAATTCCTGAGCACAGACTTTCTGCTGTTTATGAGCCTATGATTAATCTGATCCTGACAGGTTCAAAAAGCATGACTGTCGGCGGAAGGACATTAAACTACAATCCAGCTACTTATTTTGTCATGTCAGTAGACTTACCCGCAGTAGGAAATGTGTTCCCTGATAACGTTACAAATGCACCTTATCTGGCTGTCAGCCTGACGCCCAAGCCTGAAATTATTGCCGATCTGCTGGACAAGATTCCCGGCAATGGTGACGCTTATCTCTATCATTCAGGATTTTCAGTAGCGCCAGTCACACGGGAATTACTGGATGCATGGATTAGAATGCTGTCCCTTATCAGAAAGCCTGATGAAATTGCCGCTCTGGCTCCGGCGTATGAACGGGAAATTCTTTTTCGTGTACTACAGGGCCCCCTTGGATGGATGCTAAGGGAGATCGCAACGCCTGAAACCCACCTTGCAAGGATTTACAAGGTGATCAACTGGATTAAGACAAACTACACACAAGCCATACGTGTAGGGGATCTGGCTGAAATGGCAGCGCTTAGCGTGTCCGCTTTTCACCGCCACTTCCGCGCCATAACTGCCTTAAGCCCCATGCAATACCAGAAACAAATTCGCCTGATGCATGCCCGGCTTAAGCTCGCCACATCGGGCGAAAATATTATGAATGTCGCGCTATCGGTGGGCTATCAAAGTCACACTCAGTTTAGTCGGGAATACGCAAGACAATTTGGATTACCGCCCTCAGCTGATTTGAAAAAAATCTCCCTCAGCCATGCTCGCAATTAGCGCAATGTGAAGATTGCCTGCCAGAATTTTATTCGGTTGTCCTGGCATCAAACGCAGCCTGAGCAAGTGTCACGTCAGAACTGTATTCAATGGTCCAGTTAAATAGCGCCTGAAACGGCGCTTCCAGAGTGCGTCCCAAAGGGGTAATGCTGTATTCAACTGCAATCTGAGACGATGGAATGACGCGACGGGCAATTATGCCGTTTCGTTCAAGACGGCGTAAGCATTGAGTCAGTGACTTCTGGGTAATGCCATCCATGCACCGCTTTATCTCGTTAAACCGCAATGGCTTGCTGCACAGAGCGAAAAGGATTGAGACAGACCACTTGTCAGTTATTTGATCCAGTAATAACCGGCCTGAAGCCTTGTCCTCGCATGAATGACCGGGGTAATACTCCGGACTGTGCGCTTGCCTGTTGTTTGCTGACATACAGTTTACCTCCGTATACCTGGGTGAAAAAAGGTGCCTAATTGACACTAGGTATCCACAGTATACCATCTGAATCGCCAATCATAAGGAGCAAATTATGTCAGTATCACTCAGTGAAAATGTTGCAAACAAGCTTGCTATCATCGATTCGCTTTACCGATATGCGGCAGGAATTGATCTCAAAGACCCGGAGTTAATTAAAGGGGCCTTTACTGAAGATGCGGTGTCTGACTTCCGCCCTGCGGGAGCTAAAGCGGGTTTTGAATATCCTGTCCTGGAGGGTAAAGAAACGATAGCTGATGCATTGCTGAATTCGCTTAAGCCGATTGTCACCACTCATTCAGTGACGAACCCACGTGTAACTATCGATGGAGATAAAGCATATTTGGAGGCGATTGTGGAAGCACAGCACTTGCCTGAATCCGATCCCTCACGCCACTATCTGATGAAAAATCGTTATGACGTTGAACTTTTAAAGCAACAAGACGGCTGGTTCATATGCCGGGTCACAGTTGATAATGTCTGGAGGACGGGTGACCCGACAGTGCTGGCAGGAGTGTAAGGTTTACCGGAACATTGGATAACCAGAATTTCTGAGATATGCAAATGTACTGAAATCTTTATTGTGTGTGCCTTATCTTAAAACAACGGTGGATGAAGGAGCATTAAATCATCCATCGTTAAAAGAAAAGAAGGATGTTTCATATTCCAGGTTAATGACACCATCAGGGCCACTTCAATAGATTTTGATATCTATATAATCATTCTGATGTCCGCTTCTGGCACAAAGCGGACGGTCGCATCCCTACGCTGCTCCGCGCAAGGCGCATCTTGCCGCCAATACAAAAACGATCATGCGCATATACAGAGAATCGGCAGAGCCTGGCGCGGCTGTAGAGAGCAGGAGTAATACAGGCGCTTTGAGTGCAGGCTTTACTCAGTGCCTGCAGTCTTAAGCCGGGTGATAGAACGAAGGAGGCTGGCCCGTCACGCGGCGAAACATAGTCGCAAAGGATGAACCATTGTCATAGCCAAGCGACAATGCCACTTCATTCACCGGCTTGCCCGTTATCAGCATTGCCAGCGCGCTGACCACGCAGGCCCGCTGGCGCCAGGCGGAAAATGACATGCCGGTCTGCTGCAGGAAATGGCGGCGAAAGGTGCTGGCACTCATAAACATCGCCCTGGCCCAGCGTTTAGCAGGATCGTGGACAGTTGGCGCGAGTAGAAATGTCTGACACAGCGCCAGCAGCGCAGGCTGCCGCGGCAATGGAATATCGAACTCGCGCGCTGGCATGGCTGCCAGTTCCAGTAGCAGCAGGTTCATCAGCGCGCATTCGTGGTCGCTCTCATAGAGCGGAGGCAAATCGACAGCCTCAAGCAGTAACTGACGCAACAGTGGCGAGACGCTGATAACGTCGCAGCGGTTACGGTGGATCAGGCGCGCCGCGCATTCGGGCGCGATATACAGGCTCCGCGTCGTCACGCCGACAAACTTTACCGCATGCAGAGTTTCAGGCGGGATCCACACCGCATGCTGTGGCGGCACTACCCACTCCCCGTCACGGGTGGATACATGCATCTGACCGGTTGCGCCATACAACAACTGCGCGCGGCGATGCCGATGGAGAGGCAGTAAAAAACCCTGCGCATAATCATTGCCGATCGCGACCACGTCACGCGCCAGACTATCAACATTGTCAATGCTCACGTTGCGCACTTTTGCCTCCTTCTGACCGGTTTGCAAGGGTAGTTGAGCGCTGCGCAAATGGGAAGTGGCGCGTAAGGGGGATAAGCTGCGGGTTCAATTTCATAGCGGAACATTCCTTTGAACGACATCCTTATTATTGCTCTGGCAGGGTTCACCACTGGTATCACAACGGTGCTGTTTGGCTTCGGCGGCGGCTTCGTTGTGGTGCCTTTTGTCTATCAGCTGCTGCGCCATCAGCCTGATATGACAGGGAATGCATTACATATCGCCGTCGCCACCTCGACGGCGGTCATGATATTCAACGCAGGCTGGGTCAGCTATCGAAACTGGCGTGCGGGCAGTATCTCAGCGCAGGCATGTCTGCCGCTGCTGTGGTTCATCGCCACGGGCGCAGTGGTTGGCTCGTGGCTGGCAGGGTTGTTGAGCGAAGAATGGGTTCGCGTACTGTTTATCCTTTATATGCTGTTGACGATTGGCGACTGCCTGCTGCGCAAAGGTTTCTTCAGCGGCAGTGCGCCGCGCCGTTTATCGTTTGCGACAGTGACTGGCGGCGGGATAGTGATTGGTGTCATTGCCGCATTGCTGGGTGTCGGCGGCAGCGTTATGACGGTGCCGCTGCTGCGGCGACACGGCTATGCGATGCGAGACTGCACCAGCGCGGCCAATCCCCTTTCGCTGCCAGTGGCGCTGTGCGGCACCGTAACTTATACGGTGAGCGGCTGGCAAAAAATCCCGGCAGAGGGCTTCCTGGGTTTCATCAGCCTGAAAATTATGGGCTTACTGGTGCTGACGGGTTGGATGGGCATTCTGTTTACCCGCCGGGTGATCCCAGCCGTCCCCGATGTCTGGCATGCGCGAATCTATGTGCTGCTGTTGTGCGTCGTGCTGCTAGCTATGCTGTTGTAAGCATAACGTGCACTATGAGGGAAGAGCGGAGGTACAGCGGTCCTGATGCTTGTGCCGCATGCTTATAGACGCTGTACGTTCCACCCTATAAAAACGAGAGCGCTTAATTACTCAACTCTCGAACTGTCAAATACCGGAATCGGTCAGGGTAGCCCTCACGTGAGGAAGACTCTGGGGATAATTTTGCTGAATAAACTCAATCATTTTTTCCCGAACGTGACAGCGTAAATCCCAGGCGATGGGGGAATTCTGAGCGGTCATCAATAATCTGATAGTCATGGTTTTTTCACTCGTATCAGTAACCTGGAGCACCTGAGTTTGTTGATCCCAGAGCTTTGTTTCACTGAGAACTTTTTCAAAATGCGCTCGGAGAGGATCTAACGGCATGGAATAATCAACGTAAAGAAAAACAGAACCTAAAATTTGTGCGTTATTACGTGTCCAGTTTTGGAACGCATTTTCTGTAAAGTATGTGATGGGTAACACCAGTCGGCGCAGGTCCCAGAGACGCACCACAACATAGGTCAGGTTTATCTCTTCAATCCAGCCCCATTCTTTTTCAACGACCACAGCATCATCAATTTTTATCGGCTGCGTAAAGGCTATCTGAATTCCGGCAAACAAGTTAACAAGGGATTTCTGTAAGGCAAAACCAATGATTATTCCGGCAACCCCGGCACCCGCCAGAATTGTAGTGCCGAATTTTCGAACACCAGGAAAACTGAGTAAAATCAGAGAAACACAGAATGTCACGAGTACGACGATAGCGACTTTTTTAACATAGATTATCTGAGTGCGAATTTTACGGGCGCGAAGATTATTCGAAAGATTAATGTCATAACGTATAAAAAGCATATCCTGCGCAACATTAGTCAATCGAATCAAAACGGAGCAGAAGGATAATATAATAAATACATGAGTGGTTGTTGTAATAAAATTAAGTGAGTCAGGTTGAATGTTTACATAATTGACCCCTACGCTTATTAACAATAAGGGAATGAAAAGAAACATTGATCCACGAAGGTGCTTTTCAAGTGATTTGAATAGCTTCTTATCACGACTCTGCCAGTAGCGGATGAATCTGAGAAGGATAAATCGCGCCAGAAAACCGAGTGCGAGTGAGAGAGTGACGAGCAATACAGCAGGCACCCATGATGGAGTGCCAGATAACTCACCAAATAACGATGGCATTATTTTCCCTTATATTCAGCCAACAACTTTACGTTGTCAGACAAGTCAAAAAAACAGTAACCATTCTCTTCCTGGTTATCTGCGGATTAGCTAATTCACGCGCATGAGTATATGAAAAATATAATAAACTGGCCTCCTCAGGACATGAAAAACATGGGGTAATTCCTGGTTAACGCTTCCTGCGTACGATGAGTTCAGTATGGGTTCTGTTCACCGTTTTTGCTTTTTCAACGTGTTAAAGTCAGCTTTTGGCACAAAACGGACAGACTAGCCGAGAAGTGCCAGAAGCGGATATCAGTGTCAGGTTGGCCCTGCCCCGAAATACTGCTCCATTCAGAAACAGAATTTCGGCATGATATTCACTTTTCTGAGCGGTGGTTGTGCCGATGAAAAAGTCACGATTTACCGAAGCGCAGATTGTCTTTGCCGTGAAGCAGGCAGAGCTGGAGCAGGAGAGTTCGCTTGAAGGAGCGGGTTGCCGACCTAAGCCTCGCCACAAACCACGCCGTGTGCCCTTGCAGCTCCGGGCTACGTGGCAATTTCAATGTTGAACTGATTCTGCTTTGAGGATTCCTACGTGACCACCTTTTATCAACTTACTGCCACCAGTTTGCGTGGCCAGCTCATCCCTATGGCCGACTATGCTGGCAAGCTGGTTCTCGTCGTTAATACCGCCAGCCATTGTGGATTTACGCCACAATACGCAGGCCTTGAATCGCTTTACAAGAAGTACGCCGCCCAGGGTCTGGTGGTGCTAGGTTTTCCCTGCAACCAGTTCGGTAAGCAGGAACCCGGCGGTGCTGACGAAATCGCGCAGACCTGCCACATTAACTATGGTGTGAGCTTCCCGATGTTCGAGAAAGTGGAGGTCAACGGTGCCTTAACGCATCCGGTGTTTCGTTATCTGAAAGACGAATTGCCCGGCGTGCTGGGTGGGCGGATCAAGTGGAACTTCACTAAGTTCCTGATCGGACGCGATGGCAAACCGCTCAAGCGTTTCGCACCGATCTCCACCCCTGAAAAAATGGAAGCCGCGATCCTTGCTGCACTTGAAATCTAATACTTCCTGTAAATCACACTATTTCCTTTGAGGGAGCTTCCGGAAAACTAATTACAACCGTAAGAGGTTATCGTCCGTTTCTCGCTCATAGCTGACATGCGCACGCTGCACTAACAGGGGCTCAGGTTGAGTAAGCTTTATGTCAGTCTTGTAATGGCTTAGAGAAACATACAGCCTCTTCCCGGCCTATGTATGGTCCGTAATTCTCAATGCGCACGTAGCCATTTTTCTTATAAAAATGTACTGCCCTGTGGTTAACAAGCCGGGTTTCAAGCCAGAGTTCGGTATATCCCATGCTCTTCGCGGAAGTTTCGAGGAAAGTAAGTAAAGCATTACCAATACCTGGAGAGCTCCGGTCTGAAAACATCCTTTTAAGTTCCGCTATATTCCCTGTTAGCGGTCGGATAGCGCCACATCCTATCGCATCGCCCTTTATGTTTCTTGCCAGTGCCCACAGTGATCTGTCCCCATTCATTGAGTCTGATGTGAAGTTGCTTTTGCCACTATCACCGGTAATGGTGGCAAGCTCTGCTGACAGTTTTTCTGTTAAATAATGAGAATCTGGAGAACGTGGATCTGATATTTCTACTGTGATCATGCCGTTACCTTTCGTATAAGTATCCGCAGGATAGAAAATGCTGATGGTGAATGCATCATCCTTCAATGGATGATAGTGAATAGCCAGACTGCAACATACCGCCATCACCGATGTCACTACGTCCGCTTTTCGCACAAAGCCGACCGGGATTTTTATGGAGGCAGGTTTCTTACCACTACACCCTATTCCATTCTTCCTGCTGTGAGCGCGTTAACCCAGTCAGGGCGATTGTTAGCCAATGCAACCTCGGCGGCTTTTTCCCAGTTATAGGCTACCTTATGAAACGCTACGGACCATTTATCGTTGCACTTTTCCAGAATCGCATAGCGGGCATGCGGTGAACCGCTTTCCATTTTATGATAATAGGGCTGATCATCTTCATAGGCCTGAAAACCAACACTGCCGGGATTCACGATAAGGCATCCTGAGCTCAGTTCAAGGCTTCGGGGGATATGAGTGTGACCACAGAGGATAAGAGAAGCGGTCTGATGTTCCACATACTCATTCACCCTTGCGTGAGAAGAGACTTTGACGCCTGATTCCGTCACCTCTTCAAGAAGATAAATACTGTCATCACCCGGAACCCCATGAACCATTAGGATCTCGTCATGAAGGGTTAGCTCAGCAGGCATATTTCGCAGCCAGTCCCAGTGTTCCGGTCTGAGATGCCTGCACGCATGGCTGTCGGACAGCCCCATTCTTTCAGGTTGCGTTTCAAGCAACTGCCGTTCGTGATTACCTTTTATCGTGGGGAAATTCAGCGGTAAAAGCCTCTCGGCCGTTTCTGCCGGGCAAAGACCACCAGAAAAAACATCGCCAAGATTGACAACAAAATCTACTCCCCGGGTTTCGATATCCTGCAGCACGGCATTTAGCGCGAAAATATTTCCATGAATGTCCGAAATCGCTGCCATTTTCATCATCAAACTCCTGTTTTCTTAATCAGATACCTGGTTTTCTCTAATTGCTTTTTACCCTTGCATCAAGGGGTTAAGATGGGCTTCCGCTGGCCCATCCTGTTTGATTAACAGGCTCCTATATTTTGGTCAGCTTTTAGCTCATAGCCACTCAAAATTGTGCCATGGGGATGTTTTCCAGAGGGATATACGCATGCCTGCATTTAATCCAAAGCAGAAGTTAAAGGCATGAGGACTATCAGGAAAGTTTGATAACATTGACCGCGATAACGCTCAAGGCCAGGCCAATCAGGATGACACCAGAGATACGTTCCAGCCAGGGCAACATTTGCGAAAAGTACCGCAGGAACAAGCGATTGCCAATGAATATTGCCACCAGCAAATCCCACAGCAGCACGATACTAAACATCCACACACCATAGGCGACTTTCAGACTCATCGCCGTATGGGTCCCGCCGAGCAGCGTGGCCAGGCTGACGTAAAACAGTGCGTTTTTAGGGTTGAGAATACCAGACAAAAAGCCCATGCCTGACTCACGGTAAGGACTCATTACGTCCGCAGATTCTGTCTTAAGGGCATCTGCTTCGACATTGTGTTCAGCAAGGGAATTCCTGCCAGCAAAGCGGATAAAAAGTTGACCGATGTACAGTAAATAGGCACAGCCTGCGAGCTGAATAGCAATAAAGCTGATGCTGTCCGGTCGGAAAAGCGTTATGCCGCTGAAAGCGGCGAGAATAAATACGCCGTTCGCGATCGCTATTCCCAGACATACATTTGCTGCACGCCGCCAACCGGCTCTTATTGAGGTACGTGCAACCAGGAAAAAATCCGGACCGGGCGACAGCAGCGCCAGAAAATGTGCCGCTGCCACGAAAAAAAATTGTTGCATCACAGTATGATCCTCTTAAAAAAAATTTTTAACAGGATGCAAAACTGGAACAGCATTGTATTGAATAAAATTGCATTTTGCTCAAGCCCGATAGCAGCCCGGCGTTACACCAGTATGAGCCTTAAATACACGCTGGAAGTGGCTTTGATCGGCAAAACCCAGTCGGTAGGCAATATCGGTTATTTCATGGCCTGACTGAAGCCAGCTGCGCGCCTGATTAATGCGAACATTCAGTTGATAAGAGTGCGGCGTCATTCCGGTCGCAACGCGAACCGCCCTGATCAGCTGATAACGACTCAGCCCTGAGAGGTTTGCCAACTCTGTTAACCCCCATGGCTGCCGCTCGGTCTGTTGCAGTGCATCTATAACGCTTCTTACTGCCAGGCTGGCACAGGGCGACACGGCCGGGAATGTTTCAACCATATTTTCGCCGCAGTCACAATCGCCAATAAACTCTATCAGCGCAGCATTTTTATCTTCATTACTGGCGGTTGAAAACAGGACGTTATTCAGTTCACAGAAGCGACGATAGACAACGTCTTTATCAACCAGTCGAATTTCACTTTCACTGATGAACCCACCCGACAAATTGCTCATTTCTGCAACTAAAGCACTTAACCAGCCGGCATCCAAGTGCAGCATCTGATAGCTCCAGCTCTGGTCAGGCAGAGGATTACAGGCATGAACACAGCCACCCGGAATGAAAACCATCATTCCGGGCCGCAACGAGCATGGGCCAGATGTCGCGCCAGTGAAAGTACTACCGCCTGCATCAACCGCGCCTATAGAAAAAGTCGGATGACTGTGTGGCTTATAACACGCGCGGCTGTTACAGGCGCGGCGACTTTCTACATAGTTAACGGCCGGATCGCGCCAGAATTCTGTCCGGCTGTCTGTGCTGACGTTATCGTTACTGCTGAGGCTCGAATCCTTAGCGGTGTGCATGGGTCTGATGATCATGGCTGTTTCCTTCCTGATGCCAGTGGACCGGGTCATGCCAGCATGGCGTGAAATCATCCATGATGTCATTAATTTAAAGAGAGAGAACTCTGCAGCCTGCACTTAGTTTGCACAGATGTGTTGCCGCGGGTTTTATCATTCTATGGAATTAGGCTCTGATGCTTATTAACTTCAAGAAATCGCCAACTAGAATGCTGGAAAAGGGGAAGAAATGCTTTTCCCAATAAGGTTCACCGATCACCAAAGTGAATACAATGTCAGAAAACACTATCTCAATCCTCATTTAGACTGGTAAAAGCAAAAACGAGGTGTGGTTCTTGCTGCCGGTTCATTACGTGAAAAGCATAACGATCAACCTGTCGGAGCGCTATGGGTCGTGAAAGGCTGAGCATGAAGAAGAGGCCTTATCCATATTTTCCGATGATCCTTTTTGGGTCCATGGCTTGCGAGCATCGGCTGAGGTTTTATCGTGGAGCCTGGCCTTTGAGGACATGCTTAAAGATTGATGTCCGCTTTTCACTCATAGCGGACCTTGCCCTACTCAATGTCCGCTTTGTGCCAGAAGCGGACATAGTTAACACAGTAAGTTAATCAACAGGGACAGGTCAGCTAACTTCCATTTTTACAGCTAACATACATAAAAACTTTTCTTCTCCTCACTGTAAATAAAGGGAATAAGATGGCTATTACGCGTAGAGATTTTTATAAGTTGGCCGTCGGCTCTGCGGTTGGATTAGCGGTTCTCAGGCAGTCTCCTTCGGCACTGGCTGAAATGCGGCCAATCCCGATTAACTTAAAGCAGGGCGCGGGTGATAAAGGGGAAACGCTGAGTGGGTTGCCACCTGCGGGTTCTCAGTGTTCGGTGAGCGATTTTGACTACCAGATTAAATATCAGCGTGCTTTTGAGGCTGTTCTCTGGAATATGCCAGCTATCGCCATCTACAGTTTCCGCCGGGCGGCGTTTACCGACCTGGGACTGAAAGATAACGATATTATTGCCTACTCCGCTCCGGCAACGCCAAAGCTGGAAGCCATCACGGCCAACAGCACCACGCCATACATTTCTGCTTTTACCGATCTTCAGAAAGGCCCGGTTGTGCTCGACGTTCCGGCAACGACTGCCGACGGAAGTTTATATGGTCAGATTGTTGATGCATGGCAGTTCACCATTGCGGATATCGGCCCCGCAGGGCTTGATAAAGGACAAGGCGGCAAAATTCTACTGACGCCACCAGGCTATGAAAAACCTGTTCCTGAAGGTTATATTCATGTCCCTTCGCCAAATTACCGCATTGCCCTTGCATTCCGTTCCGTACCGGCAAAAGGTAAAACCGCTGAGGACGCCTATCACTACTCAAAGCGGCTTCGCATGTATTACCTGTCAGAGGCAGGTTCACCTCCGCAGCAACGTTTCGTCGATCCAATCAATGACCGATACCCTACGTTACCGTTCTACGATGAGCGTCATTTTGAAGACCTGCATGCGGTTATGAGCGTAGAGCCGGTGCAGGAACAGGATAAAGTGATGATGGGCATGCTGATGTCTCTGGGGATCGAACATGGCAAGCCTTTTAAACCCGATGAAAAAACCAGGAAAGCCATGCGTCAGGCAGCGATAGACGCCTGGTTCTATCTGCAATACTGGTTTGATAATTTTCCTCAAGAAAAGCTGTACTGGCCCGACAGACATTACGCATCACTGCTTCAGGCTGACGAGAATAAAAAATTCACGTTTGTCTATGACAACCGCATTGACCTCATCAACCGCGCGGCAGAATACTTCTGGTGTACTTACATGCCTAAAGAGCTGGGTAATTCGCCTGCAACACAGTATCTCATGGCGATGGCTGACAGCGACGGCAACCTGCTTGAGGCGGGTCAGCTATACAAGATTACCGTGCCTGCAAAGATGCCGGTAAAACAGTTCTGGGCCTTATCGGTTTATAACCGTGACACGATGTCTTTCATCTATTCCGATTCGAACCGTACGACTCTCTCTTCGTATGATATGGATAAGATGTCGAAAAATTCAGATGGCAGCGTCACGCTCTACATTGGGCCTAAAGCTCCGCAAGGACTGGAAAATAACTGGATCCCCACCAGTGGAAAACGACCTTTGCCCGCAATGCGTTGCTACGGGCCAACTGACGAATTAAACAATAAAACCTTTAAATTGCCCGATTTTGAACGAGTAAATCACTGACTATCAGACATTAATACGTTGTCAGATAACATTTTGACAGCGTAAGACAATATGTCCGCTTTTCGCTCTTAGCGGACTTTTCCAGACTTAACGGTTACATAGCCCCTCTTCCGCTACCTTCAGCAGATCGCTCGCTTTCCCTTTTTTCGACCTTAATTAAGTCTATAAGACTAACTGGCGCGGCCAGATTCAGGGCTGGTACTTGCCGTTGCCATCAGCCCCCAGCCGTTAGGCCCGAAACTCCGCTTCTGGCGGAGCTTACCGGTTCTGCCGGTTAAGGAACTGCCCATCGGCCAGATGCCTGGTTTAAACTCCTCATCCCCGCATTATCATATTCATTTCGTAACGGAAGGCAGCAAGCCCGATTGTGCATATCCTTCAATAATTTCGTCAAAGAGGTGAATATCGTTCCGGCTTCTGGCCATTAGCTGTGCGCCGGCAATAGCGGAAAAAATAGCACGCGCGCGTTTTTCGCCGTCTTCAGCACTGGCGATACCTGCTTCCTGAAGCTGCGTATTCAACCACACCACATTCACGTCAGCGAATTTCTGTATCTCTTTTTTCACCGGCTCCGGCAGATCATCATACTCAGCAGCCATAAAGCTGCCCATACATAGCCGGTTCTGGCTTTCAAGCGAGCGGCGAAATATATGCGGATAACGGATCAGACTTTTAAGTGCATTCAGGTAATTTCCTACAAAGCACCTCAGATAACGCGCCAGCAACGGACCAGTCAGATAGCCGGCACCAAACAGCATAAAAAGCATGCTTTTTATCCTTTTGTGGCAAAGCCTCTGGAAAAAAGATAACCGCGTTGACAGAAATGCCATCCTACTAGTAGGATGGCATTTCTGGTTAATTCTGTGTTAATAATTAAAGCATACGTACATGCTGGAGAATAAAATGTCGCTGAATATTAAGCCGATGCAAAATATGCCCTCTCATTACTGGCTAAAAAAATATTATTATTTACGTACCGGATTTTCATTAATGTGGGTTGCAGCCGCTTTTACTGTTGGTCAGCACTCATTTGGTTTAGCCGCTATTTTACTGGTTATCTATCCTGCCTGGGATGCGTTAGCCAATTATATTGATTCAACTAAGAGCGGTGGCTTCGGAAAAAATCGCATGCAGACCATCAATATTATTGTCAGCATAATCACTACGCTGGCAGTGATATTAACAATCACAAAAAGCATGAATGCAGTCATTGCTGTCTTTGGCGGATGGGCAATTTTATCAGGACTATTGCAGCTTGGGGCGGCGATTCAACGCTGGAAAAATAATAACGCTCAGTGGAGTATGGCTCTTAGTGGTGCGCAGTCCGCCCTGGCTGGGACATTTTTTATTTTTCAGGCTCAAATGCCTGTTCCACCTTCCATTATTAACATTGCTGGTTATGCGGCCTTTGGCGCTTTCTATTTTCTTGTTTCAGCCGTATCACTCACGGCGATCATCAGAAAAAATAAACCGGTTAGCTTTTCTTAATCAAAGAGTGGTTTTATCGATTCAGATTTTAATTTCGATAAATTACATTGAATCCATTCTGTAAACGCTAAGTGAAATATGAAAATGCAATCAATTTTCACCGGAAGAATATTGCTGCGTATTGCGCTAGCTGGTGTTATTCCGGTAACAGTAACGTTATTATTCCTCTGGACTGGCGGCTGGCTGGCACCTGAACGTCTTACCTCAGACAAGCTTGTAAATGTATTAGAAAAGTCATCTGGCGTGCATCCGACCTATCGTCGGAATCATGCTAAAGGCATTTGCGTGCTTGGCCGTTTTATCTCTAATGGTAATGCCAGCGTTTTATCGCGCGCGTCACTGTTTTCCCGAGGAGAAACAGCCCTAACGGGACGTTTCGCCATTGCGGGTGGTAATCCCCTTGCACCCGATTACGCGGTGCCGGTACGCAGCATGGCTCTGCTTTTTCAACAAGCCAATGGTGAACAATGGCGCACGGGTATGAATGCCATGCCCTTCTTTCCTGTCTCTTCGGTTGAAGCGTTTTATCAGCTTCAGACGGCTACACTGCCTGATACCAGTACCGGAAAAGTAAACCCGAATAAACTCAACGCTTTCATAACGAATCATCCGGAAGTAAAACCTTTTTTTGCATGGGCTAAGCAGTATACGCCGTCCACCAGCTGGGCCATCGATCGCTTTAACAGTCTCAATGCCTTCCGCTTGATTGATAAATCGGGCAACTCACATCTGGTCCGCTGGAGTATGGTTCCGGCCATTAAGGCAGACCCTGTCAGCGATGCCAATAAACATGACAGCGATTTTTTGCAGAAAGACCTTATACAGCGCCTTGGTCAGGGCGCGCTCAGGTGGGATTTAGTCATCACACTGGCTCAGGCTGGCGATAAAAGTAATGATGCCACTAAAGCATGGCCAGCCGATCGTCAAACGATTAATGCCGGCACGCTGGTGATAAACCAAGCCACTCCTCAGCAGCAAGGCCCCTGCAATGACATCAATTTTGATCCTTTGATTTTGCCCGATGGTATAGCCGTCTCTGACGATCCGATATTGAATGCGCGTTCGTCGGCCTATGCCAGGTCGTACAATTTGCGCACTCGGGAACAAGCTCAACAAGCAGGAGCGAAATTATGAAGCATGTCGAATATTTTCATCCAGCTATACGCTTCCTGCACTGGCTTATGGCCGCAGCGATTTTAACAATGCTGTTTATCGGCGTAGCCATGGTTGCCAGCGTATCATCCCTGCATAGTTTACTGGTGGCGATACATAAGCCGCTCGGCGTGATGATATTGGTTTTAGTCGTGGTTCGCTTGTGGCTGCGTTTTGCAACCGTAACGCCCGCTTTGCCAGCGTCATTACCCGCATGGCAGCGTGGCGTGGCGCATCTTTCACACTGGATACTTTATTTGATGATGCTGGCCCAGCCTCTTATTGGCTGGGCGATGCTTTCAGCGGCGGGTTATCCTGTTACTCTCGGTGCCGGAATTGTCCTGCCGCCTGTTGTGCCCGTGAATAATGACTGGTATGCGCTACTGCGCCCCCTGCATACCTGGTTTGCGATCGCGCTATTCGCTACGGTAATGCTGCATCTGGCAGCTGCGCTGCTCCATGCTTTTGTACTGCGAGATGGCGTGTTCCGCAGTATGACCGGCATGCGTAAACCCTGACTGTCCGGTTTATGGCGCAACCTTGCTGAAAAAGGTTGCCACCGTGAACGCAATCCCATTGATGGAGAAAGGCAATGACGGTTATCCGTTTTCCTGACAGGAAATTATTAGAAATCTATGCATGTACGGCCTGTATGCCGAATGAATCCGGCGCCCCAAAATCGCAGGCGGTTGAAGAGCCTTCTCAGTCTGTAATCGCTGGTGAAAAGCAAGCGGTTCGCCATTTCGCGCTGATAATTGCTGAAAAGCTCTTAACAGACAGAGAATTTAACCATGCTGCACCATTCCTGGTGGATAAAATTGTCAGGATGCTGGTTGAGGAATCTCGCTGTATTCAGGATAAACCTTAATGAGGTCAAAGCTCGCAAGAATAGAGTTTCTGCGAGCTTTGCGAATGCATTATTTATAAGCTTTGCCGGTATGATGGCCAAAACTTCATACTCCCCAAGCTCAATCATGAGCTGGCAAGACCGGGATAACGCATTAAGAGAATCATGATGGGTGCAATCAGGGACGTAACGCCATCTCAACCGCTGCTTCGCAATGAATCAGCGTGGTATCAAAAACGGGCACGGAGACGTTATCCTGGTTAAGTAACATACCCACTTCCGTACATCCAAGAATCACGCAATCTGCACCCTTTTCAGCTAAACGCTGCGCTATGTCTTCATAAACAGAGCGACTGGCTGGGACTATTATATCCTTGCACAGCTCCTCATAGATGATGCGATGCACTTCTGCCCGATCGGCAGTATCGGGAACAACAGGCTGAAGTGAAGCCGCCCTGAGACGATCAAGATAAAAGGACTGCTCCATTGTAAAAGCGGTCGCCATCAGACCTGGCGCTTGCAGACCTTCTTTGATAACCCGGGCGGCCGTTGCATCCGCAATGTGCAGCAGCGGGATGCTGATACCGTCCATCATCTGCTCAGCCAGTTTATGCATTGTATTTGTTGCCAGAACGATAAAATCAGCGCCTCCGCGTTCCAGCGCCTTTGCCTCGGTGTTCAAAAGTGAACCGGCTTCGTCCCATTGGCCTCTGATCTGTAAATCTTCGATGATTGCAAAATTTAGCGAACGAATCAGCAGTTCAGGAGAATGCAAGCCACCCAGGCGCTGACGAACCAACTCACACATTTTTCGGTAATAAATTTGCGTTGAGGCCGCAGACATGCCCCCCAGGATTCCAATCGTTTGCATCATATTTCCACTCAGTTATAGAGGAATATTTCGAGGATAAACAGCTGAAGTAATTAAAAAGGAGGAGACATAAAATGCTGCATCTCCATTTACCGTTATGGCGAATTTTCAGCAATAAGACGATTAAAAACAGGCTCTATAATTTGTTGAAACATATCGGCATTATCAAAAGCTCGAGCCGCCAGCATGGCACCATGTACCGTGGCCATCAGGGCTTTCGCCTCTACGGCTGGCGTTTCTTGTAGCTTAAATGTGCCTTCGCTTTGCCCCTTTTCGAGCAGCGAGGTTAACCAGTTGGAAAGGTCGTGGAAGTGACGGGAGACTTCAGCAGCCACTTCGGCTGGTAAGGTAGGTAACTCCACAGCAAGCATCACGCATATACAGAATGAGGAAGAACCGTCCTTGATACACTGGGACCAGTAGCCAATATATGCTTTAAGCTCAGCCAGTGGGTCGTTGAGCTGACGATCAAGAGCTGACATACCCGCACGCGCTTCTTCACAATACTGCGCCACCACAGTGCGCACGAGATCCGCCTTACCGGGAAAGTGATGGTGAATGCTGGCCTTACGAATCTGCACGACTTCGGCAATATCAGCATAGCTGAAGCTCTTATAGCCGCCGGTGGTCAGCAAGCGACGAGTATGGGCAACAATTTCGTTAGCTTTCTGTGAAAGTTCAGTCATAAATAGTCTCGGATTACCGATACGAAAGAAAAGGATAGCCCTTGTATCGAGTGTAAATATTGCATCATCCAACCTATCTGTAGGTAGCCAGTTTGTCAAGGCAGCGCTTTTCATGTGGTTCACGCCTTTACAGCCTTAAAAGTCTGTCTATAGCTCTATGCTCTCTACCTTCTTGTGGCTTCCGAAACGGTAACCGGGTCAGAAGATAAGATTCTTTCCGATTCCGTACGACAGAATAGTGAGCCAGCCTCTTGAACCTGCGTATATAACTTCGCGTTTCTTTCAGTTGCGCAGCGTGCATGTGCGTTGGGCTACGAGAATATGCAACAGCTTACTCGCAGATATCCGCTTTTCGCTGATAGCGAACATGGGGGCCACGGCAAGCGGCTTTGTGCCAGAAGCGGACATTACATACCTCACGGCCTATTCAGCTATGCCGAATAAACCTCAATGCGATGAAACAAATACCGACGCTTGCTGCACAGGCGGAACGGCGAAGTTACGCTGCATGCGTTTTATCTCCTCAGCCGGCGGCAGACCAAATAGGCGTTTGAACTCGCGATTAAATTGCGATGGGCTTTCATAGCCAACGGCATAACTCGCGGCGGCGGCAGTGATCTGCTGGCGCACCATCAACATCCGCGCCTGGTGCAGGCGTACCGATTTCACATACTGCATCGGCGGCATTCTAGTTATCGCTTTGAAATGGCTGTGAAACGTCGGCACACTCATTCCTGCGTCCATCGCCAGTTGCGTCAGCGTTAACGGCTCAGCATAGGTGGCATGGATGCGCTGAAGCACTTTGCCTATCTTGCCGAACTGCCCCTGCAAGGCCAGCGCGGCACGCATTGCGTTGCCCTGTGCGCCCGTCAATACGCGGAAATAGAGCTCACGTACCCGCGCAGGGCCAAGGATCGCCGCCTCAAGCGGATTGATCAGAACTTCAAGCAAGCGCAGCACGGCCGTTTTTACTGCGTCGTCCATCGGGCTCGACATCATGCTTTGTGGAGCAGCGGGAGGATGCGAGGCGTCATGCTGTTCAATTTGCAACATCAGTTCAGCGGCCAGCTGAAGATCCAGATGCATATAAATCGCCAGCAACGGATGTTCTGCCGACGCGTCGGTTTCCATCACAAACGGCACCGGTACCGAAACCGCCAGATAGTGCTGCTCATCATATAAATAAGTTTGCTGACCAAAATAGCCGCGCTTGCTGCCCTGGCAGACAATCACGATCCCCGGATCGTAAAGCACAGGCGTTCTGGCAAGCGGGCGATCGGAACGCAAAATTCGCACATCAGGCAAGGCAGTAAGGTTGTACCCCTCCTGCACCGCAAGTGCCTTCATCAGGGCAATCATTACGGTCATCACAACACCTCATAAAATCAGGCAAGGAAAAGAGAAGATAAGGCCTAAAAATGCGGCAGAACAGAGAATACCATGCAACCTTCACTGTTCATGGGAGTTCTTTTATGACATCTGCAAAAACGATTTTAATCACTGGCGTCAGCAGCGGCATGGGTCGTGCGCTTGCACAGGAAGCCCTAGCCGCAGGCCATCGGGTCGTCGGAACCGTACGCAACCGCGAAGCACAGCAGGCTTTCGAGGCGCTCAATGCGCAGCGGGCTTTTGGCCGACTGCTTGATGTCACGGACTTTGAGCATATTGATGAGGTAGTTGAGGAGATTGAGTCAACCGTCGGTCCGGTTGATGTGCTGGTGAACAACGCTGGTTATGGCCATGAAGGCATTCTTGAAGAATCGGCCCTCGAAGAGATGCGCCGCCAGTTTGACGTGAACGTGTTTGGCGCGGTGGCGATGATCAAAGCCGTGCTACCGGGCATGCGCCAGCACCGTCGCGGACACATTATCAATATCACTTCGATGGGCAGTTTCATTACCTTGCCAGGCATCAGCTATTACTGCGGCAGCAAATTTGCACTGGAAGGGATATCAGACACGTTAAGCAAAGAGCTTGCCCCGTTCAACATACACGTGACCGCAGTAGCACCCGGCTCGTTTCGCACGGACTGGGCCGGGCGCTCAATGGTACGCAGTGCTCGCAGTATCCCGGACTATGACGTTTTATTCGACCCCATTCGCCGGGCTCGTGAGGAAAAAAGCGGTAAGCAACTCGGTAATCCCGTTAAAGCCGCCCATGCCATGCTGGCATTGATTGAAAGCCAGAGTCCCCCCGTGCATTTGTTGTTAGGCAGTGATGCACTGAGCTTAGTGCGGCAAAAGCTGACTGCATTAAATAATGAAATAGAACAGTGGGAAAAACTCACTCGTTCAACGGATGACTAAGCGGCACGTAAGCAGAGCTGAAGCGAAAAATAACGGGTTCTCAGCTGGCTGCCGAATCACGCGGGAGTTCGCAGCCAACTGAGATTTGTTGTGTTACTTGAGGGAAAAGCTGGCTGGGACTGTAGAGCGATCGAAGGAGCGCCGGATTAACCGGATACTTAGCCCTGCCCCAGTAGCCAGGCAGACTGCCATCACCAGAAGCGCGACGATAAAGGCATGTGTAATGACTGCTCCGCTGTCACCGTTGCCCAACATGCTGTAAAAAATACCGCCGATGACGGCGACGCTCAGCGCAGTGCTAATTTGTAATACCGAGCTGGTTACGCCAGCAATCATACCTGAAAACTGTGGCGCAACCCGGCCTGTCACCATCCGCACCAGGGTTGGCATCGCCAGCCCCTGTCCAAGACCAGTAACAAAAAGGAGAACTGCGAGCGGCAGCATGGCGGGAGGTCTGCCCGTCAGCGTCGTGGCGATCAACCATGCCAGGCCCGCCAGCCCTACGGTTTCGCATCCCATCCCGATTGCGCTAAGGTAATTTCCGACAAAGCGCCTCAGGTAAGGTGTCAGTAACGGACCAATCAGAAAGCCGATGCCAAAGGGCAGAAAAAGCGTGCCCGCGCTCAGGGCGTTAAAATGCAACGCACCTTGCAGATAAACAGAAAACAGAAGAAAGAACGCGCCGATCGAATAAAACAGTAAAATAATCACAAGTCCCTGGCCCAGCCCTGGCGCGCGTAACACGTTCGGATTAAGCAGTGGCGAACCTCCCTTCTGGCTCAGGCGACGCTCATAACGCCATAACAACGAGACCAGCAGTGGGACAGTAAGAAACAACAGCCACGTCCACCAGGGCCATCCCGCCTCACGGCCTTCAATCAACGGCACTATCAGCGTGCACAGCGTGGCTGTTGCTAGCAGCATGCCGACGGGGTCCAGTCGCTGTGCAGATTGCACCCGCGTTTCTTTCAGCAATGGCAGGCCAAAAAGAATGACCAGCAGCGCCACAGGCAGGTTAACGAGAAAAATAGCCCGCCATCCCAAGTGAAACAGGTCCGCTGAAATCAGGATGCCGCCCAGTACCTGTCCGATCACGGAGGCCAGACCAAACACTGCACCATAGATACTCAGCGCTAACGGTCTCTCCGCTTCGGGAAAAATGGCCTGCACGGAAGCCAGCGCCTGAGGGGCCATAATGGCGGCGGTGGCACCCTGTAACATGCGTCCGGTAATCAGTACCCAAGGTGACCAAGCTAACCCGCACAGCAACGATGCAGCGGCAAACCCGATAAGCCCAAGAAAAAACATCTTTCCACGACCATAAATATCGCCCAGGCGGCCGCCGGTAATTAATGTTACCGCATACACGGCAGCATAGGATGAAATGACCAGCTGGTCAGCGGAAGATGAGGCCCCCAGCTCGTTCTGAATGGCAGGCAGCGCCACGTTGACGATAAAAAAATCGAGCGGCGGCAAAAATGCCCCAACCAGTAAAATGACAAACATTGCCCAGCGACGTGGCTCGGCTTGCGGGATGCTATGTGCCGACATAAAGCACTCCTTATGAAACGGTACAATCCCCGGTAAGGGACGTTTTGCGATGGCAAAATGTGCAGTTAACCTGTCAGGACGGGGCGTGTGCGCTGGGGGTTAGCGCATGCCGCCGGAGGCCAGAATTACCTCACCTGTGACCCACCCCGCCTCGTCTGATGCGAGAAATGAGACGATCGGGGCAACATCCTTCACCTGGCCGATGCGGCCGAGCGGCGTCTGCTCTTCATTCCACGTCTGGAAGTCCGAGTTCATCGCGCCAGCGCTGTGGCTTCCTTCCGTTTCGATCAGGCCGGGGTTGACGGCGTTGACACGAATTCCCCGGGGGCCGAGTTCTCGTGACAGTACGCCGGTGATGGCGTCAATCGCGCCTTTGGCGCCGCTGTAGATGGCGCTCTCGGCAATAAAGACGCGGGTGACGAACGAACTGATATTAATAATACTGCTGCCTTTACCCAGGTGCGGCGTGGCGGCAGCGCTCACTAACAGCGGTCCCAGAACATTGATGTCGAATTGCCTGCGGTAGAGCGCTTCGGTGCTCTCTTCAATTTTGGCGAACTGGTAAATACCGGCGTTGTTCACCACAATGTCCAGCCGCCCGAAATTGCCGATGGCCGCGTTGATCAACGCCTCAACCTCTGCCTGGTTGGTGACATCCGCCGCTACCGCTAAGGCCTGCCCACCGGCGGCTTCAATATCGGCAACGACCTTATCGGCACCGCTTCTGCCTGTGGCATAATTAACGATGACCTTCGCACCATCAGCCGCCAGCTGGCGGGCAATGCCTGCTCCGATACCTTTAGAGCCGCCCGTTACGATGGCAACTTTACCTTTCAATTTGTTCATATTTTCAGCTTCCTGATAGGACCGCCTGGCGCGGTATGGTGGTGGAGGCTATGGTGATACCAACATCATTGTTTGGGAACTGCCACTTTTGTATATTCAATGTTCATTTTTGAACGGTGAGGCGATGACATGGAGTGGGGTGACGTCCGGGTATTTCTTGCAGTCATTCGTAACGGTTCTTTCGGGGAGGCGGCCCGAAGACTTGGCGTGAGCCATCCGACGGTCGGGCGGCGTATAAAGGCGCTTGAGGATGAGGCGCAGCAAGCGCTGTTTCGCCGGACACGGGAGGGGCTGGTGCTGACGGACGCCGGCGACGGGGTTATGAAGCTGGCCGAAGCGATGGAAAACTCCGCACTGGCGATGGAACGCCGCTTGGCAGGTAATCACGAACGTCTTGAAGGGATATTGCGGATATCTTCAGCAGAGTGGTTTGCTAACTATGTTCTGGCCCCTATTCTGGGCGAACTGACGCGCCGCCATCCGGCAATTGTGCCGGAAGTCATCGCAAGCTATCGCTTGATCAATCTAGCGCGCCGTGATGCCGACATAGCGTTTCGCATTGTGCCTTTTACCGAGCCGGATATTGTCCAGCGACGTCTGATGAGCATGCCCTACGCCCTCTATGGCACGCCTGAAAATGCACAGACAATGCTCATCGATCCCTCTTCGGTGGGGCTAATTTTGATGAATACCGAGCAATCACACTTTCCTGACGTCTCATGGCTGCTCGAGCGGTTTCCGCACTCCAGATGTGCCTTCAAAAGCACGAGTCGGGCGATTCAGGCGCAAATGTGTCTGCGCGGAATGGGGATCGCCGTGCTGCCACAACCGTTGGGCGATGCCACCACTGGGCTGCAGCGCATTGCAACGCCTGATTTGCCCCCCTCAAGAGATATCTGGGTAGGCTACCACCAAGATCTTCGGCACATGGATCGCTTACGCGCCATGCTGGATATCGCCGATGCGTTGCTTACGGATCCCGCACTGGTGGCTCCGTGAGCCTGTTCCCCCACCCGTTCACTTAAACTGATGTTCTGAAGGAGTTCATGTGGCAGCAGAAGGAGGGGCCATTACGCCTAAAAACCTTCCGGTATCGCGTGATCACTGCTTAAAACGACTTTAAGGTTACTCGCGTCGTAACCTTCTGGCTTGTTTGCGTCCCTTACCAACAAACTTTGCCAGTTTCGTTTCCCCTTACTTTTGGATGTGCTGTGCCCCACTCCTACCATTAATAAAAAACTGCCTGTACTCAAACAGGCCGGTAGGCGTGAACTTCCGCTTTGTGCCAGAAGCGGACATAGAAATCCTTAGCGTTTATAGATGCACAGTAATCAAAACACTGACTGTTACACTCAACCTACTATTTCAATTAAATTACCGTCAGGGTCATGAATAATCGCCTCATAATAGCCATCTCCCGTAACGCGGGCTGGGCTCACTAAAATTTCATTATTTAATGCTTTAATGACCATCTCATCAACCTGCTGACGAGAGTTCAGTTTGATAGCGATATGCGCCCATCCCGTAAGCTCTTTACCATGCAGCCCCTTTTCCAAACCATCCAGGCTCATTAACTCAATAGTCGGCCCATCACATAAGCTGACAAAATAAGAGGAAAAACCAGGCCTGTTTGTACTGATATATAATTCATTAGATGTTCCACCAAAATAATCACGCCAGAATTCTTTTTGTGCTTCAATATTTGTCGTCCACAAAGCTACATGTGAAATCTTCATGCATTTTCCTTCGCCGAATTATTCTGTCTAAGATTAAGAGAGAATGATATCGCACCGACAAACAGCATTAATGCCATAATCAGTGAAAAAGCTAGTGCTAGCGAACTAAAATGAGCGACATATCCAATAATAGCCGGGCCGCTTAATACGCCGAGATAACCCATCGTGGTAATTGCAGGAACAGCAACGGACTGAGGCATGACGCTTTGCTGGCCCACCGCCGAAAACATCACCGGGACGATATTCGCGCACCCAGCCCCCATCAAAATGTAACCAAGAAGCGACAGATGCCATGAAGGAATGAAAGTAATCAAAGCCAGACCGACTGCCGTAGTCAGTGATCCGCCAACAACTACGGTTAAACGACCAAGATTTCCGACAATCCGATCACCCATCAGTCTGGCTGCTGTCATAGCCACAGCAAAGCACGTATACCCAAGACCACCCAGCGTTTCAGGCATATTTCTGACCTGCGTCAGATAAACGGCACTCCAGTCCAGCACAGTACCTTCGGTGAGAAACACCGCAAAGCAGACCATTCCCAAGATCAGTACGATCCCACGCGGCACGGCAAAGGCGGAACCTTCTTTAGGGTTGGCGTAAGTCAGTAATCCCGGATAACTCAATATGGCTAAGACGATAACAGTCAGCGTTATCAGCACAGTGGAAGCAATAATATTAAGACCTGCAGCCAGAAGCAGGGTCATCAAACCCGCGCCAGCTATACCGCCAAAGCTGTACATGCCATGAAAACCGGACATCAGCGGAACAGACGATTCCTTTTCAACAAGGATTGCCTGGATATTTATGGCGCAGTCTGTCACACCAACGCCAATGCCAAAGACCAGTAAAGTAAGCCCCAGAAGTACAGGATTGCTAATTACCGCCAGTAAAGGTGTGCTTACTACAACTATCGCAATGGCTGCAACTATGACAGTACGGCAGCCAAACCTGCCGGTCAGTGAGCCCGTTACTGGCATCGCAATCAAAGCTCCAACCCCAAGACACAGGAGTAAGGTTCCAAGTGTTGCTTCATTAACACCCGTATTTGCACGAGCATATGGCACGAGAACCGCCCACGTCGCCGTGACAAAGCCGGCGATGAAGAAGGCCAGCCGTGTCGCCCGACTGGAAGAGATCCTGTGTGACTTCTGATTCATTTTATTCCCTATCCTGAAAGCTGGAAGTTATTTACTGGCAGAGCGTTTGATACAAGCCAGTAAGTGATTGACAAAGAATTAATCCTGCGCGACCATGCCCACCAATGCTCGATTGTGATGATTTAAGAGGTGTTACATGCTCGATTATGCAGCTTTCCCCAAACAACGACAAGACTTGATCAGGAAAATATTGCGTGACCAGGGGAGAGTGGTCTGTATCGAACTCGCCCAGCAGATGGGAGTTTCAGAGCACACGGTTCGTCGTGATCTTCATGAATTAAGTAAAGAAGGAGTATGCAAAAAAGTCTACGGAGGGGCGGTATTGCAGCTTCCAGATGCAGGAACACTGGATTCAAGAAAAGGGCAAAATCTATCAGCAAAAAGCACAATCGCGCAAAGGTGTGCAAGCTTGATTACAAGTGAGAACTGCATATTTATTGATGCAGGCAGCACAAACCTGGCAATGGCAAAATCTCTGCCTGATGAACTCACCATAACGGTGGTAACAAACGCGCCAGATATCGCTGCTGCGCTTTTAAAACATCCTAATATAGAAGTTATTATGCTTGGGGGGCGTATTCAGAAAGATAGTGGCGGCTCTGTGGGGAACACAGCAATTGAGCAACTAAGAAACATCATGTTCGATCAGGCTTTCATGGGAGGATGTGCCATGAGTCCAGAAGCCGGGCTGACGGGTTTTAATTTTGATGACTGTGAGTTTAAGAAAGCGGCAATAGCGCAGAGTAGCCAGGTTATTGTCGGGCTGACCTCAGAGAAAATTCCAGGCGTGGCAAGGTTCTCTGTTGCCAGCTGTGAAGATATAGACATTCTTGTGGTTGAAGAAAATCTTGACAAAAATTTCCATTCATCTTTCCTCGCGGAGAATATAACCATCTTGACCGTTTAATTATTAACTAGATTAAATAATTAATATTAAGAAGGTGTTGCATCACTACTTACAAGGATATTACGCCAGAAGTAAAAAAGATGAGTTTGCAACGGTGCGGTGTTACCTTATTGAAAACAGGATTAATTTCTTGAGTGAGTTAATGCAATGAGAAGTTGATTCGGTTGATAAAAGTAATAATGAATAATTATTATTCATTCGGGCGTCTGCTCCTCGCTCATAGCGGACCTTGCCCCGCGTAAATGTCTGCTCTGTGCCGGAAGTGGACAAAAGGGGGAGTTAGAAAGGCGGTTAATTGACTAATGTGATGGCCGAACTATCGATGGGGAGTAACCGGCTCGGAATTTTTGACTTTACGTGTTCCAAGATGTTGATAAAACCGTAGTAAGTATCCATCAGGATCGGCAACAATAAACTGACGGTTTCCGCTTTCCACTGCCTCAACACGATACCAGCGATCCTCAACAGGAAGAAAAAGACCAACGCCATGCTGGGACAATGAGTTTATCAGGGGAGTAATTGAGGGAACCAAAATCTGAACATTCACCCCTTTTCCGAACGGGTAACCAGTCGGCTGATGCCTTCCTTCAAATGTCCGGCCTTCTCCTATCTGATCGATCATGAGTTCAGCTTCTCCCAGCTTCAGGTAACAGAAGCCTTCTTCAGCGCGCTCATATACACATTCGAAGCCCAGAATTTGGCAGTAGAATCTTTTCGAATTGCGCCAATCTGATACAGAAAACTCAGGTACAAGTGCATTACTCATGGCCATAACTCCCAACGTTAATCATCTGGAACCAAGGTGAATGCCTGAGCAAACTGGCTTCCGGCGGTTCGGCAGAACCTGGCGACTCTGCCGGTTAGGCTATCGCGCTGATAATTCGGCTTGCCGGGAAGCCAGAGGGGGCCATTCAGACTTCCCCTCCACTGGTTCTGAATCATCAGCAACCAGTGTAACTGCTGTGTACCACCAGCAATGGAAAATCGTTGACCCGATAAAATGAAAGTAGGAAGAAGCCTCACAGAGAAAAAGCGCGCGGGTAGAGTAAGAAGCGAAACGGTGAATACATGCTCCTGAATGTTAGATATAACAGCAAACTTCCCGGTCAGATTTTTATTGTAATGAATTGGCAAAGGTCGTTTGATTACCTATCAGGAACACAAAAATTGTCATTTCGTTGCATTTATGCGTCCGGACATCACATTCTTACATCAGTACAGCCCCAGCGTTGCCAGAAAACGTTTTGTCAGCGGTCTCGTTTCCTCTTTCCACCATACGGCAAAAAGGGTGATTTCAAGCGGCAGCCAGGGGAGAGATACCAGAGCGACATTATCCGGAACAATCCGCGCAAGGCTTTTCTGTATGAATGTGAAACCCAACCCGGCCTCCACACAGGCTAGCGCAGCCAGTGGCCCGCTGACTTCCAGACAGATATTGGGGCGAAAACCGCCTTTCTGACATGCGGCGAGCAATCGCGCCCGCGCCGTAGGATTCAGGTTTTCCTGATCTGCTATCCACGGCTGGCCATTGAGATCATCAGGGCCGGGAGCTGGTAGCATTCTTTCTCTAGGCATAGCCAGTATCACAGGTTCCGTCAGGACTTTTTCCTGACGGAACATGCCATTAGCAGCAGGTGGCGTATGCAGCAGGGCCAGATCAATGGCTCTTTCCCTCAGATGTTCAATCTGTTGCTTTGAACGCATAGCATGTAGGCGGATATCCGCTTCATGCCCCATACCAAGCCGTGCAATTGCCTCAGGAAGAAGCCGGGAATGGAGTGCCGCTTCTACATAGCCTATATCCAGTCGCCCTGCGTAATCATGCGAAAGATGCCGCCCGTAATCTTTCAGGCGATCGTGATGTTGTAAAAAAGGCGTTACCTCATTAAGAAATTTTCTTCCCTCTTCTGTCAGCCGTAACCGCTTTTTATCACGATGAAAGAGCGTAATACCTAATTCACTTTCAAGCTGCTGGACCTGTCTGCTGAGTGGAGATTGAGAAATATGAAGCCTTTCTGCTGCCTGTCCGACATGTTCGAATAAGGCAACGGTGGCAAAAGAACGCAGTAATTTTATGTCCACAACAATTTTGGTCTCAACTGAGTCGAAAATTATCATAGTCTCATCAGGCATTTAACTTCAATATCTTTAGGCCGTGACCGTAACACTGACTTGCCAGCGACTGTTACTGGCTGGTTTAAACATCACGGACCGAATGAAGCTGCAAATTATAATTTTATTTTCATTAAGCGAGGACAGTATGGATACGTCACCTTTTCTTTCGCAAAAAATTGGCCATTACTCGATAACCGCAATAAGCGACGGACGAATGAAAGCCAGCCTGGGTTTACTGTCAGGAATTGATTTAACCGAAGCAGGAAAAATTCAGGAGAAATCAGGAGTAACAGCTCCCGATGATATTCACATTTACTGCTACCTCATACGCGGACAGGGACGCGTCATACTGGTGGATTCCGGGATGGGAGGACTGAATTATGCAGGTGGCGAATTTAAAAAAAACCTTTTCTCTGAAGGCGTTAATCCAGACGATATAGATTCCGTGCTTCTGACTCACGGACATCCAGACCACATCGGCGGTCTGCTGAATGAGCATGGTCAGCCTGCATACAGAAACGCTGAACTTTTCATGAGTCGTGATGAAGCAGCATTCTGGCAGGATGAAAATAAGCTGAAACTCATGGGTGAGCGCATACAGATGACCGGGTCACTGGTTCGTCGCACGCTGGAAGCTTATGGCCCTGTGCTGCGTTTTACTGATGAAGCAGAAATCAGTGAGGGGATCAAGGCTGTAAGTCTGCCGGGACATACGCCTGGACACACTGGGTTTCTGATAAATTCATGCGATGAAAGCCTGCTGATCTGGGGTGACCTTGTGCATTATCCGCATATTCAGTCAGCCCGGCCTGAAGTTTCAATTTCATTTGACTGTGATCCAGCCCAGGCAGAGAAAACAAGAAAAACCATTCTTGAACAGGCCGCTCGTCAAAATTTACGTGTTGCCGGCATGCACTTCGGTGAACCCGGGTTCGCATATGTTTCCGGTTCTCCTGAAAGGGGGTATTTTCTGACGTCATGTTCAGAACAGCAGAACCTCGTCCGCGGTATAACGGTATAATGCGCCCCGGCGAGCTTTTTGAAGTAAGAAAGCAAGCTCTTCTTTGGCATTTTCTCCAAAGGCGGCTCTGAGTGACTCTGTATTAACAGGACCAGGGCTGACGATATTTATCCGTATGCCGGAGCCATGCAGCTCTGCAGCCCAACTTCTCACCCTGTTCCTGACTGCGGCTTTGGTCGCACCATAAATACGCATGTTTGGACCCGGATCTACAGATGCCGTCGAACCGATGATGATTACGCATGAACCTTTACGAAGCAGAGGTAACGCCTGCTGAACAGTAAGCAGAACAGACTACACCGATCATGACAACGCCCTCCTCATTTAAGAATAGTTTTGCCTCGACCCGTTGAACTCACAGACTGAAGCGGACATAGGTGGCTTGAGCAGCAAGGACATTTTTGGGGTCTGAACAGACCGGATCCGTCAGATAAATGTATTGAATGATATTTATCTGCTTTCCTCTTTTGCAAAACTGCCGTTTAGTCTTTTCAGCACTTCACTTATGCCCCTGCTGACAATCCGATCCTCCCGCATTACTGTCCCCAAAGTCCGATGAAGCGAGGGCGTCACAGAGTAAAGACTGAGACCCTGCCTTTCTTCAATACTCGCAACGGACATGCGGGGAACGATGCTGTAGCCCAGACCGGAACGTACCATCCTTTTAATCGCTTCAATGCTGCCAAGCTCCATCATGGGGCTGGCAGTATGCCCGGCATACCGGAACCATTCGTCGATCAAGGCGCGTGTCCCGCTTCCGGGTTCAAATATAATCAGCGGCAGTGACAAAAGGGCGTCGGGAGACAGCGGGTTCGCGCTCTGCTCTGATGCATCCTTTTCCATGATGACAACAAACTCATCAGTACCCAGCGGGCTTACGCTCAGGCATTTGCCGGCTGCTGGAAGTGTTACAAGTCCAATGTCTATACGATTCTCCTCCACGCTCCGGACAATATCGGAAGTATTGCCTGTGCGTACATCCACTTTCAGCAGAGGATGTGCCTGTCGCAGCTGTTGCAGTAAGGGAGGCAGAAGATGAATACAGGCCGTTGCACCCGTGCCGACAGTAACGGTACCGGTTATCTCGTCTGAATGCCGAGACACCGATTCAATGGCTGTATTTACCACGGAATCAATTTTCATACAGTGCTCAGAAAAAGTCAGCCCGGCAGGAGTGGGCCTTATCCCCCGGCTGGTTCGTTCAATAAGCCGGACATGAAGCGCCTGCTCCAGCTGTCTTATCTGCAGGCTGACAGCCGGCTGTGATAGCCCGAGCGCTTCTGCCGCTCCGGAGAAACTGCCCCGGCTGATGACCATCCTGAAAGTAGCAAGGTGATCAAGGTTCAGGTTTGCCATGCCAAAGTTTTCCTTATACCGCTGATAAGTCACGCGGCCTGTCTGAAATTATTCATCCGGGTTAGTCTTTGTTTCTGACCGGAAAAAGAGCCATACCGATGGAAATAACTGAAGCAGATGAAAGACATATTCCTGCTATCCAGCAGATTTATGCTTACCACGTATTACATGGCACCGCCACTTTTGAAACCGAACCGCCGGATGCGGCTGAAATGGCAGCCCGCCTGAAAAAGGTACGTTCAGCAGGACTGCCTTGGTTTGTGGCGATTGATGAAGGGCAAGTGCGGGGATACTGCTACCTGTCTTTTTACCGGGAACGCCGCGCCTACCGGTTTACCCTGGAAGACTCCGTCTATATTGACGCCACGTGTCAGGGGCGGGGCACCGGCAAAATGCTGTTATCCCGAGCGATAGCCTGGGCAGAAGCCCGTGGCTTCCGCCAGCTCGTGGCTGTGGTGGGTAACAGCGAAAATACTGCCTCCCTTGCCCTGCACCGCGCCGCAGGCTTCAGCATCACCGGCACACTCAGATCGGTAGGATTCAAGCACGGGCGCTGGCTCGATACGGTCATCCTGCAGCGCACGCTCGGGCTGGGCGACACCACGCTTGCGGAGAGCACAGATTGACAGACGGACATCTGACAGGGCGCAGCATTTTCTGCATAGGCATGACGCAGCTTATCAACTGGGGTATTACGTTCTACATGCCGGGCGTTTTCGGAACCGCCATCATGGCGGAGACGGGCTGGTCTCCCGTGATGACATTCTCTGGCCTGACCGTTGCCATGCTGGTTATGGGGCTGGTTTCGCCGCTGACCGGTTCCGTTATGGCTCGAACCGGCGGACGCATGATGATGATGGCGGGAACCTTCGCCATAACCATCGGGTGTTTTCTGATGGCGATTACTCATTCCACAGCGGCATGGGTTGCGGTCTGGGTCCTGACGGGAGTCGGCATGCGGCTTGCCCTGTATGATGCTGCGTTTGCCCTGATTGTGGAAACCGCAGGCGCAGGGGCCCGCAGAGCAGTCTCTCTGGTTACTCTACTGGGCGGTCTTGCGTCAGCCGTGTTCTGGACTGCTGGCGCTGCCCTGCTGCACATTACCAACTGGCGGCATGGCTTACTCGTTTACGGCTGTGCGGGTCTGGTGGGCCTGCTTTTTCTGACCGCCGTTCCGGCAGGCCGTCGGGTAAACCCTCCCATGGTTGGTCGGTCCGGTCTTCCGGCGGCCGGGACGGCAGAAGATCGAAAAGGTTTCATCAGTGGCCTGTGGTATGCCGCCCTGATTGCGCTGCTCAGCTTTGTCTCCACGGGCGTGTCCACGCATTTTCCCCGGATACTGGCCGCTTATGGCTTGCCCACCTTGGCTGGCATGCTTTGGGGCGTGGGACAGGTGAGTGCCCGCCTGCTGGATGTGGCCTCCGGCGCTCGCCTCTCCGCGCTACGCCTAAACCTTATTATCGGTGTCCTGCTGCCACTCTGCTTTCTGGCCGGCCTTGCGGGGTGCGTTACGCCTGTGGCTACAGCCCTCTTCGTCCTGGGCTATGGGGCCGTGAACGGACTGTGCACGGTTGTGAAGGCCGTACTTCCTCTTGTGCTGTTTGATCCACAGCAGTACGCCCGCAAAACAGGCGTACTGCTGTCACCAGGATTTTTTCTCGCGGCGCTTGCCCCGTCTGCGTATGCCATGCTGCTGGAGCGGTACGGTATACCCGGCACGCTGCTTGTTTCCTCTCTCCTGACCCTGTTCATTACGGCGATTTCCGTGGTGCTCTGGCGACGCCATTCCGGCTCAGTCGTACAGAGCCGTGATGAGGAAGCGCCTCCCCTTCCCGGGAAAAACGTTTGATACAGTCCGCGATACCATCAAAATTTTATCTAGATTGATCAAAATATTGTGCGTCCGCTTTTCGCTCAAAGCGGACTTGACCGTGTGCCTGTCTGCTTTGTGCCAAAAGCGGACATTATCAGATGAGTAAAAACCGCCCTTCAGCCGGCTTATCTTAGGATTGCTGTCACAATTGTGCTGAATACTGTGCCCGTTATAAAAGCATGTTCAGTTGTGCGTTCTTCTTTGCGTATGTCAGCATAGCGTGCAAGAGCATGCTCAGCATTTGGGGCATCGATCTCTTCATACTGCTTTTCATAACCCTGATCGGTCAGCAGAGGGGCTTTCTCGGCTTCTGATCTTTCCAGCACAGCAATTTGTTCACCCTTTCTAAAAAAAATGTAATCCGGCATCTGTCGCTCCCGAGAAAAGATAGTTTTTCATGAGATAACATATCTCATCTGGCTTGATTCTGTTCACATCGGTGTTTCTTCAGTTCGTGAGTCAGAAGTTAAGGTAATTCAATATACTTAAAGCTTTGAAAAATTTGCGACAGTAAGGAGCTCAGGATGAAAGCATTTACAGTGCGCCGCATTAACGACAGTGACCTTGACGATTTCATAAGAATAAGACTTGAGGCTTTGCGACTTCATCCAGCTGCCTTTGGTGCCTCCTATGAAGACTGGAAACAGAAATCTGCAGAGTTTTTTGCTGAAAGGTTACGTGTGGAAAGTGTATTTGGAGGATTCGATCTTCAAAATACATTACAAGGGATGATAGGCGTTAGTCGCAGTACCGCACCAAAACTTTGTCATGTTGCCACTATTTGGGGAATGTATGTGCGCGCTGAGATGAGAGGCACGGGTCTTTCGAAATCGCTTATGGCAGCGGCAATAGAAGCTGCCAGCGGAGCTAAAACAATAAAACTTTCAGTGATTACAACAAATCATGCAGCCCAGATTCTCTATCGATCCTTTGGATTCAGAGAATGGGCAACCGATACCGCTGCATTATGCGTTGATGGCGTTTTTTATGACGAACTTCTTATGAGGCTGGATGCTGAATCCAGTTCGTGACCCGGATATCTGGAAAAACCGGCTGGCCGTAAAGGGCGTTAGGGAATCCAAATGAATCATCACGGTCTATACAGACACATCCGAATAGCTATTAGTCACATATCTGATGCCTGCTCTTCGCTCATAGCGGACCATGCGCTCGTGTAATACTGCTTTGTGCCAAGAGCGGGCGTTGCTAACTCTTCGCTGCAATAAGTTTTGGGTAGTAAGACAGCCTTATCATCATTTCCTCAGTCTCACGAGGACAATCAGAGATTTGACACCCAAATATCCATCCATAAAACCATAACATTAAGGCGTTTGATGCTGCATTGAACTCTATATTAAGTAAAACATGCGGAAAATAGTCTATTTTAGTTGTACTGAAATATATTATTTCATCCATGACGTGCAGCCTATAGAATATAAATCATATTAGGTTAATTTCATTAAACTCGCGAAGAAATTCCAAGCATGAATAGACCTTGAAATATTTGTCTTTTTAAATTACGTATTAAAATCATATCGACAACCGTAAAATAAAAGAAGCCTCTGCAAATGATTTAATAAAGATCTCCGATCTCCTTAAGGTTTCATGGTTTACGAATGCCCCGTTTCTTTAGGCATATTAGCCTGAGATTGCGCCATTTCTGTCGTTCACAAGATTAACCTGTTTCTTCGTTAATGAAATAAGAATTCAAAGGTGGACATGGCAACCATGTATAAACCTCTGAAACCTCATCAGGTGAATAAGATAGAGCCTTATGTATTGGTGGAAAAAACAACATTATTATTTATTGTCAGGCACTAAAGTTCTTAACACAAACGCCGATAATCTTCCCAAACTTATCCATCATTAGATGCAATGTATGCTTTGTACATTCAGAGATAAGTGAAAACTCAAGTATATGAGTTTATCTGGACTTGCAGGATTTATAGCCCTGGATTTGCGCTTGATAGATCACAGCCAAACCCTGATTTTTAAATTTTACAGTAATAGTGTCTATGGACAGCACACTCTTTCAGCGCTGATCCATTCGATCATTTAAGGATAAAAAGATGTTGAATAAGTTTAAACGTAGCACAACCTGTCTCCTTGTTTCTTTTTCCCTTCTGCTTGGTGGTTGTGCTAACACTGGGAGCTCTCTCTTATCAAGCACCAAACCAGATCCACGACTGACCAGTGGTGAACAATCCCAATTATTTAGCAGTTCAGCCGCCCAGGGCTGCGGCATGGGAGCTCTAGCGGGTGCAGGCCTTGGTGCTTTGACGGGGGCTCTGGCTGGAAATAGCAAGAAAGCATTGGTAGGGGCTGCAGTAGGTGGCGCTGCCGGATGTGCTGCAGGGGTTGCGACAAACTACTACATAGACAATCTGAAAAAAGATTACGCCACCACCGCCGATCGTCTGCAAGCGATGGATAAAGACATTAATAAAGACACTGCTGATATAGCGACAACAACCGCGGCCATGAAGGCAGTTATCAGTGATAACCATGCCACATTAACCAAAATTAGCATACAGAAAGACAAAGCAGGCTTTGATAAAGCCAGCGCAAAAAAAGAATTGTCGCAAGTTGATGCCAATATCAGCGTCATGAAAGAAAAAATTAAAAATATGAATGAAAAAAGCGCTGCGTATAAGGTCGCGCTGCAGGGACAAGCCACCAGCACACCGGCGGATAAAGACAAACTGAAAAAACTGAACGCAGAGTATAGCGAGCTCAGTGGCCAAATTACCGCATTGGAATCTGAAGCGAATGGTTTATACAGCCAACGCCAAGCTATTTCATTAGGTTGATAATGACGGGCCGACATTATTGTCGGCCCTGTTTAATTTTATTGCTGAACAATTTTATATCAGCCCTATCAACTCATGGACGCCTTTATGAGAATTTATGTCTTAGTCGCTTCGCTATTACTTGCCGGATGTGCCACATCTCCTCAGGACTGCGATTTACACGCTCAGGATCCTGGTTTTATTACCAAGTTGAGTTGTACTACTTCCGGCGGCTATCGTCAGAAAGTCGACGAGCAAGAGCGCCATGTACTGCAAAGTCAACGCGACAATAAAATCGCCCAACAAAATTTTGCGGATACCCAATCCAGGGAGCAAGCCTCTAGTCAGAAACTGGCTAATGAACAAACCAGGTTGAAAGCGGCGCGATCTGATTTGGCCCAGACGCTGAAAAAGCTCAAGTCGGGAAAGGCAAACAACCAGCTGCGCCAGCAAGAAATTAAGCAGTTGGAAGCGTTGCAAAGTCAGTCTCAGCAGGCTAATAGCGCCAGTGAAGTTGCCCAGATTGAGAAGGAAATCGCTGCTGCCAAAGCCAGAGTTGCAGCGCTTGAGCAAGCTAACGCACTTCAATAATGCGTCGCCAGGGTGGCGGCACTTTATGCTCGCCACATGACCAATCAGCATCTGATGCTAATAACAACAAACATGAATCTGGGCTATGCAACGATTAACAAGATCAGCGCTAATTGATGATTCCACCCTCGCCATCTATGAAGAAACGGTTGCGATTATTCACCGTTGTCTTCCGACTTCCCTTGCGCTGCTTTATGCCACCACACGCCGAAATGCAGAAGGGAATCTGGAGTGGTGGACAGCGCGACAAGGTCTTGCCACTCCGCTGTCAGCACTCAGCGACGCTGAACAAATCGAGATTCAGCGTAAGCGTCAGCAGTATCAGGACACAATTGCAGGTCTAATTGGTCAACTTACCGCCCGGGAGGAAAGCAAAGCGGCCCAGGCATTGCAAACGCTGCTTACCCATTCACAGGCTCTGGACTGTTATGGCGTCAGTGGTGAGCCGGTATTAATTAACTGGGCCATCCCGGAACAGACTCCCCTTACTGAGGTGGTATCAACACCGAGGCAGCGACGATTTCTGCCTTGGTTGCTATTGGGATTGTTGCTGCTGTTGCTTACTTTCGTAGGGTGGTGGTTCCGTGCCTCCTCCCTTCCAGATGCAGCCCTGCCCGCACAGAGCAAAACGCCAGCTGCGGTTAAGGACGCCTGGCCGAAAAAGACCCTGTTAACGCAGGATAATCCAAGCGTAAACCTCGCCAAAAGAAACGACTTCGGCCGCATCAAAGTCAATCTGGCCTGGCAACAAGGCCAGAATGAGCAACCGGTAGATCTGGATATTGCCGCGTTTGTTAAGTTGAAAAACGGCAGGAACAGTGGCGTTGAGGCACTCAGTAAATACTCAGGTGATTATGAAAAAGCTCCCTTCATGCTATTGCAAAAAGATCTTCGCGACGCAGGCAACAAAGATGGCGAATGGCTATTCATTAACGGCGGCCAATGGCAGGAGATTGATGAAGTACTGATATACAGCTTCATTTACGGCGGCGCGAATAACTGGAAGGGGCTTGATGCCACGATCACGCTCTCTGTTCCGAACCAGCCGCCGATCAGTTCCACTTTGATTAATAGCGGTGAACGCAATGATGTTGCGGCAATCGCACGATTAAAGAACGTTGATGGTGACATTAAGGTTGAGCGGCTTAACAGCTTCTTCCCAAACCGGGAGTCACTGGCTAAGCACTATGGCTGGAACTTTGAATGGACGCCTGGTGCCAGCAAGAATTAGCCACCTTCATCTGACTTGCGTTAAATAACAGCCTTACAAGGTTTAGACAATGCGAAATTCGATTCAGGGACCACTGTTACGTACCGGAAAAAACTCTTTGTTTAAGGCGCTGGGTGAGACCGGCTATCCGGTGTTTAAGATGGCCTTTCAACTCCGTGAAGCTATTTACCGTCTTGATGCCGGGCGCGATTTGGCACGACACCTTGCCATCCCGCAAAATGAACAGGATGGCGATCGTACTGATTGGTACAGCAGCTTTGCAGGCGATGTCATCCCCTGGAGTGTTGCAACGGAAAGCGAGCGAGCTTCTGCGCGACAGCAATTCAGTGAATTCCAGATGGCGGTACAGGCCTTAAGTGAGCAGATGCTGAACGCTGAGAATAGTGGTGCAGGCGGCGATCGGCGGGTATTCGCCCAGTTGTTAAAAGCGGTCGTTAATTTTCCCGATGATGAGTTTCTTTATCTGGTTAATGGGGTGCTGGTGATCACTTTCTGGGGCTTTGTTCATCCAACTGGCGAGCAGAGTAACCCGATGCACTGGCTGCAACCCAGCTCAGTACCCGCGCCAAAAACCGGTGCTCCCGTCACTCAGCCACTGGCGCAAGCAGCATCGACACCTATCCACTCCATCGAGACCGTGCCGCATACCGGACGCAGGAAATGGAACTGGCGATGGTTACTCTGGCTTCTGGTCGCCCTGCTATCTCTTGCGCTGATCTTGGGATTACTGCGTGGCTGCGTTCCTTCGCTTTCCCTGCCGGGACTGCCGAAATTATCCGGTGAGAATCATCATAGCCAGCCGATCAGCAATGTGGGCAATAGCCAAGACGTGGAGGTCAATCCTTCAGCCAGTACCGGCACCCAAATCCCTGTCAATACCGGTGGGCTGAACACAGCAAACAATGCGACAGTAGCGGATCCAGCCGAGGCTAATCAGTCTCTGAATCGTACAGGTACAGAGACTGCCAATGAGCCGACGATGGCTGACACCCCAACCTCAACGGAAAATGCAAGTGAGCCACAGGCGCAGCCAGGCGCAAGCGGAGTTCCAGTAGCTGATTCAGCAGCGGTGACTGCACCCGTTATGCCAGAGACACAAAACAGTGCGCCGCAAAACCCTGCGGTCACGCCTAACACCGTGCCACCAGTCCAACCCGTGCAGGGTGAACCGCTGACGCTTCCTGCTGCTTTACCCGATGGCCCTGCACAGTTTCTTAATGGGCAGTGGCGAGTTAACGGCGGTATTCAGGACAAACTTACTGGTCGCCCGTTGCAGCTGCAATACAACTTCAAACAGGGCGACGGCACCGTCAGCGTCCGTCAGTCCAATGGTGTCATCTGTACCGGCGCGGCTAAAGGGAGTGTGCAACAAGGTGCACTCAACATTAAGAATCCTGAGCAAATGGCCTGCAGTGATGGCTCAAACTTTATTGGCCCAACCATAGAGTGCAAATCGCCTACTGCTGGCCACACCGATTGTGTCGGTAACAATGATGGGGATAAAACCTTCCCCATTCGTATGCTGCAACCCCATTCTTAAACAGGGACGAAGAGATTATGTTGCCTGAAATTGTTTCTTTTGATCGCCAGGTCACTCTGGTCGGAGACTCCGGAATTCAGTTTATGGATTTCGGTTTAACCCTTAAACGCCAGACTGCGGGTACGGGTGAATTTGTCAAACTCGCCAACGGCGTGCTAACACGTCTGATTTACAACGAACAGCGCGATTACTATTTCTATCAGCCGACGCCAGACAAAATTGAGAAAGCGAAAAGCCAATACGACATTCCTGTTGAGCAGAGCCTGAAGCTGCTGGACAGCGTCTGGTTGCCGCTTCCCTTGTTCCGTTTTAGCTTGCCCAATATTTACCAGGAAGGGCCGCTGAACTGGGCACGTTTTCGCATTGTGAAACTGCCGGAACCTGATATGGATGGCCACAGCCACCGCATGACGCTGGCGATTGATACCCGCATCATGGCCAAACAACAATCGGCCGCGGACCTCAGCCCTAATCATGAAGATGTGAATGCAGGAGCCACCTTTGCAGTAGCCACTGCCACTTATGCACTCAACTGGTATTTGACCCAGGACTGGGTCAAAGATTGGCTGATCGATGTATTTGGCGAAGCCAGCAAAGGCCGGGATATTGACGAGCGCGAGGATGAAATCGCCCAACAGTATCCGCTGGCGCACTATCTTAACCTGCTGTCACTGATGGCTGAGCCACTTGAGGGCCTACAAACCCAAACCACAGCCTTTATCGAGATACCCCAGTTTAAAGTGATCGCCAATCGGGAAGTAAACGCCATTAAACCGATTCCGGTCGACATGATCCTCGATGTAGGTAACTCTCGTACCTGCGGCATTTTGATTGAAGATCACGGGCAATCAGGATCCGGCTTGATGCACAACTATGTGCTGAAGCTGCGCGATCTGAGCGCACCTGAACATATCTATATCGACCCGTTTGAAAGTAAGGTGGAGTTCGCCCAAGCCTTTTTTGGCAAAGATCTTTATTCCGTACGCAGCGGTCGCCACGATGCTTTCCAGTGGCCAACCATCGCCCGCATTGGGGGTGAGGCCAGTCGCTTAGCTTCACGCCGGCGAGGGAGCGAAGGTTCTACAGGGCTTTCCAGCCCTAAACGCTATCTGTGGGATGAGAAATTTTATGGCCAGGGCTGGCGCTTTAACGGCAGCTCAATGCAGGAGACCAATCCTCTCGCCACTGCCGCCCCCTTTGCCAATTTAATTAATGAAAAAGGCGAAGCCCTGCATACCATTGAAGATGAGATGGATCGCATCCCGGTATTCACTCCACGCTATTCCCGCAGTTCGCTGATGACCTTTATGCTGGCAGAGGTGTTGACTCAAGCCATTAGCCAGATCAACAGCCCTGAGCAGCGTATTCGCGAAGGCCATGCCGGTCTTCCTCGTCAACTTCGCCATATTATTCTGACGGTTCCACCGGGTATGCCGATGGCGGAGCGCTGTATTCTTGATGAAAGAATGCGTCAGGCCGTAGGTTTAGTATGGAAATCTCTGCGCTGGCATACGGGTGAGAATGATCCTTATCTTGATGAGGGTGAAGACCACAGCAAGGGCAACATCAAAATTCCACTGCCTAAAATCCGCGTAGAGTGGGATGAGGCTTCCTGTGCCCAGCTGGTGTATCTGTATACAGAGATTAATCAGAACTTTGCCGGTCATCCGGAAGTATTTTTCAATACGCTTGGCCGCCCGGATCGCCAAGATCGGGAAACCCTCACCATTGCATCGATTGATATTGGCGGGGGCACAACAGATCTGGTCATCACCGATTACCGTCTGGATCGTAACGGCGTGTCCAGCAGTGGCGCAAACGTGCATATCATCCCCCACCAGCGATTCCGGGATAGCTTCAAAATTGCCGGGGATGACATTTTGCTCGACGTTATTCAGTCCTACGTGTTGCCTGCTTTCGAGTTGTCGCTGCGTGAAGCAAATGTGCGTTCGGTTGAGACGCTGATGTCGCAGCTGTGCGGTTCACAAAATATCAGTGCCGCCGAAGCGGTGCTGCGCCAGCAACTGAGCTTGCAATTGTTTGTGCCCCTGGCGCTGCACATCCTTGCCCGCTATGAGCAATATGATCCTCAGAATGAGCAGACCCATCTGCTGATCAATCAGCGCGTCAGTGAATTATTGCCGGCGGGCAGTATCAGTGATGAGGTTGAAAGCTTTGTGCGCCGTGAAGTGAAAAAGGCGGGAGGCCAGGATGACTTTAAAATTGCAGATATTACCCTCAATATCGCACTGACGAAGATGCACAGTGATGTGTGCTCAGGCAAGTTCAACATTGACAAAGTGCTCACTGCGCTGTGCGAAGTGCTGTCCAGTTACCACTGTGACCTCTTGCTGTTAACGGGCCGACCGTCGCAACTGCCAGGGATTCAGGCAATTGTCCGCCGCAACCTGCCCTTACCTCCAGGACGTATTCTGGCGTTACATGGTTACAAGACCGGCACTTGGTATCCTTTCCATAAAAACGGCCATATTCACGATCCAAAAAGCACCGCTTCGGTTGGCGCGATGCTGTCGCAGTTGTGTGCAAACCACAGCATTCCCAACTTCCATTTCCATATCTCAGCGCTGAAACCGTATTCCACCATTCGCCATATTGGCACCATTGATATGGACAGCCTGATCCACGATGCCGACGTTATCTACCGTCATATCAAATCTGAAGATGGGCAGATTTCCTTGCCGGTGTTGATGAATGATGAGGGCGAGGCAACCACAGCAAGCATTGTGATGCGTGGCGACCTGCGATTAGGTTATCGCCAGCTGGATGCGGAGCGCTGGTCTGCATCTCCCTTATACACGTTGCGATTCAGCGAATCTGGACGTGAAAACTTCTCTAAAGCGAAATCCCTCGACAGCGGATCTCCGTATCTGCAAGTCAGGCTCACGATAGATAAAGGCAAGGCTGCACGCAAATTAGGCCTGATCAGCGATCGTCTAACCATCGCTGATGTCAGCAGCAACACCGACCGGTCTTTCGGCAAGAAAGATGTCGAGCTGGAACTCAATACCATGCCCGATACAGGACTCATTGACAGCCGACACTGGCTCGATAGCGGGAGTGTGAAAAAATAATGAACAATGATCAAAAGACTCTTCAACAAGGATGGGCGGCTATCGCCCAAGGTTGTCAGGATGCTCTGGAATGGGTGGGCAATGTGCGCACCGGGTCTCGCCGCCTGGATACGGAAGCTGACCCACTGAATCTTAATTTGCTGCGTACCCGTAATCTGGCGAACAGCCTCTCTCAGGTCTCTGGTACGCCGATGACTGTAGGCTTCTTTGGCATTTCTCAAGCGGGTAAGTCTTATCTTATCTCGGCGTTAGCCGCAGGTAGCAATGGCGAATTGGAAGCTCGCTATGGCACCAGGGTGGTGGACTTTATTAAAGAGGTCAATCCGGTTGGCGGAGGTAAAGAGGCGACGGGGCTGGTCACCCGCTTTACTCGGCACGCGCCCGAAGCGCCGCAGGGCTTCCCAATTCCTTTGCGCCTGTTCAGTGAAATCGAATTGGCAAAGATTCTCGCCAATACCTGGTTCAATGACTTCAACCATGAACATCTGAATTATCAGCTTGATGAAAACCACATCGAAGAACGTCTGCGTCCTTTCCTGCAGCGTGCAGGTCAGGCTGATGTTAATAATGGCGTCAGCAGTGAGGACGTTGTTGCACTGTGGGATTACCTTAATTCTTCATTCAAAAAATCAGTAGAAAAGCTTGAACATGCCTGGTGGCCTCAGGTACTTAAAATCGCCCCCATCCTTAATCCACATGAGCGTGCAGACCTTTTTTCTCTTTTATGGGGAGAGCAACCGGAACTCACTGAAACATACCGTTCATTGGCCCATGTGCTGGCAAAACTCAACCACGCAAAAATGGTGTTTGCCCCGCTAGAAACGCTTATCGACCACAATAATGGCAGCATAATGAACGTCGACAGCCTGAATCGTCTTGATTCAGGCCAGGATCGCCCTGTCGAAATACGTTTTTGGAAAGAGAATCAACAAACCGGCAGCGCCCACTTGTCACAAGCGGAACTCGCGGCGTTGACCTCAGAGCTTATTTTCCCGCTGGCAGAGGTTACGCCAGACAGCGTGATGGAGCAGGTCGATTTACTCGACTTCCCCGGCTATCGCGGTCGCCTCAAACTGCTCGCCCTAAAAGATGCTGCTCAGACTGGGCAGAATCCAGTATCTCAGCTCCTGCTGCGCGGCAAAGTCGCCTATCTATTTGAGCGCTATACCGATAATCAGGAAATGAATGCGCTAGTGGTATGCGCCAGCTCGTTTAAACAAAGTGACGTATCCGATGTGGGCCCGGTGCTCACCCGCTGGGTCGAGAAGACGCAAGGCAAAACTGCAGAAGAGCGTGGCAGGAGCAAAGCAGGCCTGTTCTGGGCCATCACCATGTGTGATATGCGCATCAGTGACAGTCTTAAGAAAACGGAAAGTCAGTTGAATGAGGCTTGGGAAGGCATGATGCACATGACGCTGCTGGAACGTTTTGCCCAATATGACTGGTTAAAAGAGTGGTCGCCCGGCAAGCCATTTGATAACTGTTTCCTGGTGCGTAAACCAGGAATGGATACCCCGTTTCTGACACTCGAAAGTGTCCCTGGGCAGGAAAGTCTAAAAGAGGTCGCGATTACCGAACGGTATCGTGACGTCATCGACACCATGGGTCGCGCCTTTATCACCCGTCATAACGTGCATCGTCATGTTGCTACACCCAACGAGGCATGGCAGGAGATGCTTAAGCTCAATGATGGCGGCATTTCTCGCCTGACCGAGGCTTTGCGTGGCGTTGCTCACCTGGCGTTCAAATTGGATCGCCTGCATGAGCAGTTGAAGCAATGCCGCATCGAAACCGCAGAAAAACGCCTCGGCCGTTGGTACCAGCATGACGGTGACGGCCAACTTGGCAAAAAACAAGCCATTGCCAAAGAACTATGGCAAGGCTTATCCGCTTGCCCGCAAAGTTTGGGAGAGATGATTGGTCGTTTAGATCTGCCCTCTTATGAGCTGAATAATATCTATCTGAGCATCCGCGATCAGGATCAAGAGCTTCAAGTTAGTGATGTCAAGCCTCCGCAAAATACCTTTGCCGCTAATCCGTTTGGTAGTAACCCTTTTGCAAGCAATCCTTTCGGTGAGGATTCCATCGGGGAACAGCCCACAACGGTCGCCCCCCTGCCAGAACGCGTCGGTCAGGATGACGAATTCGCCCATCAGGCATTCAAAGCCTGGGTCGCGCATCTAAGGGAGCTGCCGCAGCAAACCGCGTATTGGCAACAGCTTGGGCTCAACAGTGAAACTATTAATCTGTTGTGTGAAGAGTTGGTCACCGCAGCCACGCGCCTGGATCTGGAAGGCATGCTCAAACGCGCACTGGCTGGCCAGGAGCAGGCGGGAACGCGTCGTGAGCAGTTACTGGCACGCCAGACTCAGCGTACCCAGCTGGCGATGCGAGATTTTATTGCCTGGTTTGGCTACCTCACTTTGCCAGAAGCGCAAATCCCTAACAGCTATGTTGGAGAGAAAAAGAAAGTGTTTGCCCGCCAGGCTCCGCTTGCCAGTGATGAATTGCCACAACTGGCCGCTGTCGCCCCACAGCCAGGCGTAGCCTATATGGGCGACTGGCTATCGGCATTAATGGCACTCACCCTGGACAATGCAGGCCACAGCGCCACTCGCGATATCTCCATTGAACAAAACCGGCAACTTGGCCAGATCATCGGCCAAATGAAACAAGAGAACCTGTCATGCTAGCTAAAATTTTACCCTGCCAACCCGCAGAGCCGGGCTTTGCACAATTGATGATTCGCCTTCGTGGTGAAGACACATTACTGTCAAATCTGAACTTTACGTTGTGCAACAATGAGCAGAATTACCTGCAGCATGACGGCCGCTGGAGCCCAGCGCCGCACCTGTTTACCCTCAATGGTGGTTATTTATTCAACAATGGCAGCGGTTTCCGTATTGGCCCGGCCTTACTTGACCCTCTGCTAGCAAGCGCTAGTCAGGTTCAAATTCAGGCTCAGTTAGCCTCTGGTGAAACCCGGAGTACCACACTCCAGTTGGTACGTGATGAGCTGTTCTCTTCTGGTGCCCGTGGACAAACCGCTAACTACGGTAGTAGTAGCGTGGCGGACTCACCTCTCCCAGCGACTGAATCCGAACCTTTCCCGGTAACAGCAGCTGAGCCTGCGCCACCTGAACCGATTCGCGCGCCAACCACAGCACGTCCCAAACGCAACTCGTCTCTGTTCCCGATTATCGCTGCCGTGCTGCTGGTGGTGTTAATTGCCGCAGGTGCGCTCTGGTGGTTTATGGGGCGAGACAGCGCCACCCCACCAGCGGCAGAGAAACCGGAAGCCCCAGCCGCTTCAGCGGCAGCCAAACCTGATGCCAACGTATGTTCACCTGCTAACCTGGCGAGCCAGAGTGAGCTCGATTTTGTGCAAAACTGCGTGCAACAGAAACTCGACAGTGACAAGTTACTGCTCATCATTCAAGCAGCCAAAGACGCGAAGCAGTGCGGTGTGGCTCAACGCCTTTACGCGCATAGCGCTCAGGGTGGCGATACCAGGGTCGCTCTCGCCTATGCCGCTGAATATGATCCGCAGGATCACAAGCCAAGCGAATGTTTCAAAACCCCTGACCCGGATACTGCCGCTTATTGGTATGATACTGTGCTGCAAACCGATCCAGAAAATCAGAAAGCAAAGCAACGTCTTGAGGAGCTGAGAAAATAATGACTACGCATTTTCTTCGGCTTGCCCTGCCGCTATGTGGCCTGCTTCTCGCCAGTCAGCCGTTGGCAGCGGAGGGTGACAAACCCCTGTTGCAGGAAGGAAAGAAAACCTTATTCCAAAGGGTTCTGACGACACCAGGCTGTAAAATAGGAACAGCAGCAGGCGATGATAAGGGCCAACTGCAACCCGCGTTTAGCAGCTTTTATGTTTATCAAAAAGCGGAGGTGAACGGCCAGAGCTGGGTCAAGGTCGGGCCCGATAGCTATGGCAAAACCATTGGCTGGTTACCACAGTCCTGCACCGTTGACTGGAAAATGCAGCTGACCCTGGCCTTTACTAACCCAGCGAACCGCGATCGGTTGGTGTTCTTTAAAGATAAGAAAAGCCTGGATGATATTCTCTCTGCGCCGGATCCCGTCTCGGTGGTTGCCCCCTTGCGCGCTCATCTGAAACGCGACGGTCATGCAGACGGGGTTTTAGCACAAGAACCAGAATACTTTGTTGATCTGCAAAAACAGTTCTACCTGTTGCCGATCCTCAGTGGCGAAGAGGTGATGACAGAGAGCGGTTTTTATACTCGCTTACTTAACGTCGCCTCTGTGAGCAAGGCAGACCTTACGACAAAACCGGCCGATGATGTTAATCAGCTTAAAGGCTTTAATGCCTCGGTGGTATTCGTAATCGATTCCACCATTTCGATGGGTCCGTATATTGATCGCACCAAAGAAGCGGTCAACAAAATTTATGACAAGATTAAACAGGAACACCTGCAGGATCAGGTTAAGTTTGGCCTGGTATCATTCCGCTCAAACACCAAAGCAGTACCCGGTTTGGAATTCACCTCGAAGATTTTCGCCGACCCCAATCAGGTGAAGGATGGCAATGATTTCCTGCAGAAAGTCGCGGGTCTTAAAGAGGCTAAAGTGTCCAGCTCGTTAGTTGATGAAGATGCATATTCCGGCGTTCTTTCTGCTATCGATAACATCGACTGGAGTCCATTCGGCGCGCGTTACATCGTCTTAATCACCGATGCTGGCGCCATTGATGGTAGCAACAAACTCTCTTCTACCGGACTTGATGCTAAACAGCTGCGCCTTGAAGCGGGCAACAAAGGGATTGCGATTTATACTCTGCATCTGAAAACCCCTTCAGGCAAAGATGATCATACGAAAGCAGAAGGCCAGTACCGCGACCTCTCTAATTTTGACAGCACGCAGTCCAATCTCTACCAATCCGTTGATGCAGGTGACCTGAAAACCTTCGGGCAGCAGGTTGATACGTTGGCGGGTGCAATTACAGAACAGGTCAAAGCGGCTTATATGGGCGATCCGGCCATCGGCAGCGCACTCTACTCTAAAGATGAGGGCAAAAAACCGACGCCAGAAGAGAAATTGCTGGGGGATACTGCCCTGATTGGTCACGCCATGCAATTGGCATGGCTGGGTAAAAAGAATGACACTCAGGCTCCGCTGGTGTTTAAGGCTTGGATCAGCGATCGCGATCTAATCAAGCAAAACATCCCAACTACTGACGTTCGCGTACTGCTGACCAAAGGGCAGTTAAGCGATTTAAGTGATGTTGTGAGCCAGATCCTGCAAGCGGCTAACGAAGGCATGATCTCGCCAAATAAAATGTTTGAGCGCCTGCGCTCCGTTGCTGCCACCATGGGTGCCGACCCTAATCAGCTAAAGCAGCAGGAGAACGCCAAAATCAATGATCTCGGCGTGTTAGGTGAATACTTAGCTGACCTGCCCTACCGTAGTGATGTGCTGAATCTTGATGAAGAAACCTGGAAAAGCTGGGATGGCTTGTCGCAGGAGAAATTCATCCGCACGCTCTCCACTAAGCTACGTTACTACCAGAAATACAATGCCGATGTTGACCGCTGGGTGGAACTCGCCAAAGGCAGCGACCCGCGCGATCGCGTCTATCCGGTGCCACTGGAAATGATGCCCTAATGCTACATATAGACAACTTGTGTGTGGTGCGTGGTGAAGGGGATCAGGCGCATCCTGTCTACCTGCCGCAGCTAAGTCTGCGGCCAGGAGAGGTGATGGCGGTGACCGGCGAAAGCGGCTGTGGCAAAAGCACCCTCCTGGAAGCAATCGGTCTATTGTTACGCCCGGCCAGTATCGGGCGTTTCACCTTCCAGGGGGAAACGCCGCTGGATGTGGCCACGCTGCTAACCCACAATCAGCAAACTGAACTGGCTGAGATACGCGCCCGCCATTTGGGCTTTGTGCTACAAAATGGCGGCTTGCTTCCCTTTTTAAGCGTGCAGGACAACATCACACTACCGTGCCAGCTGCTTGGCAAGTCGCCGGATAAAGCGATGTTATCCAGGGTCATTGATACGCTAAAACTGGGCACTCTGTTAAACAAGTATCCGGCACAATTGTCATTTGGTGAACGGCAGCGCACCGCCTTTGCTCGCGCCATTCTGCACCGTCCCGGATTGGTCCTGGCCGATGAGCCCACCGCCGCACTCGATCCCCACAATGCGCAGCAACTTTTTAGCCTGTTTATCGATCTGGTTGCTCAGGAAGGCATGATGGCACTCGTTGTCTGCCATGACTGGCCACTGGTGCAACGTTTCAATTTGCCCTGCTTAGTTGCCCGCCCTGGCTCAGGTGCATCTGACTTATCAGGGGAACAAGACCAAAGGGGAAGCCACTTTGTCCTGTAATCGCACCCTTCTGCTGGGCCGCCTGGCACTGAAAGATCTGTGGCACGATCGCATCATCTCATTTTGCATTACGTCATCTCTGGTCGCGGTGATTGCCCCACTCCTACTGCTGTTCGGTTTGCGGTTTGGCATTGTCAGCCAATTGCAGGATGAACTTGCTCATGATCCGCGCAATCTCGAAATCAGAATGTTGAGTAGCGGCAGTTATGATCCGGAATGGTTAGAACAACTGCGCCAACGTGCCGACGTGGGATTTGCCATTGGGCAAACACGTTCGCTCAATACCCTCACCGACCTGCAAGTAGACAGTACCCATTTCATTGAAAATGCCGAAGTGATTCCGTCCGATATGGGTGATCCGCTATTAGGCAATCTCAAGATCCAGCACGAAAATGAGGCGGTGTTAACGCAGGAGGCGGCACGAAAACTGGCGCTTAAAGTCGGTGATAGCGTGACGCTGCGTGTCAGTCGTCAACTCGATGAACGCCAGGAATGGGGGCGGAAAAGCCTGATAGTGGTTGGCATTTTACCCGCTACCTATTTCAATCGAGCAGCGATTTTTACCCAATCTTCCCTGCTATTGATGCTTGAGCATTTCAGAGACGGTTATGCTATCCCTGCCCTTGGCGTGAGCAGTGGACAACCATTAAGTGACAAATCCCCACGCTATGCGCGTGCCAGATTATATGCGCGGAGCATTGACGACGTTGCCAGCCTGGAGCGCGATCTGCGCGCGCAACGCATCGAAACGTCAAGCCGAATAGCTGATATTGAAAATGTGAAAAGCATCAACCGAGTGCTGGGGCTGATCTTCAATACCATTGCCGCCACCGCATTGATTGGCTGCATCACCTCTCTCATCGGATCATTTATCGCTAACGTCGATCGCAAACGCAAACATATTGCCGTGTTGCGGCTATTGGGCTTTACCGGCCCGGCCGTGGGAGGCTATGTCATTGTGCAAGGTTGCCTGCTGAGTCTGTTCGCTTATGTGGGTGGTTACGGTATCTATCTTATTGCCAGTCAGATTTTTAACCGGGCCCTGGCTGGTAGCCAAACCACCGACCAGATGCTGTGCAAAATAACCATAGCGCATAGTCTGCTGGCCATGATGATAACCGTTGTCGTGGCGCTGGTGGTTGCCAGCATCGGAGCTTACCGGGCCATTAATATTGAACCTGCGCAGAGTCTGCGTGAGGTGTAAGTCCACCCATCCTATTTTTAGTTAACTGATGATTAGCGGAGATTGTTCGTGACCTTAACGCCTTCCTCACTGCCATACTTGTTAGTACTGGGCCTTCTCGCCAATGTCTCTTCTGTATTGGCGGAGCCCTGGACCGAGAATAACTGGAATCCGAAACCGGATGGTGAAGATATTGTTCTGCCTATGCCCTGCGAAGGCTCTATGGTTTTCCGTCGGATCGAGATCCCGATGGCAGGGCCACTTGATGACCTGCCAATTACGCTGGGCCAAGACAGTGGGGACTGGGGGGTTATCGAACATAGCTACCCCGCTTTTATTGCCGGGAGCTTCTCGGATAAAAAAGCAAAGGGACGCTATTACCTGATGGCGAAGTATGAACTGACCACCTTGCAGTATCAGGCGTTGACGGAGGGCACTTGCCCCACTCCTTCTCGCAAGCTCAGTTTACCGATGACGGGAGTCAGTTGGTTCGATGCAGTAAGTGCCGCCGATAAATACAATCAGTGGTTGCGCAGTCATGCCATGGATAAGTTGCCGCAGGAAGACGGTGATGCTGGCTTTTTACGCCTGCCTACAGAAGTAGAGTGGGAATTTGCCGCACGTGGTGGTCTTAAAGTGAATAGCGCCGAATTTCGCGATCAGCACTACCCGATGGACGACATGAAGAACTATGAGTGGTTCTCAGGTGCGCAGTCTTCCAATGGCAGAGCGCAACTCATTGGGCTGTTACAGCCCAATCCGCTGGGTTTGTATGACATGCTGGGCAACGTGTCAGAAATGATGTTCAATCCGTTTTACCTAAATAAACTCAACCGATTGCATGGCCAGGCCGGCGGCTTCGTCGTACGTGGCGGTAATTTTCTCTCCGGCCCGCCAGAAATTCGCAGCGCGACACGTAAAGAAGTAAATTACTACGATCAGGCGACGCCTTTAACCAGCAAAACCACCGGCCTTCGTCTGGTGCTGGTGGCGCCGACCATCACTTCAACTGATAAAGTGAAACTGCTGGAGAAAAGCTGGGAAACACTCGGGGCTGAAAATCAGGCCAACACAAAGAAAAACGATGAAGCCAAAGACACAGTCAAAGCGCTGGGCAGTCTCGCGTCGAATGTTGACGATGCAGCACTAAAACAAAAGTTGAAAGATCTGGAAAACCAACTGCGAGCCAGCAACCAGAAACAGCAGGAAGAGCGTGACCAGTCGATTCGCGCCAGCCTGAATTTAGGTTCATTTCTCTGCACCAAGTTACAGGATGATGGCCGCTTCCTCGATTTCTTAAACCATAACTACGAACTGCTGTGTAAGAACAAAGACGCCAGCGACGCCAATTGCGCCATTCGTAAAACCAAGCTGGGTGAGCAGTCTGACAGACTGCAACAGCTTACAGGATATTACGCAAGTAGCTTGGTTGATGCGACCACTCTGTATGGGAAAGAGGGTCTGCAGCATGAAGTCACGGTATTCGATCAAATGCTTACACTGAACAAGCGACTTTCAGGACTAAAGCCCTTCCTGGCCGCACACTGGCAGAATCAGCAGAAATATCTGGCAAACGGCAAGATAGATACAGCAGGCTGGCTGGAAAGCTGCAAACAGACCAACACCCCTAAAGCTATCACTCAGGCAAAGTAGGAAAGAACGTGGAACGGGCAAGTAACTTATATTGGCAACGGTATTACCAAGGCTAGGTTGGCAGTCGACCAGCCTTGCCGAAACACAGCTCTATATCAGTATTCGGAATACCGATAGTGTATGGATTAAAGGCGTTGGTTAACTGGTGTTCAGGCTGGACAATAGTGGTGCCAGAGAGTTTAACGAACTGGCAGTAACTATTCAGCTCAATGATAAAACTAGTCATATTAAAATATCGGGATTTAAGTAATGCCTTCATCAGTTGTGCGCTCTATATTTCCGGCCTGACCGCGTTTGGCACAGCGGCCCAACATGAAGGCATTACTGAGCAGGCTGAAGAAATATTCAGCCAAATCAGGAAAATTGTCAGCCTAGAAGAGATAGATTTTTCAGCACTAATCAAAGTGACTATATTCATCACCTCTTTTGAGGAGATCAACGGGCTACGCAACGTGCTGTACCGAAATTACCTGATCACTTGCCAGCCAGCTCGCTCGTAGAAGTCAGCCGCCTCTTCTCACCTGACCTCTCGATAGAGTTTGAGGCTATATTCGGCCTTTGATTCATTGCTCATAGCCGGATAGTGACAACTGTTCGGCTCTAACGCCGTTTTATCAAACCCTCTCTGCAACATAACGTCCGATTTTCGCTCATACTGACGTGGACTACTTGCATGCGGAAAGCGTCAAGCCAGAAACGGACGCGCCTGGCCTGTAGGTAAGTTAATCAACTAGGAAAAGTTGAACTGCTAAGTGCGTTTTAAAAGAAAATCTCTAAGTTCGGCTGTAACTTCTTCTGGTGCCTCTTCAGCCATATGATGACCGCTACCTATGGCTTTACCCGTGACATCTGGTGCCCAGCTTCTCCAGATACCCAATACGTCACCGTATATGTCTTCCAGATCATCAAATTTTGACCATAAGCATAGCGTCGGGCATTTAATCATCCGGCCGAGTTGACGGTCCTGAAGCTCATGCTGTTTATCTATATATAAACCAGCGCGATAGTCTTCTATCATTCCGTGTACTGTTTCTGGATCGTGTATGGCTCGCCTGAATTCAACATATTCTTCATCTCCCATTGATTCCGGCTGGCCTCCGTACCATTTGTCCGGGTCAGCCAGAATGGCCCGCTCTGGTTTCTCTGGCTGAGCAAAGAAGAACCAGTGATACCACTGTCTGGCAAATATCTCATTACACCGGCTGAGAGCTTCAAGTATTGGGATACAATCCAGAACGGCAAGACAGGTGATTCGTTCCGGATAGTCAAGGGCAGCCCTGTAGGCCGTGTAGCTGCCCCTGTCATGTCCAACAAGTGCAAACTGTTCGAAGCCCAGTTGGCTCATCAACTCAATACAATCTTTTGCCTTAGCTCTTTTAGAAGAACCCGCATGATCAGGCCGGTCGGCAGGTTTAGATGAGCGGCCGAAACCACGTAAATCAGGACATACAACGGTAAATGATTTAGCAAGCTCCGGGGCGACTTTTGACCATGTTACGTGAGTACGAGGATGGCCGTGCAACAGCAAAACCGGAGGGCCATTACCACCATAACGTACATTAAGCTCTGCTTCTGAAACGTTAATTACTGTGTGCGTAAATCCCTTAAACATGTTTTTCCCCTGCCAGTTGTGTAGTAAAAATTATAGGCAGTTTCTGCTCGCAAAATTCTGAGAACTGATAAGCAACGGTAAAGCTGAGGTAAGTCATGGCATCCGAGGGCAACCAGAAATTCACGCAGGGATACAGGACAGAAACAGGCATTCGTCAGGGAAGATTTTCAGGCTTAACGTCCGCTTTTCACTCATACAGGACAGAGTGTCCGAGTCAAACTGCGTTGTGCCGTTCTGACGCTTCATAAATAAACTTCTGGCCGGAACGCTCATAGGTGATTGACGAAGATATTACGTGCTAGTGATCGGCGGGCAGCGGGTTAACATTACAGAGACCGCTCCCACCAGCATAAGGGCTTCACGGATCATTTCCCCACAGACAACGCTGGACCGAGGTTAACAAAGCGGCGGCTCAAAACAAAAGGCCTGTCACTCCTTTTTGCCTGAAATCACACGCCGACGATGACAGTCGGTAGGCTGCAGTATGTTTCCATCACATGAACGTACCTCCAATGTTTGGACAGGCTGTCCGTGCGTGTTATCCACAAGGACTGAATGTATTTCGTCCTTCTCAAACATATAGCGCTCTCCCCACTGACGTATAGCCACAACAATGGGGAAAATGGTTCGCCCTTTATCGGTAAGGACATATTCCCTGTACGCGCTGCCATCTGAAGCAGGACAGATCTCAAACACACCGATATCAACCAGTTGTTTTAGCCTGGAAGCCAGAATATTTTTGGCCAGTCCTAAATTCTTCTGAAACTCACTGAACCTGCGTACATCATCAAATGCCTCACGGATAATCATCAAACACCAACGTTCACCAATCGACTCTAATGTCCTGGCAACGGGACATTCGCTGGTCCTGAGTGATTCTTGTTTTGCCATCCGTTTTATCTCTCAGTTTACTTTTAGTGATCCAACCATACCCCTCCTTAAAAGAGGTTGCAAAAAAAAACCACCACTGTAGATTCTATTCGCAATGTAGTTTTAAAAAGAAACCAGATGAGGCAAGTATGCAGTGTAAGGCAGGCAAGAATTCTGATGTTGCGATACAGGCATCGTTAGCATATGACCCGGTGCTCTCTCCCTGGATAATTTTTTTGTTCTCAGTGACTTGTGCCCTGGCGGTGGCAAATGTCTATTCTGCTCAGCCTTTACTTGAATCTATGGCAGCCAGCCTGGATGTTGAACCCGGTATAATTGGCAGCGTTGTCACCCTAACTCAGACAGGCTATCTAGCCGGCTTGCTCTTTCTGGTTCCACTCGGAGATCGGGTGAACCGAAAAATCCTCATTGTTACTCAACTGATACTTTCAGTACTGGCTTTGATAATGGCGGGATTATCACAAAATCTGGCGATCCTGCTTTGCGCTATGCTGTTGATCGGCTTGATGGCGGTAGTGGTTCAGCTCATGGTTGCATGGGCAGCGATACTGGCAGCTCCCCATAGACGCGGAGAGGTTGTAGGCAAGGTGACCAGCGGCATCGTTTTGGGGATTCTGCTGGCCCGCTTCGTCTCAGGAATTATTGCCGATCTTGCCGGTTGGCGGGCTGTTTATTTGATTGCTGCCTGCCTGATATTGCTGATCACATTAATCGTTGCGAAAGTGATGCCGCCCTCCCCGCCGCAGGCGAAAAAACCAACCTATGCCTTTCTACTCCTCTCTATTTTCCGTCTGTACATCACTGAACCTCAACTGAGGAAGCGCGGAGTTCTTGCTCTGCTTATCTTTGCAGCTTTCAGCATGCTATGGACCACGATGGTCATGCCACTTACTGCTATGTCGCTTTCGCATACTCAAATAGGCATGTTTGGTTTAGCTGGCATAGCGGGTGCGCTGGCGGCCTCAAAAGCCGGATTATGGGCAGACAGAGGCAAGGGGCAGCGCGCAACCGGATCAGCTCTGGCATTGCTGACACTCTCATGGCTACCCATCGCGTATGCCGAAAAATCCCTGCTGTGGTTGATTATCGGCGTCATCGCGCTGGATTTTGCGGTGCAGACGGTCCATGTGATCAATCAGAGCATCATCATTTCAGCCATGCCCTCAGAGGCCAGCCGCCTCGTCGGAGCTTATATGTGTTTTTATTCCGTGGGCAGCGCCTTTGGCGCGCTTGTCGCAACTCAGCTCTATGCGCTCTGGGGGTGGCAGTCCGTCTGCTTCGCGGGTGCATTCGTGAGTGCCTGTGCTTTTATCTTGTGGTCAGGATTACCTAAATCATGAAATTACATCATCTGCTGCTTGCGATTCTGATAACAGCAATCTGGGGGGTTAACTTTTCAGTTATCAAGCTGGGGCTGAATGCCGTGGATCCCTTAATTCTGGCAGGTATACGTTTCACGCTATGCGCCTTGCCTGCGTTATTTTTCATAAGAAAACCTGACGTCAAATGGCGCTATATCATCAGCTATGGTCTGGTTTTTGGCATTGGTTTATGGGGGCTGGTCAACCTGGGGATTAAAACCGGGCTTTCTGCCGGAATTGCATCACTTCTGCTGCAATTCAGTGCCTTCTTTACCATCCTACTGGGAAGTTTGGTATTTAAAGAAAGTCTCAACCGTTATCAAATCGCGGGCTTCACTCTCGCTTGTACGGGCTTACTGAGTATTGTTTTTATTACTGATGGTTCCGTTACTCTCTTCGGTACGCTGCTGGTATTGGCAGGTGCAATGGCGTGGAGTATCGCCAATATCATTAATAAACGTTCGGGTACGAAGCAGATATTTGCCTTTTTGGTTTGGTCGAGCGCCTTTTCTCCAGTACCACTTTTTTTGCTGGACTGGCTGGTCAACGGTGCCAACGGATACACTGCGCTAGTCACACACCTTGACGCTCGCTCTGTGCTGTCAATACTGTTCCAGGTCTATCCCAATACGCTGTTTGGCTACTGGGTGTGGAATTCCCTGCTTAAGCAATACCCGATCTCTACCGTGGCGCCCTTGTCGCTGTTGGTACCGGTGTTCGGGATTCTGGGATCTATGGTGATATTTGGGGAAGATGTCTCGATGGTGAAGATTCTCGCCCTGCTGCTGATTATTTCTGGACTGGCTGTAGGATTGTATGGTCACCGGTTAACGTCTTTTTTGCGGGAAAACGCATCAATTTGACACGTTACGTTCTTTACCGGCTGACGGCACAAGAACTATTTTGAAAAGCCCTTAAAGCCATCAGGGATCAATTAAATAAAGCGGCCCGGAAGCCCGGCTACTTGCTCTACCTTGAGAAAATGGAAGCTGCAATTCTTGCTGCACTTGAAATCGAAGTCTTCCTTTAATTCGAATCATTCACCTTTAAAGCGCTTCCGACAAACTGATTATATCCGAGTGAAGTTAACGTCCGCTTTTCGCTCACAGCAGACTCAGAGTAGCGCCTGACCGCTGTGTGCCTGAAGCGGACGTTAATCCATTACCTATTCAGAAACAACCCAGTCATTTTAAGTCAGCAATAGAGTGCCAAGTTGATTAAATCAATGTTTGACGCTGACTAAATTTCCATTATTCTGGAAATATAGTTATTGGAGGTAGTATGGACTTACATACCGCAGCAAACGCACTTCGGGAGCTGGGCCACCCGACCCGTCTCAGCATATACCGGGAGCTTGTCAGGGCGGGTCATGACGGCCTGCCGGTTGGCGAACTACAGAAGCACCTTGATATTCCTGCCTCCACTCTCAGCCATCATCTTTCTGCGCTGATGTCTGCTGGCCTCATAAGTCAGGAACGTCAGAGCCGAACCCTGTTCTGCAGGCCCTGTTATTCACAGCTTGAGCAGCTGATGGCTTTTCTGACTGAAGAGTGCTGCGCCGGCGGCAGCGACTGCAGCCTGACTGCCGCGATCCCCCTTAAAGAGACTCCATTGTGAATAACGTGAATGATGCCTTGAACAATATCGATCCGACGCTCCTGGATGCGCCCCTTACGGAAGAGAAGCTGAAGGCCGCAGAAGTGCCGCACCCGCCCCGCATCCTGATGCTCTACGGTTCGTTGCGGGAACGCTCTTACAGCCGGCTCACCACGGAAGAAGCTGCCCGGTTGCTGACGGCTATGGGCGCGGAGGTGAAAATATTTAATCCGTCCGGCCTGCCGCTGCCGGATGATGTACCTGAAACGCACCCGAAGGTTGCAGAGCTGCGCGAACTGGTACTCTGGTCAGAAGGGATGGTCTGGTGCTCTCCTGAGCGTCACGGTGCCATGACCGGCATCATGAAGACGCAAATTGACTGGATACCCCTGACGTCCGGGGCGGTCCGGCCATCGCAGGGGAAAACCCTTGCAGTCATGCAAGTCAGCGGCGGCTCACAGTCGTTCAACGCCGTAAACCAGATGCGCATTCTCGGGCGCTGGATGCGAATGATCACCATCCCGAACCAGTCATCCGTGGCAAAAGCCTGGGCCGAGTTTGATGAGGACGATCGCATGAAACCTTCACCATATTACGACCGCATCGTGGACGTCATGGAGGAACTGATGAAGTTCACCCTGCTGACGCGCGGGCGAAGCAACTACCTGACCGACCGCTACAGTGAAAGAAAAGAGAGTGCCGCTCAGCTCTCAGAGCGGGTCAATCAGCGCAGCATATAAAAAAGCCGGCAGATGCCGGCTTTTTTCACACTCGTTATGTCTGCAGCCTGGTGAAAAATCAGTGGCTGACGCGGTGACCGTGCTCATCAATGACCACTTCGCCATCCTCTTTGGTAAACGCTCCCTGCTGCGGATCTGGCAGAATGTCGAGAACCGCTTCGGACGGACGGCAGAGCTTCGTGCCGAGCGGCGTCACCACCACCGGGCGATTAATAAGGATCGGATGAGCCAGCATGGCATCGAGCAGTTCGTTATCGCTGAAGCGGTCTTCTGCCAGGCCGAGCTGCTCGTACGGTTCGGTATTCTTGCGCAGCAGGGCGCGTACGCTGATGCCCATGTCCGCAATCAGCTTCTTCAGCTCGTCGCGTGACGGCGGTGTTTCCAGATACAGAATAACCTTGGGTTCGGTGCCGCTGTTGCGGATAAGCGCCAGGGTGTTGCGGGACGTCCCGCACGCCGGGTTGTGATAAATGGTGATGTCAGTCATAAGCGGTACTCCGTAAAGGCGCTGCACAGTCGCAACACCGGGGTTAAGGTTAAACAGACAGGCGCAGGGCCAGCGCGGCCAGCGTCACAAAAAGTACCGGCAGGGTCATCACGATGCCCACGCGGAAGTAGTAGCTCCAGCTGACAGTAATGTTTTTTTGCGCCAGTACGTGCAGCCACAGCAGGGTAGCGAGGCTGCCGATGGGGGTGATTTTCGGGCCGAGGTCGCAGCCGATGATGTTGGCGTAAATCATCGCTTCCTTCACCACGCCCTGTGCGGTGCTGCCGTCAATCGAAAGCGCACCAACGAGCACGGTAGGCATGTTGTTCATGACAGAAGAGAGCGCCGCCGTCAGGAAACCGGTGCCGAGCGTTGCGCCCCAGACACCGTGCTCTGCAAACCGGTTCAGGGCGGCAGAAAGGTAATCAGTCAGGCCGGCGTTACGAAGACCGTACACCACCAGATACATGCCCAGCGAGAAGATAACAATCTGCCAAGGCGCGCCTTTCAGCACCTTGCCGGTATCAATCACGTGTCCTTTGCGGGCAACCAGCCAGAGAATACACGCCGCCACCGCTGCCACCAGGCTTACCGGCACGCCGAGTGGTTCGAGAGCAAAGAAGCCGACCAGTAGCAGGATGAGAACAATCCAGCCGGTTCTAAAAGTGCGCGCATCGCGAATGGCCTCACGCGGCGCCTTCAGTTTCGTCAGGTCGTAGGTGGCCGGGATGTCCCTGCGGAAAAACAGGTGCAGCATCACCAGCGTGGCGGCCACGGAGGCGATATTTACCGGCACCATCACCGAGGCATACTCGCTGAAACCCAGCTTAAAGAAGTCCGCCGTGACAATGTTCACCAGGTTCGACACGATGAGCGGCAGGCTGGAGGTGTCGGCGATGAAACCTGCTGCCATCACAAACGCCAGCGTGGCGCCGGGGCTGAAGCCCAGCGCCAGCAGCATGGCGATGACGATCGGCGTCAGAATAAGCGCCGCCCCGTCATTAGCGAACAGGGCGGCTACCGCCGCACCCAGCAGAACGATATAGGTGAACAGCAGCCGGCCTTTTCCGCCTCCCCAGCGGGAAACGTGCAGCGCCGCCCACTCAAAAAAGCCGGATTCGTCGAGCAGCAGGCTGATGATGATGACGGCAATAAAGGTAGCCGTAGCGTTCCAGACAATCTGCCAGACCACCGGAATATCCCCAATCTGTACTACGCCGGTCAGGAGCGCCAGAGCCGCACCGATGACTGCACTCCAGCCAATACTGAAGCCCTTCGGCTGCCAGATAACCAGTATCAGCGTCAGGACGAAAATCGCACCCGCCAGAAACATACTTTCTCCTTTTTAAATAAAGTTGCCCGTTAATCCGGGTTGATAATTATCCCGCACAAAACACATTCAAAAAATCGCATATATGATGGTGAAATTTTTTAAATGCAGACAGGCTTGCCGTTGGTGGTTGCGTTATCGCGTTCAGCCTGCTGGCTGAGCTTAAGGATGTCATCTCGCTGGCACAGGTAAGCCTGTTCAATTACTGCTGATGCCCAGGCTGGCATGTGCGGAGACAAACGGTAATGGATCCACTTGCCGTCTCGCCTGTCGATAAGCAGGCCGCTTTCTCTCAGTAAAGCCAGGTGTCGGGAAATTTTGGGTTGTGATTCCTTTAGCGTGGACGAAAGCTCGCAGACGCAGAGCTCACCTTTTTCGCGAAGTAACAGCACAAGGCTGAGCCGGGTTTCGTCAGACAGGTTTTTGAAAAGTTGCAGGGGCAGAAGTTGCGGCATGGTGATTCCTGTATACGATGTTAAGACAAGTGTCGTAGCTGGCAAACTTTGAGTCAATAACATATGCATAAAAACAGATATATTGATCTGAACAGGATTTATTTTTTAAGAACTGAATGCTTGTTATGCCTGCTCAGTTTAACGGAGTAGCTGTATCCTCTTTAGAATATTGAATGTCCGTTTTTCGCTCAAATCGAACCTTCCCGGCACTTATGTCCGCTCTGTGCCAGAAGCGGACGTTATTGACGCTAAAGTATATTAAGCAAGGGAAAGTAAGTCCTGCTCCCCTTTGCAAAGCCATGACATCTCAGCTGGGCAGCTAAACGTAATTACCGCACAAATTACCCATAGTGAAACCTTTCGTAACTGAGCAAGAACGCCTACTATTTTATCTAGTGCACTAGACAATCAAGCACCAGAGATTAAGAAATATGAAACCCAAAGAAAATATGGAAATTGGTAAGCAGCTGTCGTTTGCCCTTTATGGTGCCGCAAATCGCATGAACCGGCTCCATAAGCCGTTTCTTGACCCGCTGGGCCTGACGTTTCCCCAGTATCTTGTAATGCTTGAACTGTTCTGTGGCACACCACGGGCTGTGGGTGAGTTAGGGAACAAACTTGATATGGACACGGGAACCATCACGCCTCTGCTAAAGCGCCTGGAGGCTTCCGGCAAGTTAAAGCGCACGCGCGATCCTGCTGATGAGCGTCGGGTGCTTATCACCCTGACCGAGGCCGGAGATGCCCTGCGAGAGGAACTCTGGTGTATCACCGACAAAATCAAAACCGCCTGTCAGCTCAGCGAAGAAGGGCTGGCTCAGCTGCGTGACACGCTGAATGCTTTGTCCCACCCGGCATCCGAATAAGCGGCGTGTCATCACTCCATAAACAAGGTACTTAATATGAAGATTGGCATCATTGGCGCAGGAAACATTGGCGCAACTCTGGCCCGTAAGCTTTCTGCTGGCGGACATGAAATAAAGCTCGCCAACTCCAGAGGACCGGACAGCATCCTTGACCTGGCTCGTGATGTGGGCGCAACCGCCGTTACGCGCGAAGATGCGGTAAAAGACGTTGACGCGATTATTCTTGCCATTCCTTTTGAAAAGCATCGCGGCCTGGCAAGCCTGTTCAGCCAGGTACCGGAGCGTGTCGTGGTTATTGATACCTCTAACTACTATCCCTTCCGGGACAGTGCCATTGCTGAAGTTGATAATGGCAAACCGGAATCTGTATGGGCGAGCGAGCAAACCGGACGACAACTGGTAAAAGCCTGGAATGCAGTCTTAGCCGCCACGCTGGCTGATAGAGGTCTTCCATCCGGCGCGCCCGATCGCATTGCGCTGCCCGTTGCCGGAGATAACGCTCACGCAAAAGCCGTAGTGCTTAAGTTTGTCAACGAAACCGGCTTTGATGCACTCGATGCCGGTCCTCTGAGTGAATCCTGGCGTCAGCAGCCCGGTACGCCTGCCTATTGCACTGAGCTGGATACAGAGGAACTCAAAAAAGCCCTTTCATTCGCCGATGCCGCACGCGCCCCGAAAAACCGCGATGATCTGATAAAGGAATTTATGACCCCCGGTGCGAATTTCACGCATGAAGACGTTATCGCACGTAACAGAGAAGTGACGGCTTAGCGCCCTCGCCCCCTGCTTTTTTGAGTAAATAATGACAGGTCGGGGCGCAGGACCTGTCGGCATTAAACAGCCGGACTTCCATTTCAGAGGCGTCACAATTTGTATGTGAACGCCCTCTCTCTGAAAGCAAATATTCATTCAGGAGAAAACGATGAATCATTCTTTCCCTCTCAGCATCGGTATCCTTGGCACAGGCCACATAGGTAAAACCCTGGCACGTAAACTGGCAGCCGCAGGACACAACGTAAAGGTCGCAAACTCGCGTGGTCCGGAAACAATTGAGGCCGAAACACTGGAAAAGGGCGCTCTGCCCGTTACGGCTGAACACGCCGTCAGCGACGTTGATGTGTTAATACTTTCAGTACCGCTTATGCGGATCCCTGAGATTTCGCAGCTTATCGTAAGTCTGCCTTCTGACGTTATCGTGGCTGATACATCTAATTATTATCCGCACCGGGATCGGAAAATTGACGCGATTGAAGGCGGTCAGGTGGAAAGCCAATGGGTTGAGAAGCAGTTAGGCCGGCCCGTTATTAAGGCATGGAATGCGATTGGCTCCGGATCTTTTGCAGCCAAAGGCAAGCCAGCCGGCGCAGAAGGCCGCATCGCCATTCCCGTGGCGGGTGATAACAAGGAGCATCGCGAACTGATTATGAAACTGGTCAGTGATACCGGCTTTGATGCCTATGATGCCGGCAGTCTGACAGAATCCTGGCGTCAGCAGCCGGGGTCTCCGGTTTACTGTACAGATCTGCAATACGATGAGATATCCGCCGCTCTGGCATCCGCTGAGGCATCTCGTCTGGCCACAAGAAGGGATCTTGCAGCCACCATATTTCAGGAGCGGGCCGGCGACAACAGGACCAATCCGGATGCTGATTTTGGTGTACAGGTATCACGTATAATCTTTATGTAACTATTTACCGGGCGCTCAGAGAGGGCTTTACACATCCCTCATTCAGTACAGGAGTTCGTGGTAGTCCCGAAAATTAATGCTGACATCAGTCAAAGTAAGGTTTTAAAATTTCTTCAGTCCAGTTCATAAACGCCCTTACACGCTGCGACAAATTACGCCGATGCGCGACAACAAAAGATGCCGTGAGTGGCTCGGGTCGCAGATCAGGAAGGACCTCAATCAGGGCGCCGCGTTTGATGTGCGGTAAGAGCGAGGCATACCCACCCTGGATTAGGCCCAAACCCGCCAGTCCTGCATCATGATACGCCGGCACGCTGTTGACCCTTATCGCGCCTGGTAGCATCAACGATTTGTAGCCATCGCCTGCTGGATACGCCCATCCGTCAGGCTTCGAACCAAAATTCCGGATGTAATGAACCATCCTGTGGCCTTGGTTAAGAAGATCATCTATCGTTTTCGGCACACCGAAGCGATCCAGATAGCCTGGGCTTGCTGCATTGATCATGCGTAGATGTCCCAGCGGCCTGGCAATAAGCGTTTCATCTACCACGGGCCCGAGACGAACCACGCAGTCAAATCCTTCCAAAACCAAATCAACACGCCGATCGGTGCTTGAAAGCTCAAGTTCCAGCTCAGGGTGTGCTTCCAGCAACTGTGGCAGGGCGGGAATCACCACGCTCTGCGCTAACACAGCCGGCATATCAACGCGTAACCGTCCCCGCAGTGGCATACCGAAATCAGTGAACATTGACTGCAATTCTTCAGCTTCCGACAAGAGATCGCGCGCGCGCGAATAAAAAGCCCGCCCATCTTCTGTCAGCTGCACGGTCCGCGTTGTCCGGTGCAGAAGCGTAGCGCCTACATCATGTTCGAGCTCACGCACCACCATTGAGGCACGTCCTTTCTGGATACCCAGACTTTCAGCTGCCTGAGTAAAGCTCTTCATTTCCGCTACGCGCGCAAAAATAATCAGCGCCTCCAGATTCTTCATTGTTCACTCTCAGGGTAACAGTGCGTTATTTTTTCCGTTATTTATTACCATTTTAATACTTAATAGACTGCTTTCACACCGCGTATCCCGCATAACGCTGTCTGAAGGTAATTAAGATGACTCATCCCCTGAAAATGATTAACACCGTTGTGATCTATCACTCTGGCTACGGGCATACGGAACGGATGGTAGCCGCAGTCGCTACATTTGGCCCCGATGCATCAGCGGGAAGCGATGCCCGCCGTAACACATTCGATTTCCCACCTGTTGATCGCGATCGGGTCTGGAATTGCATTGCCGCAATGCGGGTCATAGCGGACAAACATGCTGTATCGGTAAACAGGATTGCGCTCGCATGGTTACTTGCCAGACTCTGCGTCACCAGCGTAATTATCGGTGTAAAACGGATCGCCCAACTCACCGATAATCTTCGGGCTACCGACATCGTTCTGACAGCGGAGGAAGGGAAGCATCTTGATGCGATAAGCGCTATGCCTCTCCATTATCCGGGATGGATGATCGACCATCAGGATGCAGAACGCTACCCGAAACCTTTCACCTCTAAAGCACAGAATTAAACCCAACGTCTTTAAATCACCTCAGCTTTTTCACGGCTATCTCTGTGCTTACGCTGAAATACAACACCACTTACGCAGGATAAAGAGAAATGAATAAAGGTTATTTAATCGCTCACGTGACTGTATCAGACCCTGTCGCATACTCTGAGTATGCCCAAGCTGCCGGGGAGGCAATGCAGGATTTCAATCCGAAGATCATTGCCTGGTCTGGGCAGTATGAAAATCTTGAGGGAGAATCCCATGAACGGCATGTCGTTTTTGAGTTCGCTTCTTTTGCCGAGGCCAAACGTTTTTATGAGAGCCCTAAATATCAGGCAGCCAGGTCAATACGAGCAGGCGCTGCGACCGGAACTTTTGTGTTGATTGAAGGCGCTGACCTTTAATACCAAGGGCTATCATGTCCGTTTTGCGTTCACAGAAGAGTGTGCCCTCGCCTCACCCGCACCGTACCCAGATATGCCCGACACAGGGCATATCCGGCCATAAACAACTGGATACTCTCAGCGGATGCCCGCACATATGACGGAAAACCGTTACTCTCCACAAACGCCCCGGCTTTCTAAATGTTTTCAATGCTGCCGCTTACCCGCAGCCGGACTACCGCCGCCCGATATACGCCCTGGACGCGTCGCTGCTCCTGCTGCGCACCGCATTGGATGGTATGGAACTGGATAAGCCTGGGCAAATCAGGATTATCCCTGGCGATTCATCGCACATTTTTTGCTCAGTGTATGATAGGATGAAGTTCATTCATTGAAAGGTTAATCGTTATGTCTTGTATCGATTCGCAATGAACCTTGGTGGTGAATCTACAACCACTGTTACCTGCTCTGTTAGAGCCTTTAGGTCCTATCCCTTTTCAATAATTCTTCTTACGCAAACAATGCTTTGCTTTGGATTTAAAGTCCTGTTTGTTGCTCTATGATGATCCTGAAACATACTCAGGCGAAAATCAGTAACCAGAACTTAAAAAACATACCAGCAGCTGTTAAATCCCTGATGCCCGACGCCCATCCTGAGAGAACGTTTCTGAACTGATTTCGCAACTGCTCCTGAGCATTAACGCTGCATCAGAGCCATCTTATGAACATGAAGCTTAAGAAGTGGCTCGGCCACTTCTCTACACGGCCACAAACATCCGAGTTCATCCCGTACCTTCCGAGCAATGACCCTGGCAGTGAAAATAGTTTCAAAGCAGAGCTATTTTCGACCTCTCAGATGGAGCGCTACGGACAAAAGCTGGCACGTTCGCATAAATTGTCTCCTGACAAACTGCCCTATTATTTGCTCAAACGCCTCGATAATAATGAGGCGGTAATTACGCAAAACTGCTACGAGCTCAATGCCGGGAAAAAGGCAAGCATCATGCCCGCAGGGGAGTGGCTACTGGACAATTACTATCTTATTGAGGAGCAGATCCGTATCGTTCGCCAGCACTTGCCGAAGAATTTCGGCAAGGGTCTTCCGGCGCTGGCCGCGCCGCACTCCTGTCCGCGTATTTATGATATTGCTGCCGAAGCCATTGCTCACGGAGACGGGCGTTGGGACGCAACAAATCTGACCAGCTATATCAGCGCCTATCAACAGGTGACGCCGCTTACGCTCGGCGAAGTCTGGGCTTTACCCGGTATGCTGCGCCTGGCGTTAATTGAGAACCTCCGTCGGGTCAGTATCGATGTCGTAAAAGCCCAGCAAGCACGCACGCTGGCAGACAGTTGGGTAACGCGAATTTTCAAATGCGCGGAGAATGCTCCCGCCGACTTGATCATGGTAATTGCTGATATGGCGCGCTCCAATCCCCCGCTGAACAGTGCATTTGTTGCGGAACTGGTACGCCGTCTACAGGGGCGCGGCAATATGCTGACCTTGCCTCTGAGCTGGATTGAGCAGCGACTGGCTGAGCAAGGTACGACCACCGACACCCTGATAAACCTATTCAATCAACAACTTGCCGCTAGCCAGCTCTCGGTGAGCAACAGCATCGCCGGTTTACGTTTACTGAGTGAAACGAACTGGGCTAATTTCGCTGAGGCCATGAGCGTGGTGGAGCAGACATTACGTCTTGATCCTGCGGGCACCTACCCCTTGATGCACTTTGATACGCGAGATCATTATCGCCACGTCATTGAGATCCTGGCCAGAGAGAGTCGCTTCAGCGAGCCAGAAGTCGCCCGCCGCGTGCTGGCGCTCTCCAAGGAAGCCGCCTCTGACACGCCGGGCGCCCATATTGGCTATTACCTGATGGGCGAAGGCCGTCATCAGCTGGAAACGCTTTTGTCGGCAGATACTTCACGGCTTATCCGTCTACGGCACAGTTTCAACCAGATCCCACTGGTTTCATGGCTTGGTAGCTTGTGTCTGCTAACCACCGCGATAACAGCCGAAATAGTGCAAGAAACGGCACACCAGGGAATGGACTGGCTACTGATACTTCTCGCTATCCCGCTTGTTGTGGTGATCAGTCAGTCAGTGACCGACCTGCTGAGTGAGGCGACCACCCGATTTCGCACCCCGCGCCCGCTGCCAAGGATGGATTTTTCTACCGGGATCCCGGAGGGCGCCGCCACCATGGTAGTAATCCCCTGCCTGCTCAGCAGCAGCGAAAGCATCAACAAACTCATCACCAGTCTTGAGGTCTGCTGGCTTGGCAACCATAGCGAAAATCTCTGTTTCGCCCTTGTGGCTGACGTGACTGATTCGGCAGATGAACATTCTCCGCAAAATAACGCACTGATCGAACAGGCCATTTCACAAACGCAAGATCTCAACCGCCGCTACCCGGCCAGTCGCCCACGTTTTTATCTGCTCTACCGGGAACCTGAATGGAATCCGCTCCAGGGTGTATGGATGGGTTATGAACGCAAACGTGGCAAACTGGCCTTGCTGAACAGCTGGTTACGCCATCCCAAAGCCCAGTTTTCCAGTGTGGCAGGTATGCCTGCTGACCAGCTACCTGCGCGGATTAAGTACGTTATTACGCTGGACAGTGACACAGTTCTGCCACGCGATACGGCGCACAAACTGATCGCGACAATGGCGCACCCACTGAACCGGCCCGAGTATGACGCTGCACGCCAACGGGTGGTTAAAGGGTACGGGATATTGCAACCGGGACTGGCGGAGGAGATGCCACGCAACGGGCAGGGGCGCTATGCCGCCATGAGCAGCAGCGTTGCGGGTAATAATCCCTATTCGATGATGTCTTCAGATATCTATCAGGACCTTTTTGGGGAGGGATCGTTTATCGGCAAAGGGATTTACGATGTCGATATCTTTGTTCAGGCCACGCAAAATACCTGCCCCGAGAATCTGGTGCTCAGCCATGATTTACTGGAAGGATGTTATGCACGTTCGGGTCTGCTGAGCGAAGTCTTACTCTATGAACAGTACCCAAATAACTATCTGTCGGACGTTGCACGACGCACCCGCTGGATCCGTGGGGACTGGCAACTGCTTAACTGGCTCAAACCCAACGTCAGAAAAGCGGATGGAACACAGGATAAAAATCCGCTATCTGCACTCTCTTACTGGAAGTTATTCGATAATCTGCGACGCAGCCTGGTGGCCCCTTTCTCCTTGCTACTCCTGTTTTGTAGCTTGCTGTGGGTACCGAACCCATTTTATTGGCTAAGTGTACTGCTGCTGGTGTGGCTAATGCCTACAGTGCTGGCTGTTGTGCACGATCTCCTCAATAAGCCTGCCCGCCGTCCCCTTGGGCAGCATCTGCTACTGGTCACTACCGGTGCGCTGAAGCGGTTTTCCCGGATCGGGCTCAATTTTACCACCTTGCCCCATGAGGCCGGCTATGCCCTGTACGCCATTGCCGTGACATTATGGCGTCTGGGATACAGTCAACGTAACCTCAGCCAGTGGGCCAGCCACAGTCCGGATAATGACCTGGCAAAAACCTCGCCTGTGCGGTTTTACCGGGCGATGTGGCTGAACGTGGTCAGCGGCGTGGCACTGATTGCCCTGACCGCGTATTTTGCACCGCCATTCCTGGCAATCGCTTTACCCGTCGGTGTGGTGTGGTGTCTGGCACCGCTTCTGCTAAGTTGGATGAGCCGCCAACCCGTACCGCATGCGTTCGCACCCAATAAAGAACAAAAACTGTTGTTGCGTCAGACCAGCCGCGAAATTTGGGCATTTTTTGAGACCTTTGTCACCGCGAAAGAGAACTGGCTTCCGCCTGACAATTATCAGGAAGCTTTACCGCCGGTAGTCGCACACCGTACCTCACCCACCAATATTGGCCTCTCACTGATGGCCAACCTGACTGCATGGGATTTTGGTTATATTCCGATTAGTGTGGTATTGCAACGCGTGACGCTTACCCTGGACACACTGGATAAAATGGCGCATTTCCGGGGTCATTTGTATAACTGGTATGACACCGTCACCCTTGCCGCACTCAGTCCACGTTATGTTTCAAGCGTCGACAGTGGCAATATGGCAGGCCATTTACTCACGCTTCGCGAAGGGCTTTCAGCCATGCGCAGTCAGCCGGTATTGAACCCGGTACAGGTGCTGGCGGGCCTGGACGATACACTGAGTATTTTGGAGAAGCACTGGGGACAGAACGCCCCTGACAGTCTGCAAACGCTGCGTAAACAATGTCTTAATGCTGCCTCGCTGGCTCCGGCACAGGTGTTTATCGCATTAAAAAATATGCATACCCAAAGCAACCATCTTCAGGAGGCATGCAGTCACGAAGACAAACTCGTTCTGCGCTGGATAGAACATTTACAGAATCAACTGGCGCTGCTGTGCCATGAAGGAGCGCATCTGCTTGGATGGTTAACGGCAGCATATGACGCAGAAGCTCTGCCCTCTCTTAACTGGCTTGCCCGGGCGAAATTTACCGGAGAAGGAACGCCCCCAGCGTCGGCAATCGCGCAGGCACGTATGCAGCTGGACATCATCACTGAACTTGAACAGCGGCTGCATGATCATGCGCAAATGGATTTCACGTTCCTGTACAGCGAAGCAACCAGCCTGCTCAACATCGGCTATAACTGTGACAGCAATATGCTGGATAAGAGTCAATACGACCTGTTGCCCTCCGAAATTCGCCTGACCAGTTTTCTCGCCATCGCGACAAATCAGTTGCCACTCAAAAGTTGGTACGCTCTGGGGCGGCTGTTCACCACCATTGATAACGAAACCGCACTGATGTCCTGGAGCGGATCAATGTTTGAATATCTGATGCCCAACCTGGTGATGCCCACCTGGCGCGGCAGCCTGATTGATGAGATGAGTCAGTCGGCGGTTATGCGCCAGATAGACTGGGGGAAAGAGCGCGGGGTGCCATGGGGCGTATCTGAGTCCGGCTACCACGCGTTTGATGTGCAGCAAAATTATCTCTATCAGGCATTTGGCGTTCCTGGCCTCGGCCTTCGTCGGGGATTGGCTGACGATATGGTCGTCGCCCCTTACGCCACGCTGCTGGCGTTAATGATCTCTCCGCAAAAAGCGTGTGAAAATTTGTTCAGGCTGCAAAAAAGTGGCGCGCGCGGCGAGTACGGTTTTTATGAAGCGCTGGACTACACGCCGTCGCGTCTGGCCACCGGACAGTTATATGCCGTGGTGCAGTCATGGATGGCACACCATCAGGGAATGGCCTTTCAGTCACTGGCTCACGTGCTGCTTGGCGCCCCTATGGCGGAGAGATTCATGTCCAGCACGGCCTTCCAGTCGGCGAGTATGCTGTTACAGGAACGCGTGCCGGATGCGGTCGATCTCTACAGCCCGCGCCGTCATTTTGAGTCTCATGAAGGGATAGTCAAACCGGTTCGCTATGAACCCCGTATTTTCACTGGCGCTGAGAGTCCGGTTCCCGAGGTTCAGCTGTTGTCCAACAGCCATTACCATCTGATGATGACCCATACCGGCGGCGGTTACAGCCGCTGGAACGATCTTGCCCTGACACGCTGGCACAGCGATACCACCAGCGATAACTGGGGAACATTCTGCTATATCAGCGATCCACAAACGGGTGAAGTGTGGGGCAATACCTGGCAACCTACGGGCCGTGCCGACAGTAACGACGAAGTAATATTTACTGAAGCTGGTGCTGAATTCAGAGGTACCCTCGGCTTTCTTAGCGTCAAAACGCAGGTTGTGGTGTCGCCTGAAGACGATATTGAACTGCGTCGGATCACGCTGCTGCATCGTGGTCGCCAGCCTCGTACCATTGAACTCACCACCTACGCAGAAGCGGTGCTGGCTCCTGCCACCAGCGATCGGGCGCATCCCGCGTTCAGCAATTTATTTATCCAGACTGAGCTTATTCCCGCCCAGAATGCCATTTTGTGTCACCGGCGTCCGCGCGCTCCAGACGAAAAGAGTCCATGGCTGTTCCACATGATGGTGGTGCATGGCGACAACTCAAGAAGCGTCTCCTTTGAAACCGATCGGGCGAAATTTCTCGGTCGCGGCAAACGTCCGGTTGATGCACTGGGTATCAGGCAAAGCGGACCACTCAGCAACACATCGGGATCCGTACTGGACCCTATGCTGGCGATACGTCAGTCTGTGACCCTGCAGCCCGGAAAACCGGTCATCATTGATATCGTTTATGGTATCAGTGAAAATCGCCAGCTCAGTCTGGCGCTGCTGGAAAAATATCGCGATCATCCAATCGCTGACCGCGTTTTTGAACTCGCCTGGTCCCACAGTCTGGTCGTGTTACGACAAATTAACGCCAATGAAGATGATGCGGCGTTGTTTAACCGGCTTGCGGGCGCGATCCTTTACCCTTGTCAGGAACTCCGCGCTGAGAGCCGGATAATTAGCAGTAATCGACGGGGTCAGTCGAGCCTGTGGGGCTGGGGCATCTCCGGCGATCTCCCCATTGTGCTTCTCAGCGTCACCAGCGAAGATAACATCCCTACTATTACCACCATGATTCAAGCGCACCGCTACTGGCGACTGAAAGGCCTGGCGGTGGATCTGGTGATCCTGAATGCCAACCCGGGTGGCTACCAGCAGGCGCTGCAAAATCAGATTATGGATCTGATTTACGCCGGATCTGAAGCCAGCCTGCTGGATAAATCTGGCGGGATTTTTGTACGTAATGGTGAACACCTTTCCGCCGAAGACAAGCTGCTTTTGATGAGTGTGGCGCACCTCTACCTCGATGACCGCGCAGGCGGCCTTAATGAACAGCTCGATCAGCGCATTCAGACGTCGAAAACGTTACCAAGGCCGTTTATTCCCCACGTTGTGCCGGGAACCAATCAGCATATTCCCTGGACGCCAGATACCGATCAACTCCTTCATTTCAATGGTCACGGCGGTTTTTCTCAGGACGGTCGGGAGTATCAGATTGTGCTCAGGGAAAACAGTCCGACGCCTGCTCCCTGGTCAAATGTGCTGGCAAACCCGAGTTTCGGCAGCGTGTTGTCTGAATCCGGCCAGGCCTACAGCTGGTATGAGAATGCCCATGAATATCGGTTAACGCCGTGGGAAAACGACCCCGTTAGCGATCGCAGCGGAGAAGCTTTCTATCTGCGCGATGAAGAGAGCGGCGCATGCTGGTCGCCGACCACCTTGCCGGTGCGCGGTCAGGGGGATTATTTGTCCCGACATGGTTTTGGCTACAGCGTATTTGCCCACCGGGAGAGCGGCATAGACAGCGAACTGACGGTGCTGGTCGCCGAGCAGGCTCCAGTCAAACTTGCGATCCTGACGCTCAGTAATAACTCCGGCCGCACGCGAAAACTAAGCGTTACGGGTTATGTAGAGTGGACCCTGGGTGAGTCACGAACTCAATCTGCTCTTCACGTTGTTACCCATGCGGCCAGCGTCGAAGGCGGCTGCGGTGTAATGGCAAATAACTTTTATGGCAGTAACGGAGCCGCACGTACCGCATTTTTTGCCGTCACGGGTGCTCACTGTTCGTTGACGGGCGACCGTCGTGAGTTTCTCGGCCGCAACGGTTCCCTGCAAAAACCGGCGGCAATGAATCTGCGCGCCCTGTCAGATAAAACGGGAGCCGGTCTCGATCCCTGCGGTGCGGTGCAGTCTGCAGCCACATTAATTGATGGTGATCAGAAGACATTTATTTTTGTGCTGGGCATTGGGGAAGATCAGGCTCAGGCTCAGGCATGCCTCACACATTATCTGAACGAAGAGGCCGCCCGCGAGGAGCTAGGTAACGTTCACCGGTACTGGCACAGCGTGCTGGATAAAGTCGTGGTCAGAACGCCTGACACCACCGTTAATTTACTGGTGAACGGCTGGCTGCTGTACCAGACGGTGGCCTGTCGTTTAATGGCGCGCAGCGGTTACTATCAGTCCGGCGGCGCGTTCGGTTTCCGCGATCAGCTGCAGGATACGCTGGCGCTGAGTCACGCCATGCCGGACCGGCTACGCGACCAGATTGTGCTGTGCGCATCGCGCCAGTTCATAGAAGGTGACGTACAGCACTGGTGGCATCCTCCGCATGGCAACGGTGTCCGCACGCGCTGTTCAGATGATTATCTCTGGCTCCCGCTGGCTGTCTGTCACTATGTTGAAACCACGGGGGATACCGGCGTACTTGAAGAGCGCATACCTTACCTGGAAGGCCGGACGCTCCAGCCCGGCGAAGAGTCCGTCTACGATAAACCCATTATCAGCACCTTTGAAGAGACGCTGTGGATGCACTGTGTGAAAGCCATCAGACATGGCCTGCAGTTCGGGCTGCATGGTCTGCCCCTCATGGGCGCGGGCGACTGGAATGATGGCATGAACCGAGTCGGGATCGAAGGTAAAGGGGAAAGCGTCTGGCTGGGCTTCTTCCTGTACGACATTTTACAGCGCTTTGCAGACTTGGCTGAACAGCGTCAGGACGCCCAGATTGCTTCGCTGTGCCGTACAGAGGCGTCGCGTTTACAGAAAAACCTTGAAGCCTCCGCATGGGATGGCGAATGGTACCGGCGTGGCTATTTTGATGATGGCACTCCCTTGGGGGCGAAAGCCTCACAGGATTGCCGAATTGATGCCATTGCGCAAAGCTGGTCTGTGCTATCCGGGGCAGCCAGTCAGGAGCGCAGCATCCTCGCCATGCAGTCACTGGATAAGCATCTGGTAGATAACGAAGCCGGGATTATAAAACTGTTAACGCCGCCGTTCGATGGCCATGGGCCGAATCCCGGTTATATTCAGGGTTATCTGCCAGGCGTGCGGGAAAATGGAGGGCAGTATACGCATGGCGCAATCTGGGCGGTAATGGCTTTTGCGCGAATGGGTAATACTGCGCGTGCATGGCAGCTGTGGTCGATGATCAATCCCATAAACCACGCGCTAAATGCCCGCGATGTCGAGAGATATAAAACAGAGCCTTACGTTATGAGCGCGGATGTTTACAGCGTCGTTCCCCATATCGGGCGTGGAGGATGGAGCTGGTATACAGGCTCTGCAGGCTGGGCATATCGCCTGCTTACAGAGGAATTACTGGGGATTAAACATTATGGTGCAGATTTAGTTATACATGCCCACCTACCTCATGACTGGCCACCGGTTGGCATAACGTATCAATGTGGGCAAAGTCAGTACCACATCACCGTTTCGCAGGGCAGCGAGGAGTACCGGGTCGTCCTGGATGGTGTAATACTGCCACACGACCGAATTCCGCTGATTGATGACGGGCAAAACCATACGGTCGATATTTTTCAAAACTGATACTGGCTCAATCAGTGTATTAACGCCTGCCGTTAATGCATTGATTGGCTTGGGGAAGAAGAATTGCGATTTGCCTCGGAGTTTCACTCCCTTCTTTGATTGTTTTTCCTGGCTCCTCTGCAAGCACGTAAGCAATGAACGGGTATTGGTGGGTCAACCTGCTCACCGACCACCCGAACGGCTTCTCTGGGTATGTTTTTTTAACTGGCGGTCATTTTTTGGGGTATCAGCCGGGAATGTCTTGCGCTTTTCATATAAATTCCCAAGGCATCCCTGAAAGCATTAGGATGAAATCAAGGATAATAATAAAAATCACAGAACATTGTTTAATAACGGCGTATGATTATTTATTGCAGAGTTATGGTGTTAATTTATATTCTTTTAGCCAGCTGCCGAAAAATAAATTAACAGTAAAAAGATTACCTGTGCTTTTGTACATTATAATTGACAAAACAACCGGTAATATTGGAAACGATACCTGTCTTGAGTGCCTCCTTTGAGGGTTGTTTTGTCGACTCTCCGAAAGCTGACAGATTTTATCTATTCCTAAATTGACTCTCTTTTGCAATAAGCGAACTGCGCGACGGCAATTTACAATTATCTTTTTTATTAATTTTACAACTGTAATAAAGGTAAACTCATGAAAATCAAGCATGCTATGCCTATTGAAGGACATATTGTTGCGAGTCGGCGCATGGGCGAGTCAAGCCACACTTTTTGTATCCATAATGTCATGTTTAATAATGGAAAGTTCGCTGTCGTTCGTGCAGCATCAGGAATATGTCTCAAACCCGGCGATACTATTCATAGAAACGAATCCGCATGGTTTTGCAACAATATCCAAACACACCTTCTTCCCTTTGAATACACAGAAGAAAAAGAATCACAGAGGCTATTAAATGAATACTAGAGCCTAAAATTAATTATCCGCTGTCATTAAAAAAATGACTGGCAGGATGCTGTCTTCTGGACACCTTTGCAACAGGCCATAAAACTGTTAGTTCGTCACGATGGAGAGTTTGATGTACTGGCCGCACTATGTGGGCTGGGTCATAGTGATTATTAACCACTACGGATTAAAGATTAACTTACGCTCTAAGATGCCCATCTGAAATTACCAAGCGCTTCGTCGCTAGCCGTGAATTGTCGTAAAACGGATATTGTCATGAAAAGACGTTGATTTGCCCACACTGTAAGTCGCTATTTATTATACATCTTGATAGAAAATAATTACCTGATGCATAAAAACCGCGCGCGGACGTTTTTTTATGGCATGAGTCTCATCACTCAGGACCGGTGGGCTGTTAAGTCGGCTTACCGCTCAGTACCAGTTGCCAGATTAATACATTAAAAATTCATCGCTTTTTTGCCTTGTGAAAAGTTCAGTAGAGCATACCGGCCCCTTCACTTTCAGCCTTCCCCTTTCTCCAGCCCGTTGCAAAATCAGACGGGCTCTGATAATTCAGCGTAGCGTGCGGGCGACACGCGTTTCAGATACCCCGGACAACGTGTCACCGGCGGCAAAGAGCGGCCAGGCTTCAAAAAGTTGCCGTTGTCCAATATAGCGCTATTATCCTTGCTTTAAGCCATTGTCGGCTCGGAAAGGATTGACTGCCACTATGCCCGTGAATTTTGATCTCAACGATCTTTATGCCTTTCGAGCGCTGGTTGAATACGGTAATTTTCGGCTTGCCGCAGAGTCTATCTGCCTTTCACAGTCAGCATTGAGCCGCAGGATAGAGAAGCTAGAATCTGCGCTCGGTATAAAGTTGTTCCAAAGAACTACCCGGCGCGTCACGCTGACACTTTATGGACAGACCTTTGCTGAACGTTCAGATCAGCTACTGGCCAATGTTGAGTTGGTATTAGCGGATATCAATAAGGTTGGTCAGGATCGCGTGGGCTTGGTAACTGTCGCCACAGTGCCTTCGGCAGCCTACTATTTCATGCCTGACGTGATTCGCCGTTTCCAGGTCCGCTATCCACGGGTACGCGTTAAGATTATTGATAGCAGTGCCGGTAATGTCATTGAAGCGGTTGCCAGTGGTCAGGCAGACTTCGGTATCTGTTTTGCGAAAAACCTGCAGCCCAATATCGAATTTCTCCCGTTGGTGGGAGATGCTTACGTTGCCGCCTGCAGACGCGATCATCCAATAGCCAGCAAAAAAAGCCTGACCTGGCGCGAGTTTTATCAACACGATTATGTTGGGCTGGATAAGACATCTGGTAACCGCAATTTGCTCGATAAAATGCTGGAAAACATCACTCCTGAGCGTGCCAGTATCTGCGAAACCCGTCACGTGACGACCATGCTAGGTATGGTTGAAGCGGGCGTCGGCATTGCTGCCGTGCCCACTATGTCCATGCCGACTTCTGAGCATTCATTGCTGACTCACCTGCCGCTAACGGATCCGGTGGTGAAGCGCACGGTTGGCCTGATCAGGCGCAGCGGACGTATGCAGTCCTACGTCGCCGCCGAGTTGGAAAAGTTGATCACTGAACAGTATCACGTGGGTTAACGGGTCGTTCAGTTTTCACCGATCGCATCCCGGTGGCACGAATCGTTTTTTGCGCCTCGGCGGAAGACAGAAAATTCAGTAGCGCTTTGCCTTCTTTCGGGTGTTCTGCTTTGGCGGTCACCGCGCCGGAAAACCGGGTAATGTATTGCACATCTTCAGGCAGCTCGCCAATAAAGGTTACGCCCGCCACCGGAATCAATTCGCTCACCTGCTGGAAACCCAGAGCATATTTTCCTTTCGCCACCTCGGATGCCACCGGAATGCGCTGAATCATGTGCGCTTTCTCTTTTACCTTGTCTTCAATACCCAGTTTTTTGAACAGCTGGCTGCTGACATATCGGCCGCTGGCACTGTCAGAATAAGCGATGGATTTGGCCTGCAGTAGGGTATTGCGCAGATCTGCCTGCTTTTTGATAGTCGGTTCAGAGTCACCTTGTTTGACGACCATACCAATTGATGAGTCAGCTAGCTCTACGCGCGAGCCCGGTAGTAGCCATTTATCCTTTTCCAGATTTTTCAGCGCATCACCCACCATAATTACCACATCAGCGTTTTCGCCACGGGCCAGGCGTGCTGGAATCGCCTGAGGGGTTTTACCCATAGAGGGGCCGGATATCAAAATGATGTTGTCGCCGCTCTCAGCTTCAAATTGTGGGGCCAATTTTTCCAGTGCGGCTTTAAATCCGCCTGAAATCATGACGGTTACTTCTTTAGCCAATGCTCCCGAGCTGACAGAGGCAAATAACAGTGTGGTAAGGAGTGAACGATAAATTTTTTGCATAACGTAAATCCTGATTCAACGGGCAGTTTGTAGTGATAATGCGCTGCGACGGTACAAATAAAACGTCGCCAGTAGTGCACATACAGCAGCAAAGCTCATCCAGTAGCCGGGTGAGGCTTTATCGCCGGTGTACTCAATCAGTGCAGTAGAAATAACTGGCGTAAATCCGCCAAACACAGCGGTTGCCAGACTGTAGGCCAGAGAGAAACCAGCAACCCGGACCTCTGTTGGCATGATCTCCGTTAATGCCGGGATCATGGCGCCGTTGTAGAGGCCATAGAGGAAGGACAGCCACAGCAGTACCGTCAGCATCATGGAAAAGCTCGGTGCTTTAGCAAGCAGGCTAAGTGCCGGATATGCAGTGATAAGAGCCAGCAATGCCATGGCAACTAAGACCGGCTTACGGCCATAACGATCTGACAGGGCACCACCTACCGGTAACCAGAGAAAGTTAGATATCGCAACCAGTAAGGTCACAAGCAGACTGTCAGAGGCGCTGAGCATCAGCACTTTCTTACCGAACGTCGGGGCATACACGGTGATCAGATAAAATGCGGTGGTGGTCATGGCGACCATTAACATACCGGCAATAACCACCTGCCAGTTTGCTAAAAGGGTTTTAAACGCGTCGCGCATCGCCAAATGATTGCGGCGCGCGGTGAACTCTTCGGTCTCTTCCAGTTTGCGGCGCAGGAAAAAGATGAAAGGTACAATCAGACAGCCGAACAGGAAAGGCAGTCGCCAGCCCCACTCGCGAATGGCGCTTTCTTCCATGATGGCATTCAGTGCGAAGCCCATGGCCGCAGCTACCATAATGGCTACTTGCTGGCTGCCAGACTGCCAACTGGTGTAGAAGCCTTTACGGCCTGGCGTGGCAATCTCTGCCAGGTAAACAGATACGCCGCCCAGCTCTGCACCCGCAGAAAAACCTTGCAATAAACGCCCTCCCAGCACCAACAACGGCGCCCAGAGGCCAATCGATTGATAGGATGGGATCAGGACAATCAGGAAGGTCCCTGCGGCCATGATAGTCAGGGTAACAATCAGACCTTTACGTCTGCCGACTTTATCAATGTACGCGCCCAGCACGATTGCGCCGATAGGACGCATCAGAAAGCCCGCACCAAAGACGGCGAAAGTCATCATCAGCGAGGCAAATTCACTGCTGGCCGGAAAGAAAGTATGTGCGATGTAGGTGGCATAAAATCCGAACAGGAAAAAATCAAACTGCTCCAGAAAGTTGCCAGAGGTCACACGCAGTATCGCGCTGGTTCTTGCCCAAGTCGTCATGGGTGCGTTAGAGGAATGCATTTTTATCTCCAGTTTGTCTTGACGCTTTTACAGCGCCTGTAGCTGCAGACTGGATCAGGAAAATAAAGTAAATAAGCGCAATAAAATCATGAGTTGATGCGTTTGGTGCATGAATCAGCGTTAACAATGATGATCGAGAAGCTGTAACGGGATATCTACAGTTTCACTCCGGGCAATATTGTTTGATGAAGGCTAAAAACTTCATGCCTGTTTTGTGACAAGGTTCATATAAGGTTTAAGGGCAGAGAAAGGCTAAGGTGGGTAGGAAGGATTGAGGAACGCCGCAGAATATCTCTGAAATAATCTTTCCCCTACGTCAGTATGCGACATTTCACTCTATAGCCACGTTGAGCAGCAAGATTTGAGATTGAATTTATTAGGGGTTTACGGCATGACATGTCGGTCCGCTTCTCGCTCATAGCGATCTGAGCCACCCCATCAGGCTACCTTTTGCCAGCAGCGGACATAGCGATTCAGTGATTCAACACATTCAGGCCACAAGTAAGGCATACTCACCGCAAACGGGTTTACTTTCAGGGGCCTCTAAAACAGATCATTTAAGCAGAGCGAGCTTGCTTTCAATAATATTGAGGGTAAATTCTGAAGACTTCTCGAAGCTTGCATTTTGAGCAACCACTTGAATCCCCTCAAGAATGAGCGTTATCTCTTTTGCCAGAGAATCAGGGGCATTTGCACCAGCCTTGGAACATAAAGCCTCCAGCCGCTGATATTGCCTTTTTTTATGGCTGATTATCAGTGCGCGTACATCAGCATACTGATCACCTATCTCTGCCAACGTGTTGGTAAAGGGGCACCCTCGCTGGGAGGTGCCAGAGAGATTGTCGATAACAAAACGTACGAACCCGCTAATTTGTTCAGCCGCACTATCAGCATGACTTTCCGCCAATTGGTCTAAAACGTGGCTGTAATCTTCGATTAACAACCCGATCCACTCCGATACCAGCACTTCTTTGGATTCAAAATGACGATACAGCGTCATCTTCGTTGACTGCGCTTTTTCTGCAATGGCATCAACGGTAACGCGAACTATTCCTTCCTGATAAAAAAGTGCTTCGGCCGCCTGAAGAATGCGATCTCGGGGAGGCAGGCGTGGCTCATTGGCTCTGGGCATCGTAAATTCCTGGTTGCAATGATACCGATTGGTATCATACGATACCGATCGGTATCAAAAGATACCACAAAGTATACCCCACACGGGCTTAGCTGTCTTACTCAAAACACCGGAACGTTTATGAACTTATCTGACTACACGTCTTTTGATGCCATCGGTCTTGCTGAGCTGATCAATAAAAAAGAAGTTAGCCCTGCCGAAGTATCATCCGCAGCCATGCGGGCTTATCAGGCCGTAAACCCTGATGTTGACGCTGTTATAGAATGCTGGGAAGGTGAAAAATACAATCAAGCGGGGCCAATGGCTGGCGTGCCGATGCTGGTTAAAGATCTGGGTATTTCTGTCGCCGGGCGCCTCAATGAGCTCGGTAGCCGTCTCGCAGCTGGCATGGTTTCGCCTCATGACTCCCATCTGACCGTAAAAATGAGGCAGGCAGGCTTGGTTCTTATGGGGCGAACCACCACGCCTGAGTTAGCTGCCAGTATTACTACCGAACCCCTGTTTAATGGCGGTACACGAAATCCATGGAATAGTGATTTTAGTGCCGGTGGATCGAGTGGCGGTTCAGCTGTTGCCGTCGCTTCCGGTATCGTTCCTGCTGCACATGCTACAGATGGCGGTGGCTCTATTCGTATCCCGGCATCAGCAAACGGCCTGTTTGGATTAAAATCCAGTCGGGGCCGGATCAGTATGGGACCTGATGTCGACGAAATCTGGTCGGGACTCGCCGTGCATGGTTTTGTCACCCGCTCGGTACGCGATAGCGCTGCGCTTTTGGAAGCCGTTCAGGGAAATATGCCGGGAGATCCCTTTAACATTGATCGCTCCACGCCTGGATTAGTCACAAGCGTTGATAACGACCCGGGCAATCTCAAAATTGGCGTTATAACTCATCCTTTTAACGGTAAACGAAGCACACCGGAAGTCGTGTCTGCACTTGAACAAACCGTCAAGCTGCTGCTGGCACTGGGCCATCAGGTGGAAGAAGTCATGCCAGACATTGGGCTGAGCTGGGATGCATTTGTGGAAATGAATGCGTGTTTCTGGGCGGCAAACTCAGCAGGCTGGATCGATGCGCTGGCTTCAATGAACAATAAACCCATCAATACCGAAACCCTCGAACCTTCTAACCTTGCCCTCTGGAAACTCGGTCATGAACTTAAGGCAACTGAGCTTGTTGGGGCAATGCACATGAGAAACACCGTTACGCGAAAGATGGGGGCATTTTTTGGCGAATACGACATGTTGCTGACCCCGACTTTGCCTGACGTTCCTGCGAAGTTGGGTGCCTTCAATCGCGGTCAGGATAAAATGGATGGCCGCGATTGGCTACATCATGTTTTCAGCCAGACGCCCTTCACAGCGCTGGCTAACGTGTGCGGAACGCCAGCCATGTCGATTCCACTGGGTTTCTGCGAATCAAACCATCTGCCAATCGGGATGCAGTTCTTCGCAGGATACAACTGCGAGCATGCACTACTCAGTCTTGCCGGTCAGATTGAACGTGCGCACCCTTGGCGTGAACGGCGTCCGGAGATTTGGGCAGGTGCGCTGCCAAACTGAAACTGCAATCTTCTCAGTTAATCGATAGATTGCGATATACGTAGCGGCGCGTCGCGCAAAGATAGATTTATTGTGCGACCGCTTCTCGCTCACAGCAGACTCGGACTAGTACCTGACCGCTTTGTGCCAAACTAAAGGCGGGGACAAGCCTCACCCTAAGTCGGCAAGACCGTCTTTACAATGTCAGATACCTATCGGTTGATAGCCCTGCCATTCGGGTTGATCACGACTTCCTGAATCGCAGGGAGCCAGATGAATAAATAATCCCCCTACTTTTTCAAGTAACAAACAATCGTCAACATCTTTCAAATTATCCTTATGTTGATGATCGACGCCACAGAGCAACGTTTGTAGTGCTTTGTCTTTGGCACCTTGTGCATTTTCAGCGACAAACAAATCGAATTCATGTAACTCTGCTAGCCTGTCAGGTCTGTAACCGCCTGCGTTTACGAAAAATAACTTTTTCGTAAATTGCGATGGTTCAGCAGAGAGCTTGACGGAATATCCATCAGCCCAGGTAATACGGCTGTAGCCGTCAATATGAATTTTATCACTATCACCAAACCATGCTTCCCGCAGAGCAGGCCAAGCATCTTTTGGTTCTTTGGCTGCAACAAACTGGATGTCATGCACTTCAATATTAGATTTACCGGCGTTTCCACCGATGTAAAACATATACAGATTCATTGAACCCCTCTTTCAGTATCCTTATCGCTATATATTTCACTACATAACGATTTGCACTGCAACTACCTAAAAAAGATAGAGTTGGTGTTCGGGTGATCTTTCATACCGGCATCCGTTAGCTTTGTAATTAAGATCGCAGACAGAATATCCGCTTTTGCTCGCGTAAGACGGCTTTGTGCCAATAGCGAATGTCTGAGAAGCTTCTAACGTCATTTCTTATACATTTTTTGCTTAGCTATGCTTAAGCGCAGGATTCATTTGCGAAATTCAGCGCATCTTTCTGAGGCGGGAAATATGCGCTGAAGCGCTCTACGGTAATGCGCCGAACGGGCATTAGGGTAAACGACACCCTGATGAATTACAGACAAGGGCAGAAAGCGAAGCCGGCTATCCTAATCACGCAACGGTAGCGCTGTGGGCTCAAAAAACTGATATGAACTATCACGGCGTGCTTTCGCTTGGTACATCGCTTTATCGGCATTTTCAAATAACATCTTGGCCGATGTCGTCCCAAACCGTGCAAGGCTGATGCCAATCGCCGCTCCGATCGGTACTTCCAGTCTATTGATAGAAAATGGCTCTTTCAGGCTGTCAATGAGGCGCTGGGCGATTATGGACGCCGCCTCGCGATTGCTGCACTTCGCTGCGACCACAAACTCGTCTCCGCCCAGGCGTGCCACAGAGTCGCCCGGGCGCATGCAGCGTTGTAGCCGTTCGCTTACCTGCTGCAGCAAGGCATCCCCAGTCGCGTGTCCCATCGAATCATTGACAGCTTTGAACCCATTCAGATCGATAAACAGGACTGTCGTGTATGCCAGATCTTCGCCCTGCGAGAGCATGCAGCTAACCTGGTCATTGATCCAGGCTCGGTTAGGCAATCCTGTCAACGTATCGTGGGTGGCCAGTTTCTCAAGTTTCTGGATCTTTTCTTTGTCACGCGTAATGTCGCGCGAAATCAACACGGCACCGATGTTATTGCCTGTGGAAGGATCGCTGACGCCGCAGGCCTTGGTGCCAAGTGTAATGTAGTGCCCATCGCGATGTTGCTTGCGCACCTCGACTACGTCCGGCCGCACGCCACCATTGAAGAGATGTACCAGTACATCCGTGGCGGATGCGCGGTCGTCGGGATGCAAGAAATCCACGACCCGTTGGCCTGTCATCTCATCGGCTGACCAGCCTATCATTTTGCTATAAGAAGGCGAGATCGACACGTACCTGCCATCCGTGTCGCAATGGGCGATCAGGTCGGTGCTGTTTTCAATCAACAGACGGTATTCCGCCGCCGTGCGCAGCGCGTCTTCAAGTGCTTTGCGCTGCCCGGTTATATCAACAATGAAGCCGCTGTACTGCAGACGAGGAGCACTAGGTTGGCAATCCGGCAGGCCTGAAACAATCACACGCCGCGTCGTCCCATCCAGACAATGGATCGGCACTTCGAGATGAAAAGGTGTCACAAATTCCAATGCCGCAGTAAGTTGCTGCGCGATCTTCGCATCATCATCAGCCTGTGCGAGCTTCAGCCATGCACTTAGCGTGACGCCTTTCAGTGCGGGCATTAGACCCGCAGGGCTTTCCTGACTGGCGATGCATATGCCTTGTGCGTCCATAGACCAAACGGCGGAAAGGGTAGGTTTGATCACAGTGTTCATGGTGGTCGGATCCGTTGTTTGCTGACAATACTGAACAAGCTCGATACTGGTCATCACCGACCTTTTGATCGCCGTAATTGCTGCCTCAGAAACTTGGGAAGTGCGTCGGTAAGAGGTTCTCAATTTCTCGAATGTCAGTCATGAGCGGTGGCTGACACTGTAGCTTGATCAACAGCACTTCTACGGTGCCATTTTGCCCGCAGAAATGAGCGGGAAATTCTCTATGACGAATACAAGGTCAGAAGGAGTAGTCTACGTTTATCGGCTGATTTACCCATGATCTTTAATGAAACCTGCATCCTACAACTGGCCTGGCCCCGGCCATATATGACATCTGTTGATGTCAGTTTAGAAGTGAACACGGCTTAAACGCCTGCAAGGCATTATCGGCTGGCTGATAACCCAGTACCTCCCTGGTACGTGACAGATCAAATCGCTTAAACCGGTTATTTGAAATTAGGATTAGATTGATCCTTCTTTTTCAATAACAAGAACGCGTGCTATTCCTTGCGGGTGAGCAATGTGTTCTGTCCCTTCACTTGCATAAAAAATATCTCCTGTTTTCAGCTCCCTGCTTTTAATTTCCCCGTTTTCTTTGTAAAACATTTCAACACAACCATCCATAACAGCAAAAACCTCTTGTCCGTCATTGATATGCCATTTGTAAGGCTGATCGGTCCAGTGAAGTTTTACGCTGATATTATCGAAGCTGGCAACATGTTGAGAGTCCCAGGCTTTTAAGCCAGTGAATTCTTTACTGCAATAAAAATCCATATATCCGCCTTATGCAGAAGTGCTTTAATCTCATCAACATAATGATTACCAGACAGGATTCATTAATTCTATACTCTCGACATCTCTTGTCCTGATCTGTCCTTCATACGTCCGCATTTCGCTAAAAGCCAGTATTATGCTGTGTGTTCAATCGGTCATGCTCGGCCACCTTTTTTAAAGATAGCCATGCGTAACCCGCTGAACTTACCGTTGATCGTTTGTCTTAAAAGCACTCAATTTTTGGTTCTGCATAAAACAACTGTGCCTCGCCCTACATCGCCCTTTCTAAAAACTCAATAAAGGCTCGGACCTTTGAATTAAGTGCCGAACGTTCGTTGACGCAGGCATAAATATTCATCGGTAAAGACTCTATTTTGCTCTCACCACGGTGGCCTGAGCAGAACAAAGGCATGAGTTGACCACTGTTTATCAACGGCTGAGCAACAAAGCTTGCCAGTCGAGCAACGCCTCCTCCGTTTGCCGCTATTTTTGCAATGATATCAATATCGTCACTAATGAACGTGGGGTTGAGTTTCGCGTTAACCGGTTGGCCATTGATCATAAAAGTCCAGGGTAGAAAACGACCATCTGTGGGATAGCGGAAAACCAGACAGGCGTGCTGGCTAAGTTCTTCGGGAGTTTGAGGGATGCCCGCATGGTTCAGATAAGCAGGGGCCGCACAGAAGATAAACGGTAACGATGCGATTTTCCTGGCAATCAGTTGATCGTTCAGCTGTGCCTCAATGCGGATACTGACGTCGACGCCTTCCAACCGATGGTCGACGTTGCGATCGGTACTAATCAATTCGATATTAATATCAGGAAAAGCGTTTTGAAAAGCGGGCATCAGTGGAGCGAGAACGTAACGACCAAATGCAGCCGTAGTAGCGATACAAAGAGGACCCTGCGGTTTGGTTTCAAACGCTGCAGCCTGCGAGGCGATTTCGATATCATGGGGAATATGGCGTACTTTCTCGAAATAACGCTTACCATTTTCGGTGAGTGTCATGCTACGTGTGGTGCGCGAAATCAGGCGCACACCCAAATGGGTCTCAAGCCGAGAAAGGCTCTGGCTAACTGCCGCTGGACTCATGCCTTTAGCGCGTGCCGCCGCTGCAATACTGCCGTTCTCCACCACGCGGATAAAAGTGCTAATCAGCCCTAACACGTCCATATCATCCCCAATGCTTGATTCGTTACTTTTACTTAGTAATGATTAAAGCATAACCGCTCTACCCTCGTCCTCGTTAGGTTGTTAGGTTAGTCGCTGTTTCGCTAATCTTTGTTAAAAGGGACAACTTGATGACTCATTCAATCACTAAAAAAACAGCAAAATTCCGCTTACCCAAGCACGCTTCGCCCTACATATTTGCTCTTTATATGGCAACCATCATGGCGTTTCTGATGAGTTTGGTCATCACTCTGGCTGAATTTGGAAGGGGGCCGCATTACATGACAAATGTGATGAATGCTTATCAGGTTGCTATGCCAGCGGCCTTTGTTTGCATACTCGTTGTACGTCCGATTGTTATCCGACTTGTAGGATTGACCGTTCGCGGTCACTGAGGGATTTAATCCGCCTATTTCGACATCTCACATTAAGGGCTTGCGAGTCCGATCCTCGCTCACAATGGAAGGTGCGTCCGCGTCCGGCTGCTTTGTGCCCGAAGCGGACGTTGTCAATGTTTGCGCCATGTAGCCTATCGAACGGCTGTTTCCGGGCAATTGTAGCCGCCCACATGTAGAGTAAGTGTCAGCTTGTAATGCACATGGGCGAGCATCGATCGGCACATTTACAGTAAAAGTCGTCCCCGTTATTCAGCAATGTCAACAGTAACATTACCGCCGTGACTTTCGTCAACACTTTGAACAAAGGGTACTCCACGTCGCAGCACTTTGTGCCCATCGAACGACCTATTTACTGACTTTGCTTACATCGACATCTGTTGGGCGGACTTTAGGTGCTGCTCAACAACCGGCGTGTGCGCGTCGGCCAGGGCCTTCACATCCGGATCCTTGATCTTCCTGGAGTCACTCTGCAGCGTCGATAACACCATCTTGTGGTCCTTAGTGCCGGCGTTTTCCATATACATTTTGTCAAATGCGCCGCCGCTCTGCTTTTCCAGCTCGGTGGCCATAGCCTTGTGCTTGGCGTCTGGCTCAGTCGGCAGTGCTACACCCTTTTGCTGGGCGACCGTCTGTACTTTGGTCAAGGCAGCGCCATGGTCGTCGACCATCTGCTTAGCGAATGCTTTGACTTCACTGCTTTGGGCCTTGCTCAGCGCGATTTTGGCGGCGGCGATTTCATTAATATTAGCCTGCGCCATGTCCTTCAACGCTTTTACGTCGTCGGAGCTGAGCATGGTGCGCGATCCGGTCTGGCCAGCGGCACCATTCTTCGCGGCGCTCGTCGGGGTCTGGGCTTGCACGCCGACAGAGCTGAACATAGCTGCCACTACCGTTACGGCTAGCAGGGCTTTCAAGGTTTTACTCTTTTGCATTTTGCTCTCCTGATGGTCATGGGTAAGGTTAGCACCCGGTAATTAACCGTGCGCAGCCTCGTATGTAAGTGACTACTGCAATGGTCAGTATAGTGGAGCAACGATGTGAGACAGCAGTTTACGCTCATTGTCCTCAACGCAGGACGACAGGAAATGACGGAAGCAAAGAAGCGGAAACTGCACAGCGCGGAGTTCAAGGCGAAGGTCAGATTGGAGGCATACCGCTCACGAACGCGCGCAACTGATCCGGTGGCTACGTAAAGCCATAACGTCTGCTGCCCGCCTGTCGGAAAGTAGGGTTTAGCCTCACGAGCTGGCGGCGCTGGAATGGGCGGACTGAAGCCCGTCGCCCCACAGCGATCTGTCCTTATTCTTTGAGTCTATTGTGAAAATGCTCTTGCCTCTATCCCCAGTAATAGGGGCAAGCTCAGCTGACAATTTTTTCATTCACATAAGATGACTATGAAGAAAGGGAATGCTTTTCCGGTTAGAAAAAATCGCTACCAAGCCCGAGTCGAATGGATCCAAGCTGATTTTACCGACCTGATGTCGGGCCTGAGGTTGTGAACAGCGAAATCCCTGCTTCTGGCTCCTAAAACGACGTGTATCAGCGCATCTAAAAAAGCGCAGGAACTTCTTACCGGGCCGATACGACCTATCCAACCGGGCTTATTCGTAAAAAAATCTTAACTCTGAACGCAGTCAGTCGATGTGTTATCTAAATCAGCTCTGTTTTTTTGACGGAATAAGATCGTAGACATAACTGCGACGAAATATTCCGGGCAGGCGGTCATCTCAGCGCGGCATATCGGCTCGCTGCGTCCTCATATTTAATGCCTGTTAGAAGATAATAGATATTGTCTAGCAGCCCTTATGGTTAAACTACCGGTCGATGCGAGGCAGGCAGAAATCGGCTACTCTGTTTTTACGAAAGTGTAACAGGTCGCAGCAAGGCTCATTTCAAACATCAATAACGCGCTGTTACGCGATAAATATTAACCACTATTTTCAGAGTGGATTTTTAGCTAACAGACAACTCTCTTCAGAAAAGGCCATGTGAATCTCCAGATAGGATTCAGCATAAGCCAGACTGCCCTCTCCGTATTTATTTTCCCGGAAAGTCTACGACATCAGCAACCATGACATCGATTGCACTTTTTAAGTCATCCCTGCTTATCTGAGACTGACTGGTAGAAACTTTACCACCGTAGGCTTTTCTGACTACTTTAATGACCGGCTTATTCGTTGTGACGTCTGGCAATACGGCTTCGATAAACAGATAAGTGCGCTGTGAGCGTTTTCCGGTCATTGTCCCCGCAACAAAGGCTGTCACAGGAAGAAGCTCATAAACCTGAATACTGACTGGTTTCTGCCACTTTCAAAAAAAAACAGAGAGCGTTAAAAATTCTAATAGCGCTCAACTTTTATTCGAGCTTCTGTGGAATAATCATCTTTCCCCTAAGTATGGTTGATAATGCATTGCCAGTTAAATTCATTAAGGATGATAATACACTTATCATGTTGCAACCCTAACAAATATCACCTCATTAAAAAAATAATCTACAGCGGAAATTAAGAAATCAACAGTCATGCGCCGAAAAATTTAATTCAACCCGTCTTTATTTTAAAGTTATTTCTTCTGAAAGTTCTAAAAACCTATAACCTTTAGCACTCTAAAATATATAACCTCATTCAATACTGGCTAATCCCCCCAAAGACGTTCTTCTTTTACTGAGGCTATTTGCGACGAATCCACTTTTAAGCAGTAGCTCATATGCTCTGAAGAAATCACTCATCACAAAAAGGAAAAATAAATTTAATGCCTAAGGCAAAAGTCTGAAGCTGACTATATATTTATCCTTGTAATTAATATTAACTTCATACTAAACCAGACGGGAGAGTTATCAGATGAAAATATTCATTTACGCTATAGCCGCGTGCATTTTTTCATTTAGCTCATTTGCGGCAGAAATGATGCCGAAAAATGATTTTGAAAAGGTGCAGGGGCAATATGAAAAGGTTGGCAGCATTTCAACATCAGGTGAGACCAGTGCAGCCGATGCAAAGACTGAGCTTTCTGAACTTGCCGATAAGAAAGGCGGAGATATTTACGTCCTGACATCCGGCAATACCAAAAACAAGATGCATGCTACTGCAGATGTTTATAAGAAAAAGTGAATTCGGAGAAAGACACCCGTTGCGTAAGCACGGGTTTCCCAGTCTAAAGGATGCCCGTGCTTCTAGCGTTTTGAGCATGAAGATTACCCCTCTTGAATGATTCGCGGCAGTATCAGCCTGGCGGCTGGAAATTTCGCAGGCAGGAATTTATTTTTTCAATTTCTATCCGGAACCGATGAAACACAGGCTGGTTATCTGGGGAAGTCAATACCAGCTACAGCCCTGAAGATCTCATGGCGTTTCTGTTAATGCCTTTGTCTGACTGGCTCCGCAAGGAAGAAAAGGAAATTTTACGGATACGCTTTATGACGTGCCTTCACAGTATGACGCAACTGCTTAAGTCCAGACTATACGATGAGCATACAAAACCCTTGCTGACAGTGATAACTGTTGAAGCATCACCCGTCTCCTGGCATTCCCGAACTTGTCGGAGCGACCAGCATTGGATTAGAGCTAAGCTTCTAACACATGAACAGAATGACTTGCATCGCTCAACATACCGTAAGCCTCAGGTCTGCTTTTCGCTCATAGCGGTCAGACAACGTTCCTTATTTCCTGCTTTATGCCAGAAGCGGTCCTTACTAACACCATGCTGAGTTAATCTATGGGTGCAGATCATCCTCTTTAAGCAGGAACAAAAAAACCTATCCAGAAAAGCACGTACCCAGGATTAGAAGGCTAGCGCTAAGGCCACAGGACGGTAATGTTTGCCGCTCCGCGGTAAACTCAGAAATTATCGGAGTCAGCTCGCCTCGTCCCCGCCATGGCTAGGCCATAAAACTCGAAATCATCCCTATACCTAAGCCGATCATTCAGACTATTGCTTTACTTCCATTCATTATCAAAGACGAGAATGGCAATATTTCAGTTTCCTGTTCTTCAATGCTGAAGGGTCATCGAAATTACTGGTCTGAACATTTGAATTAACACCCGCTTACTGTAATGCTCCGATGTACCCTGTCTAATAAAATAGTGGGATGAGGCATAACAGCAGAGGCGAGAGGCGACGTGACAGGCGTGTTTATTACAGGCCAACAGGGCCATCGTCGTACGAATTATTCCTCCGTGTATTGGCATTGCTCCTGACGAATACTTTAGATGTCACTGGTATTAATACTAAAGATAAGCAGCCCCCGCGCATAAATTTAACAGGGTGTTGATGGTGCGCTTGCTCATTCGATTTTTTATGATAAATGCATGTGAATTCATGCTGGTGACACCCAATTCAAAACCTGTGATCGCCATTCCATTTATCGAATTACCTGCCCATAAAACACTAAAAATAAGTGGAATCATTATTTATATAATACTGCCACTAATCTGATTCATTCAAAAAAAACTTTCCTATTTTTATATAAGCATTCACACTAACAACTCAACAAAATGATGTGAATGGTTATTTAGATAAAAAGAAACCCTAGCAATAAATAAAGAAATTATTCATAACAAAGGACCACTTTATCCAAAAAATCATGGGTCAAATTTACAGACATCAAAAAACTATGTTTACGTGAGAAATAAAATGTACTCTAACGCGATATGGATCATGCTAGAAAAGTCAGTTAATATAATCGGCTTGATATATATTAATTCGCTTATGGCAAAGTACATTGGGCCAGAAAACTTTGGCAAAATAAATATTTCTACATCTATTTTTATTTTTGTGCAAACGCTATCATGGTTTGGTGGTCAGAACATTATATTTAAACGCATGAGTGAAAATACAAAGTCTGGAATCGCCATGGCGATACACACTCAAAATCTACGGCGTATTTTCTTTCTCGCATCATCAGGCTCAGTTTTAATTTATCTCTATTTCTTTACTGATTTAATTGTATTTTTATTTGGCGTGGCCAACTGCATTGCCACATACTATATTGTGATGGACTTTTTTTCCATTTACAACAACACTCAATTAAAATCAAAAATAAATACAATTACGAATGTAATTGGGTTATCTCTCGCCCTATTAATTAGATATTATATTGCTCACTTTAAAATGCCGGTTCACTACTTCACAATACCTATTGTCATTATCCCTCTCATACCTTACATTATGCGCTTAATTTATTTTAAGTACACGACAAAAATAAAAGAAAACAGTAAGGTGGCTGGCATATATAATCGCCACATGTTATACGCTGGTGGTGCTTTAATCTTATCAAGCTTATCAGCAGATATATACACTCAGATATCCAGCATTTTTTTAACTAAGATAATGTCTTACTCTTACCTGGGAATTTATAGCGTAGCGTTAACAATAGGAGGTGCTTGGTCGTTTATTGTATTGTCATTAGTAACCAGTTTTTTCTCAAAGATTTATAGTGAGAAGAATGAAATAACCGTTGAGAAATTACTTATTAAAATAAACAGAATCGTGATTCTATTATCACTTATTGCTTTAGGTGGATTCTATCTTTTTGGAGGTTATTTTATACATTTACTCTATGGCGATAATTACATGGATTCGGTTAACATTATCCCCATAATAATCATTGGCACAATGTTCTCTTCATTAGGGACAATTTGTTATAGATATATGATAAAAGAGTCTGGGTATAGTTACCTGGCTAAAAAAATGATCTTATGCTGTATATTAACAATACCATTATCCTGGTTAATGATTAGTTCATTCGGGATTAATGGTGCTGCATATTGTTTTTTAACTGTAGAGATACTCTCTTGCACTTTACTTAATTATTTCTTCAGAAATAAAACAATCATCAAAATGCATCTTAACATTTTCAAAACGAGATAATTTAAATGAAAATGATAAAACACACAGTAAAATCAGCTTTAAACATCTATGCTAATATCTCTCCAAAGTTTTGTGCTAAAGCTCATTACTATATTAAGTTTAAGAAAAAACTTAACTTAACAAACCCCACCAATTTTAACGAAAAAATACAGTGGCTTAAGTTCAACGAACTGAATGGTGATATTTACACCATGTGCGCTGATAAATATAAAGTTAGGGAGTATGTTTCATCTAAAGGGTGTGATGAAATCCTTAATGACTTATACGGCGTATACGATAACCCACAAAGCATTGATTATAATACATTACCTGAAAAGTTTGCACTAAAATGCAACCATGGAGCCGGTTATAATATAATATGTGATAATAAATCATCAATAGACATTGAAAAGACAAACAGACAACTAAATAAATGGTTAAGACAGGATTTTTCTAACCTTTTTATTGAGCCCCAGTATAAAAAAATAGAAAGGAAAATTCTGTGCGAGAAGTATATTGAAAATGAAAGCGGTGGCTTTCCTGATGATTACAAATTTTATTGTTTTAATGGAAAACCATACGCGGTAATGGTATGCATAGGGCGAGAAAAAGGAATACCTAAGTTTTACTATTTTGATATGAACTGGAACCCTTTACCTTTCGAGGATACCATTGAATTAATAAATAAAAAACGTTTCCCAAAAATGCCCGATGGTTTTAATAAAATGAAAGAGTATGCTGCAAAATTAGCTTCTGACTTTAAGTTTGTCCGAGCTGACTTCTACCTTCTAAATAGCAAGGTAATATTTGGTGAGCTGACATTTACCCCTTCAGCGGGACTAGATGTAACACTACAGGAAGCAGACTTTATTTTAGGAAGTCAGCTAAGATTATAGAGAGAAAGGTGATAAATAGATTTACAAGTGGAACAGAAAAATGCGTTACCATTTACTCTGTCAGATCACAGTGATTTCAGGTAATAGGCAACGATTGGGGATAACACTAACATATTGATATTACTACTATCATTCATAGACATATAACTATGACGGTCAGGCTGATGGCCACAATTCAGCAATTCAGCGGCATGCCGCCTTTGTTGAGAAAATTAAAAGGTTGAGCTCGCTCAAAAATGGCGTAGTAGCTTCATTTTCATCCAAGGCTGCGCCATTACCTTTATAAACGTCTTAGGTAAAATACATTCGCGAAAAATTTAAAGAGGACACACCTAAAAAAAGACATGCAGTCATATGAAACATAAGCTTAAATAACCCGTTATTCCATAATGAAAAATTTCTCGTTATTTTTACTTCTGGTAGAACACAAGTAGTTAATGACAGCGATGAATAATGACATGCAATAGAGGCCAATCAGTAGAAAACCATGGCCGAGACACGGTAAAAGTCTGCTTAGCGTCTTTACTCAATCGTTGTTGTTCTTATCAATGATTGCTGCGATGAGCATCATCGCTCAGTCCGAATGATGGTTTGGGATAGTTGATGATTGATCTCATTGCTCAACCCGGACTGAGTAGGGATATAAAATTTGGCGAAGTTATTTAGCCAAGAGTTCTCTTCGGACGATGTCTGCACCAGCACTTAAAGCATTTAGCTTGCCTCTTGCTACTCGACGAGATAAAGGCGTCATGCCACAGTTGGTGCAAGGGTAGAGCTTATCGGCGTCAACAAACTGTAGTGCTTTTCGCAAAGTATTGGCAACTTCCTCTGGTGTTTCAATGGTATTGGTTGCCACATCTATGGCCCCAACCATGACTTTTTTACCTCGAATGAGTTCAATGAGTTCCATTGGTACATGAGAGTTTTGACATTCCAGTGATATTATATCGATATTCGATTTTTGTAGTTTAGGAAAAATCTCTTCATATTGTCTCCACTCTGTTCCCAGCGTCTTTTTCCAATCTGTATTGGCTTTAATGCCATAACCGTAGCAAATATGTACGGCAGTTTCGCAATTAAGCCCTTCAATTGCTCTTTCTAAAGCGGCAATACCCCAATCGTTTACCTCATCAAAAAAAACGTTAAATGCGGGCTCATCAAATTGGATAATATCGACACCAGCAGCCTCTAACTCTTTGGCTTCCTGATTAAGAATTTTGGCGAATTCCCAGGCAAGTTTTTCGCGGCTTTTATAGTGACTATCGTAGAGCGTATCTATCATAGTCATGGGACCTGGTAGGGCCCATTTAATGGGTTGCTTGGTTTGCTGACGTAAATACTTGGCATCTTCAACAAAAACGGGCTTTTGGCGAGACACGGCACCCACGACGGTCGGTACACTTGCATCGTAGCGATTACGAATTTTAACGATCTCACGTTTTTCAAAATCAACGCCGTCGAGATGCTCAATAAACGTAGTAACGAAATGCTGTCGCGTCTGCTCGCCATCACTAACAATATCAATACCTGCCTGTTGTTGATCTTCCAGGCACAAACGCAGGGCATCTTGTTTGCCCTCAATTAATTCCTGATCTTGTAATTTCCAGGGAGACCAAAGTGTCTCGGGTTGAGCAAGCCAGGAAGGTTTAGGTAAACTGCCAGCAGTCGAAGTGGGAAGTAACTTTTTCATAATAGATGACCTTGTATTTTGATTAATCAAAGAACGGAATTAGCAGACCATTGCTCAAGAATAGTTTGGTAAGGTTTGATGAAGTGCTTCTCAGTAAACTTTCCCTGCTCAACAGCTAATTGGCTACGTTCTTCTCGATCATAAACAATCTGCGTTATAGAATAATCCTGATGATTCAGGTTTGGTTGGTAGTATTTTCCTGCTGCAGAATTAGCATTGTAAATCTCAGGTCGATAAATCTTTTGAAAAGTCTCCATCGTGCTGATGGTACTGATAAGCTCAAGATTCGTGTAATCGCTGAGTAAATCACCAACAAAATAAAATGCCAAAGGCGCAACACTATTTGGCGGCATAAAATAGCGAGCCTGCAACCCCATTTTCGTAAAATATTGGTCAGTTAAAGAAGATTCATTCTGCTGATATTCGACGCCCAATACAGGATGCTCGTTACCTGTTCGATGATAGGTATTTTTGCTTGAAACACTTAGGCATATAACAGGTGTTTTATTGAAGTTATCTTTGTAAGCCTTTGAACCAATGAATCTTTTAAAGATATTACCATGTAAAACGCCAAAACTCTCCGGCGTGCTAAATTTGGATTGATTATTATTGTGCTCTGGGAGTAGTACGCTGAAGTCATAATCACGTACGTAAGAGGAGAAATTATTCCCTAAAATACCATCAATGCGTTCGTTGGTTTTTTTATCAACGATATTTGTTTTCAGTATTTCAATAACTGGGAAGGCATCACCGTTACCGTCAGCATCAACATTCAACTCAGCGGATATAATTTCAAGCTCGACAGAATAACGATCGCCTTTGGGGTTATCCCAATGCGCCAATGCGTTGAACCGATTGTCAATCATCACTAAGGCGTTACGCAAGTTCTCTTGGCGTTTCTCACCTCTAGCCAAATTAGCAAAATTAGTAGTGATACGCGTACTTTCGGAGGGGTTATAATTCTCGTCGAAACGAATGCTTTTAATAGTAAAAGTAAATTCTTTATTCATTGTAATCTGGCATCCTAAACTCTGAGATAAAAAAACCTGATTTTTTCATTGCTTTTCAGCATGTCCTAAATTTCATTTGTGGTTTTCTCATTCAGTAGCCTTTATATTATCTATAGTTAATTACAGAGCATATTTTATGCCTGACTCATTGAGTGAGTAAAAGTGATTTAATTTCATTAAACATGAGTCTTATTCATGATTAGGGGTGCGGTAAGCAAAGGCATTGTGGCAGAAACCCTGATCGAAATGATTTAAAGCTGGAGTTCATAGGGTGTAGAGCGGCTAACTGTTGGGGTGTGATGGACGTCTCCCTCAGCGTAAAATCTGCCACTTATGCTGGTCTTGTTGAATAAAATGCATGTTGCTGAATGACAGGATCAGAACACGCATAAGGTTTGTCCTGCGCTCCGTTGGTTAGCACACCGCGATGTTGGCCATGTCATCATCAATCACGTGAGGGCATCCTTTGGAAAAGCGTTTTCCGAGGAACAGATCTTCATGAAGCCGAAACCGGGGTTTCTGCCTGCAGGCTTTGCTGTAAACATACCACCTCAGATCCATCTTCTACGCCTGGCGTAATAAACCTGGCGGGATGGAAGTGTCGAAGTTAAACGCCTAAAGGCTCGTGAAGAAGAGAATGCCCGCCTGAAGTGGCTGCTTGCCAGAACCCTACTGGATAAGGAGATGCCTCAAGTGGCTTTAGGGCAAGAGTACTGACGACAGATCAAAAGCGAGAGGCGAGTAATGCGACGGTTCTGTTGCAGCGTCATGTCTGCAAGCTGACAGATTTGGCCCTGTTAACATGTCGCTATAAGTCACAGCACCCGGACGCTGGTGCTTATTTATCTGCAAGCATAACTAAATTGGCGCTAGCACGCAGGCGTCTCGGTTAGCGATGCCTTTGGCAACTTCGGCGGCGTGAGGACCATTACGCAAATCCGAAGCATGTCGTTTATCATCTCAGCGGCCAAGCCATAAACACAGACGTCGCAAGTGACTTGCCACTGAGCGGCTTTCGCTGCTGTACCCGAAAGCGGCCAGCCTGACGCAACAACACGTGTCTGACATCATTTATGACTGGCGGCAGCACAACAACGAACGTCGCCTACATGCAACGCTAAATTATCTAATACTATTAGCGCCTGTAGTGATGTTGCGAAACGGAGAATCCGTCAATTAAGACCGGCATTTTTTACTGGTGGAGGTATCTAACCCTTGAAGAGATTATGCTGACAGTACAGGCAGTATCTTGTTAAAACAGGCGTTCAGAATAACCAACTGAAACACCTGTATTAGAGCGTTCAAAGAGATAATCGATTAGGTCAGATATCCAGCCGATAAAAGAACGGATGGCTCATTATGAGCTTCCGTTGACGGTTTAGATTGGGGACTCAAAAGATGCGCATCGCGTTGGCTCACTGCTTTCTCAATGTTTCTTCTTAGCTCATAGCCGTCTGAGGCAGTTTGGTGCCAACAGCGGACATATCAAACCTTATTTCTTCTTGTTCAGCATCGACTTTAAATCGGCAAAGGGATTATAGGTTGCTGCATCAACATCATTTTGCGCGTCCTCCCCCGCCACAACGCTTGTCCCGTACTGATCAGCTTCAGTGTACTTCGAGTGTTCATGATCATGACAATACAGACACAATAACTCCCAGTTACTGCCGTCTTCCGGGTTATTGGTATGGTCGTGATCAATATGGTGTACCGTTAATTCGCGGAGGTTTGAATAAACAAACTCGCGCGCGCAGCGTCCACAAACCCACGGATAGATTTTCAATGCTTTTTCGCGGTAACCATTTTCCAGCCGCGTGTAGTTTTTTGGGATCAGAGCCATTACCGATGTCACCTGTTATAAAGAGATAATCTTACATTTGATTGTTAGCTGGCTAGCTTGCTTAACAGGGTACTCCAAGTTGAATACTAAGTCCGCTCCTCACCTAAAATTCGATTAGAAGACCCGCTAAATGCAGATCTCAAGGAGAATGCGTTCTAATTGATCCTCGACTTACTCCTTTCCGTTTTACCACTTCTGTCATGAGTTTTTGAGCGGCTAATCGGCTTTTTGAGCAATGAATCGCATGAGTTTATTACTGAAAGCTTATCTCTTACTGTGTAGGCCTGAGAAGTGCGTAAGCAAAGGGGATGATCCGGCCAGTACTGATGACTAAGGAACATATGGCTATGCAACTCAAAGATATACAGACCGATTCTCTGCAATAACCACTGTAGCGAGAAGATCGCTATGTATAACCACTGTAGCGAGTAATCTAAAGAGGCTATCCACTATAGCGAGTAAATAGCGGCATCTGGGCTCGCTAACTATCCACTGTAGAGAGTAAACCTGCTCATGCGGTAGTCATGATGAGAAATGTTTGCCTGGATAACCACTGTAGGGAGTATAAAAACGAGTATAACCACTGTAGCGAGTGAAGTTACTGCCCTAACAAGCTAACCGCTATAGTGAGAAATTACAGAATGAAGGCGTGGTTGTTGTCATGTTAGTGATTACTAACATGAGTAATGACATGGCTTGGCAGGTTAGTAGTTACCAGGGCGGTTTAAAAGAATAACCACTATGAAGAGTAAAATACCTCGTTACAGTGGTTGGTTACTCGCTATAGCGGTTACTTGATAAGAGATCAAAAATACTCATCACAGTGGTTAGTGAGCCTTCTTACTCTCGCTACAATGGATAGCTTTTGCATTGCTTACTCTCTGCAGAAAGCGCTAACTCTTTTTGCCCTTTCTGATTTTCTCAAGCAGCGCCATCTCTTCACGTGAAAGCATCACCATCTCTCCGCCCTTCTCATTCACGTCCGGCTCGTTATCAAGCTCATCATCATGAATATCAGGCAGGCTTAACGGCAGGTCTGCAGGCCTGAGTTTTGGCCGGCGATAATGCACGGCAAAGTAAACCGTATTGCCACGCTTTAGCTCTGTGTAATCCAGGTAACCAATCTCTTTAAGCTGCAACATCGCCTTTCTGACCGTGGCATTTTGCGTAATAGCACGTGAGGTGAGATTAAGTCTGGCGCGTAAGCGTGCCATCGATATTGGTGCTGGATCGGTAGGAAGGCTTTCAATAAAAGTGTAGAGCGCCTGTGCAGACTCTTTACGAGAGAGTTCATTGATAGCCCTTAGCTGAAGAAGGACTTTTTTATCGAACTGATAGAGCTCAAAGATTTTGGGATCTGCCTGCAAGGTTACACTGTCGTTTTTGACGCTGTATTTTGCTGACTGAACAAGGTGAGTGATGTAAGTATCACCCTCTTTGTTTGAAAAAGAGATGGTGTTAGTGGCAATACGCTTCAAGGACGAATCTAAACGGTCTCTGAGCTTCGCAGAGGAGCGAACAGAGGGTATGCCACATAACTTGGCGAAATCGACGAAAGGAAGCGTTACGCTGTCTCCCAGAACCTTATATTTGGCAAAGGCATGAATGATACCAACCCAGGTTTTGAAATCGTTATCCATATCCAGCCGGGCACCAAGGATCTTTATATTCTCATAGCCTTCAGATTTGACGATCGACAGCTGTTTTAGCTCATCAGTAACGTCCATTGAAGAGAGTTGATTCTTTTGACCTCGAGCCGTGGATTTCAGCGTAGGGACAAATAAACCCAGTCTCATCAGGGCAACGGGCTGAACTGTGTTGTTACTATTGGGTGTAAGGTTGATAACTTCACCGGTTCGCTTGTCAGTTTCGCTAAACGCTTCCGCTATCATATTGTTTTCTTGTTCTTTTTTCGGCATCGGAAATTCCGTGATATGAACAATTAATAATCGCCGTTACTGGTTATAGTGGATACTAGCACTCACTGTAGCGGTTAGGCTACTTACTACAGTGGTTTATTTCCTCGCTATAGTGGTTGCTTTACTCACTACAGTGGATAGTAATCCCCTTTCAGGGCAGGTAGGGCAAGGGATGGCTGCACATGGGGATCTTATAGGAACTATAGGGATCTTATGAGGATCTGTTATTGGATCTACCCATTGAATAACTCGCTCAAATAGTTACCAGGAACTGTGCATATCTTCATCATACTTTCTTCGAATTCAATATCCTTCACTGCAAGGCTCAACCGCGATGGGTTATTTCGTTCATTTCGTAGCCAGAAGTTAAGCACAGGATAAAAGCACAGTTACTCGCTATAGTGGTTTTCATCTACTCTCCAGCGCGGTTAGTAACACTCGCTACAGTGGTTGTTTCACTACCTATAGTGGTTAATCTTCTCTCCATAGTGGTTATAGAAGCCCTTAAAGGCCTTATACAGCAAGGGCTGCCAAGGTACGGGGATCTATTTAGGATCTATATATGATCTATATAGGATCGACTGATTGGATCTAGCCTGTGAATAACGGGGAAAAGTGATTCATAAATATTTGAGAGCGATATACAAAAAGAGACAACGCAAGATGCAAAGTTAACGGCCTGTATTGGCAGTGAATCTACATTTTTTCAGATTGAACAACCCTTCACCTTAACGCTCAGTTTTTGACACCGCCCTACTCTGTTCAAAAAGGTGACATTCGTTGAAACTTTACCTTCGCAAAGGTAGGTCCATGCATGACGAGCAACGTAACCTGTATTGTTTGAAACCGGGCAAAAGAATTCTTTTAAATACATCAAATATGCTTTTCTGATCGACAACCTCTTTAACCACATAAAATATGTGGTTTTTAAAGGATGTTAATAATTAAAATAATGGCTCATTATATCTGTGAAGTTAACGTATTAACTTACTGATAATGAAGTTTAAAGATGACGACAATAGACATTTTAAAATGGGAAGATCTTGGTTCCTGAGTTTGCCGTTTCTGATGAGCAAAACCAAAAACTCTTTTATAACGATATTTTCCCTTTACAGGCATATACGAACGTAATGAGGAAGGCTTCGGCTTTCTGAAATTAGACGAGGGAGAACTTAGGATTGATCAGACTGGTGCGAGAAGAACTTTTGATGATGGGGATCAACGATATGATTTCTCTTTTGCAAAGAGGCTAAATGTTCAGATACAGGTCACTTATGTCGAGCCTCTGTAAGTTTCACTCGCTCAACACGGCATTACACTTTTTATCATGCTTAGCTCTCACTCGATTTGTGGATGAAACTTTTTTACGTATAGAAATAAATCCGTCATCAGTACGTACATCAACAGTTTTAACGCCGACATGAAAGTGTTGTACATGCTTAGACTAAAAAATTAGAACAGATCATTTTAGAAATAGAACTCGTTAAACCTATCTACTGCTTATCTTCTCTATTAAATATGTCGTTAAATCCAAATGAACCGCCCTCCCCTTTGCTCATCCTTATGTGCCGCCTATACATGTACCATCACTTAATAGATCCTCGCACTGCCGTACAAAACAAGCTTTTGAAAGCAGTAATTTACAGCAGAAAGCGATTGCCCAGAATCGTATGCCAGCAGCAGAACATTTTTTTTCACCCTTTGAATATGCTGCTAACTATATGACAATAAGGGGTTTTTGTGAGATTTTCATGATGAAAATACCCTAACTAATCTTTTGAATTTTTCGATTGCGTACGAGTAATCAGGGTACCTTGCACCAATTTGCAGTTTGGTGGCTCAAACTCACTAAGATATATATCTGCGTATACCTACCTAAAGCAGATTTAATTTGATGAGGTAATGCAAATGTGAACGGCACAGCAATATTACTTGCTCGCATCTTAATTTTTTTAAAAAAATTTATTATCGTTCAGCATCATCAGGCCAGGTTGCCAGATCCAGACTCTAGATAATTTTTCTCTTAGCTATCAAGCCGCATGCTTTTTTTTTTTTTAATATTGCTGAATGTAGCAATAATAACTTGCAAACACAGCGTGAAGTGAACATCAGACTCTTTATTTTCCATTAGAAAGAATAGAGGTAGTCTACGAAACGTGATCTTCAGATTCGTTTCACCAACCCAATGATTTAAGTGAATCACTATGAATTGAATTAAGCTTCGAGCGTTACACGTTCTTTATCTTGCGTAGCACTGCTTTGACCCGGTTGTTAATAAAGGTGGAATTAGTTTGCGGGATTAGATATGGCTGTCAAATGCACGCTTGTTAAGTAGCTATGATCTTAATAAGCACTCATACGTTATATGCTCCTACTATTCTGTTTTTTGAAGCGCAGCCGCACTGCTCTCTGCTAAATTTACCTTGTGGAGCTAAGCTTTACTTATTGATGGCAGTTCCATGCTTCAAATTAACTTAAGCGTGATAAGACAGCGAAATTTACATGTCTTCCCTGGTTGTTATCAGTAATTAAATAAGGTCTGTGTGTATCGTTTGAATAGTTGAGAAGGATTTGACGTGACGCTCAACATAGTTGTGCTTTAAATTGTAGTCCATCTCATGAATGCGTTTTTTACAACGTAAACCGAATAAGCCAAAGTTGACTAGAAAAAATACGACCCAAGGCGTCTGTGAATTAACCGGCGTAAAGATACTTGCGTAGAGTTTCTACAACGTTGACAACTACTGTGAAGTAGTCAAACAAACCTGATCTGCCATTACCTCTTTTGAAGCCCTTAAACGATACGTAATCCTCTTTAGCTTACCTCAGAAGCGAATACCGACAGCCTTCCGTCGAGACTAATCGCATTTGATTCCCATACTTCTAATCTCATTATTCATAAAATATATCACCTTGCCATTTTTACTCTATGTTATTGAATATAAAGCAATATATTATAATTTTCATGATGAAAACACCTCTTTGCACTCGTCTTTAAGACTTTACGATAGCGGAATTTGGATACCCCCTCTTATGAATAAACCCAAAAAGTTATGCTCGAAACACGCAGCCTTCTAAGCATCATTTACTGTATTAAAATGATTACAGATAGAAGCATTGATTTCCCCTAAAGAGAAGAAATGCTCTCGATCTGAAAAGCTCTTGCTTATAAGCGTGTTGAAACTGCAACAAAGCAATAAAATCGCTTCAGTAAGAACAGCCAGCCAAATTGTTGTTGTAAGAAAAGGTCAATAATAGATATGCATTTTCCTTATTACGCGACTTAGCGTTATATCGTTATGAACCTTATTTATGATAAATGTCAGTTTCTTTCTCTTAATTCAAAAGTAGTAATTTGAAATCATCTAATAATGAACTGCATGCTTTGATCCACCTAGCCAGAAAAAATCCAAGTTTTTGGGATTTTCCTAAAAAATTGGCAGATTTCAGTTTTTTGTGTAGTATGCCAAAAAACATTAATACTGAGGTGCTTATGAAGCGTGATTACGGTGGTGTGCTGGAGATGGCGACGCGTGCTAATTCCATGTTGCACGGGTTAAGCAGTCACATTGAACAGCAGCGGCAGGAATTTAATCAAACAAGCTTTTATCAAACTTTTTCCCGCAACGCTGTAGCTAACATGCCTTTGCTGAGTAAACACGCTGTCGTTGCTGCCATAAATGATATGGAAGAAGCCGGTTATCAGTTTGGTAAAAAGCAAACGGGCAGCACTTCACAATACGCACTGAGCTTACAAAACGTCATCGACATCTATCAGCATCGCAAAGTGCCAAAATACCGCGATAAGCATGAAGGGCCATTCGTTGTATTTGTGGTGAGCCTCAAGGGTGGCGTGTCTAAAACCGTCAGCACCGTCACGCTTGCTCATGGTATGCGCGCCCATCCGTCCATGCTGCACAACGATTTGCGCATTTTGGTCATCGATCTTGACCCGCAGGCATCCAGCACCATGTTCTTAAGCCATACCAACAGCGTCGGTTCTGTACTCGAGACGGCTGCCCAAGCGATGCTTAACGATCTGGATGCGGATCAGTTGCGTGCTCAATTCATCAAACCGACAGTCATGCCGGGCGTTGATGTTATACCTGCTTCAATTGATGACGGCTTTGTGGCCAGCGATTGGGAAGAGCTGGTTGCGGAACATTTACCAGGAGTTGCACCTTCAGAAGTGTTGCGTCGAAATGTGATTGATCGCCTGGCAGGCGACTACGACTTTATCTTCCTTGATACGGGTCCGCATCTTGACTCCTTTATGTTGAATGCCATCGCCGCCAGTGATGTTCTGCTTACACCGACACCGCCTGCACAAGTTGATTTCCATTCAACGATGAAGTACCTGACGCGCCTACCGGAAATGCTTGAGCGCATCGAGTCAGAAGGGGTTGAGCCGCGACTTAAAGCTAATATTGGCTTTATGTCGAAGATGACGTCTAAGCATGACCATTTAACCTCTCAGAGCTACGCGCGCGAAGTTTTTACCAAATCAATGCTGGACTGCGGTTTACCGCGATTGGATGGATTTGAGCGCTGCGGTGAATCCTTTGATACTGTGATAAGTGCAAATCCTTCTTCTTATCCTGGTAGTGCGGACGCATTACGTAAAGCCAAACATGAAGCTGAGCAGTTCTCACGGGCTGTTTTTGACCGCATTGAATATATCAGGAGCACGCTGTGAGCGATCCAAAACAACTAAAGCGCATCGGCCGAACCCTTGGCCAATCAGCGATCGCGAGTATGATCGACAGCAGTAGCCAGTCTCGCGTCTTCACGCTGAAGTCAGGAAAAACAGCGACCTTTGTTCGTCAGTTAGTGCCACATGATGATATTGAAGCGAAAACTTTTGTTGATCCGCAGATCAATGGACGTGACCAAAAAACGTTGACGGAAGAGTCCGTTAAAGACATTACGCGGACTATCACCTTACAGCAGTTCTTTCCAGCGATTGGCCGTATGAAGGGCGATCGTGTTGAAATCATGGATGGTTCGCGTCGTCGAGCGGCTTGTCTTTTCTCCGGTGCCAGCCTTGAAGTCCTGACTACCGTAGACGAACTCGATATCAGCGATGCGCGCCAGCTAGCTGCAGATATACAGACAGCTAAAGAGCACAACCTACGCGAGTTAGGTTTGCGCTTCATGTTGCTGCATGAAGCAGGCATGAGCAAAAGCGATATTGCCAAAGCTGAAGGTATCTCTAATGCCAAGGTGACGCGTGCTTTTCAAGCCGCCGCAGTGCCAGTGGAATTTATTGAGCTGTTCCCGGTGGTTTCAGAATTGACGCTTCAGGACTATCAACTGCTATTGGATGTTTGGGAAGAGGCGAAAGCGGAAGCTGTCGACATTACAGATGTAATCGCGAAGGTTAAGGAAAAGATCACCGAAGCTGAGTTGCCAAACACCAGCAATGCTGACGAGAAGAAGTCTGCGATCCTGGGATTCTTCAAGGCGACGAAACGGCAACTAAAAGCGCCGGTTAAGATCAATAAAGCAGTTACAGAAAAATTGGCAAGTTTTACCACGGCTAATACCTATGCACGTCGTAAAACCAATGAAGAGAAGCGCACGGTGCAGTATGAGTTCAGCCGTTTGCCGAAAGAGATTGCAGATCAGATCGACCGCTCAATTAGAGAAATTTTGGCGACAATGAAATAACGCCGTTGAGTAGGGCAGGGGAAGGTGCTGAGTTCTCTGCTTTATGATTACATTTAAGAAGCCGGCTACGAGCCGGTTTTTTATTGGTTTTGATAATTTAAAATGTTAGTGGCATTTCAAGTTACGCGTCTTCAATTGAGCGTAATCATAAGGTGTGAATGCTCATAAAAGAGCCCTTCGAATGGGCAACCTAAGGTATAATTTTTTCTTTTGGTTAAAGAGGTAGATATGTGTGCGTATTTAAATTCTACCGCGGGTAAAAGTGCAGTTGAGTGTGTATCAATGATAGAGAATCAGGTTGCGACTTTTCCCGACGGTAACTGGCATGTTGGGTTAAAAAATAAAACTAAAATTGTTTTGGCGCTCATTAATGAAGAGTTTGCGGCCGAAAAGCTGGGCTTCAATGAAAGTGAAGATCTAAAACAACGTGTCTATATCGCGCAAGATAAACTCATTGAAGCAGCTCTCTGGTAAGTACAGGTTACAGCGTAACAGTTAAGCTGCTATTTAGAATGAACAGTGCCGCAGAGCATTTAACCTCAGAATGGTCTCGGCACAGCTTCTAACATAACGCTTACCAATAAATCAAAGCACACCGTTTGGGAGTCATGACTTCTATCATTAAGCGCGTCCTATATCCTGACAACAATCAGTTGCGGGTTCTTTATTAGCTTAAAGCCTTTTCGTCCACTCAACCTTTACGTTTACGCCTGTCACTTTCGCGAACCTAACAAATATGTTTACTCTCTTAGGCGTCGATCCATGCATTGGTGTTGAATCCGTGTTCACGCTTTAAGGTTTATACATCACGAATGAATATTCAAATTTTTTGATTTCTTTGAGCAAATAGCACTGCTTTTAATCAAGCTTCCTCAGCTCTATGATTGTACACATCGAGGCACAATGCCTCACACCGTATAAAATTAACTGAGGAAATGACCATGAAATCTATCAAAACTTTCGTTGCAGTTGCAGCCCTGACCCTGGTTTCTTTCGGTAGCTTCGCACAAAGCGTTACTGCTTCCGCTTCTACACTTGACGGTGCCGAAGCCAAAATTGCGGCTCAGGCTCATAAGATTGGCGCTTCATATAAAATTACTGGCGCCCGTGTTGATAACAAAGCTTACGTATCAGCCGAACTGACCAAATAAACAGAATTGATTCAGGAAAGGCTGCCCAATAGGGTGGCCTTTTCGCATTTGAAGTCAACACTCTCACCCAGAATGATGTCGCATAATTAAGTCGTGCCTACGTGATCCTCCTCTTTTTTTACTGATACGGCAGCAAGCTGTAAACACTTTTGAGTAAGCCGTTAAACAGGTGCCGCCGATTACGCTGGCGCAACGTTTAACTTCCACGTTGGTGATGAAGACGGTGATCCAAGATCGCCCGCTGGTATTAGGCCAAGGTTGACAGTTCCAGGGCATTGGCAGGTAGCGTCAAGACATCATCTCTTGCATCTCATTTGACTGGCATTAAGCCATTACCTTCTCAATGGATGATTATCAAAAAAAGACTCAGATAATTCTTTGCGCTTACGCTTGTTGGATTCCCTGCGGTGACTAACCTTGAGGCATCTGATGATGTCCGGGATTAACGGTGTATGCATCTGGCGTGGCCGATGACCGGCATCAGGGGAGTGATGATGATCAAGCATGATGCAGTAGTCGTGATGCCCTGTAATGGGTTTACGATTCAGCGTGTCGATAAAACCAGTAAATCCAATGAGGAGAGCAATAAGCTGGAAGAAGAAATTTGGGGTTTGTTTGGGGAAATAGAAGCTGAAACGGATGAACATGAGAAAACGGTGATTCGGGAGCGAATTTGGCGGCTGGCCGCAACCGGCGACAAGAAGGGATGACGGCGACCTGTTCGGCGCCATCACTCTATTACGCGGACAAAAGCTGCATTACCTGCGTTGCCACTTCATCGGGTTGTTCTTCCGGTAGCCAGTGGCCGCAGCCTGAAACGCTGCCACCGCGCACGTTGGATGCGAACTCCTCCAGCATTGGCACAATCAGAGAACCGTACGAATGCTCGCCCCCAAGCGCCAGCACAGGAATGGAGAGCCGCTCTTCTTTCCAGACAAGGGCATTCTCGTGATCGCGCGGAAAGGCGCGGTACCATTCCAGACCGCCTCTCAGGTTTCCCGGCTGTGCCAGCGCGCGCGCAAATGTGTCTATTTCATCAACCGAATGCGCGCCATGATCAAACGCCCGATCGTAGATAAAGGCAGAGACATACTCCCGCTCACGGCCTTGTATCAATAACTCTGGCAAATCACGTTTCATGTGGAAGGCGAAATGCCAGACCTTTTGCTCATGCGAGTTTTGCACCCAACGGCTCCAGCCAGGTTGAGATGCATCCAACACGGCCAGGTGCGTAACGGCATCCCGCTGCGTCAGGGCAAGCGCCAAAGCCGTCATCGCCCCAATATCATGACCGCAGACTGCATATTTCGTAAAACCCAATGTTGTCATAACGGCGTGAACATCACTGGCCATGCTGTGCTTGTCATATCCGCCCTGAGGTTTCTCAGAATGCCCGGCTCCGCGAAGATCAACGGCCACGACAGTGTGCCGTTTAGCAAGTTGCGGCATCATGTGACGCCATTCCCACCACGTTTGCGGAAAACCGTGAATCAGCACAAGTGGCGATCCACTACCGCCAATCACGGCATGAATGTTAATGTCGCCAGCTACTACCCTGAGGTGTTCGAAACTCTCAATATTCATGCTGTCTTCTCCTTCCTTCCATTCAGCGAAATCTATCGGCATGGCTTAAAGCATTGATGGCTTTTAGAGGGGATCAGACCAGGCGGGCTCCGCAATCCACATGAATGGTTTCACCGGTGATGGCTTTGTTCTGCATAAGGAGCAACACCGCCTGTGCCACTTCATCAGCAGTTACCAGACGAGGAACGGGATTTTTCTTTGCGACCTCATCGAGTACTCGCACGCCGAGTTCTGGGAAAATAGTGTCCCACATTGGCGTGTCCGTATAACCGGGTGCAACGGCGTTAAAGCGAAGGGGAGCGAGTTCCAGCGCCAGCACGCGCGCCAATTGTTCAGTTGCCATTGTGGCAATGCCAGATACCCATGCGCCGTTGACGGGGCGGTCTGATGAGAGCCCACCGGTAAATGTAAATGATCCACCAGGCCGCATAAGACCATGCGCAGCACGCACCACCTCAACGGAGCCCCAAAGACGTTCATCAAACTTATGTCGAAAATCACCGATTTCAGCTTCAAGTGGACTGCCTACTTTGGTGCTACCCGCAGCAATATAAACGTGATCGACAAAAGGGAGCTGAGCAAAGAGGCCCTGAAGGGATTCTGTGTTGTTGATGTCAGCGACCTGGATTTCCAGCCCATTCACAGCTCTTTGTGCGGCCTCGAGTTTTTCCCTTGTCCTTGCGACGGCTAGCACGCGTGCGCCAAGTGCGGTGGCGGCTTTAGCGACGGCAAGACCAATCCCTTCTGAGCCGCCAATAATCACAACCTGCTGATCATTCATAATAAAATCTTCATCCTTTTTCAAAATGTGGCGCGGGCACTGAGGCGCCCTTATTGTTTAGTGAGCGATAAACAATACTTTCTTGCGCAGAGGTGTCAAGCAGATATAATGCGCAAATGACAACGAATACCTCTCCCACCGCTGATTCGAAATCCCGTGGTCGCAAGTCCACGTTTGACCGGGACGACGCGCTCAGCATTGCTTTGAATCTCTTCTGGCGGCATGGCTATGAAGGCGTATCGATAACCGATTTGTGTCAGGCGATCGGTATAGCGCCGCCCAGTCTTTACCATGCCTTTGGCAGCAAGGCTGATCTCTATCGAAGTGCTCTGCGGCTTTATGCCGCGGGCAATCTAACCGTAGAGGAGATCGCGGCGATGCCTTCTGCCCGTTCAGCGGTACAAAGCGTTTTGGCGTTCGGCGTTAAAGCGGTGACGCAGCCGGGTAAACCGGTTGGTTGTATGATTTCCAGCGGAATGCTCATGGTTGGCGTAGAAAACGCGGATATCGCAGCGGAGTTGCGCACGATGAGAGCGGAACTACGCGAGGCGCTGGAGCAACGTATATTGTGCGACGTGGAGGCGGGATTACTGCCGCTTACTGTAGATTCGGCTGCGCTCGCCCGCTTTTATGCAACGGTCCTACAAGGGCTTTCGGTTGCTGCGGTGGATGGTGCAGAACGCGCCGAACTCGATTTGGTCGTTCAGGCTGCTATGCAGGCCTGGCCAGCGTAAGCGCTTAAGAACAAGGATTTTGCTGTTTCGGTTAAACGTTGAAGAAAGACTCTTAGTAATACGCTGGCATTTCGGGGACGTTCAGGCTTTCGATGTTTAGCGCAAACACTGATTTTGTGAAATGAAAATTCGACATAATTAAGGTGAATATGATTTCTAAGGATAATGCAGAGCACTACGTTTGGGGTGATAAGTGCGACGGATGGTATTTGGTCAAACACCAGGATATGCTCGTTATTCATGAGAAAATGCCTGCCGGTACACAAGAAAAAAGGCACTATCACGCTGTATCGAGACAATTTTTTTTCGTTCTTGAAGGCGTCCTGACAATGGAACTGGAAGGAGAGAAACATGCGATCGGAGCCCAGCAGGGAATTGAAATCCCTCCCGAGGCAAAACATCAGGCCAGAAACGATTCAAATAACCCGGTTGAGTTTATTGTTATCTCTCAACCTACCACGCGTGGCGATCGCTTCGACATTCCCGATATCACATCTTAAGAGATTATCTTTTTTATAAGACGCTGTTTGGATTTTTATAAACAGGGTTGTATCACAGATCTAACATCATAATTCAATGCCATGTGATTATCTTATTTCTCATTGGATTATTTTTTATAAATTACCTGAAAATCATGCCAAAGATTAATTTCACAATAGTTGCCCATCTGAGGTTATATTGATGAGAGACACAGGCGTACAAACGGGTATCAATGAAAAATCCTATATAAGGCATGAGCTATATAATAATAATTTCTAAGATTTATTAAATCCCATGCTATTTCTGGCAAAAAACAGAGTTTTCATATTTTAACTCTGACCGAAAAATGTTTTATACCAGGAATTCTATGAATACAGATAGTTGCCAGCACAAAAGGTATAAGATTAATACGGCGCTAAAAGATAGTAACGCTACGTCTGCAACGTGAACACGTGAGTATAACGTTTGTATCTTTTGCCTTACTCAGCATAAGATTATTAGGTAAAACGCCAATTCTACAGAAGTAAGCCCTGTTATGGCGTTTCGAATAATTTCACCGAACATCACCGGGAGATTGCTATGCCAGATAAAATGTCTGCTCAGTGCCATTGTGGTGCGGTCGCTTTCACTGTGGAACTGATCGACGGGTTTGACTCAGTCCGGCGCTGCAACTGTTCTTTTTGCCGTATGCGTGGTGCCGTGGTTGTCTATGCCGCAGGCGTAGAAGTAACAGAGGGGCGAAGCCAACTCACTGAATATCGCTTTAATAGTCGAGAAGTTGCACATTATTTCTGTTCAGTTTGCGGCATCTATACATTTCATCAGAGCCGTTCTGATCCTGAAAAATTTGGTGTCAATGTTGCCTGCATTAAAGGGATATCGCCGTTTGATTTTACATCGGTCATTGTAAGTGATGGGAATAATCATCCTAAAGATGGCGGGAAGGGCGGTGTGGCGGGTTATCTCTCTTATGTCCCTAAGTAACGTTCGCTAAAAAAGCGACATTAAGGCGGATTTCGGTCATACCTGAGTGCTGGCAAAAACGGGTTGTTCAACCTTATGCAATCTGGACGTGATGCCCTGCATATCCTGAAAAAACGCCTATTAGGACGCCTCAGCCTATACAAGATATTGCGTTGTGGATTTTCGCTGAAACGTTGCGCGACCTGCTGCACTGGCCCTGTTTGGTGAACAGAGCCAGTGCAGAAATTCAGGTTAAAGCCGGGGTCAACGGCGTCGCTCAAGCTTAGCGTAGGGAAACTGTCTTTAAGATGAAAAACTATCAATCGTGTCAGGCTGACCTGTTTCTAACGTCACCCTGTTCGTGCGCTTGATAAGTACTGAACATAAAGCAAGGATCGTAGTGTGTTGTGGCATGACTTGACGTCGCCTGAGCCTTCTTGTTATTGAAATTTTATTTAACATGCCTGAATGTTAAGGATGTTAGAATTTTAATGTTTATTATTCAGTTTGGTTAATTAGAATGGAAGCAGGAAACCAATGCGCAGATTATTAAACGAACTGACGTAAAGAAATGAAAATCCCTTAAAATATAATTTCACTTATGCGAGAATAAGCGCGTGTATAACGACAGAGGACAATTTTTCATCCACACTGACGAAAAGCAACAACGTGGATAAGTTGTAAAATTATGGACAAAATGTTCGCTTCAATGATGGCTCAACTCTCTTTATTTCTCTCTGGCTCAAACCGTCTGATCTGCGATCAGCACTGGCGTTTCGCACTGTAGTTCCTTTCTCTCCTTTTATTTTTTTAAATTTAACTGGGCTAATGCGCCTTTTTTCGCGTGCTTGGCCATTATTTCTCATTTAGGAGAGAAATCATGTTCTATTGGATTTTATTAGCGCTGGCAATTGCGTCGGAAATTATTGGCACCGTTTCAATGAAATGGGCCACTGTTAATGGTGGCAGTGCAGGCTATATTTTTATGTTAGTGATGATCGCGCTTTCTTATATTTTCCTGTCGTTTGCCATTAAGCGCATTGCGCTGGGTGTGGCATACGCAATGTGGGAAGGTGTTGGCATTCTGTTTATTACTCTGTTTAGTGTAATGCTGTTTGAGGAAGCATTATCCGCGATGAAAATCGCCGGATTGCTGACGCTGGTTGCGGGCATTGTATTGATTAAATCTGGCACGCTAGCGCACAAGGAGGTACAACATGGCCACCTTTGATTGGGTGCATATTGCCTGGTTAGCCTTGGCGATTGGATTAGAGATCATAGCGAATGTTTTTCTGAAGTTTTCCCATGGCTTTCGCCGCCCTTTGTATGGTGTATTGTCACTTATCGCAGTATTGACCGCGTTCAGTGCGCTGGCTCAGGCCGTAAAAGGCATCGATTTGTCTGTCGCCTATGCGCTTTGGGGCGGTTTCGGATTGGTCGCTACGGTCGCCGCTGGCTGGATTTTATTCGGGCAACGATTGAGTTCCCGAGGCTGGTTAGGCGTGGGATTGTTATTAGTGGGCATGGTGTTGATTAAATTCGCTTAAAAGCAGAGAGATGTCAGCGGGTAACTCATCCATAACATCTATTCTCTACCAAAACGCGACGGTGATGACCGTCGCCATTGGTTTGAGTGAGCTTAACCTGATTGTCGCTGTTACTCTCTGAGAGCTTGACGCATCGCATCAGGGATTTCTGCCAGGTATAACGCAGGTAATCCTTCATAGTCTGTGGTGAACAGGACATGACGATCATCTGGGGAGAAAGAAGGGTGAGGATGAGTAACCTGGCGATCGCCATCTAGAACGCGCCATGAACTATTATGTGCCGCAAGCGGCGTATATTGGCGTGTTTTAACATCAAATAAATATAACCACGGATCATTTTCAATCGTATGGCTGGTAGTGTCTTGTACATCCACAGGAGTACCAGAGCCATCGCCGACGAGCATTGTGCCGTTTTCATTGCTCATTAGATGCGAACATGCAGGCATCTTCATCAAGCACGTATCTTCGTGAGTGACCGGATCATAGCGGCGCACATATCGGTCATGCTGACCTTTAAGATACGACACGTAAATCAGCGCCGATCCGTCAGGCACCCAAAACTCGTGTGTACAGCTTTCACCGGACTCATGTGATTTTACCTTACGGACATTATTGCCCTCTGAATCCATTAACCACATGCGTGCATCAACAAGGTCATGAGGTCCTTCATGACAAAATGCGACGGTATTATCATCAAACGGCCGATAAATGGGATGTCCTAGCCATTCATTTCGCTCATGTATTACCTTCGATTTGCCACTCAGTAGATCAATCTTTAGCAGACGACAGTGTGGATTACTGTGATAAAACGCCTGGAATATGGTCCAGTCAGACAGCGGTTTCCAGTCTTCACGGCTGATTTCAATGCCTACTAAACTATTACATTCACTGTTTGCTACCCAAGTACCGTATCCAACCCATTCATCTGGAACCTGGTAAACAATATCCTCACTTAAATCATCTAAGTTAACGCGTAATAGATTACGTTCGTTTTTAACGTAATAAAGGAACTTATCATCAGGTGAAAGGAAGCCGCCAAAAGTGTTATCACCTTTCCCCTCTGTGAGTTGAACGGCTTTTTGCGATCTTAAATCAAGAAGATAGTAGTTGCGATTTTTATCAAATTCACCCGCAAAAAGTATTTTATTACCTTCGTTGGTAAAACATTTCTGATAGAAATAATTGCGATGGCACAGGACATCGGGAGGCGTTAAGCGTGTAACAGAGGCGCCGGTTTTCGGATCCTTAAATGTAGAGAAGTTAAACTGAATGCTTGAACCCTTGGCCATGATGTTCTCCATGAGTGGCTTTACATTAACTCACTGAAATAAATAGGCTAATTCATATAATTTAAATTGAAACATCGTTTCATTTTTATAATGATACATTAACGATTTGCTCCATGAGACGCTAATCACCCTTGAAAATGTAGAGTTGATCACATTTCAAATAATTATTTGTACCGACCTAAAACTGATTCAATAGCAATATTTTCGTGGCGTTATTTCTTTCTAAATCCTGCTCTCCTGTAGAAATTATTCCCTCAATAACCGTAATGATTGGGATCAGCTCACTTATATGCTTCGCTCTGAACATGAATAGTCGATGATTTAGCTATCAATGACGAAAGATTCATTCCATAGGTACTGTTTAACAATCTCTTTAATGTGAAGTCATTCACAGCTATCGATCACAGATTGACATATAAAGCCCTCTATCAATAAAAATGAAACAGTGTTTCATATTACAAATGCTATCTGGGTGGGTATCAGGATGAACGTAGAAAAAAGAATTCTATTCAGACATCAACTTGCTTACGGAGGAGGGAATCTACTCGGTAGCGGGGCTCTGGCTATCGCCGGCATCTGGCTATTGTATTTTTACACCACCTTCTGTGGGCTGACGCTTTTACAGGCTTCAGTTATTTTCTCTGTCGCAAGCATCATTGACGCCGTAAGTAATCCTTTGATGGGCTATCTTTCTGATAATTTTGGTAAAACGCGACTTGGCAAACGTTTTGGCCGACGTCGATTTTTCATTTTACTCGGCATACCACTGATGATGTTCTATCCATTCTTGTGGATAGAGGGCTTTGGCTTTTGGTATTACTTATCTACTTATGTTTTATTCGAGCTGATTTATACGTCGGTGATGGTGCCGTATGAAACGCTGGCGACAGAAATGACGACCGATTTTTCCGCTCGCTCTAAACTTACCGGTTACAAAGCCATTTTCGGTAAGATAGCTAACTTCCTGGCTGCTTTAATCCCGGGCCAGTTCATTTTGATCTATGGCAAAGACTCTGCGCAGCCCTTCTTTTTTACCGCTTTAACCTATGGCGTCATTCTGTTTATCGCTATTGGGTTACTCTATTTCTATTCGTGGGAACGGCCAGTAGAAGAAACCTCGATAGCCGAAGAGAAGAAAATAGGTTTAGCGAAAACAGCAGTAACGCTGGTGCGGGACATGAAATCGACCTTTCATCTGCGCGTTTTTCGTAAGCACTTAGGAATGTACCTTTGCGGTTTTGGTGCAGAGTGGCTATTTGCCTCGGTCTTCACCTATTTTATAATATTCGTATTACAGTACGATCCCGCCATGGTAGCTGGGCTTAACAGCCTTAATTCCATTCTTCAATTATTCTCTACAGCGATCTTTATCGGTATCTGTGTAAAGCACGGTTTCAGTAAACCTTATATCTGGGCACTCTGTATTGTTGTATTCGCCGTTATTTGTTATAGCCTGCTGCATTTCCTTAAACTACCGCAACAGTATGTCACTGTAGCCATGTTAACTATCACGGTGATTTTCGGTATCGGTACCGGCGGTGTGTACTACATTCCCTGGACGGTTTACACATTCCTGGCAGATATTGATGAAGTATTTACTGGCCGCCGTCGTGAGGGCATCTATGCTGGAGCGATGACCTTCTCAGGAAGGTTAATGCGTTCGGTCATTGTCTTCGCAATGGGGGCAATCCTGAGTTTTTACGGTTTCCAGTCTAAATCCCATACCCAGCCTGAAAGTGCTGTCACGGCGATAGCCATGGTCTTTGGCATTGGCGTGATCAGCCTTGCTTTTATGTCGATGGTTTTCAGCTATCAAATGAAGTTAAATCGCAAAACACATCTGGTGGTTCTCAACGAAGTGTCGCGTATAAAAGCAGGGGGGAAAATCAGTGAAATTGACCCCGAAGCTCGCGCCGTTATCGAAGAGCTTACGGGACACGTTTACGAGCAGTGTTGGGGTAATAGCGCCGTGTGCCGAAATATATTCGATACACCAAATGATGGCCAAATAAATACCAGACAGCCTGTGAATATCACCAAAAGTTCTCAATAAACAGGCTTGCATCCCCATTCTGGCCGGGAATCCGGCCAGTTATTTCACTCTTTTCAAAACCGCTTTTAATACACTTTATGCTATGAGGCTCCGTAAGGAGCCTTTTGCCCGATCTGAACTGCCTCAAAACAGGTGAATATCATAGTGATATTTCCCAACTACCGTGGGTAGCAGCAGATTTTCCTGTTATCCATAGATGTGGAAAGCTAAAGACTTGTGAGCGGTGATTAATACGGAAAAGCATCACGGATACAGTCAGAGAGTTACAAGGGCAGCACGACAGCTTCATTCTGAAACGCGGCATCATTATTTGGCGCCGTTTGCAAAGCTAGACGGACCGGGAAAGCCGCTGCTTCATGGGGCGTGCGGTCGCCCAAATGCCCGCTTAAATCAGTATTAACTAATCCGGGGCAAACCGAGACAGCGGTTATCGCGGTATCTTTCAGTTCTGCGTTGAGCTGAATAGTCAGCATGTTAAGTGCAGCTTTTGACGTGTTATAGCCTATAAGTTTCACATTATAAAACGGTGACTCTTTATCATTATTCAGCGTAAGCGAACCAAGACTACTTGAGATATTCACAATACGCCCGGCTGATGACTTACGCAGCAAAGGCAACATCGCCTGGGTAACAGCCAGCGGTCCGATAAAATTGGTTTCAAGTACATGACGTACTGTGTCTGGCGAAGTGCTACCCGGTAAACCATCACGGGCATCTGCAATGCCGGCATTGTTAACCAGAATGTCCAGACGACCGTATGCATTTTCGATGTGTTCCGCCGCCGCAGCGATGTTTTCACCGTCGCAAATATCAATTTGAAGGAATGAAACATCAAGTCCTTCGTTCATCAATGTATTAGCCGCCGCCTGCCCGCGGGCTGAATTGCGTGCCCCAAGTAATACCTTGGTACCCGCCAGCGCCAGCTGTTTCGCGATTTCGTAGCCGATACCTTTGTTGCCGCCCGTGACCAGCGCAAGTGAAACGGTCATCGCTTACTCCTTTAGATTTATTAGTGAAGAGGGTGTCCTCTATAATATGAAGAATCCTTCACTAAAAAGAATTCGCGTATGACGTTGAAAACCTTGTCCAGCTATAACCCGCGTAGATCACCGCGCCAGAGAAGATCAGCTGCTACCGTCGACGTTATTCTCGAAGCCACTATTCAGGTTTTACTGAGTACTGGAACCTCGCAATTGACCACTACGCGAGTAGCCGAGCGGGCAGGGGTGTCGGTGGGTTCGCTTTACCAATATTTTCCTAACAAGCAGGCGCTGTTCTTTGCATTGAACGATCACTATTTAGACCATCTCGCCGGACGAATTGAAAAAGTATGTGAGACGTTGCAGGGCGCCCCGTATACCCAAATGGTTCAGGGCGTTATCAGTGAATACATCAACATTAAAACAGAACGTTATGACGTTACCTGCGCACTTTATCGCGCAGCTGCTGAAATCGACGTGAGTGATATTGTTGAAAGCATGTGTCGGCGCATTGAGGTAGCCAGTGAAGGGATGCTTGCTTCAGCATCGGATGCGAAATTTCAGAACCTTTCCTCTCTCAACGTGACCTTATTGAACGTGCTTTTTGGAACCGTGCGGACTTTTTTTGACCGCAATCGACCAGAGCTTCTCAACAGTCAGTTGCAGGAACAGCTGATAATAATGTTCTGTACCTATCTGAATAGGGCGAAATTGCCCTAAATCAACGCTGCTGCTTTACATCAAGCCTGTCGGGGATAAAAGAAAAACAGCGTTTATTTAGCCTTTGCTGTTTGAGACGTGGTTTGACAACCTACCAATCGTAGGTTACTACTAGTAGGTAATGCCTTAACGGAGATTGCCGACATGCACGCACTGATCGTTACTGCCCATCCTGATCGCAATTCACATACCCAAACGGTGGCATCACACTTGGCCAAAGGCGTTGTTGCCAGCGGCAATTACACCGTTGAGCATGCTGATTTAGCAGCTGAACAGTTTGATCCTCGTTTCAATCAAGCGGATTTCGACCAATTTAAGGGCAAGTTAGCTTCACCTGCTGATGTCATTGCCGAACAGGTGCGCGTAGATCGCGCGAATGCACTGATACTGGTTTATCCAATCTACTGGTGGTCATTTCCAGCCCTGCTAAAAGGGTGGATTGATAGAGTGTTTACACAAGGCTGGGCGTACGACGATACGGGCCAGAATGTTATCAAGAAGCTTGAACATTTACAGGTGCATCTGATTGCGGTGGGCGCAGCGAGCCAGCGTACCTATGTTCGCCACGGTTATTTCGGCAGTATGCGCACGCAAATTGACCACGGAATTTTTGGCTATTGCGGTGCGCCGGTAGTGACCAGTGAATTACTGTTAGCGTCGGATAAAAACTTTCCTGACTCACATTACGCTCTGGCATATAACCTTGGCGAGCGGCTTTTTGAACAAAAGGAACCCGCATGATCCAGGCTCCTCGTCAGCGCATGACTTATCAGGCAAGGCGACAACAATTACTTACCGTAGGCTGGAATCTCGTGCGCCATGAAGGCACTGATGCGTTAGCGTTGGGACGTCTGGCCATTGAAGCGGGTGTGAGTAAGCCAGTGGTTTATGACCATTTCAAGTCACGGCAAGGCTTGCTGGTAGCCCTTTATGAAGATTTTGATGTGCGACAGACTGCGATTATCGATGCCGCAATGGCTGCTGCGGACAACAGCCTGGAAGAGAAGGCAGCTGTAGTGGCATCACGCTATGTTGACTGCGTGCTGACGCAAGGGCGTGAAATCCCTGATGTGCTGTCAGCATTGGATAGCACGCCAGAACTTGCTGAAATCAAGCTCAAATATCAGCGCGACTTTATGGAAAAATTTCGCAACTGGTTTGCTGAGTTTGTTAAACCAGCCGGCATCCCACAATCAAGTTTGTGGGGAATGCTGGGTGCGGCGGACGCCATTTCAAATGCGGTTGTCTGTGGCGATATTCTTCAACAGGAAGGTCTTCAGGAGCTCACTTTACTGATCATTAATTTGGTAGAGCGATATCGCTAATGCGTTAAATCACCCAAAGCGCAGCAGCATCCCTGTTCTTATTTAGGGATCGCTCATTGTGGGAACTGAAGCCCCAATGAGGGTTTATCAAACCGGATCGGTTCGCGAATTGCTGCACTTGGGCGCAATGAAAATGACACTAGCGAGCTTAGCAAGCTGCTGTAAAAGGGCGCTGCCAACCCGTCAGTCTGCTCCATGCAGGAGCAGACTGATACTTGCTGGTGGCGACATCGGAAGGCACATTTTATCGCGCTGCCATCCGCTGCATAGCTTCACGCACGGGTACACTTCCACCCGTCAGTTCAATAATGATGCGGCTGACATCAGGCTGTTCTATGATTTCCAGCAGTGTCATCGCGACATCATCACGGGAAATATCGCCATAGGGGATCGCCAGGCCGGCACGAACAAGTCCGCTACCTTTCTCATCAGTCAGCGTTCCGGGCCGTAAAATCACCCAATCCAGTTCACTTTCCGCAAGCGCGACGTCTGCCATCTTTTTGACGCGCATGTAATTCTCAAAGCTAGCCGGAAGGCCTTTTCCTCTGGCGGCTTCCGGGAATGCGGAGACCAGCAAAAAGCGCGTGATTCCGGCCTGGCTTGCAGCGGCAACGGCGGTTTTTAACCCCTCGCCATCAATAGCATTCGTCATTTCCTCTCCGCCTTTTCCCCCTGCACCGGCTGAAAAAACCACAATTTCGCTTCCTGCCATCAGCGATGCAAGTGATCCGGTATCCAGTTTCGTCAGGTCGCCTTTTACCGGCTCGGCACCAATCTGGCGCAACGACGGCTCTTGGTCATCTTTGCGATAAAGCGGGCGAGCAGTGTGCCCTTTTTTTGCGAGCAGGGATGACAGGCGATAACCTATGTTCCCAGCACCACCAATGATAAATACGTTAGCCATCAATACCTCTCTTCAATGATTCTTGGGAGTAACGGTGCATTTAGGGAGTTAGGGTACGGTTGCAGGCAACAACATAATCATGGCTGAGCAGGCCGCTGGCTGCCATGAAATGATTGATGAGCGCATCTCGGTTTGCAGGTGCCCGTATCCTGGCAGCAGCCTGCTTTATGTCGTCTGTTGTCAGTTCGGAACAATGCCTTATCGTCGTCTGTGACCGGGAAAGCAATGCGCAGGCTGATCAAAAAAATGCCTTAATCCCGCCTCGTAACCGCCCACATAATCTGCCTCAGCTTTTGCATAATGTGTTAATTATTCATGCGCTTTAACGTCTTCAATGAATTTAAGAACAGCATTTGTTACTGCCTGCGGCTGCTCTTCTGGCTGAAAGTGCCCGCAATTCTTAATCAAATCGCCTCTGATGTTTGTTGCGTAGGGTCTTACCGCAGCTGCGATGTCCGGAATCGATCCCTGGTCCGCACTTAATCCGAGTACCGGCATGGTCAACTTATTTGTGCTCAGCAATAATTTATTCTGAGATGTAGACATTGCGGCCGCCCGATAAAAACTCAATCCTGCTCGCATACCGCCTGGCGCACTGAAAATACGAACATATTCATCTAACGTTTCTTCAGAGTAGCAATGAGGATTGACGGTCTTCTCGTGGAAAAACCAGGCGAGATATTCACGCTCCCGTCCCTGTAAAAGAATTTCGGGAAGATCTGGCAGAGCATTAAATGAAAAGTGCCATGTTTTCCATGATTTATCAGAAGAAGTGGGAAGAAACTCCGGCATTGTGACGCTGGGTATGCCCGCATCCATTAAAACCAAGGAGCTGACTTCGCTACCGAAAGTTAATGCATAGGGAAAAGCGACCCAGGCACCCACATCGTGAGCGACAAGATGATAGTTATCCAGACCTAGCGAGGCGATAGCATCATGAAGGCGTTCTGCAACGGTCTGTGTATCATAGCCATCTAAAGGTTTGTCGCTGTCTCCCTGTCCGGGTAAATCAATCGCTAACACGCGAAACTGCTCACCGAGCGTGGGCATAACATGCCTCCACGCATACCAAGATTCCGGGAAGCCGGCGAGTAGAATGATAGTTTCTGACGTATTCGCGCCCCCATCAACGTAATGGAATCTCAAATCATTGACGCGCACAAATTTGTGCTCGAATCCTTTTGGCGCAGAGGGCATATCAAATTTTTGCATTATTAATTCCGGATGTTTGTAAACGGTTAGTGGGTGAGGCATCGCTTTTTCAAAGCAAACCAATTTGTATGGATCCCTTCCACTGCTGAGTAATCCGCTAAGGAAATCAGCGCAATTAATTGATTTTAAAAATCAATATTTATTGAAAAGCCGTGTCCAACCACGGATTTTTACTGCAAACGATTTTGGCATGAACTATCACAATCTATTTATAGAATAATCATTTCCTAAATAATTATCTAAAACGCTGTCTTTAGGCAAGAAGATTTTTCTTCTGAGTGATCAATAGATATTTACTGAGGATAAATTAATCAATTTAACTCAACGCAAGCTTTCCCCTTGCTCTGTTAAGTCTTCATGATCGTTGACCGCAATCGCTGCTATTGATTCAGGAATAACACGAATCACCTTGTATAGCCTGCTGCTTGTTTACAAATGCGCGGCAAAAACGGACCACTGATATTGACCCGATTTCATCGACTAATGGCCTGAGAGCCTGTCACGTATCCTCCCTTCTTCCTCTTAGAGTAAGCCATCTCGCAGGCAGCTGCGGTACCACAACACATACAGGGCTGAGCCTGAATCTGATTAATCACTGGGGTAATAAATGAAATTAACACAAATTCGCAATGCTACGCTTGTGCTGGAATATGCCGGTAAAAAGTTCCTTATCGACCCGATGCTGGCAGAGAAAGAAGCCTGGGATGGCTTTGCCGGGAATGCACGACCCCATCTTCGCAACCCTATGGTTTCCTTGCCGGTTAATGTTGAGAGTTTACTGTCTGTAGATGCTGTTATCCTGACACATACACATACCGACCACTGGGACGAAGCGGCGCAGCAGGCAGTACCTAAAAACATGCTTGTTTATACGCAGAACGAGAGTGACGCAGCGCTGGTTAGCTCGCAGGGTTTTCTTAATATGCGTGTTCTGAAAGAAGAAAATCATTTTGTCGATGGGCTGACTATTTATAAAACCGATGGTCAACACGGCAGTAACGAATTATATGCCGATGCGCTGTGGGGCGATTTGCTAGGCGATGCGTGTGGGTTGGTCTTCACACATCATGATGAGAAAACGCTCTATATTGCAGGTGATACCGTCTGGGTTAAACCTTATGTAAGAAGCTTGCAGCGTTTCCAGCCGGAGGTTGTGGTGCTTAACACTGGCTATGCTGTTAACGATCTTTACGGACCGATTATCATGGGCAAAGAAGACACATTGCGCACGCTTAAGATGTTGCCAACTGCGACCGTCGTGGCCTCGCACATGGAATCAATAAATCACTGTCTTCTCACCCGCGCTGAGTTGCGCGAGTTTTCGCTTGAGCACGGCATTCAGGATAAAGTTCTTATTCCGGCAGACGGTGAGACAATGGCTTTCTAATAGCGCTTTCCGCCCGGTTGAGGGGAGCATACACTCACGCAGTGCTATCTGTTCCCCTCTTTAAACTAAACTATCAGTGACTTATCTGCCGGTAAGCCGGTAGTTATTCTTTACGGTAAGGTGACTTTCATGTCTGCTCTGACGGTTGCCGTGATCGCCACGGCTGGATTTAGCCCGTTTCACTTTTCAGTACCTTGTATTCTTTTTGGGCAGTCGATGCCGCAGCCAGACTTATTTCATTTGGAAATCTGTGCCGAAAAACCCGGTGTAGTGCTCTCTGATATTGGGCTGTCCATCAACGTAGAGCACGGACTTGAGCAGCTTGACGTTGCAGACATCATCATTGTGCCTTACTGGCATAATCCTGATGAAAAACCCTCGCAGGCTCTGCTGGATAAGCTGATAAGCGCATGGCAGCGTGGCGCTGAGGTGGTGGGTCTTTGTTTAGGCACTTACGTATTGGCCTATTCAGGCTTACTTAATCAGCACCGTGCTGCAACACACTGGGAATATGAAAAGGACTTCATCAAACGATTTCCTGCCGTTCATCTTGACAGCAACTCGCTGTATACCAGCGACGAACGTCTTATTACCTCTGCAGGCACGGCGGCCGGTATTGACTGCTGTCTGAATATCATTCGTAACCATTACGGTTCTGCAATTGCCAACCGCGTTGCAAGAAGAATGGTTGTGCCACCTTACCGGGAGGGCGGGCAGGCCCAGTTTATTGAACGCCCGGTCCCGGCCTCGACGCGAGACAGCAAAATCAACGAGCTGATTGAATACCTGCGTCGCAATCTGGACAAGCCGCACGATCTCGACTCGCTGGCTGGATTTGCCAATATGAGCCGGAGAACGCTGACGCGTCATTTTTCCAAGGCAACCGGAACGACACTCGGAGAATGGCTGAACGCGGAGCGCCTTCAAAGAAGCCAGGAACTGTTGGAAACAACGGATAGCAGTATTGAAAGCGTGTCTGAAATGGCTGGTTTTCAGTCGCCCATCTCTTTTCGCCAGAGTTTTAAAGCGAGATTCAGTGTCAGCCCAAGCGAATGGCGCCGGGCATTTCGAGGGCCTGAGCCTGTTGATCACAAAAGGATGTGAGAGCAGTTAAGAAAGCGGGGGTGATTAAATTGATTCGCTGACGAACGGTATTTACCTGCTGGTGGCTTAAAATTACTGTACGCAGTGGAATAGATAAAATAATAGATAAAATAAAGGAATGGAGAGAATGAGTCCTTGTGAAATTGCGTTAATGAATCTGCTTAATCAGATGGCATTGAAAACCTTTCCGGGCCTTACTATGGCTATTGGCAAAGGAGACAAAACAATATGGCAGCATGGAGTGGGTTATGCTGATGCTGAAAATAAAATTAAAAACAATCCAGAAATGATTTTTGGTATTGGCAGCATAACCAAGATTTTTGTTGCAGTGTTAATTCTCCAGTTAAACGAGGAAAATTATCTCGCTCTCGATGAACCTATATCTACTTGGCTGGACAAAAATGTCCTTGCAGACGTCGCAAATGCAGAAAGCGTGACTGTAAGGCATTTACTCTCGCATTATTCAGGTATACCCAGCTGGGAAGATCAGCACTCATGGATTCATGATGCTCGCGGTAAGAGGGTCAAACCGGAAAAGATTTGGCTGCCACAGGAAAACCTCGACTATATCCGGGGTAAAAAACCGCTGTGTGCTCCAGGAGAAGCATTTCATTATTCTAATAGTAATTTCACTTTATTAGGTCTGTTGATCGAAAAACTTACTTCTAATAGCCTCGAAGAGGAGTTATATAAAAGAATTATTAATCCGCTTTTGCTGAAAAGCACCTCTCTTGAATCGGTTGCCTCTTTAGAAAATCAGTATTCTTCCAAAAGATTCCACAGGCTGGATCCTCATTTTATTAAAAAAGCCGGAGTTTCAGACTATTTTAAGATTGAGCCTAACAATATTCTGGATGTTTCCGCGATCAATCTCTCTGTAGAGTGGGCGGCCGGAGGGATCGTTTCTACTGCACAGGATGTTGTTAATTTTATTTTGGCGCTCAAAAACGGTGAATTGCTCAATCCCAAAAGCATGAAAGAAATGCAACAGTGGATGCCAGCCGATAATGCTGAAATGGGATTAAGTTTATTTAGAATGGATACTGATTACGGCACAGCCATAGGTCACGGTGGAAACGTTCTTGGTGCCAGCGCCTGCGTATGGTGGTATGAAAAAACAAACTGTGCACTTGCCATACTCACCAATGTTGGATCAATGCACGCTAGTCCTGATGCTCACTGTGCAAGTACAATTTTCAAAAACGCAGAAGTGGGTAAACTAGCACAGGAAATATGTTCTTATTATTAAAAATAACACTCACTTTACGTCTGAACTTTGGCGTGATCTGATCTATTTTGCTTACTAAGAGCAGCGCCTCGCGAAAAGCCCGACTCCATAGCGGCATCATATTTATAATCGTATCCAGGCTGTTATTTACAGCCGTGGCTATGACGTTTCCGTTTTCTGAATTGAATGGCTGCATGCATTACGTTGTCCATATCTAAAAAAATGCTCAGCATTTACTGCCAGTGCAGATGTTAATCGTTGCCGTTAACGCTGATGGTACTTTTTAAATAATTCAGAGAACCATTCGATAAAAACCCGAACCTTAGGGGGGAGATAGCGCCGGTCAGGGTAGAGGATGGAAACCGGTTTAGTCACCGTTGCATAATCAGATAAAATTTCCGTCAGCCTGCCGGTTTCGATGTAAGGTTCTAATGCAGTACGTAATGCGTGGAGCATACCGAGGCCCGACAGACCGCAGGACAGAAGAACATCTGAATTATTAACCCGCATACTGTATCCTGGACGCCGTGAAACAATCTCTCCGTTCATGACAAATTTCCATTCCTGTACATCCCGGCTGTGTTCACTGAAAAAATAAACGGCTTTATGATGATCAAGTTCATCCGGCGTTAGAGGCGTGCCATATTTTTCCAGATAAGACGGTGCTGCACAGGTGACCATCTGAAGGTCGCCCATACGACGCGAAATAAAACTTGAATCAGCCAGTTCACCGAGTCGAATAACGCAGTCGACGCCCTCTGTAATCAGATCAGTCAGTCGATCTGAAGCCGTCAATACTATTTCAATCTGTGGATACAAAGCCTGAAACTCGCTTAGACCCGGTATCAGAATGCTATGTATTAGAGCCAACGGGGCATCAATACGAAGCTGCCCGCGAGGAGGCTGACCTGGAGAATAAGAGGCCATCATGTCGTTGACATCGGTCAGAAGCGTTTTAGCTCGCTGATAAATTTCCTCTCCTTCAGCCGTTACACTCAGGCTGCGTGTTGTGCGATGCAGTAGTTTAACGCCCAGCGTATCTTCCAGCTGCTGTACAGCCTTACTAACCGCAGGCCGATGCAATTGCAGAGCATCAGCGGCCCGGGTGAAGCTGTGCAATTCAACGACCTGAACAAAAATATCCATCAACTCAAGCATATTTGAGCGCATAATTTTTCAACTCCGCAGTTATTTTCCAGCCGAAATTGTGATAATGCGGATTATATTTCATCCAGATTGTTTCTCCTGCAGTAACACTGAAAATCTTTTATGCGGCTTTTTACCCCTGCCCGTCTTTCTTATCATTGTCCTATCTAATGCAAACCTATGGGAAATGACAGAAATGAAAGCATGGTTATTGAAAGACTTTGGTGTTGAAAACTTAAAGCTTGAAGAGGTTGATACGCCTACACCAGGGCCGGGTGAACTTTTGGTTAAAGTAGGCGCGGTTTCGCTTAATTTTAGGGACAAGGCAATCGTGGAGGGTTTCTATGAACCTCATCTTGTTCCAAAGCCACTTATCCCTGTCTCTGATGCGACAGGAACCGTTGTTGCTACAGGTGAAGGTGTGACCCGTTTCAGTACAGGCGATCGCGTTAACTCACATCTCTATTCCCGCTGGTTAGATGGCGAACCTGCTGCCGATGAACCTGCCTGGTGTATTGGAATGCCGTTACCGGGAGCGCTGGCTGAATACATGATTCTGCATGAGGATAGCGCAGTAAAAGCCCCTGACAGCATGACAGATGAGGAAGCCTCAACGCTTCCTATCGCTGCACTGACGGCATGGTACTCGCTAATGGATATTGGTAACTTGCAGCCCGGACAAACCGTTCTGGTACAGGGAACTGGCGGCGTCTCCGTTTTTGCTGCTCAAATAGCGCATGCATATGGCGCCCGCGTCATTGCAACGTCCAGTAACGATGCTAACCTCGATCGCATTAAATCCTTGGGGGCAGATGAGGGGATTAACTATAAAAAATATCCTGATTGGGAAAGCAAAGTTCTCGAACTGACTGAAGGTAAGGGAGCTGACGTAACGGTGGAAGTCGCCGGTGGCAATGGTATCAACCAGTCGATCGCTGCGACAAAAGTTGCCGGAACGATTGCTCAGGTAGGTTTTCTTACTGGCCAGACAGCACAGCTTGATTTGATGCCGTTAATTTTCCGCCAGACGACAATCAGGGGTATTGCGGTTGCACCACGTTCCTCTTTTGATCGGATGAACCCATTTCTCAATAAACATCAAATCAAACCCGTAATTGAACAGGTTTACCGTTTTAACGAGGCGGTAGAAGCTTTTGAGCACCTTTCTCGTGGAGCATTTGGCAAAATCGTCATCAAGATTGATGGCTGATAACGATTTTTGACTTTACCAAAATCGGGCAGTTGTCATTGAATGCCCGATTCATTCGAACTCACTAGCCATAAGCGTTTAAATCGCTTTAACAATGCTTTTAATCGTGCTCCTGAACATAATCTAAATGTCCGCTCCTTGCTTATAACACTTTTTTGCCTATCACTACTGCTATGTGCCAAAAGCGGACATTTGTTAGTTAGGGTTTTAAAGAAACGAAGCTCAACATAGCTATGTTAAATTCGACTCACAGAAAAACTTTAACCGAGAGAAAATAATGGAATGGTTTAGCCAGGATGGGTTCGAGGTTCGCCTTGAATGGGGCCAGGCGGCTGTAGATTACTTAGCCGAAAAAGCAGACTGCGCCGTAATAGTCGACGTTATGTCCTTTTCCACCTGTGTGAGCCTGGCTGTTGAAAAAGGTGCCCGCATTTACCCCTATCCGTGGAAAGATGAATCCGCAAACGAATATGGTATGAAAATCGGCGCGAAGGTAGCCAGCCCGAAGAGAAGATTCAGCGGTGAAGGTTACAGCCTGTCGCCCGTTTCTGTTCAAAACATAAGCGATGGCGAAAGGCTTGTCCTGCCATCCCCTAACGGATCGACCCTTTCTTTCCGGGCGCGGGATACCGGGATTGCGGTTTTCAGTGGTTGTCTCAGGAACATGTCTGCAACTGCGAATGCATGTGGCATTTTTAAACGTATACTGATCATTCCCTGTGGAGAGCGATGGCCTGATGGCAGCATCCGTCCCTGTGTCGAAGATTACGTAGCAGCTGGCGGCATTATCGATGTGATGGGGTGCGGAAACTGCTCACCAGAAGCACAGGCGGCGGTTGCAGCCTGGCAGTTTTATCAGCAGCAAAATCTGCTTCCTCTTTATAAATGTTCCTCAGCCTGTGAACTTCAACAGCGCGGATTCAGTAAGGATGTCGAACTCTGCCTTGAAACAGATGCAGCTAAGCTGGCGTGCCAGTTATATGGCAATTTTTATGCATCAGGTGCATGAGTCTTTAATCCAGCTACGCTGAGCCAGAATTCAGGATTGCCTGAATAATGTTTGGAAAGCCAATGCCCGCTTTTCGCTCTTAGCAGACCTTGCCCTGCCGCATGTCCGCTTTGTGCCAAAAGCAGACATGTAAATCAACCGACGGTACAAGGAGTGAAGCGCGTCAAGGTTCGGATTTCTGAAGGAGCAAAAAAGCTCTGTCGCGCCCTAAGCGACGTTGATAGCGTCAACCCGGTCAGGATAGAACGCCAGGTAAGAGGCTATTTGTGCTGCTCCAGGAAACGGGTGTTCATAAGTCCATACGGCGTTCACGCTACGTTCTCCACCCACTGGAATGCTGTAGTAAGCGCAGTCCCCTTTGTAAGGGCAATACGTTCCATGGTCGGTACGCTCGAGCTGCTCCATGCGAACATCGTCGCGCGGGATGTATAGGACTGCCGGGTAGCTTGCTTCCTTCAGGCATAGCGCTCGGGTGGTGTCCGCGATGGCCGTTCCGCCCAGCGTCACTGTAACGCGGCGAAATTCGGGCGTAATCGTGATCGGATGGTCCAGCCCAGGCAGTTTTATAGGTTTGTTCATAGGTTACACATCCGTAAAATGACAGAAGAAGCGCAGCGGGTTATACACCTGCCGCGCAACGCTTTAGACGTTAGCTTTAATCTCACTGAACCGACTACCCTCGGCGGAAGCAGACTACCACGCCTGCTCGCTACCGCCTCTAAGTAGACCTCTTCTATTGCGCGAAATCCACGGTTGGATTTCGCGCGACTTTAAAGTTAGATCACGCCTTGTTATCGAGCTCAGGGATACCGCTGCTACGGTCTGCATATGCAGCCTGGAAACTTGGACGCTGCTGCCAGCGCTGCCAGTAGGCGTCCAGGAACTCGAATCGTTCGTCCAGCGGCGTAGCATTCACCGGGAACTTCGAGAACGCGATCGCGGTTGCCAGCGTGATGTCGGCGAAAGTAGGCTCGTCGCCCCCCAGCAGCCATTGGCGTCCGTCCGAAAGATGTTTGTTGACCAGTGCAGCATGGGCCAATGCTTCTTTGCGGCAATGTTCGCCCCAGGCTTCGTTCTTCGTCAGTTCGAGTTTGAAGCCGAGACCGGTATGCAGAACGTGGAAAGCCGTGACGATTCGATACAGGATGTGAACCCAGATGCGGTTATCCCACATGTTGTCAAAGCCCTGTTCCAGCGGCGTCTCCCCCATAATCTTGCGGCCGGGGTAGGACTGGTCCAAATAACGGACGACAGCTGCAGTTTCGGAGATATAGCTACCGTCAGCAAGCTCGAGGGTCGGCGTCTCACCCCAGGCATTCATCTTCAAGTGACGCCATCCACGCTGTTCGCCAACCGGCGTCATGTCGTAAATAGTCTCCTGGAACTGATCAGCGATCCCTTTTTCATGCATGAACAGGCGCAGGCGCTGTGGGTTAGGGAAAGCCGAAGGCGAAGTGAAAACGTTCAGTTTGCTGGTCATAGTGTAGCTCCTAAAAGTATGTCGAGGTGTAGGCCAAAACCGTGCACTGCTTGAGTAGCGCGGCCTTGTCGCGTTGTTGCTGTAGCAGTAGATGTACCTTAATGCGTTGTTCGTGGTTGATAAACCATGTAATAATCAATTCATTTATTACAAATGGTAATCAATATGGCAGCGGGTAATCCACTTCAGCTTGGCAGCATTGAACAGTTCTGTAGAGCAGCGGAGACCGGCAGCTTCACCAGTGCGGCTGAGATTCTCGGTTTGACGCCGGCCGCAGTCAGTCGGTCGATCAGTCGGCTCGAGCAGCGCCTCGGAGTACGTCTTTTTTTGCGGACCACCCGCGCCGTCAAGCTTACAGCTGAGGGCGAGCTCTATTGGAAAGAATGTCATCTGGCGCTTGAGCAAATCGCCGAAGCTGAGCGAGCGATCACGGGTTCACAAACCGTCCCAAGCGGACCGCTACGCATTAGCGTCAGTGCTGCTTACGGCACGTTTCGCCTTTTACCCTTAATGCCCAAGTTCACTGAGCTTTATCCGCAGATCGATATCGAGATTAGTATCTCGGACAAAATAATCGACTTTGTTGAAGAGGGCTTTGACCTGGCAATTAGGCTAGGCGTTCTGCAAGATTCGCGTCTTGTCGCCTTCAAGCTTGAGGACGCCTCGCTTGGGGTATTCGGAACGCCGACATACCTTGCAAAAAAAGGTGAACCATACCGTATTGATGACCTCAATCAACACGATTGCATCCAGTACATATCACCGAATACAGGGCGCCCGCTGCAGTGGCTGTTCACCGATGAGTCAGGTACTTCAATCGAGAAACAGATAACGAGCCGGATGCGTGTACTTAATGATGCGTTAGGGGCTGTCGCTTGGGTTAACGCGGGCGGAGGCCTTTATCAAACCTATCGCTTTGCCGTGGGAGACGCTTTAAGGCGTGGAGACCTTGTAGAGGTCCTTCAAAAATACGGAGGCCGCTCTCGCCCGTTTTCGATTCTCTACCCCCAGAATCGTCATCTATCAGCGCGAGTACGCGCATTTGTAGAGTTCTTGCGATCTGCAGTGAAATCGTAACTTACAGGATGCGCTCGATATCGAAGTCGCAGCTTTTTTAGCACGATCAGCCATTCTCTCAGCGTCTGCTGGCGGCCCAGGCTGTATAAAAACGCGAAATCACAATGTTTTCAGGGGGCGCTTTACCATTCCCTACCTCGCCGCTTCTGACTCATAGCGGACGATGTCTGGCCCGTAGCCCGCTGTGACCAGACGCCGAGGAATGATCTGTCGATGGCAAAACTGGGCTGCATCCGGCTCTTTTACAAAAAGTGATGCAATTAAGGGGCGCAGCCTGGGGTGAGGAGAGTGTTTATTTCAGCGGTGCCGCCAGCGTAACAATCCACAATTCGCTGTCCGACTCAGGTTTCTTCAGCGGCTTTACGCCGATAGTCGTTGCAACCGGCTTATCATCTACCGTAAGCGTCCCCTGTTCGGTCACCCGATAATCCTTACGCTTCTTACCTTCAACCGGATTTTGCATGACCGTTCTCACGCCGAAGTCATTGTCATTGGTGACCGCCAGCGTTTTATTGTCGATCAGCGCCAGACCTTCGGCCTTCTCCTGCTGCCAGCCGAGTTGACGTAAATCGACCACCAGCGTTTTAGCGGCGAGCTTAATGCCGCGCTGCGCCAGCGCTTTCTCGTCGTCAAACTCCGGATACTCGCCAGGCTTATCGAACGCTGCAAGCTCGGTAGCCGAGCTAAGATCCACCTTATAGATAAGATTGCGCATCGCATCGTCTTTGTCGCTGCCTTGTTCAATCAGCAGGATATGCTGATTGTCGAGCGCCACGATATCGCCAATTTTTGCGTCGCTGTTTTTAGCGTAAGCGGCGCTGTCGATAGGGTAACCATACATCGCGGTTTTCCCGGTCGCCGGATCGAAGCTCAGCAGGCGGGTAAAGCGCGCCTGCTTTTTACTTTTACCGTTGATATCCAGCGTGCTCTGCACCGCGGCGATGATACGCCCGTCCGGCATGCGGGTGAGCCCTTCAAAACCACGATTTGGCTGACGCCATTTGAGAACGTTCGGCAGACCGCCCGCGATCGATTTCTCTCCCTCTGCTGCCTGCGGCCCGTGAATTGTCAGGATCTTGCCGCGCGCATCAACGTTAATCAGGAACGGACCATACTCATCGCACAGCCAATACCCTCCTTTGCCATCCGGCGTAATACCTTCCGTATCCAGACCGCGGTTATCGCCATGCAGCACTTTCAACGTATCGCTTAGCGCGATTTCATTGGTTGATCCGATAACGCCATCCTGCAGCGGCAATCCGTTAATATTGCCCTTATCGTCATGCAACGGTCGGGCGTCCGTGGCCTCCGCTTTGCCGTTCTGCACCCGAATATTCATCAGCAGCGGGGCGAACTCTGGCGTGACGAAAATTTTTGCCTCTCTCTTACCCACATCCGGCGAGTCAGCATTAGGCCCACGATCGGTGACGGTTGCGAAGGTGAGCGCATCCCCCTGTTTGCCGGTAAACAGCAAACCGGAGCCGATCCCCACCGGTAAACCATTTGGAAACGCGCTGGCAAACGCGCCGTTGTAGCTTACGCGCGTACCTTCGGGAAAACTGACGATGTAGCGCTCGACCTGCGGCTGCGCCGCGAGCGTTGATGAAGAGAGCGCACAGCCAATAACCAGAGAAATAGCTTTCATTTTCATATTGTTAATATCCATGTAGGGAAGCTAACAGCATAAAGAACAAAAATGACAGAAAAATGAAATCTCCGGGAAACATTGGCTGCTAACAGGTTGATTTCTTCACCGTTAAGAAGGTGGATGGTGAGAGAATGAACCTGTATGTTTAGATATTATGGTCAAAATTCCAGGACAAAGGGGGTGACATTGATGCGGACACTGGCCCGTAATGCCTAAGGCAGGAAGTTCACTGAAACAGGCGTCGCCTGGCAAGGTAGCTAAAGATGTTCAGCCTGGTGGCGTCTTTTCCCTGAACCGGTAACGTCCGCTTTTTGCTCATAACTGAATTTTAACGTTACATGAACGGACATCAACCTTCTCGCCCGTAAGTCTCTCAACAGCATCAATTGCATCTGGATCACCATGCCAAGCCATGCAACTTAAACAGTCGCCACTACAATCAAAACATCCCTCACCGTTAAAAAAGAAAACTAACTGCCTGTAGCCATCACGCCGTTTTTCGTATTCCTTATTTTCACAAACGCCTGCTGTAATTCAACCGCATCATCACCGTGGTGAGCCCTGCGATGGTCATCCGGGCAAAGTACGATCAGATTAGACAGCTCATCAGGCCCCTCATCTTTTAAGGCCACAATGTGATGCACTTCCGCAAAGATTGCGCCGTTGCGCGTACGGAATCCTTTTTTCCCACAGAGCTCACACGTGCCGCTGCTTCTGACCATAGCCATCTCACGCAACTTCCTGCTTCGCTTAACCGCTGGTGATTCTTCGGAATCAGATGTGCTGTCTACCGATCCTTTCTGATCGATATACCTGGCCGGTTTGCCTCTGGTCAGTGTGATCTCACCCGTTGACGGTTCATATTCCGCACTCCATTGGACGCTGTCCAGAACTCGCAGGTTACTGTTTTTTTCTTTATGCAGGATGACCTGAACGGGAAGGTTTCGCTCGATAACGGCCTGGTAAATTCTGTCTGTCTCTTCGCCAACATGACCCTGACCACGGGATATGTACCGGGTGACATAGCTGCCTTCCGGTGCGGCAGGCGACTCCACTTTATGCATCCAGATATTCATGACAACGATATCGCCCTCAATCCATGCCCATCTCATGTTCTGGCGAGGATAGTTTGCGTGGGGCCAGTCTTGTAGTTCCATACCCGCCTCTTTAAGCAGGGCATATATTGTCGTTCCTTTCTTGAGTTCCGGTAAGCTCATGAATCCTCCTGGTGTGATTAAGTACTATCGGCAATGGATGCGCGCCTTTTACAGATAATTCAGGGGAGGGGCTCAGAAAACTGGCAGGACAGTGCTGTTTTACCTCATGTTATGACTGGTCTGTTTTATCGGAGCTGATAAGTTAGTTAAAAACGACAGGGGGCGACCGTGAAAAAGAACCGGTACCAAATTAATATTACCCGTAGTGGGGAAACGAAGTCTTACAGCGTGGGATTTCAGACAGAAGAGAAATTCGTCAGATCATGGCAATCCGTTCTGAAACAACATCACGGTCATGATCCACTCGTGCAGTGCTGCTGTCCGGGCACGGGTGACCGCAGGTTTGCAATCCGGCTGCGAAGAGAATCTGGCAGATATCATCTCAGCCGGTTCAGCAACAGTGGCATTGAGCATTTCCCGGAATGTGTCTGGTACTCATCAGCCTCGATTAGTGGACAACAAAGCTATACAGAGGGAGTAGTGGAAGAGGAGATCGATGGCACACTGAGAGTACAGCTTGCCGTTTCCCTTGATGGCGAGAACCCCGTTGATCGGCAACCAAGAGGAGACGGACCTCCTGGTAATCAGGCGGGGGGAAAGACACAGTCGGTTATGAAACTGCTGGGGCTGTTGAGCCTTCTTTGGACGGAGGCGGGACTTAACGTCTGGTATCCTGCAATGAAGAATAAGCGCTTCACCGGCTCGGTTCATGGCTGGCTGGAACAGGCTGCAGGCCGCGTACGTGCCGGTCGCACCCAGTTGAGCGATGTTTTGCTGATCGGTGCTCAAAACGCGACACCGCAGGCTGAGGCAAACAGCGATAAACTGGCTTCAGCGGCATCTGCAAAAAAGAGGCTTGTCGTCATTACCTCACTGGCCGGGTGGAATGAAGAACGCGAAGTTGCAAACACACACGTACCCGTCAGAGATTTTGCTGGTCTACCGAAACTTGAAACTGATGCCGGAACCTGGCAAGAAACCCTCAGACGGCATCCCTCAGAACATGCAGCCTGGAAACGAGGAGAGCGGGTTATCCTTATTGCCCTGACTGACGTACCTGTAGGCAGAGAGGCAAAGGTGCTGAGGATGGCTTTGATGTACGTCAGTTCCCGGTGGATACCACTGGATTCCTCACTGGAAGGAATTATCGAGGAAAAGCTGGCTGCTGAAGAACGAAGCTTTATGAAACCACTTCGATACGATTCCGAAGAAGATGATGTGTTTGCTGATTTTCATTTGCTGGATACTGAAACAAACCATCTGCCGATGGAAGTGTTTGGTATGGGTACGCCTGAGTATGTCATCAGGAAGAACCAGAAGATGGCGATCTATAATTCCCGCTATGGTACAGCAGGCTGGTGGCACTGGGATGCATATAACTCGCCAGATACGGCAATGATCCCTGTATTTCCACCAGCCAAAATACGTAAACATAAGGCTCTTCAGAAGTAGTCAGTCGATACAAGGCCTGAAATGTCCGATAGCCAGAAGAGGGCAAAAGCCCTCACATTGCCCGCATTCTCTTATTTAATTACGGTTGTAGCCGACCAGGCGGCTTAAAAGAACTTCTTTCCAGTGAGAGTTGTGCACGGCCTCTACAAGGTCCGGGTGCAGGACAGACATGAACAAAAATCAGCGTTCACAGGAGTCTGTAATGACCAGGCCGACCTTAGCCGTAACGCTGGCCGAGGAAGTCAGAAATACATTCTGTGATTTAACAGGTAAAGTTACTTTTAAATCAACCTAAAAGGGGCTGCCTGGAAAACGGAAAATATCCTACGCTAAGCCTGTTTTCTATACAGACTACTATCCACTGAGCGTAATGCGCGGTATTTAGCCTGTCCCAATTTGAGGTTTGTTCACCAGACGTAATCCCCGCTAAGGTTGATATGTAGAGACAGAACGTCTTAATACCGGGGTAAGTGCCAGCGCCATTGCACGTGAATTTAATACAATCCGACAAACCATAATCAGGATACAAGCAGGGCAGCAACAATCCTGAATACTGAAACGGCTTCAGACGCTACCGACTTTGACCGTCCGCTTTGTGTCAGGAGCGGACGTTAGTTAACCGGTTAAGTGAAGTGCGAATAATTTTTGCGTTAACTGTTATAGCCAGTGAATGATTCAGATGACTTTCTCACTGGCCAGTCAAAATACCGTCTAATTCATCTCTGCAGCGTGCCCGGTTTTATCCGTAAGACCGGACAACACCGCAAGTATCAGTGCAATGACAGACAATATAGCGCCTGCCCAATTTGGCGATTGCAGACCGAATCCCGCAGCAATCACTGCGCCACCCAGCCAGGCTCCTACGGCATTACCGAGGTTGAAAAGACCGATATTAACCGCAGCGGCCAGCGTGGGGGCACCCGCTGCCCGTGCTTTATCCATCACCAGTTTCTGGATAGGTGAAACTGTCGCAAATCCAAACGCAGCCATCAGGAAAATGCAGAGAACTGACATAACCTGGCTGTGCGCCGTAAAGTTAAATACCAGTAACACGACGGCCTGAGCAGCCAGCGTGATGTAGAGCATCGGCATAAGAGCGCGATCGGCATAACGGCCACCAAGCTGGTTTCCCGTAAACAATCCCAGTCCGAACAGCAGCATCAGCCACGCGAGGCTGCTTTCACTATATCCTGCCAGCTCCGTCATCATTGGCGCGATGTAGGTAATTGATGTAAAAAATGCCCCCGGCCCGAAAACAGTAATACCCATTGCCAGCAGCACGTTGACGTTTCTGAAGGCGTTAAACTCATGCGCAAATCTCTGGTTATGGGGTTTTGGCTGGTGCGGGATGAGCATTCCGATACTGATAACCGTAATGACCCCTATCACGGCTATGGCCATAAAGGCATCACGCCAGGAGAGGTGTTGACCTATCCAGGTACCTGCGGGTACGCCTATAAGGTTTGCTACGGTCAGCCCCATAAACATGAACGCAATGGCCCTCACGCGCTTAGACGGTGCAACCATATCTGCTGCAATAATCGAACCAAGGCCAAAGAAAGCGCCGTGCGTCATCGAGGTAATAATTCTGCCCAGTATGGCAATGCCAAGTGTCGGGGCAAACGCCGTCACCAGGTTACCTGCCACGAAGAGCAGCATCAGGAAAACCAGCATGGCTTTACGCGGGACTTTTGAACCCAGAATAATCAGGGCCGGTGCGCCGACGAAGACCCCCAGCGCATATGAGGTCGCCAGGTAGCCGGCAACGGGGATGGTGACGTTAAAATCAACGGCAATGACGGGGAGCAGCCCGGCAATGATGAATTCAGTTGTTCCGATACCGAATGCACCTATCGCCAGCGCCCATAGAGCTAATGGCATAACAAATATCCTGTAAGTAACATTATGTTTTACGTTTTAACTGCTCCGGCAGACGGGAAGGTTTCAGCCCGTAAGGCAATTAAAGCAGCGGGACGATAAGGATATAAGTTTGCTAAAAGGCGATAAACGGCCCTGGTATCTCCTCAGTGACGACAAAAAGTCTACCTAAGCGAACCGAAATAGCCTTCTCCGGCCTTTTTCAGCAGTGCGTCAACGATTAGGCGAACTCTGGGTATGAGGTGCCTTGTTCGGGGCCAGATGACGTTCAACTCAACCGGGATGGGGGCATGATCTGCCATCACGGAAATCAGGTTGCCTGCGGCGATATGGCTGTTAACCATAGACTCAGGAAACTGCGCTAGCCCCACGCCAGCCAGACAGGCCTGAATCATGGCATCTCCGTCGCTTATCTGATGTGCTGTGGGGGATATATATTTCACTTCACGCTCCCCGGCCTTTCGCAGCCGCCAGGCAAGGGGGGCGCCCCGACGGTAGCCCATAATGCAGTAGTGGCTTTTCAAATCCTCCATATCGGCAGGCAGCCCGTTCTGTTCAAGATAGGCTGGAGAGGCGCACAGGATAAGCCGCTGCCGGCTCAGCCGACGGGCGATCAGCTCATCGGTACTCTGTAGCTCTCCCAGTCGCAGAACCAGGTCAACGCCTTCCTCCACCGGGTCAATAAGACGGTCATTGAAAGTTAGCGCCAGCCGCAGGGCCGGGTAGCGGGTCATTATCTCGATTAATACCGGCATCATCAGATTCCGTCCGAAAGACGCAGGCATATCAATACGGACCGTCCCAGCGGGATTTTCCTGACGTCTGCTGAGCGTATTCTCGGCAGAGTCGAGAATTTCAAGCGCCGAGAGGCAACTGGTCAGGTAAGCCTCTCCATCACTCGTCAGGCTCAGTTTACGCGTTGATCGGTGAAAAAGACGCGTTCCCAGCCTCTCCTCAAGCCGTGCCACGCTCTTACCGACGGCTGATTTAGTAATCCCGAGTTGCTCCGCAGCCTCGGTAAAACTGCTCGATTTTGCCGTAATGACGAAGTTGGTAATTCCCCGCAGGGAATCGGCAGTAAACAAGGTAGACATAAAGTTGACTCTGTGGCGACTCAGGGTGTGTTTATCGATGTGTAATTCTATACCAGGCTTATCCCCGACAGTAAATAAAGCACCGGCAGCCGTCGGATAATTCATTTTTAACCACAGGGAACAGCTATGTCACAGGAAAAACCACTTAAATTTGTGTCTCTTCTGGGTAGCCTTCGCAAAGCATCTTTTAACGCCATTTTGGCGCGCAATCTTGCCTCACTTGCACCCACACATGTGGAGATTAGCGCACTCGGCTCTGTAGGAGAGATACCGCACTATGATGCAGACCTTCAGGCGCATGGCTTCCCCGATGCGGTGGTGGCAATGGGAAAAGCAATATCGGCAGCGGATGCGCTGATTATCGTCACGCCTGAATATAACTACTCCGTCCCGGGCGCCCTGAAAAATGCGCTGGACTGGCTTTCCCGCCTGCCGAACACCCCAGTTGCCGGCAAGCCTGTTGCCATACTGACGGCGTCACCCGGGGCGATAGGCGGTGCAAGGGCCCAGTATCACCTGCGCCAGATTCTGGTCTTTCTGGACGGAAGGGTTCTTAACAAGCCTGAAGTCATGATCGGTCAGGCCCCTTCAAGACTGGATCCCGAAAATGACAGCATAACGGATGCTGACACCCGCAGCCTGATATCAGCACAGCTCGCTGCACTTGCAAAAATGACGGCCAACCAGGGCTGATCATCCCATCACTCTTATCCGTAAACCCCTTGGGAGAAAATTATGTCTACCGAAACTATTCGCGGTATGGACCACGTTGGCATCACCGTTTCTGATATTGATGAGGCGACCCGCTTCTTCGAAGAAGCCTTTGGTGCAGAAGTTATCTATGACTCCGTTTCACAATCGGACGACGACGTGAAAGGGGAAGATACGGAAAACATCCTTAATCTGTTCCCGGGAACATGTATCACCACAGTCAGAATGATGACGCTAAAGCACGGGCCGGGGCTTGAGCTTTTTGAAATGAAAGGGCCAGAGCAGAATCAGCCTGTGCGGCCAAGCGACTACGGGTTACAGCATTTCGCCGTATACGTTGATGATATCAATGAAGCCATCAGCCTGTTTGAACGTGCCGGCGGGAAAATGTTTACCTCTCCTCAGCCGCTGATGTTTCCGACTGAGGTCGGAGACAATAACTTCTTCTGTTACGGCCGCACGCCGTGGGGCAGCGTCATTGAGCTGATATCCCTGCCAACAAGATTGCCTTATGAAGATCATACTTCTCTGCGCCGCTGGAAGCCTTGAATGTGATTGGGTGCGCCTAGGCAGGCGTATCCGTAAGGACAGAATGTCCGCTCTTTGCTCATAGCGGACAGAGAACGACTCCTTTGCTGTCTGCTTCCTGCCATAAACGGGCATTATTAACAGAGCGGTTGTCTAAGCCTGATAACAGGTCACGCCAGCGCTGTTAGACCCTTTCAAACTCAAGCCACATCGTGATAAGCGCTTGCGATCTGGTATAGCCGCAAAAATTACAGGTATAATCCCGCAAATTATTCAACTGGTTTAGAAACAAAGATGACAAAACTTACCTTACAAGAGCAGATGCTTAAAGCTGGATTAGTAACCAGCAAAAAAATGGATAAAGTCCAAAGAACAGCTAAAAAATCACGCGTTCAGGCCCGTGCGGCAAGAGAAGCGGTTGAAGAAAATAAAAAAGCACAGCTAGAACGTGACAAACAGCTAAGCGAACAACAAAAACAAGCCGCTTTATCTAAAGAATATAAAGCTCAGGTGAAGCAACTCATTGAAATGAACAGAATCGACATTTCAAAAGGGGATATTGGTTTCAACTTCACAGACGGTAATTTAATTAAAAAAATAGTTGTGGATAAGATGACGCAAGCTCAGCTGATTAGTGGGCGTCTCGCCATTGCTCGTTTGGTTGTTGATAACAGTAGCGAGAGTGAATACGCGATTATCCCCTCGAGCGTAGCCGATAAAATTGCGCAGCGAGATGCAAACAGTATTGTATTAAACAGCGCCCTCAGTCAGGAAGAGCAGGATGAAGAAGATCCCTATGCTGATTTTAAAGTGCCCGATGATCTGATGTGGTAATCAGCGGTTACAGAGGTCGGATTTTACGTTCAAGCTCATCTACTTTAGCCTCCCCGTAGGGTCTTTAGCATCACGTCGGGTGACTTTACGGCGGCATCGTCATCGATTCATTTGCATTCAGAACGGGCAGGCGTTATGGGCGTTGATCCCCTCTCCGTTGATGGGATGAACAAAATGCAACTCGCTGGCGTGCAGCATCAGCCGCGGCGTCTGTTCAGTACCGGGCAGCATACGACCACCATACAGGTCACAGCCCAAAATAGGGTGGCCCAACTGCTGGCAGTGAATGCGGAGTTGATGGGTACGCCCGGTCTCCGGGGTTAGCGTCACACGCGTTAACGGCAGAGACATCCCATTGTCCAACTCATGATAAAAGCGTTCAACGACCCGATAGCGAGAGCGAGCGGGCTTGCCGTGAATTGCGCAAATCGTCATCAGCGGGAACAGCGCAGGGTCTTTAGCAATCGCAGCGTCTATTACCCCTTCGTCATTTTCTGTGTGTCCGCAAAGCAACGCGCTGTACACCTTGGTCACACTGCGCTGGCTGAACTGCTGGCAGAGGGCGGCATTGATAGCTTTATTGCGGGCAATCACCATCAACCCGGACGTACCAAAATCAAGGCGATGAACCAGAGTGCAGCCGGGAAATATCTGTACCAGCCGATGATGCACAGAATCGAGATTTTGCGGATTTTTCCCCGAGAGGCTGAGCAGCCCGGCGGGCTTATTGATAAGCACCAGATGATCGTCTTGGTAGAGAATCTCAATCTTTTCATGGCAGGGCGGGGCAATAAAGGTATCGATAATCTTAGACATCAGGCTATCCGCATGGAAAAGGGGAGCGGATGATAACGAAATTTAAGTCGACTGACGACTCTGGCTGTTAGTCTAATAAAGCGTTTAAGAACACCCTGTCACAGTAATGACGGCGCCAGATATTTCGCGATTTACTCTGTTGGCGGTGCAAGCACAACGGTGTTAATTTCACGCTGAGTTATGCATGGCGAGCAGAAAAAACAAAATCATAATGTTATTATTCAGGCCATAGGATGCAGGCAGCAATTGCCATACGTACTCACTCTGGGAATGACTTATGAACAATGAAGTACCATTAAAATACTATGACATCGTAGATGAGTATTCTACGGAAGCCGCAAAGCCGGTAAGCGATTCAGAACGCGATGCACTGGCGCGCTATTTTCAGCAGCTGATCACCCGCTTAATGAATAACGAAGAGATCAGTGAAGATACCCAGAAAGAGATAGCCGTTGAAGCGGGTATCGACGAGATGCATATTGATGATATCGCTACGTTCCTGAATCAATGGGGCAATGAGTAGCGCTTATTAGCGTCGTTTGAGAAGGGTACAAAGTGAGTGGGTTGTGTCCGCTTACCCGTTCCGACGTACGTCTAAATGGTTTCCAGCTGCGCCGAGCGCGCAGCCTTAAGGTCCCTTCACTTCTCTCTTGTCGCCTCTTCAGCGTTTCAGTTGGCGTCGCTTACGCCTTCTTCTGACTGTCTACTCGCATAGCAGAAATTTATCGTCCAGACTTAAACTGAAGACATAGTCTGAGCACGCATTGTGTTTTACACTGCGCGCTGAAAAAAATTGAGTAGATAAACGAATAAGTAGGCGGTAATGGCGATGAACGGAACGATCACAACCTGGTTTCAAGATAAAGGTTTTGGATTTATCAAAGATGAAAACGGTGATAACCGTTATTTTCATGTGATTAAGGTCGCTAACCCGGAGTTGATTAAGAAAGATGCGTCGGTGACTTTTGAACCCACCACAAATAACAAAGGCTTGTCAGCTTATGCTGTGAAAGTCGCACCGGAAAGCAAATACATCTATATCGCTGGCGAGCGCATCAAGCTCACATCAATCAAATCTTACCTGGTTTACAGCGAAGAAGTCCCTGCTGATACCCGCATTGATAAAGAAAATGCGGTACTGTCTGTGGGTTTACTGATGGGCAGTATCAGGCCGAAAACATCTGCTAAAGCGGGTGAAATGCGCTCACTGAAAAAACTGGCGATCACCACTTTTCAGGGAACGACACTCATTTTCTCGGAAGATGAGATTGACGTGGATACCACAGTGAAAATGCTCAAGGTCTGAAATACTTTGGGCTAACTTCAGGCCGAAATCCTGCGCCATTAATAAGCAGGATTTCGGCCTTGCTTACTGAGCTTAATACGTTTTCTTGCCATCAATGCGGAACCCTGCTGGTGGGTTGCAGAATAATGAAGTTTTTATCGATACGGTAAGTGATAGTTTTGCCAGTTTAGTTACATCATTCTATTAATGGTTTTGGTTAGTTAGCCTGAAATGTCTTCCTGTAAGGGCAAGTCGCACGCATGATGAAATCAGCTCACCAGACTGCGGGATTAATGCTGACTCCGTCATTGCTGAAAGTGTGAAAGGTCCGGCAGGAAAGGAGGCGAGTAAATTTACATCAGCTCAATGCCAAAGCGACGCAATATGACGGCCCAGACCGCAAACAGCAGAATCGTCATTACGCAGCATATCGCCAGGGTGAGCCAGAAACCAAAACGCTGATACAAAAATGGAAAGGCGATAAACATCGGCAGCGTTGGCACTACGTACCAGAACGTATACCAGGCGTGGTTGGCAATCTTTTCCTGCGTCTGCCCCTCAAGCTTCATCCACACCAGCACCAGGACCGTAACCAAAGGCAGGGCGGCCAGCAACCCTCCAAGCCTGTCGCTGCGTTTTGCCACTTCAGAAATCAGAACCACCATACCGGCGGTAATGGCGTATTTTATTATGATCCAGAGCATTTGTTCTCCTTTCTGCGGTAATCCGGCTTATCGGTTATTTCATATAGGCGCGGATAACCGCCACGATGTCTTCAAGGTCGTTTTCTCGATCTTCCGGCGTGGCGGATTCACTCATCAGGTGTTCCCGAATATGGCCTTCCAGCAACTCACTCATCAGCCCGTTGATGGCTCCCCGGACAGCAGCCACCTGCTGCAACACCTTCAGGCATTCCGTGCCTGATTCCAGTGCTTTTTCAAGCGATTCTGTCTGACCTTTAATGCGTTTAACGCGCAACAGCAATTTTTTCTGGTCTTTCAGCGTATGCGACAAAGGTGCCTCCATGTTGTTATGTAGTATACTGGGGTATAGTATATATAAAGGTTAACGTTATGGCATGCTTAAGTCGTAGTGAGATACTTTCTGGATAATGTCCCGGTTCACATTTTGGCTGGCATTCATGCCGGAATCCCCCGGAAGGGGTTTTGATATCTTTAATGAGGAGTTCTTATGGCCGCTAAATCACCCTGCACAGACATATGTGCTTTCGATAATGCCAAAGGATGGTGCCGGGGCTGCGGACGTACGCTGAAGGAAACGCGGGAGTGGCGTAAACTTTCACCTTACCACCGCAAGGAAATTGAGCGCGTTCTACCGGCTCGCCTCAAAATCGTGCGTATTGAAACAGAATAAAGTCACCGGCTCCGGCTGTACCGTGTTGCCATAATGACACCGGATGCCAGGTAATCTTTGTTTTTGCTTTCTTTCTGCGGAGCCACTGCTGGCCGGAAGCATGCGGGTGGCATAGCGATTATGGCGTAACGCAGTTTTATCATCCTCCTCATTGGGTTCCCTTTCTGAAACAAAAACCAGCCTGTTTCCTGAGTTTTCGAATGACACAGGAAGCGGCCTAATCCTAGAATCAATAAATTTGTAGCGTTTATTATTTTTTGTAGTAATTTCTACATAATGAAAATACACATTCTTGTACTGACGCTCTCGACAGAGCAGGCCACGCTGCGCATGCGCGTATGGCGATCGCTGAAAAATGTAGGTGCAGCCGTGCTGCGCGACGGCGTATACCTGCTTCCTGACGTTGAAGAGGGTTATGCGACTTTCGTCCAGACAAGTCAGGAGATACGCGACGAAGGTGGCTCAGCGTACGTGTTTACCGCAGATTCTGCAGAAGAAGATGCACTTCGTCCGCTGTTTGACCGCTCAGAACAGTACGGCGCGTTTCTGCAGAACCTGACGGCCTGCAGAAACGGACTGACCAGCGATACCGCAGCCAGCCAGCTTAAGCCGCTCAGGAAATTGCGCCGCGAGTTTGACAAGCTGAGCGCCATTGACTTTTTTCCCAGCGAAGCGCAGAGACAGGCCAGAGCCGCTCTTGCTGAATGTGAACTGCATATAAACTGGCTGATTTCTCCTGACGAGCCGCATGCCCGGCAAGGAGATCTGACCCGACTCTATAAAGAAGATTTTCGCCGCCAGGTGTGGGCGACGCGTAAGCGGCCTTGGGTTGATAGGCTGGCCAGCGCCTGGCTTATCCGTCGATTCATTGATGACGAAGCCCGGTTTCTGTGGCTTGAAAATGCAAATGCCTGTCCGCCCGACGCCATTGGGTTTGATTTTGACGGCGCGCTTTTCAGTCACATAGACATGCGGGTGACTTTTGAAGTACTCGTCACCCGCTTCGGTCTTGAGCAGGAGGCACTGAATGCCTTCGGGCAGCTGGTGCACTATCTCGATGTGGGTGGTATTCAGCCCGCTGAGGCAGTAGGCGTCGAAAGCATCTTGGCAGGATTACGCCAAAATATAACGGATGATGACGAACTGCTGTCAGCAGCCTGCCTGGTGTTTGACGGTCTGTTGAACTCTTGTGAAAAAAGGTGCGGTAATCATGAACAAAGTATCATCCGTCGCTCTACCGGAGACAGAAAGTAAAATCTCTCCGGTCACTTTACGTGAAGCTTTTCTGTTCTGGCTGAAGCTGGGCTTTATCAGCTTTGGCGGACCTGCTGGGCAGATTTCCATTATGCATCAGGAATTGGTCGAAAATCGGCGCTGGATATCCGAACGGCGTTTTCTGCATGCGCTTAACTTCTGTATGGTGTTGCCTGGCCCGGAGGTGCAGCAGCTTGCAACCTATATTGGCTGGCTGATGCATAAAACGTGGGGCGGCGTGCTGGCAGGACTGCTGTTCATACTCCCCTCGCTGCTGCTTCTCATTGCGCTTTCGTGGATCTACATTGCCTGGGGAGATGTAGCCGTAGTGGCCGGCATATTTTATGGTATCAAACCTGCCGTGGCGGCCATTGTGCTTCAGGCCGCACACCGCATCGGCTCCCGCGCACTGAAAAATGGCACACACTGGGCCATCGCGGCGGCGGCATTTATCGCCGTCTTTGCCCTCAACGTATCGTTCCCGCTGATTGTCATTTTTGCAGCCGTAGCCGGATTCATTGGTGGGCGCATGGCACCGGAAAATTTTACGGGCGGTAACGAGCACAAGGTGCAGGATAAGAGATATGGTGCTGCCGTTATTGACGACAACACACCGCTTTCGGCCCATGCCGTTTTCAGCTGGCTGCGTATGGCAAAAGTTATCGCTGCCGGTGCAGTGCTCTGGTTCATTCCGATGGTATCGCTGGTTGTCCTGCTGGGATGGGACCATCCGGTTACGCAGATGAGCTGGTTCTTCACTAAAGCCGCGCTTCTGACCTTCGGCGGTGCCTATGCGGTACTTCCTTATGTTTATCAGGGCGCGGTTACACATTTTAGCTGGCTGACGCCGGGACAGATGATGGACGGTCTGGCGCTGGGCGAGACCACGCCTGGACCGCTGATTATGGTCGTAACCTTTGTCGGCTTTGTAGGCGGTTACACGAAAGCCGTGTTCGGCCCGGATACACTATTCATTGGAGGCGCGGTAGCTGCCTGTTTGGTGACATGGTTTACCTTCCTACCCTCGTTTATTTTCATCCTTGCTGGCGGCCCTTTTATTGAAACAACGCACAATAAAATTGGCTTCACTGCCCCATTGACGGCGATTACCGCCGCTGTAGTGGGAGTTATTCTTAACCTGGCATTATTTTTTATCTGGCACATCATCTGGCCCGCAGGCGCAGAAGGCGGCATTGATGTCTGGGCAGCTGTTATTGCTGTTGCTTCCGCCGTGGCGCTTTTCCGTTATAAGTGGAAAGTCACTCATGTCATTGCTGCTGCAGCAATGATGGGGCTTGCGGTGCATCTGTTCGGCTTTTCACCGGTGTGATATTCGTATGGCCATTGCTGAATTGCGTCTGTCAACAACATGAAATCGGCGTAATAAATTACAGTCTGTAAAAGAGGAAACCCTGAATCGCCCATAAAGGTATTTTGCTCTCCTGTTTAACCTGCACCTTATCAGCCTTTCCTGGCTTTTCTTCCACGCCAATATTCCTCAAGATAAGGCAGCACTTCCAGGAGAAAAATCCCCGTAAGGACGGCGACAATATAACCGGTCGGCAAAGGGTCTGCTCTCTGTTTCAGTTCAAACCGGGCAGGTTCTTCCCCGAAACCAAACAACGCCAGAAACTGCGGCCAGTGCCGGGAGATGACCAGCAGTAGGGCCATAAGGGGAACCATTTCAAGGAAACTGTGAACATGTTGCTCAACCGGGGAAACTCGCCTTGCGGTCACTGCATAACTGACATCCCATAAGGCGGTGGCCTCATGACAAAAGAACAACACAATCATGAACGCAATAACCAACGCGTTAACGTCTAGAAAGAGGGCTGAAAGTAAAGGCAAGCCCATCTCTAAAAACATCAAGATATGAATGTAAGTTTCTTTAAGTCCAGTAGTCGTTTCTATATCCGTTGCCCTGTGGCAAAGCCAGTCGGCAAATCCGGCAATAAGCCATACAGGCAGAACGAAATACAGCAGCAGCAGCATCTGTGGGTCGGAATGATACATCACATTTTTCCTGCATATCGTAAGGAGGTAAAGCATAGCCATTGCAGGCTATGTCCAAGAAATTTGGAACACGCTATTTACCGTTTCTTCATCAATAAATAGAAAGCGCTCTACTCTGACCCGGCCTTAAACAACCTGACGCCGTGTCATACTCAGCTTTGCTTCTGCGAGGCTGACCGTCATTTCATCCTCTTTATAAGGAAGCTTGTCTGAGCGTTGATTTTTATGCGTGCCCATTCACCTGCATGACCAACTGACATGAATAGCTTTGTTTACCCAAAGCTTAAATGCATTTAACTGACTCATCCACTAACCTTGGCACCGAAAAAGAGAATCGCACGGCATGCACGCAAACTGGCAAGGTAGGATGAACTACGGTTTCAGGCCGCTGGCAAGAGATAGGTATCTCAACGCAGTTTTCTTCCGGTTACCGCGTTTTCCTACACCGTTCAGAAAGAGACAGAAGCTACTGCTTTCGCTTTCCCTCTCCGGGACGCTGTCTCACGGTTTCCTCTCTTTGCTTTCTGCTGCTGGTATTCCTGCAGGTCAGCAAAGGTCAAATGCTTTAACACCCTGATGGTCTCCTCCGGCACCCCGGCTTTGCCAGGTCCTCAGCCCGACTGCGCTAACTGGCAAAGCCGGTAAGCACCGCCGGACCGCAAAAAATGCGTTCCGGGCCTTGCTGCAGGGGTCTGATGGCTAACCGCCACCCCTGCAGCTGGCCTGCACCAGCGCCTTGACCACGCCGGATAGCTCCGTCGTCTGTAGCCTCACGCTCCGGTGTGCGGGTGCGTTCCTACTCATCTATGTTCCCGGTGTTGATGTCCTGGTCCGTCCGGCGCGGAGGTTTTTTCAGTAGCAGCGTCATTCGTTCAGCTCAAGGGTGAAATGCACGCTGCGCGCCCCTGTGCTGAACGAATGACGCTGCTGACCAGCCCTTAACCGCGACGAATTCACCGAAACATCACAACCACCTGAGAGGAGAACCAGCATGAACACACAGAACGTCAACAGCACCGCTTCAGAATATACCGAATCATCAATGGAGGCTGTCGGCGATAACGTCCGCTTCTTCAGTACACTTCATTTTCGTGATGCGCAGGGCAATTTTATTATGGCATCAAACGTGCAGATCCTCGCTGAGGCGGTGCGCGCCATCGACTATCGCTATCCTCGTGGCACCACCTTCAGCTCATCTGAGGTTTCTGAGGAGTATTTTCGGGCAAAACTCACCGGACGTGAGCGCGAGATTTTTGCGGTGGCGTTCCTGAATAATCAGTATCAGCTGCTGGCTTACGATGAAATGTTCAGTGGGTCACTTAATATCGTCAATATTCATCCGCGCGAAATCGTGCGTGAGGCGCTGCGGCTGAATGCCGCCGCGGTGATACTGAGCCATAACCACCCTTCATTTACGACGGAGCCGTCACGCGCTGACAAAGAAATTACGATCCGCATAAGTCATGCACTTAACCTGGTAGAAGTGAGGTTACTCGATCATATCGTGGTGGCGGGTAACGAAACGGTATCAATGGTGGGATTGGGGATTAACCAGTAAGCCGCTGTGAAAAAGTAAGCCAGGCGGGGGCGACTCTGCCTGCTTCAGGCGAGCGGCCCTGCGGGCCGGGAAGGACCGGTGCTGATGCACCGGTCATCTCCCTCCGCCTGTACTTTCTCTCTCCGGAGCGCTGTCTTATGGTTTTCTCTTGCTGCTTACCGTGGCTATGTCGCGGTTCCGGGTTTGTCTTCTCTGAGGTTAACAGCTTTAAGAACCTGGTGACCATTCTCCGGCTCCCCCGGTGTTGCCGGGTCGTTAGCCCGACGGCGCTAACCGGCAGAGCCGGGAAGCGCCGTCGAACCCCTGCAGGTGTCGGGCCTTGCGGCTGGGGTCTGATGGCAACGGCAAGGCCAGTTCCTGCAGCTGACTGCGCCAGCTGACCTCAAACGATGTTGAAAAAAGCTAAAATGGTCAGCGTTCTGACACCAAATTAAGTGGGGTTTTCAGTTGTGGTTGAGGAGAGGGCACAGTTCTCTGTGAGCCAAAAACAGATATATTGCCTTCGCGCGGACTGTATAATCTTCCGGTAATCTGGAGCGATTTAGGCAGGAAAACTTCATTTATATCCTCAGGCAAAAGCAGGGCTGACAAATAATCACTATGACCAGTTTCAGTCACTTTCAGGTTTGTAATATCCGCACCTGCCATAAAGCTGTCATTGAGCAGGTTTTCAGGGGCCGCTGTGAGCGGAAAGCACGCACAGAAGCAGGTAATTAACAGATAAAAAAAAGCCCGCATTCCGGGATGCGGGCCTGAGCGGTGGTTATCGCCAGGGAAATAAATTACGGCTTTTTGAACTTGTCTTCGACTTTCTCTTTGGCTTCCGCAATTTTGTCACCTGCCTTGTCGGCTAAGCTTTCTTTGTGCTCCGGGCGATCTGTTCGTGCCTGGCCTGACGTGACGTCATATTCTCTGGCATTATCTGAACGGGATGCTTCCGGCAATGTCCCGGCATTATGAGCTATGTCTGAGGCCTGCGCGGTATCTGCATGATCAATATCCACTTCCTGACGGCGCACTGAGTCACTGACCGTCTCCACCCGATCGCTTTCATCTGTGCGTACCACCACTTCTTCTTTGATGTGCGCCGTTTTGTTAATGACGGGTTGTTCATGGGTTTCAGCAACTTCTACCGTTTTTTCTGACCAGTCAACGCTGTCTGGCGCGCCGGTTTCACTGAGCGGGCGACGGAAGATTTCGGCGTGCTGCTCGCGCAATGTGATATTTTCGGAAACGCGATCGGTAACGGTATAGCGGCGGACACGGGTGGAGCCCTCACTGACCAGTCGCTTACCGACTTCAAGACGTTCTTCAGCCAGACGAAGAATGTCTTCCTCGCTTTCATCACCGGTCAGTGATGTCCGTACTGCATCCGTGCCGGTCTGGTTACTTTTGCCACTCGGAGGCGAAGTAAGCTCATCATCAGTCGTGTAATCAGCCGGGGCCGCTGCGCTGCGCCCTGTAAGTTCCTCATGCGCATCCAGAATACCCAGCGCGCGCGGGGTCTCATCCTCATCGGCACGAAGCGACAGAACCACCCCGCCAGTACGCAGCGCATCTTCGTAAACTTCTTCCTGATCTTCCTCAAGGGTGTTGCCAAACAGGCGTTGCCAGAAACCGGGATGACGCGCTTCATGCCCCTCAGAACGGAGGCGTTCGCCTGAGATAATATCAATATCATCATCGCTGAAGCCGGCCTTAATCAGGTTCCGCTTCGCACCTTCTGCCAGAGTTAGGGTACTGAACATTGTTACGATTGTTTCATGAGCCATTGGTCTCTCCTGGGTGACAGTTCAGATGTGTTATATCCTGCAACGGTTGTACATACGTGCCTTTTACCGGGTCTCGCGGGCATAACCCTTTAATCGGGCTGGGGCCGGCATGCTTTTAGCATGGTCTTATGCCCGACTCGAGCGACAGAAAATATGTTCCCCTGCAAATTTTCCGGCGAAATCACTGGCATGTACACAAACAAGCCTGGCATAACCTGGAGAAACTGACAGAAAGTGCCGGGTGAAGAGGCCGTGATGAGAAAAAATGACGCAAGCCCATACGGCTCGTCATAAATTCGTAAGCAAAAGCTGGCGGTTTCTGAGAAATGACAGTGTGTTTAACAGACGGGGTAACAACACAAGATGAATCTGCCCGCGCCTGGTTTCGCGTAGCCCTACTGAATCCTGCTGCAGGAAAAGGAATAATGGCCTTTTTTAAAAGGAGTTTCATCAACACCTCGCAGACTTCTTCTGGCTCCCCGGCAGGGCAGGAGAGCCAGCCCTGCAGCGCTTACTGGCCGGAGACTGATGGCGAAGGGCTGAAACTGCGCAGCCGGAATACGCCTCGCTTGCAAACATAAACTCTTTAGCCAGAATCTACAGCTGCACAGAAAGTACGAAATGTGCACCTAAGAGAAATCCTTGTTACTTTTGCCCGCAGCTCTGTTTGCGGGCTTTTTTCTTTTTCATCCACCCGGACAAAGAGCGGCGGGCGTTATGCGAGTAATGACACGCAGTCTAGTGTCTCAGACCATCAGTATGAGAAACCGGGACTGGAAGAAAGAATCTGGTCGCTGTTTGCTGAACCTGAAGCCGCGGCGGATGAAAAGGAACAGGAAGCCATTCGTGAAGAAATCTGGTAGTAGGCTGAAGACAACAGTATTAATTAATCTGACTGGCCCGGAATAAAACTACCGTCAGGTTAAATCATTATTAAACAGACAATTAATGAACTTTACGCCGGCATGTCTGTCTACAGTTACAGAGGAGGACTCCTCTGTAACGAATTTTAGCCCGCCCTGTGCGGGTATTTTTTTGCCTGCAAGCTGTGAAAGAAATAACTACCGCATGGTTCCTCCCGACATTTCGATGAACCGGGTCGTCAGCCTTACTGTGCTGGCCGACAGAGCCGGCAAGTTCCGCCAGACCGCAAAAAGTGCGTTCCGGGTCTTATGGCTGGGATCTGATAACCAACAACCAGAGCAGAGGACTACTTGCGAATTAAAGCGAATGCTACTTATCAGTAGAGATTTTTGCATTAACTGCTCATGACGAAGGCCGTATACGTACACCGTATAAATTTTTCCGCCGTTGCGTAGTACCAGCTACTCTTTAGTCATAATGCACATTCATGATTAACTCAGTTCAGGAGTCAGCAGCATGAAAATTGCCTGCCTCGGCTGGGGCTCGCTGATCTGGAAACCCGGTCAGTTGCCTGTCGAAGGAAGCTGGTATGCGGATGGCCCGGAAGTGCCGGTTGAATTTGCCCGCGTCAGTGATGGCGGGGAAGTCGCAACTGCACTTTGTCTGAATGCCGGGCCGGTGCAGGTATTCTGGGCTTTGCTGGCCACGGCTTCACTGGATACGGCCTGCAAAGCGTTACGCGAACGTGAAGGCATACCGGAACAACGCGTGGACGGGGCAGGTATCATGCTTACCAGCCATACAGCAACCGGTCCGCTGGAAACGTGGGCGCGCAGCAAAAACATTGATGCGCTGATATGGACGGCATTGCCTGCGCGTACAGATTCAACTGAAGGGCGCGTTCCCGGCGTTGAAGAGGTAATTAACTATCTTCAGCAGCTTGAAGGTGAAAAACGCGATCACGCCCGGCGTTACATCGACCAGGTCCCCCGACAAATTAATACTGCCTATCGTCGCGCTATAGCTGATGCACTGGGGTGGCAACATCCGGACAATGCAAATGCTGCATTATAGGTGAACAGAATGAGTTATAACCCGCCTACAAAAGCCAGAGCGTACCCTGCCATAACAAAACGGCAGGGCAAACGGGTGATTACTTCCGGCGACTGACTGTGCCACCTTTTCTTCCTGCCTCTGCAGCACGATCGGGATTATGTTTGAAATTTCCCCCGCTCAGCTGACCGCCTTTCCTGCCTGCCTCAACGGCTTTTTCACGATTAACTGCAAAATTACCTGCACCACCACGGTATTCACTCATGAGAAACCTCAGCCTGTAAAGAGATGCCGGTATGTCCGACAGAATAAACGCCTCCGCTTAAGCTAAGTTCACCTGCGGCAAAACAGGGGGATATAAGAGTGGCACTACTGGCTTTTAAGATAATTCTCAACGGCTGGGTAGATTCATTATATTGGATCGTTCATCAGGAAGATGCTGCAGCGTGAATGCCTTAGCAACAAAGAAAAATCCCTTATCACCTGTATTAAGCAGAGCAAAAATTTTAAAGGCTTGTGTTTTGCCGGGCCATTAACAATCTGAGCGTCTGACTGAAGAGAGGCGCAACCAAAAACAGGGGGATATAATTCAGGTGCTTTCATTCCGGGAGAGAACGATTACGGCTGCCAGTATTATCCGCCTGGTTTAACGAATATCCCGCTGGTAGCGTTTATTCTTGCGCTACTCATATCGTTAATTCACGCCCCAAAAACAGTCAGTCGCGCTGAAAATCTTCTTTCATGGTTACTGTTGCTCTCAACAGGCTTCACGTCTCTGTGGGCGGGACTTTACCACACAGTTTTCCCACAAACTGCAGCCGCATTCATTGGCTGGCAGAGCAGTCCCTTTCAGTTCGAAATGGGGATGTCGGATATTGCGCTGGGCATAGTGGCTGTGATGTCTTTCTGGCGCACACTTGAATTTAAATTGGCCGTGGTAATGTTTGTAACTATTGAGTTTGCCGGGCTGGCTTACGGACATTTTCACCAAATCACCAGCGCCGGAGATTATCAGGCTGGCAACGTCGGGGTTTTACTGGGATTAACAATAGTTCACGTTGTGTTGTTACCGCTTCTCCTGATACTGGCCGCTAAGGACAGACGTAACACGCAGTGAGCTGCACCATTACAGATTTTATCCGGAGAGGATGATGGAAATATTATCCCGTTTTTTGACAGACACACCTTTCTGGGTTTACCTGCTGTTTCTTTACCTGATCCTGCGCGGCATTAAAGCCAGAAAACCGGGTGAGGTTACCCTGGGGAAACTGGCAATAATTCCGCTGATTTTCACCATTATGGGACTGGCTGAGATGCAGCGGCTGTACGGGTTTACGCTGGAAACCGTATCCCACTGGCTGGCCTCGCTGCTTGCGGGCACAGCAACTGGCACGCGGCTTATCAGTATAAAATCCACTCACCGTCGGCCGTGCTCGCGGAGTTATCCATCGCCCCGCCGATCTGACCGTACTCCCGGTGATGCTTTTGGCCTTCGCCAGCAAATATGCATTTGGCGTACTGCAGGCAACTGACCCGGAGCTGGCTACACGACCCTGGGTAATGGTGTCAGAGGTTCTGACTTACGGCTTCTTCGCTGGCATATTTGTTGGCAAATTCAGCCGCTACGTTCAGGCCTACCTGAATGTCCCTAAACATAACGCTAACTGAGTCAGGACTCCCTACGTATTAAAGGTGAGGGCGGGTAAAGTGTCTTATAGCTTTCATTTTGCCCCTGAAAATCCAGTGAAAGTTAAGTTATGCCGGCTCTTTTTTGAATGATCTGAGTTCATACAAAAGCGCAATGCATTCCGCGTTTCCCTTTGAATCTGATGGCAACAGCAAGGCCAGTTCCTGCTACTGACTGCGCCGGCTGGCCTCAAATGAGATCGAAGAAAAAGAAAATGGTCCGTGTTCTGATACCAAATTAAGTGGGTTCCCAGTTGCGGGTGAGGTGAGGGCACAGTCTTCTGTCAGCGAGAAGCTGAAGTTCGCAATCGTTCCCACCACAAATGGAGTAATTATTAACATCGGATTGTGTTAATGAACGGGGAACGGGTCATCACACCAACAAATAATTCCCTAATTTGACTGTAACAAAGGCCTGCTAGCGTGGAGCTCTAGGGAATGCTTAAGCTCGATTGACTGTTACATTTAACAGTTAATGGGTAAGCCGTCGCAGTTTTTAATCCGCAGAAAAGGATTATTGGGATGATTTTTACTGACGATAGCATGCTGGGGTACGGTAGTGCTCAACGGGCATTCTCAGCCGGAGACGAGATTGTTCTGGACACCCATTACCGTCGCGCTCATCTTCCTTTGGTTAATCCGTCACACCCTGACGTTATAGCCATTGATGAAGACTACTGTATGGGTACTTATACCACTAAACGCAATTCTCTTGTGCTGCCTGTCAGCGATGGGCGTCTGCGCGAGACGGCTATTTTTATCAAGATTGAAAAGGCACTGCGCAACGCATCTTTTTCCGGGAAGATAGCCTGGGATTTACTGGATAAGCGGAAAAGCCTACTACATGCGACTATAAGTAGCGGGTTGACTAATGATTGCACCGAGCATGTCACAAAAGCCCTTCAGTCATTTATAAATACTTCTCCCTATAAGAAATACAGGCTTGGCGGAATTTTCATTGGGCCGGTTAACACGGGAAGACTGTATTTAAAAGTATATCCCGAAGCAAACGGTGCGGGACACATCTTCGGGGAGATACAGTCACTGCTTGGGCTTAAGCATACGAAGTTCTTTCTTGTTGGATATTTTAACCTGACAGACCATCTCGACCAGCATGAAACGCAGGAACTTTCTACTATCCTCGGCAGCTTTCGTAATGAAACGCTTTGGGAAGATGACCTCAGGGAGTTGTGGCTCGTTTCAACGCAAGATGACTTAGTATTGAGTGGTAAAATAACAAAAAGGATTGTCAGATCTAAAAACTAGCGTTTAAGTCCTGTCTGCTCATTCCACCTGACGTGACCTGCTTCCTGAATATGACCATCTCAGATGCCATAAGCGTCCGCATTAGGCACAAAACAAGCATGCTCGCAGTACAAGGTCCGCTATGAGCGAAAAACGGACCTACAGATTAAAAACGCTGGAAGGTTAGTCAGAGAGGGACGAACCCGATGAACTAACCCGATCCGTGCTTGCCCCTCCAAAATTTTTACGGTAGGAAGAAGGTGAGATCCCAACAGATTTACGAAACGCAGCACGGAAACTTTCCATGGATCCGAACCCGCAGCGTTCCATAATTTGCTCATTATCATAATAATTGCTTTCCAGTAATTCACGCGCAAGGTTCATTCGCATTTGCAGCAACCATGCTTTAGGCGTATTACCCATCGCATCCCTGAAACGCCTCAAAAAAGTTCGTTCTGACATCAATGCTCTCTTCGCCATTTGACTGACTGACAGTGCACTGTCCAGATTTTGAAGTACCCACTCAAGTACAGGTGCAATTTCATCGCGAGGCTTCTGTGCAACAGGAGAAGGTATGAATTGGATTTGCCCGCCAGAACGTTGAGGAGCCATTACCAGACGTCGTGCAACAATGTTGGCAACATGCATGCCGTAATCACGACTAATCAAATGAAGGCAAGCATCGATACCCGCCGCGCTACCCGCTGATGTGATGAGTTGGCCACTGTCGACATAGAGAACATTGGGATCAACAGTTATGTTGGGATAGCGCTCTGCCAGTTCATCCGTATACCTTCAGTGTGTTGTTGCGCGCTTCCCGTCCAACAGTCCTGCTGCGGCGAGAACAAAGACACCTGAACATATCGATAGGATGCGTGCTCCGCGATGACAGGCGTCACACAATGCGTCCAGTAACTCCTGAGGTGGTCTTTCGTCGCGATTACGCCAGCCAGGAATAATAATGGTTCGGGCTTCCTTCAGAGATTTCAGGCCGAAACCGGACATGATCTGAATCCCTCCTGCTGCCTGCATGGGATAAGGATCAACAGACACTATACGGTGTTTATACCAGGGAAAATTAAATTCAGGGCGTGGAAGGCCAAAAATTTCTACGGCAATACCAAACTCAAATGTGCAAAGCCCGTCATAGGCAAGGATATCAACTAAATCCGGTTGATTTAACATTGGCGGAAAATTACCACTTATTGTCAGATGCGCCACTTTATCAGTATGAAACTGCTTAATACAATCAACGCACATTCAGACAGGAGCCATTTTTTATGCCAAGCTTAATCAGTGAAATACTTCCCGCCAGTCCCCCGGAATCTCTGCAACATTTTAGCCGTCGTTTAGCCTTCGAAACCGATTGTTCCGATGTGCATCAAAGCCAGAAGTTGGGCAATGTTGACTATGTGTTGGTAGATGTAAGGAGTCATGAGGCATTTTCGGTATCGCATGTTCCGGGCTCAGTTAATATTCCAACTCGTTTCATTACTGAGGAGCGGATGTCCGGGTATCCAGGCGAAACCTTGTTTGTTGTCTACTGCGCAGGTCCTCATTGTAATGGCGTTCACCGGGCAGCGGTACGTTTGGCTGGTTTGGGTTTTCATGTAAAAGAAATGATCGGTGGTCTTACTGATTGGCTTGACGAAGGCCTTCCCCTGCAGGGAATGAGTCCTTCCGCTCGAGCTGATGGAATTTCCTGCGCATGTTAACCCGTCAAATAAATATCAGGTCAGCACAGCCTTATGATTTACCAGCTCTACTTGGTCATATGCGTTCGCTGGCAGAATTCGAATCTTATATCAGCGAGTTCAGGGTCGACGAAAAATCGCTGCTTATACGCGCTTTTGGCAGTCATCCTGAATGCCATATTTTTGTCGCTGAGTGTACTGATGCTATTGTGGGTTATGCAGTAGGGCTGATTATTCCTTTTACCTACGATTTAAAAAGCACGGTAGTTCTTAAGGAACTATTTGTAGATCCGGGCTACAGAGGAAAGGGAGCCGGGTCTGCACTTTTTCGCCATGTCGCTGCCTGGGCTTTGAGTCAGGGAAGCGGACGGTTGAAATGGGACGTGTTGACCGGCAATCATAATGCTGAGGCATTCTATATGAAGCAGGGAGGCCGTCCTGATAATAAATGGACACCTTACGTGATGGATGAAGAAGCATTAAAATCTTCTGCAAAAGAAGCGGGAACGATTTACCAGCAGGGGATTTTCTGAACTGGAATATGTCGAATATGCGGTAACTGAGATTTCAGGCTGAATCGACTGACTGTGTTCCCTGTGCAGAAAGCATGCAATAATAGCTTCGATTAAGCGTCTTTATTACAAGCTCTGAAACTTGCGCGTTAAAACCTAGTGATCATACATCGGCTGCCGGCCGGATTTGCATCTTTTATTCAAAATGCTTTAAGGACTGACTTCGAAATTTATAAAGCGATCTGTTTATAGCAACTTCTTACTTAACTAAAGGTAAATAAGTTCCTATTTAAAGCATTTAACAAGGGTGATATTTACCAAGTGGTACTATGGCGCAACCTGCTAATTTAACAGGTTGGTTTAAAATTCATATATTTTTGATATAGCCGACTTAAGTAATAATGAAAAAATGATTACATCTTCGTAAGTCAACTCCCTGGCTATTTTTAGTGAGACGCTTACGATATAAGCAGAAATTTAAGGACATCACTGTGGTAAAAACGAGCTATTATTATGCTTGTAATAATTGCTTTTTGGGAATAGTTGTACATCGCAAAGGGTGTAAGTATCTTCTTAAAAAGGAACAAGCTTTCCTGGGTTCATTTTATGATTATTCTCAGGCTATGGCTGTGGCTAAGCAGCGTTACGCTGAAACAGACCAGTGTTCGGTCTGTATGAAATTCCAGCGCGACACTGATGTGCCCGTTACGATGAAGCCTGAAATTAAGTCTGTAAGTACAGGGAGTAAACCTGATACGCGTTCATCCAGAATACCTCTCCCTGAATTAAAGGCAAAAAGTGCCAGTCATATCAAACGCGTACCCAGAAAACACTCAGCGGCTAACTTCTGACTTAAACAGATTAACCACAATGACAAAGCTGAAAGAATTGTCAGTTATCAGGGGACTAAGATCTGTACATGCAATAAGAAGAGCTTCCACCTTATAACTTGCCACTACAGACATTAAGTTCTGCCACTCTGCCTTTACATCAGGCTCGTGAAAGCCTTTTGTTTTAACCCGACCAATCAGCGAGGTGGTCATTTCACGAAGCAGAGGTGAATCAATAATCTTTTTGCCAGTAGCTTCAATCCGCGCCTGATAGAAGCCCGCTTCCAGCGTAGGTTCTGTAGCCAGTACAGCTATCCTGGTTACTTCTGCAGGCAGTGACTCAAGTGCGCTGTCTGCGATATGCAGAAGTGGAATACCAGAGCTCACCGCCTTCATTTCGGCAAAGTAACAGTGTGCAAGGTTACAGGGAACAGCTATCAAACTCACTTTTGCCCTGACGAGTTCGGCAATCCCCTGCTGCAGGGCAGCGATCATCGCATCATCATCAATTATCTTGCCCGGCCAGAAAGGTGTAGGCAACGAGATGATATGCATTTTGGGAAAATCCATATCATATTTCGCTCCGTACCCGATCTGGCAGTCTGCCACCAGCATATCAACAAAGGGGGCTGTGGATCGGGGTCCCATACCTGCAAGTACACCTATAGAAACAGTCATCGCCAGTGCCTCTTTTCAAGATCCTTTTTCCGGTTAACATATTATTGCTAAGTTGACTTAAGAATTACATGTTTTTGATTTTTCTGGTTATTTAAGAGGGTTGAGTATAATTTGCGAGCTGCTTCCCGTCAGTGAAAATGTCATGGGTAAGAACACATCGTTCGAACACAGAGATGAAACTCTAACCCCCCCAATCAGTAAGAGGTGTATCCACCGCGTTTTGCTAATAAATTTTATGATGTCCTTCTGAAAAGGCTTCGGGCAGAACAGCAGTTACGCTGAGAGATGAATTCATAAGGAATTAAATAAATGGAAATAAGCATTCGGACCCCTTTGATACATTCCCTTTCTTTAAGTCAACACAGTGGATGCAATGTCTGGCTGAAGATGGAGTCTTCCCAGCCCACCGGCTCTTTTAAACTCCGGAGCGCGGGGCATGCCTGTTGCCATTACGCCAGTAAGGGCGCTACAGCATTTGTCAGTTCATCGGGCGGAAATGCCGGAATTGCGGTGGCTCACAGCGGTCGCAAACTGGGGTAAGTCTGCTTTTGGCACCAGGCGGCCAGGAGCGTGCAGTTTGCTCCTGGCTGACAGCAGACGCTGGCTTTGAAAACATATCCGATGCTGAAGCTGTCAGGAACAGACGGCTCCGGCGTGGGAGTTCATTGCTGGAAAGTCAGTCTTTACACTCTTAAAAGAAGTCGCCTGTTAAACTTTAAGCCCAAAAAACCTGTTTCAGGCCCGTCAGTTAATACAGTAAGTCAAGCTGTTCAGGTTCACTGATAAGCCGCGGAGTTCCCTGACTGTTTGTATCAAAGAGGGCCTGATAGCGTACTGAATCAATCCCCATGACCAGATTATCGAGATCGGTATTGGCAACGCGCACTGAGTGATTCTTCGCCCAGGCGGGCAGAGCATGGATATAATAAGTAAAGGTCACATCAGTAACGCCTGCGTTATCTGTCGAAACTGCCTTTATGGTTCTGACGCGCAGCGTTCCATAGCAGAAATCATGATGTTTTATGAATGAAGCCTGTCCGTACGGGGTCAGCTCCCAGATTTTCCTTCCTGCTTTCACATGCGAAGTAATCAGGCCGGCATCGACAAGCGCCTCCATTTTTGCATTAATCCACTGGTCAGTGCCTGTCCTTATTGAAACCGGCCACTGCTTCTCACCCAGGCAAAGAGACTGCTGATTAAGTGACTGCTGTATGAGCTCACGATACTGACTTTTGTCCCCCGCATAGCAGCAGAACGGCAGGAAAAAAAGCAAAATCCCTGTGATACGTTTCAACGAAATTTCTCCATGTCCAGAATCTGAAAAGCTTCATTCACTTCATCAAAAGTGTGTTCAGTGAGATAAATTCCTGCCGGATCCCAGTAAAAAACAGACGTCCCGGGATCGTCGTTATTTTCCTCCAGCCGGAATCGTGAAAACCTGACTCGCGATTTATCGGTAAGGTCTCCGCCACCGGCGCTGCCGGCATATTTGACAGCCCTGATAAGGTAAACCCGCCCTTTATAGCGGTGAAGTTCTGTGCCGCTTACCTTCAGGGCAGATGCTGACAGTCTTAAATCTGCCCACGTAAAGCCATCGTCGTCCGGAACCGGTACGATAAACCAGTTTTTTCCCTGTCTGATAAAGACGTTGAGGGTCTCACTGGGATGAGAAGTGTTATTGTCATAAGTGGCGGAAAAGATGGCGTCAGCTATACCGTCATCATTCAAATCAATGCTGTTCAGCCCCTTATTCAGGTGAACGCGGGTGTCTGCCTGTGATGAAGCCGGAAGGCTTATCAGAATGGTCGTCAACATAATAAAAGGAATCTTCAGGTTCAAAATTTTCGCACCAGTCTGAAGCCGGTATCCGGCAGGGCGTAGCCGGCGCTGTGCGTGTCGCAGCCAGCGAGGCTGCGCGTATGCAACAGGAAGCTGCCGCCGCAAAAATAATACATTTTCACGCCGGAAAGGGTGTCGAAAGCATCTACCCATTCCGAAACGTTACCGCTCATGTCATACAGACCGAGCGCATTGGGCTGCAGGCTTTTCACGCGGGCAGTGCCGACATTCGGATCGTTGAAGTCAGGAAACCAGGCGACATCCTTTGCGTTGTCGCTGCCAGCGAATCTGAAACCATAAGCGTCATTCCCCAGCCCGGCCTTTCCTCCACGGGCGGCGACCTGCCATTCCTCAGCCGTGGGTAAGCGGTAACCATTAGCCCGGTCATCCTGTGTAAATTCGTAACGGGAACTGTCACGCGCCGGGACGCCCTTCTTATTGAGATAGACCGGTCTCAGCCCCGCTTTTTCACTCAGGGCATTTGCAAAAATCACCGCATCTGACCACTCAATACTGGTAACCGGATGTGCGCCATTGTCTGTATCAGCCGGCCGGCAGTCCTCATAAGCGGCTCCGTTACACCCGACACCGAATGCATAACCATGCTCAAGAGCCCATTCGTGAACGTCTGTATAAAGCCGGTAGGTGACTTCATTACGCATGATCCAGAAGGCATTCAGCGTGATGTTGGCGTGTGCTGCATAGTCATGTTGGCCAAAAACGTTACCGGCATAATACCTGCCACCGGCAACCACGACTTCTTCAGGTGACTGTGTTGCAGCGGCAAAGGCGGAAAAGGCAGACAGCAGGCAGAGGAGTTTATTTTTCACAGAGCCATCCTGGCTGCTTAATATGGCCATTCACATGGCTGGTTTCTAACGTCGCCAGACTATAGCAACGGTATGGGTTTAAAGTTAAGAATATTAAGCAGGTACGTTCTGAAATTTCTTACGACAATGCCGGATTTTCAGCCCCCTTATACTGACTGACCGGTACAGGCAGTACGCTGCAATTTGAACAGCGTCTTCACTCACAGCATAAATTGGCCATGAAATGTGTGTCGCAGGAGTTCTGCCAGTATCAGTTTTTAGCACAAAGCAGGCATGCTCATGGGGAAAAGTCGCTATGAGCGAAAAGCGGACATCATACCTCATGACAACCTGAATACGGCCTCAACGTGTTTGCTGTGACCTGATCCACACGCTATCGGTTTTTTGTTATTTTTTCCAGAGCTGTTTTTCAAGCTATTGATCAACCGGAAATTAATAGGTAGCATCCGCTTTTTCGGATAAAGAAAATGTCAGTCACCGATTCACTTCTCGCTTTCTCTTTAGCTGCACTGTTGCTTACCCTCACTCCCGGTCTTGATACAGCACTGATCCTTCGAACTGCCTGCGCTGAAGGTGGGAGGAAAGCTTTTCAGGCCGCCATTGGAATCGATACCGGCTGTTTCATCTGGGGGGCGCTTGTCGCACTCGGGCTTGGGGCTCTGCTGGCGGTTTCAGAGCTTGCTTACACGATTCTGAAAATCTGCGGAGCAGGCTACCTGTGCTGGCTGGGCTTACAGTTGCTCAGGCGTCCCCGCTCGTCATTCAGTGAAAATGATGGCAATACATCTTCTCAGGGAAACTGGTTTGTAAAAGGGATGCTTGGAAATGTACTCAATCCAAAGATGGGCATTTTTTATGTGTCGTTTTTACCTCAGTTCATACCAGCCGGGCACTCACCCTTAATCTGGACATTTATCCTCGTCAGCATTCATGTCCTTATCGGCACACTGTGGTCAGTTACTCTTATCATGTCCACACACTTTGCATCCGGCATACTAAAAAAAAGCCGCGTCATCAGAGCAATGGATCGTGCAACCGGAGGGCTCTTTTTATGCTTTGCAGCCAGGCTGGCTTTTAGCACCCGATAATAGCTATGTTTAGTCTAATTATGAAAATCAAGGGATTGTCATAAATTCTGAGTTGCATCGATAATAACCTGCTCGCCTGGCTAAGCGAGATTTAACAAATTTAAGGGACCTGTGGGCGTCCGCTTCTGGCACTTAGCGGACGTTAGTATCAACACCTAGATGGCCCCCTTCGGCTCCCCGGCATTGCCGGGTCGTCAAGCCCCACTCCGCTAACCGGCAGAGCCGGTAAGCTCCGCCGAGTTCCTGCGGGTTTCGGGCCTGACGGCTGGGGCCTGATGGCAACGGCAAGACTCACCCCTGCAGCTGGCTGATGCCAGCGCGTTTAATGGCCACAAAAAGACGTGGCCCCTGAGGGTGTCCGCGTTGCGGTCGGGTGTGTGGCTCTGTCGAAAGTGAAAAAGCAGTAAACCTAAATGCTTCACACAAGTCATTAACACATTGCTGGCATCACGTTTATTCATAAAATGAAATCTAGTCAGACCAGTATCTTCGTATCGGTTACATTAAAGACTTAATAATCATTCCAGACTTTGGATCACTTCTCCCCATTTCTCAGCGCTATTAAAACTTCCGCTCGAAATACAATTGTTGTGATAGTGAACCGCATATTTGATGCGTAAGTTCTTAATCATTTCAGCATGTGCAGTGCAGAAAACAACATAGACGAGAGCAATTATGACCTGTTCCGGGCCAGCACCGAGATGAGACACAGCTTTTTGGAACGAAGGTGCCACATCTTCAAGAAGATAGGAGACACCGGAGTTCTTCTTGCCAACATATGAGTTTTCTGACCGGCGCCCTTCATATTCCATTTCGAACAGGTGGAAGGGTAAATTGTCTAATATGCCTTTGGCAGAAATATTAAACGCAGCCGTGCGATCAAAAAACTCAATAACGAACCAATAGATATCCTGTTCAGTCGGGAGTTTCATTTCTACCTTTCGGGCTAGTTGTGAAACCAAATTCATTGTCTGTTCGTCAGTCTCAGGTAACTTTGTTGTAATCCCGCCAATTACAAATCTATCTTTTTTTATCCCAAACAGCTTTCCTAAGCCCATGATGTAGAACCCCTTTATGAGAATTTGTTCAACATAACAGAACTCTTGATGAAACCCACCTGCCATAAATAGTAGTTACGTAGGCTTACGGCTTATCGGGAATCAGGTAAGCAGATAAGGTCTGTCAATCAAGGCCTTAGTTTGTAAGCTTTAAGCTTAAAAATTTAACTTAAGCACTCATGTTTTTCAGGAGGAAACGTTCTTTACGTGAACGTGGCAAGGGCAGTATTCATCAAAACAGGGGGTGTTGCGTACAAAAAAAATGTCAGAGAGAATGGAAGAATGAATAGATAGCGCAGTTAAGTGATACTTTGATGAATGAAGTCAGTTCTGTCCAGGTTAATTTCCTTGGGAAACTTTTTAGAAAACCTTCAGTCAATGCGACTTCAGATACGTTGTGGTTGTCACTTCAGGGTAAAGAAGTGGCCCATTACCCTCTCAAGTCGATGCGTGCGTTTGCACGTGTTGATGAGTCGGTGCTGGGAAGCCAGTTGCGGTTCAGTTCTAATGGTACTGAGATTAAAACCGGTTTTTTGCAAAAAAAAGTAACAGTAAATTTTCTTGAGTTTATTAATCGATCTGTGTCAGAGCATATTCAGGATTATCTGAAGACATGCTTTTCTGAATTTGATGCTTTAGCGATCAATCATTACCCTCGAGACTCTTGGTCAGAGCAGATCGAAAGCCTGCTATCAGAGCTGTACCGATACTACGTAGTGCAATCTGATACTTGGAAGAAATATTTACCCGTCTCGGTTATTGAGAGGATCGAGATGATGTTAAAATTCTTTCCACTGGATATGGCATCTCTGCGTGAACATCATGAAAGCTGCCAGCTCCGGAACCGGGAAGCATTTTATGATGTTGTGGAAGCTAATCCTCTCACAGTTGAGCAGCGACTGGGCGTCTTGAGGTCTAATGATCGTAATATGGTGTTAGCTGCTGCAGGTACGGGGAAAACCTCCGTCATGGTTGCTAAGGCTCTTGACCTGATCGACAGAAAACTCGCTGATCCTTCTCAAATTCTTGTTCTTGCTTATAACAAGGCTGCAGCAAATGAGCTGAAAGAACGTCTGGAAAGCAAAGCAATTAATGGAAATATAACTTTAGCCACCAAACCTTATATTTCTACTTTTCATGCATTGGGCAGGAAGATACTCAGAGAAGCAAGCATTTCCACTCAGATAAGTGTGTTTGCAGAGGACAGTTATAAACTCAAGCAGTGGGTTACAAAATGGATTTATGAGTATATCAGCGCCGATCCTGCGCGCGTTTTTGATTTAATTGAGCTGACGACGCCTCCCGTAGATGCTATGCAGTTCAGTACAAAATCGGAGTATGAGAAATATATACGCGATAACGAATTCAGAACGTTGGGTGGCGAAAAAGTGAGAGGTTATCAGGAACTTTTGCTGGCTAACTTCATGCACGTTAACAGAATTGAATATGAGTATGAATCACATTATGTAACGAAACGACGACTGGAAATTGGGTTTGATTACCGCCCTGATTTTCATATTAAAGATACCGATATATATATTGAACATTACGGAACCGGCCGGAACGGAAAAACCCGGCCGGACATTGATGCCAGCCAGTACGGTGAAATTATAGAGAAAAAGCGTGCACTCCATGCGGAATGTGGAACTACGTTAATCGAAACATTTCATTATGAATGGCAGGAGAAAAAATTACTGCCGGCATTTAAGGCCAAACTAGCCGCGGCAGGGGTCAGTTTCGACCCTATGAGTCCAAATGAAATTTTTGAAAAATTGAATCAACAGCAGGAGTTAGGAAGCTGGGCCGAATTGATGACGAAAGCTCTCCAGTCAATCCGTGTCGAAAGATTAGATAAAACAGCAATATTTGAGCGCTTTAGCTCGGCCAAAATTTTTAATGCAGGGAAATATTCTAATATACTGGATGAGTTGCACAGTGACTACGTTGATGAACTCAAACGTCAGAACGCTATTGATTTTGATGACATGATTATCCGTGCCATTGATGTCATTGACAAAGGGGAATATGTTCCGCAATGGAAATATGTTCTGCTTGATGAGTTTCAGGATATTTCTGCAGCCCGAATGGAATTCATTCAGTGTGTTTTAGCAAAAGGTCCTGCACCCTCCCTGACTGTTGTCGGTGATGACTGGCAATCCATTTATCGCTTTTCCGGCGGTAAACTTGAACTGACGACTCGCTTTGGGGATCTTGTTGGTCATTACACTTTAACCAAACTTCAGAAAACGTTCAGGTACAACAATAGCATTGCCAAAACTGCCGGGACTTTTATTATGCAAAACCCCGAGCAGTATAAAAAGGAGATTGATACTCATCACAAGGTTGAGGAGCCTCAGGTTTATCTTCTTGATGATAAAGTCGGTCTTCAGAGGAATTTGTGCGACAAAGCGCTGGAGGTAGTTAAGAAAATAAGGCTGCACGAGCCCACCGCATCGATAGCTATTATCGCTCGCTATAATTACCTGTTAACAGATGCCAAACAATTTATCTGGGGAGCTGAATTTAAGGAAAACATTTTTTTCTGGAGTTTTCATAAGTCGAAAGGACTTGAAGCGGACTATTGTATTTTGATTGGCTTTTCTCAGGGGAAGACAGGATTTCCTAACGAAAACAGAGATGATGCTGTCATCGAAGCGCTGTTACCCTCTATAGACACCTTCCCGCATTCAGAAGAACGGCGCCTCCTGTACGTGGGTATCACGCGTGCAAGGTACAAGAGCTACATCATTGCCGATCCAATTGCCCCATCTGATTTTATTACCGAGCTTCTTACGCCTAAATACGATTTGCAAATCGCCTCTGATACCTTCAAAGAGCGGTATCGCAAAATGTTTAAGTGCCCTCACTGCGAACCAGGCTACCTTCGTTTGGTAAAGGGCAAGTTCGGAGATTTTTACAGTTGCAGTACCGGACTGGGTTGCACAGTAGGGAAGGCAAGGGTATGTGAAAAATGCGCTGCACCTTCATTCGACATGCGAAGTCACAGCCAATGCAATAATCCAGCATGTAATAACAAAATGAAAATCTGTGAAAAATGCGGCAGGCCTATGAAATTAAGGCAGGGTAAGTTTGGCGAGTTCTGGGGATGCAGCGGCTATGGGATTAAAGACGACCAATGTACTCATACGTCAAAATGAGACCTGACTTGAGCGAGCATGCGTATGAGATGTCATTTTATTGACTAAGCTCAGGGCTTCGGCAATACATGCAGGGGGTAAAGCCAGACTCGCTAACACCGTATTTGGCAACTCTGGACGTTAAACCATTCCTCTCGTTGAGCCAAGCCTCTCTGTTCTGTTGACGACCTGAGGTCGGATGCCCTCAACTCAGGTCTTTCAAGCTCACTCCAACGGCATCCATCACTCATATTGTCAGGCACCGGCAGGTTTTCCGCACCGAGGAGCATTGGATCTGGGGCTTACATCTGATGGCCGGATCATGGTCTGTTCATGCGTTCAGCGTTCTCATTGTGCCTCTCTATTATTGCGTTAATGATCCGTAGCTAACAGCCGATACTCATTTTGCTGTGCGTATTAAAGCCCGATGTGTGCTCATGCAAGATGATGCTACAGAAATTTTTTACCGATATGGATTTCAAACTTATGAAACGTGCAATTTTATTAACCCTGTTAGCTTTGCCCATTACAGACGTAGCTGCAGCCACCCAACTGATAGTTTGTGAACCTGCCTCGAAAACTGACAGGTCAGCCACTGGCATCTGGCCTGTTCCGTATCTGACGCAAAACAAACTTTGCTTCAATATGAAAGCTCAGACAGGGAATACGTGCGTAAAAAATGGACTGTCAACCACATGGTTTACTGAGGCGGTCATCGTCACCGTCGATGGAGAATCGATGGGTCGGGATGATACCTGGTTCAGAGTTGCCAGGCCTACTGTGAATGAAAGAGAAATTGAATACACCATTGAGGCGTCCAGAGATAAAAAACAATGGATCATCATGTCCAGGGTCTCAATTAACCGCATCTCCGGGCAGGCAGTAGACTGGTTGATCCGTGAACACGGCGGGACATCTTATAATTGCCATCTTGAAGGGAAAAAGCTCTGACGGGATTGATGATTTAATGCTGATCACTCTATTCAGATTGCAGAAGTTGTGGGCAGCACCGTCAGGTTGCACTGTTTTTAGATAACGCTATTACAGCGTTTTAGAAGCGGTTTTCTGAAGACTGTTCTTTCTGGTTAGCGGCGAAGTGCCGCTAACTTAATTACTTGATGCTTAAGGAATTAATTGTCAGAGTCAGGTTCAAAGCTGTTTATAAACTGACCGATACTGTTTTTATACAGTTTATAGGTCATATTCAGCTTATCTCCGTCAGAAAACTCATAGGTCCCGTGGCAGGTCAGCTTGTTTATGCCCCCCTTTACCGTTGTCTGGTCGTAAGCATCTAAAACCGTTGGGGCGTTTGAGTTGCTCTTAATATCATTGTAAGTCTCAAGGAGTAATCCCCTGATTTTCTCGTCGTTGCAATCGACATTTGAAAAGTCCTGGTCGGGATCGGCTAAGGCCGTGTGTGTAAATAGAGAAGCAAGCAATGATGCAGCAATGGCAATTTTAACTATGCGAAATTTAATCATCGGATTTCCATATAAAGATTTAATTCTGAAACGGTAAGCAACTTAAGTCAGCATTTCAGTTGGATTAGGTTAGGGTATGACGTCAGGATATCGTGACAATCTCAAGTACAACCCTGCAACTGGATGGCGCCAGCGCGATACAGGCCACCAGCCTGCAGGGCAATGCCTATCTGAGTAAACCTGATTACTGGTTTTTGATGAAGTCGGTTCTCGATACGGTCATCTGTGACTGGCAGTCGACCATTTTTTTCACCTCGTAATCACTACCCTGCATTGAAACCTTGCCACACATCGCGTCTTTGGTTTTGATCCATTGTCGCTGAGAAGGCAGCAATTCTTTTTTCTTAGCAGGCGTTAACGCTCCCCAGGCAGTGTTCAGGTCGGAGTCAGCATTCGCAAATGCAATCCGGGACTGCGCAAGGCTGTCAGAGTTTTGCTGCTGGGGCTGCTGATTGGTGGTTTGTAAAGACTGCTGCTGGGCCAGTTGCTGCGCTTGCAATTGAGCCTGCTGCTGGACCTCAATCTGACGCTGCTGGGCGTCTTTAGCCTGCTGAACTTTCTGCTGTTCAACGATAGGGTTGATGATGGAGAGTGCCGTTATCAGACTTGCGCCTACGGAGACAGGGTTATCCATCTGGGCCTTAACGAACACGTTTTTCTGATCGTCAGTTGCCTGAGCGGTATAGCTGATACGTTTAGAGAAAATATTCGCGTTATTTTCAAGCGACAGGCCTTCGAGTTGCTTATCCAGATTGCGGTTGAAGTTCTTGCGATACGCTTCAGTGAGCTGCGCGTATTCATCTGCGGGAAGCGTCATAGAAACCGTGGCTTCACAGGTTTTCATAGTGCTGCCTGTGTCACTGGAAGTTGTAGAAATCTCAGAAAGCACCAGCTTAATTTTGTCCAGGGCACTTCTTTTCGTCTGACTGGTAACGTCCTGGTATTTGTCGACCTGCTCGGACAGATCTTCATAAACCGCCTTCTTAATCAAATCCAGAAAAGCAGACTGGGTCATGTCAGAGGAACAGCCAATCACATCTTTATTGTTGTCACAACCTGCAAGCGCAACGGTGAGTAACAAAGCGGCATATTTGTGTCTCATAAATTCCCTTTAGGGTGAGTTGTCTGATTTAAATGACGGCCGGGAGTCTGTAGCTGAGGTGACTTATGGAGTTGGACTGGACCCTATAAAACTCACCTGCCAATGACATGCACATATCGGCACCCACAAACAGAACTTTAAAAATTACAGTCGTTAATATGAGTTCAGGCGCGGGCCGTAATCCCGGTTATTTACTGACTCAGAAACTTAAGAGAGGGTAGTTAGATGAAGTCAGATAATGATGGGCAGATCTAAGCTGTACAGAAGGTGTGAACATTCCATTCATGAGGCGTCAGGCATGAACAGATAACCATATGACGTGGTTGAGCATCGGAGCAGTGACATTACCTTAGATGCTGTAAGGCCAGATTAAACGCAGTAGAGCGCGCCGGGATTCAGGTGCTGCTATGCACCATTTACTAAGGTCTACATCTTTTACACCCCAACAGTTCAGGTGAGTTACTACAACGCAATGAACAACGGTTTCTGCATGTTATTCAGTCCAAACTGCCGCAATCAATGAAAGTTGTGCTTCTGAATATCAGATTTTCTCAACGCGCGATTTATGAATAATACGGTCGTCAGAGCGCTGGTGGCCTTAGGCCAACGTATCGGGTTCAATGTTTCCGAAGGCAGTTGATGGCAATTAAACAACTATGGTTCCCTCCAGCTCTCGGGCGTGGCCGGGTCGTCAGCCCCATGTGCTAACCGGCACAACCAGTAGCTTCGCCGGACCGCGTAGCGTTCCGGGCCTGTGCCTTGTTCATCCTCCCGCGTTCAGTTTCGTTTCCCAAGCCTCATCGCCGTGCACAAACCTGGCACCTGGACGGCTTCACGTAAGGGCTGTGTCATCCGGTCCCTGGCGGGCTGCGGCCTTGCCGTTTCCCCTACGCCTGCGATTTCTCTCTCCGGGAGGCTGTCTCCCGGTCTTCTCTCTCTGCTTCCTGCTGTTGTTCATTCTTCTGCTGGGGTGCAACTGCGTCACCAGCTTTTTTTCACCGGAGGTCCATTACATCAACATCATGATGGCCCCCTCCGGCTCCCCGGCGTTGCCGGGTCGTCGAGCCCCACTCCGCTAACCGGCAGAGCCGGTAGCTCCGCCGAACCGCCAGAAGCGGCGTTTCGGGCCTGACGGCTAGGGTCTGATAGCATAAAGAAAAAGCGACTTAATCCAAACGCATGAAATATAAGGAAATTATGCAAAAGCACTCTGTTTGCAGGTAAGATTATTCTTAGTTAAGGGAAAGGAGACTTTATGAAAAAAATTTTAGAGTGTGTGATTTTTTGTATCGTGGGAGTGGGTATTTTATTACTTCTCACTAGTCTTATTAAAACTATTTGGGGCGATTATGCAGCTGGGGCTGCTTATCTCTTATTCATACTTGGCCTGTTTGCACTATTTAAAATCTCGGTAAATTACAGTTGGGGGAAACGGCTCGGAGAGTTAAAGGAGTTTGAATTTAAATCTATATTAAAAACGATTAATTCAACATTTATATTTGTATATGCTATTTCACTCTGGGTCGGAACGGATAGCTTAGTTAAAATGGTAGTACATGATTTTGCTAAATTACCATCAGTAGCGGGACTGATATTATTATACATCCCTGCTTATATTGGTTACGCAATACAACGTAAAAAAATTGGTAGAGAATGTGTCCATAGTGAAACTGCAAAGAAAAGTGAGGTAAAAGAGAATTTAGCAACCTTCGACTTTGCGGATAAGAAAAAATTAATTAAAAATGAGTTGGTTAGTGAGGGTTCTGGTCAGCCCGTTAAAAGTAAGGTTAAAGCTGAAGCAGTAAAAGTGAAAGCGCGTGACGTCGTTATAAGCATAATATTGGCAGTAGGCACTTACTCTGTTCAAGCCAGTGAGGGTACTTCGGTTAATAAAATCGGTTTTTACTTCTTTTTGACTTGCGCCATAGGTTTGTCTTTTGTTTTTATCAAGCAAAAGGCAAAGACTGCAAAGTAATTGCGGGTTAAATGATTTTTTTAAGGGGGCTTGTTTTGCTTTTTGAACAGGCACCTCTTAAATATTCGGTTATGCAATCAATATCATCACTGCTCATATTACAAGACATATTTAATCTTTTACTCTCACCTACTTGCCCTCTTCGGCTCTTGGCCGGTAAACCGGCCAATCGTCGAGCCCTACTGCGCTTACCAGCAGAGCCGGTAAGCTCAGCCGGACCGCGAAGCGTTCCGGGCCTGACGGCTAGGGTCTGATGGCTGACGGCCAGGCCAACCCCTGCAGCCGGCTGGCGCCGGCGCGTTCACAGGCCACAAAAAGACGTGGCCGCTGCGGACCGGCCCGGCACAGTGGTGTGCCGTTCCGGGGCCGAGCCTTGTTCATCCTTCCGCGCCGTGTTTTGTTCCCTGAGCCCCTTCGCCGTGCAGAAACCTGGCACCCGGGCGTCTTCACGCAAGGGCCACGAGCTAAACGGCTGCACCCGTTCCCTGCGGGCTGCGGCTTTGCTTTTCCCCCTGCGTTCAGCCTGATGCCCGCGTGCCTGTTCTGCCCTCACGGCGAGGAACTCAGAGAAACATCACTTAAACATAAACAGGAGAAACAACATGTCACAGCTGAACGTCACCATCCCGGCTTCAGAATCTAAAGAATCATCGGTTTTTAAAGGCCAGGGAGATTTGAATCAGGCGGGGGAGGGGATGGGAGAGGGCTTTCTTGAACCGGTTGAGTCCGGTATGGTGTATTCCCTGCTGGGCCGTTACCAGCAGTGAGAACGCGCTAACAGGGTCGCATTGTATCAGCGGTAATCTGAGCGGCCGTCGGGGCGGTTACCTTCTTTTCGATTAATCAAACCTAAAGGCCCATTATGGAAAAAGACGTAATCCAGGCAAAGAGCAAAGCAATTCAGTCAATAATTTCTCAGGCCCGCAGGATAGACGGGCGATTAAGCGAGCAGCACAGGGAGCTCGGGACAGCCGATCTCATCAACCTTCTGGCTAACCGCGACAAACCTTCTGTCATGATTTATCCCGACTATGGCCCGCTTCTGGACCATTTTAAAGTTCAGTTAGGATTCCACATGGAAGAGCAACGTGATAAACATCAAGCAGAAAAATACCAGTTCCTTCACAAACAATGGCACAGGGCAGCTACTTTTGAGGGAAACACTGCATTACTAGAGTGGCAGCACACAATGCACACTGCTGAAGAACTACTTATCAGCCTGAGGCGGGATCTGCCGCAACTTGAGTATAACTACGAGTCAGGGCAGATTCATGAAACTGATGGGGTTCACAATCAAGCGCGCATTTTTACTGATGTACTGCTATATAACGTTACTGCCCGCGCCGCCCTTCAGCAAGAAACCTTTAAAAATGACCCTGCCTTAATTGAGCATGTAGAATATATCCGTTGCTGGCTAAAAATTCAGATAGAAAAGCTTGATCCAAAACGTTTGATCCTTGAGGCGGCTATTGATTTTACTGAAGAAGAATATCTGTTACTTCAGGATGCGTGTGGTGAAATTTGGACACGTGAGCAAGTCATTATGGCCGCTATGAAGAAAACCCCTAAACGGAGTTCTTATTACGAAACTTTGTATCGATCCGATGCGCATTATGGGGTTGATTACAGGCGTCATTCGTTACAGCACTGGTACGCCGCTAACATGGTGCGCAACATGCTATTTCGCCTTGAACGTATATGCGCACTGATGAAAAGCCTTAGTGAAACTGAAATCGATTTTGAATCGTCTAATACAACAACTGACGAAATGAAGGCCAGTATTACAAACCTTTACTAAGCTCAGTCCTGAAGGATCCTCAGAATCTCTTCGTAAATAGACGTATCAGCGCCGTGAGGTTCAAAATATTCCTGAAAAGGCAAACTGGCGGAAGCACAAAAACCTCAAGGCGAGGGCAATTTCTACAGGGATTTTCCTGCTATATTGCTGGGCCGGATCCACCGTTTCCGGTTGAAATTCAGGTCAGCCACTACATATGCCTTTAATATTATAATACAGCGATCTTCGTTCATTTATTCAAGCAATGATATGTCACTAACTCAACAGGCTTAAACAGCGATAAATGATTTTTCGTTAACGAAGGATCTTCACTATTTAACTGCTCTGATACAGTATATGGGCGCACACGAAAGATGGAACAGCCGGACGCCAAGAAACATAGCTGACGGTCTGGGTATGAATATGGGCGAGGTGGAGAGAGTGCTCTCTATCTATCCATTTGATACCCTTTTCAGTCAGTTTTAGAATTTAATATCTCTCAGTGGTAATGGAATCAGGCTTGAAAGCTATCAATCCAGCTAGATAGAATGGATTACATCGATCTTCTCTCTTCTTGGTGGCAGGGTTATACCTGATTCGGCACTCATGGTTTCTGTCCCCGCTTAGAAGAAATTTACTACCATAGCGCGAAGAATTGCTTAAAATTTGGCTGAATAAGGCAAAGGTGTCACGCTGCAACTGGGGTGGATTCTTAATGACTTCGATCAAATCGTACCGGTTAACACCTTACTTGGCTTAGGTGAAGTTATCTGTATTTTTTTGAACAAAAGGTTCAGGTCAGGATATATCCGTCTGGCTCAGGAAATCTCGTGGCAAAGATTAAATTCAGAATCATCAATTGGCACTTTTACAATAAAGTCTTTATCAACCATGGCTGGATTATCTTAAGGCTGGATGAAGAGGCCATTAAAACGTAGTTTGAATCCACCACTGACTTAGAGCACTGGCTGTAATTGCGGTACGCTATATTGTAAAGGTACAATTGTAACTCAAAATAATCCTCTATAAGGGTGAATTTATTTTAAAATTTGTTGCCAATGGGGCATTCGTAAACATCTTTTCCCTACTTATATCTAAACGTTGAGCAATGATTTATCTGAACCCTATTTTCGTGGAAATGAAATTACCATGCGTTGGGCATAATTATCTTCCTCTTTCGTAATCCTGTTTAATCTGGAAACTGCCCGCTTGCCCAGAAATTTAAACTTCAAACCCCACACACACCTTACGCAAGATTGTTTCCTCCGGAAAAACCTCGCAGGAACAAAAGATTATGGGCATATGGAAAGTGCATTGCTTTTTGAGAAATCACGGAAACCTATAGGAAACTCATAGGAAAGTGATAGGAATCCTATAGGTAAAGCAGAGGAAACTCATAGGAAAGTGATAGGAATCCTATAGGTAAAGCAGAGGAAACTCATAGGAAAGTGATAGAAATCCTATGGGTAAAGCAGAGGAACCTCATAGGAAAATGATAGGAATCCTATGGGTAAAGCAGAGGAAACTCATAGGAAAATGATAGGAATCCTATGCCCCATGAATACACAACCTATGAGTTCCTATGTGTGATCCTATGAGTTCCTATAGGTGCCTATGTTTAATCCTATGAGTTCCTATAGGAAATCCTATAGGTTCCTCTGTCTGGAATTTTGTCAGGGCTCGCCGACTCGACACCGGGCCAACGTCTCACGGACGCACAATAAACTGCGCCCTCGTTCACGGCTATCGGGAAGTTCTGTGCCGGAAATCCGCCCCTGGTTACAATATCCGCCCGAAACTACCCGCCATTCATCTTCATGTATAGCCATGCAGCCGCGCACAAATCATCAGGAGCGTTTTCAGGGTTTGGGCCGGGGAAAAACGTCACACGTTTGGCCCGGAGGACGCAGAAACACGCTGAAGGGCTCTCAGGCGGTGCCGGAAGCACTGTTATGTTAAAAGTGACTGGCTGGCAGAGTCATATAACGCTGCCAGCTGGTCGTTACTTAAGAATGGCCGTAAGGAGGCTGCTGATTACGAAATCCGTTAATAAAGCGCGCTCCGTCGTGACTTCCTCTTTACATATGTCCGCCAGCCTGGCGAGCATATTTCCAACATCGGCAGCGTGAACCTCTTCAAACTGTTTTTCCCAGCCGTCACCAGCTAGTTGGCCAGACTTTTACGCGTCAGATCTTTCCAGGACTGCAATGTGTTTACCCTTCTTAAAAAAGCAGAACTCAGGCATCATGTATTCCGCGTACAGGATGGTTGTCAGAAATAACATATCTGAACCAGCCTGATTTTTTTACAGCGGAATTTTTCAGCCGTAGTTCGAAAACGGGAAGTGATAATGTAAGTACCTCAGCTTCAGTTCAAGGCACTTTTTGATATTTCCGGTTTCTCAACCATCAGGCGATGTTTTTCCGGCATCAGGTTATTCAGGGATTCATGAGGACGCTCGCTGTTATATTCAGTCAGCCAGCGCTCTGAAATTTGCAGTTTTTCATTGAATGTCCTGAACAGATAAAAATTCAGTATTTCGATCCGGTATTTACGATTAAATCGTTCAATAAATGCGTTTTGCGTTGGTTTGCCAGACTTGATAAATGCCATCATCACACCGTAGTCTTAAGCCCACTGGGCCAGAGCCAGCGATACCAGTGGAGTTGCCCCTGCTAAAATGGAAACGGTTAATTTATAACAAGCAGCGAACTGCTGAACTCGGTGACTGAATTTTCAGCCCTTTCTGAGGATGCAAGTTATTATAGTCTTCCATTCATTCCGTCAGTTTTCCCATTACGGCCATATGTTGTAAACGAACGCGAAATCGCGCACGACATTCAGTTTTAAAAAGGAGCATAAAATGAATACTAAAAAGAAGAGTGGAAAAAAGGCATCAGGTGATCCCAGAAAGTGCGCTGCTAATGCAGTAAAGAAAACGCGATTAGAAAGGACGCTTAAACTCCATGAATTCATCGATATGGAAAACCCACGTGATGTAAAGAAATCTGAGGGCAGAAGCGATTGAAGAAAAAGCGGCAGACATGGGGGAAGCGTTCTATGACCGGTATCTTGATAAAACAGGCGCAGAGGCTGTTGGCTACGACGTCATTAGCATCCTTACCCTTTACTTTTTTGATGCACTGCTCGAGTTCGGTAAAGCTGACCCTGATTCAGGTCAACTGAGTTTTGATGACATTGCAACTATCTCAAAGTTCCGGCTAACGCACCTGGGAGCGAAATGGAATGAAAATATAGAGAAATAGTTACTGAGCTATTTGAAAGAGTTTTTGCAAGTAAAAGGCTAACTAGACGATGTGCCCGGCCTGCTCAGTCTTGATGCATATACGGCAAAAGTGCTTGATTTTAAATATTCATTTTATGACGATGAGCCAGCCATATTCTCCTAGCCGGAAAAGTGACAAACAGCCTGTCTGCCCGATGAAAAGACCTGTAACGCTTTAATTCTTAGGGTAGGGGTCAATAACACCCGAGCGACGGGAATGTCCTCCCACCGCGTAGTTCATACTGGTGACAGCATTTTTCATTCAGTATTCACTCTATCCTACAAACCACATGTTAGCAGCTCCGCTCAAGTGGTGAGAATTTATTGTCTCAAGGTGGTACAAGAGGAGGGCGGCGGCGTATCGCTTTCTTTCTGAAGCCGGTTCAGGTCAGCTTCCATCTTTGCGATACGGCGGGATACCCTTTCGGAACGACTGCCAAAGTTCATCCGGCGGAGTTTATCCAGTTGCGCCTGCAGATGATCTATTTCGCACTCCCGGTTGCTCAGTTTTTCCTGCAAGGCGTGGATCAACGCGTCCTGTTCAGCCAGGCGCTGTTTCAGCAGAAGGATGTCGCTCATAAGCCCGCATTTTTGCGTATTCCGCTCTGAACGATCACAGATTGGCATTGAAGTTCGATCACAGTTTCGCATCGGTTCAATCAGCCGGGATGCGCTAACTTTCTCTGCTGCTTTTTAATCTGGTTTTTTCTCGCTTTCTACTATCGCACTGCATTTCCTCATTGATTCCCCATACAGCACTAACCGGTGTGCGTTATGCACCAGCCTGTCCAGGATCGCATCCGCTGCGCATGTCGGTGATACCGGCAACCAGCCAGATTTTGGTCCCTGAAGGTAGCGACATCATCGTTTAAGTTCCTGTATCAGCAGAGTCAGGAGCTTTTCGCTGACAGCGCCGCTGAGGAGAAGCGTTCCATGTCGGAATGTTACCTCACAGCTGATACTGAGAACCTCAGAGTCCTCTGCGTGCTGTTCTTGCTGTACGGAGGTAGCATCGAGAGTCACAGGAAGTAGCTGCCCGATGCAAAATCGAGGCCTGGCGTATACCCTATAAAAAGGGGCGTCCTCATTCTGCGCTGGGCTGGATGAATCCGTCCGAATTCGCCCAAAAATCTGCCGGTTGCCAGAATAAGCAACCAACCTAAAGCCGGTTTTTCCTGATTATGCCTGGATCATATTCGGGGTCAGACTACCTGTGTGCAAATTACCTGACCATTGCCAACAAAAAATCCGGGCGGTACGCTTCAGATATACCGTACTCCGTTATCGCCCCTAGTGTGCTTCTTATGTTATCACTGTGTGGTGCTACCGTGAGCAGTTGACAACGGTTTCAGCCTGGATGAATCAACTTTTTGCTCGGCATGATACAGACTGTACGCATCCTGCATCCGCAGCCACCACTCTGGCGAACTGCCGATAACATAGGACAGGCGTACCGCCATTTCAGCGCTGATCGCAATCTGTTGTTTTGTGATGCGCTGAAGCCTCGACGGCGATACGTCGAGGGCCACCGCCACTTCGTGCAGAGTCAGGTTAAGCGCGGCGATATTATCCGCAACCAATTTGCCCGGATGGGGCGGGTTATACTGCTTCATCGGTGGAGAACCTCATCGTGAGAACTCAAGCATCACCATAAGTAACTTCGATGGTGATGTGCCTATCGGTGCTGACCATCTCCTACAACAAAATTTAAGCTTAAGTTCACTAAAAATTCGAATCGCTACTTCTTTGGCACAGCCTCCGCTCAGGGGGGCAATATCATGCCGCAATTCTGTTTCTGAATGGAGCAGGATGTTAGGCCAGGGTCACCGCGCTTACGGGCAAATACAGTCACTGCTACACGCAAGACAGTCCTGACTTACGTCAGAAAGAATAATCAAAATAATAAATAAGGTTTTCATGCAGGCATCTGGCGAGGATAAATTTAATGCCTTCGCTTGCAGCGGCCGCAGGCGTTCACGCCGCTCAGAACCTGAAGTAGCTCCCGCCGGCAGGCGGTGGGCAATACACATTAGTTACATCATTCATTAACGCCCGTATTTAACCCCATCCGAGCCAAATACGCAACTCCGCGCCCCTCTCCGCCAAAACCCCGGAGCCGGACCTGAAGCCCGGTTGCCCCCACTGACCAGCCCCGGCCGCTCGGCCCGCAGAGACGGTACTGCAGTTGCTGATAATGAATGGCGCAACTACTAACTTCGGTGTCGCTGTCGGTGTCAGCCGCATTGTCTTCTGTTAGTCTGCGATAGTCTGGCATATAAGCTGTTGAAAGGCCGACGGCGTCTGGCAGGGCGGGCTAACGGCGCCATGAGGCGTCTGAGTTACATGTCGTTTGGGGTGGCACCTCCATACAGGTCACTTCCACAGTAGTCTTACCGTTTCGTCATTCAATGAAGTTGAGCGCGTCAACCTGACCCGTTTTTTTACAGACAGCTCACGCGTAACGTGAAGCGATTCTTTCGCAAAGCTGAAAGCAACCTCGTCATTCTTCTCTGGTAACTCGCCTGAATAAAGATTTACACTGCAGGATAATCACAAGTACAGCGCTGGACTTATACAGAAGCCAGAAGGAAAGACGGTGTGCTGACTGACTACTGCGGGTAAACTGACAAACAATGTCGTTTCAGGACCGCAGATAGGGGTTTGAAAAATCGTATTACTGCCGGTAATATCAGTGTCACAGGAAGCTAATAACGAAGCTACAGGTTAACGCCTTACCTGAGTGATTGTCAGATAAAGTAATCTTTCGGCCATATTTTTGTACCGGATGCTGGCACCGGGTACCCGGTCTTAATCGGGTTTGTCAGCCCTTAAAGAATAAGCATGTTGTCCTGCATATACTTCATTGCGCTGACAAGAGATCCCGCGTCTGTCCTGCGATCAAGCGGATAGTTTAGAATTCTGATACCGTTCATGAGCCAGATGTCGCAACATTTATGCCCGGTATCAAGAACGATTTGCTTCACCAGATGCTTCACAACAGCCTGACATTCTTTGCGCTCGGCCCAGAGGGCCAGATTAAACTCCCGAAGTGCTTTAGTCTTGATTGCGGGCCGGCTCCGAAAGCGGTCGATGTCTGTTTCTGCTTCCCGAAGCTGCTTTGCCATATCTCTTGCCCGCACGGTCAGTTCCTTTACGTCCGGCGCCACTTCAACCGCTTCAAGTATATTATTCATTCTCATGGAGAGCTCAACGTGCCGGTTGAGGAGATCTTCGATGGAGACTTTCCTAGGGGATTCCCCTATTAAATATTCAAGGCTGTGCAACAAACCCTGAGTCAGAAATTTGTCAACGGGTTCCCGGTTAATTGCACTGGCCGTGCAGCGCTTTTCTCTGCGCATAGTACAGACATAGTAGCCGTATTTGTTCTCAACCAGTGATGACAGTACAATATGGTGACCGCAGCATTTACAGATCATCACTGACCTGAACAAGTTGATGTAAAGGGGATTATCCTTCGAGCGGAGTTTGCTTTCTGATTCGGTTCTCATCAGCTGAACGTCTCTGAAGACATCAGCTCCAATTATGGCCGGATAATAGCCGGGCAACTCTTCAATTCCTTTGCAGGTGTTGTAACGGGAGGGCACAAGGATGCCGGTAACTGATTTCTTATTCAGAAGCTGGTCAACTGAGCTGGAACTCCACGCTCCCTTTACACCTTTGAGATTTTTTCTGTTTTCCTGATTAAGGATTAACCTTATTTTTCCATAGGAGTACTCTTTCAGCCTAAGCATATAAATGTAGCGGATGGTATCCGCAAGCTCATTATTGACGTCAAAACCGCTTCTGTCCGATCTGACCGTGAGCCAGGCGGGGCAGCGGGTAGTCATTACCGCGCCGGCATCAACAGCCAGCTTACGCTTAGCTGCCCAAGCCGACTGCATCCGTCTGGATTTGATTTCGCTCTCCTCATTGGCGCGCTGTGCAATAAGAACGGCTTTAATTACCAAAAAAGGGTCATTGAGAGAATCAGAGGTATAATGCGCTCCATCACTCAGCGTTACCACGTCAATGCCAGCTTTTAGAATAGCCCTGAGCCGCTCCGTAGCATCTCCGATTTTCTCTCTTGAGAGTCTGTCCAGACTTTCCACCAGTAGTACAGAACCGCTCAGGATATGCCCGAGTTCCACGGCTTCCATGAATACTGAGAATGCGCCGCGGGCTGCATGAACTCCTCGAAATGCACTGAGACCCAGGTCTTCGTAAGTTACGGGATTAAGGAAATAGTCAGGATGTGCCGAAAGCCATTCGGCAATCATCTTCTGCTGACGCCTGAAGGAGTCCCCGTGGACCTGCTGGAGAGATGAGAAACGAAGGTAAGCGATTGCGTTTTTCACTCATAACTCCCTTATCAATATGGTGAGAGCAGAACTTTTAACAGGTATCCGTCTCCGCTTCTGCTCGCTGCCTCGCAGCACGGTATTAAAAATAGAAATAATTTCGGCAGCCTGTTTGTGAAAAGCGTTTAGCAGTTGTTTAATAACTAGCAGTTGTTTAGTGACAGACATTTCGAATTTTAGAATTAAAGGAGGAAACTCTTATTGTTCATTTGCAGCACCAACGCTAAACATTACATTAGCCGGAGTTGGCCAGACGGTACTGCCGTGAGATGCCCGCAGCGCTCTTTCGCCGCGTTGCAGCAGGTTCCTGAAGCCTTACGGAGTTTGACCATTGCGCATCCAAAGCCAGCAGATCGGACAGCCGGAAGTGAAAGGTCTTCCCGGCGCGCCCGCCCGCGTGACGGCCATGCGGTTTATCTTCTTTATCGTCTGGAAAACCAGTGGTGAAGAGTTAGGAAGCTTCAGTCAGAAGTTACGGTGTAACATTGAAATCAGCGTGGCATGTGAGTTAACTTAAGGCCATTGTATTGGGATATTTCACTGTTCTTTGAAAGGCTTAATGAAGCTCGAACCTTTGAAACGTGTTGGATCATTGGATAATGATGGGCGTTTAGTTGAAGGGATTGCTGCCGGATTCGCTTGCAGCTCTAGCAGCAATGAAAAGTAAGTATAAGATTACGTATCTTGTTTGATATTCAAATTATTTGATTCATTTCAGCAAGTATATCCGCTGTTCCTTGGGGCGTGAAGTGCATATCCTTTTCACATCGAGACAAAGCGTCTCACACTGACTTTAATTACCCAAGGAAATGACCATGAAATCCATCAAAACATTTGTTGCAGTTGCGGCCCTGACACTGGTTTCTTTCGGCAGCTTTGCGCAGAGCGTTACCGCTTCTGCTTCCACCCTGGACAGTGCTGAAGCCAAAGTTGCGGCTCAGGCTCATAAGGCCGGCGCGTCATATAAAATTACTGGGGCCCGCGTTGATAATGGTGCCTACATTTCTGCCGAGCTGATTAAATAATTTTGCAATGACCTACCGAAAAGGCTGCCCCATCAGGCAGCCTTTTTTACGTTTGTAGCTGCCGCGTAATGAAACTGACAAAGGCATGTCATCTCGGTTAAGCGCGTAGCCCGCCTGCCATAAGCGTAAAGGCTTCGATAGCTTTTGGCAGCCTCTCTTGCGGGCTATCACTCGCTGCCACCCACAACGCCGCATTCAGAGCTGTGCCGCTGAGCAAACGTGCAGCTGCATCCGCATCTACAGTTTTGAGTACGCCCTTATTTATCATCTCTGCAACCGTGGTTCGCGTTGCCTCAAGGCAGGCATTCTGGCTTGGCCAATGCGATGGGTCACCTAAGAATGCAGGGCCATCCAGCAGTACAATGCGTTGTACTTCGGGATCAAGTGCCATCTGGATATAAGCCACACCTTCAGCCAGCAATTGGTTCCAACCTTCTTCTGCTTCTTTCGCAATTTCTTTCGCACGCTGCGCTATTTCACTGTCAACCTGAGCCACCACCGCAGCCAGCAGGCCGCGTTTATCATTAAAATTATGATAAAGCGCGCCACGGGTCAGGCCCACGCTTGCGGTCAATTCATCCATCGAAGCGGCGGCAAATCCTTTTTCAGCAAAGGCTTTACGTGCAGCGGCGATCAGCTTTTTGCGATTTTCTTCCATTGTTTCTGCTCGACGTTTTGTTGCCATGTTTCCCTCAAAGTACTAAACAGTGCGCACATATTTGACATACGCACCGTATGCAACTAATTTGATATACGAGATGTATCTTAAACCAATAATACGAGTTCAACCTAACCAATTACTATAAAGGTGAATCATGATCGAACGCGAACCTGTTTTCCCAGCCAATCGCCATCATTTGTATGAACAATATGGCTACTCTGCCGCGATACGCTCTGGCGACTTGCTCTTTGTGTCCGGGCAGGTAGGCAGCCGCAATGATGGATCACCGGAACCGGACTTTGCTGCGCAGGTAAGACTCGCCTTTGCTCACTTGAAGGAAACCCTGGCTGCCGCAGGATGCGGCTTAGATGATCTGGTTGATGTAACCACTTTTCATACCGATCCTGAAAAGCAGTTTCAAGCGGTTATGGAAATCAAAGCGGAAGTTTTCCCTCAGGCGCCTTATCCCAACTGGACCGCCGTGGGAGTAAACTGGCTCGCTGGCTTTGATTTTGAAATGAAAGTCATTGCGCGCATTCCATAAATTTACAGGACGAAATATAGATGAGATATACGTTTCACTGAGCCTCAAGAATCGGTGCTCTTATCTATATTGGCGCTTCCTATCGCCGTGATAGTTAGCATGATCACAATACCAGCACGTATTGTTAATCTGCTAATGGTAACTAAGGTTATTATTATTCCCATCGGAGGCAAACAACCTCCTCACCATAAATGAAGGAATATGACCATGAAAACCATCAAAACACTGTCACTTGCCGCTGTAACCGCTCTTTCGCTGATCTCATTTGGTAGCTTCGCTCAGAGCGTGTCTGTTACCTCATCAACGCTGGACGGTGCAGAAGCTAAAATCGCCGCCCAGGCAGAGCAGCAGGGTGCGCAGTATAAAATTACCGAAGCTAACACCAATAATCGCGTGCATATGACCGCAGAACTGTACAAATAACGTATGGTCGCATAAGGAAGTGCCGGAAGAGGTCGCCCAATGGGCGGCCTTTTTTGTATCTGCTCACTTTATAAAAGTGGGTTGCTGATGCGATCGCGACAGCCCAGCAAAGATTGCAATATCTTCAGCCAGGCTTTAATCGAATTGCCAGTAAAGTGGCGAACCGTAAACCTCGACAAAGTAATCGATCACTGCTCGGACGTTGAGCGGAGGGTGGCGAGCGTTAGGGTAAATAGCAGCAATATGTTGTGGCTCCGTTTTAATTGCTGCCTCGAAATTCGTCATTACTCTGACTAACTCCCCTTTTTTAAGGCTGTCGCCAATCAGCCAGTCTGGAAACAGCACCATTCCCATTCCCCCTAGCGCCGCAGTCAGTAAAGATTCAGCATTATTAGAGATGAGTAACGCCGAAACCGGATAATGAATCCAGCTGTTATCGGGTTCACGGAACAGCCACCGGTTCGGGCCGGATGAACCTCTGTAGACCAGACATTTATGCTGAGCCAATTCAACCGGCTTTTCCGGCTTGCCATGATTTTTGATATAGCCGGGAGAGGCAACCAAATGATAATGCTGAGTGCCAAATATCCGCGCATGAAAAGATGAGTCGGTCAGGGTGCCAATCCTGAAAATGAGATCGGATGCATCTCTGTGGGGATCGATATAGTCATCGGTTTGCGTCAGCTCGATGAGCAAACGCGGATAGCGAACGGAAAGCGCCGTCAGCCAGGGAGCAATGTGGCGCTGGCCGAAAAACACCGGCGCATTTATCTTGATCAATCCGGCTGGCTCAAGCGAGCGGTCCAGCAGTTCTCTTTGGGCTTCGCTGAGTTGCTCAGTGATAGTGCGGGCGTACTCTACAAATAACTTCCCGGCTTCTGTAGGAATAACCGCCCGTGTGTTTCGATAAAAAAGTTGCTGACCCAGCCTGTCCTCTAGTTGAAGAATAACGCGTGAAATCATGGATGCTGAAACACCCTCGCGCCTGGCGACAACTGAGAAGCTTTGCGCTTCAAAAACACCAATAAAAAATAACAGTGTCCGAAAATTGATGGCGCTGGGATCATACATTATCTCGATTCCTGCAAAGGTGTTTCCCGAATTATACCGTTTTTCATTATTGGAAGCTGCACTATGATCCGGCGCCTAAACCACTGGAGACTGTTTGATGCAGCTTTTATTTATATTACTTGTTGTTGCTGGCGGGATGGGATTGTCCGTAGAAGCCGGTTTATTAGGACCACTGGGAAGCGAAGTCGGGGACTTATGGGCGACGTTCAGTATTTTCGGCGTCGGTGCCGCGCTGACGTTTTTGCTGATGCTGTTTTTCAGCCCACGTAATAGCCCGTCCTTTTTTGCACAACCTTCGTGGACTTTGTTGGGCGGCATATTGGGACCCATTTACGTAGTCATTCTGACCGTTGCGGTTCCCACTATTGGTATCGCCATGACGATGATCGGCATTCTTGCCGGACAGGTTTTCAAAAGTCTGGTGATAGACCATTACGGTTTATTCGGTACTGCCCATCGCAAAATTGACAGCAAACGTATTATCGCGCTTATTTTCATTATTGCTGCCCTTGTTCTTGTGGCTAAAGGCTGAGATTAACAGATGACTATTTTAATGATCGTTCTGGCTGTTGTTGGTGGCGCCGTACTGAGTATTCAGGCTGCGATTAATGGGCAGTTGGGAAGTAAAGTGGGTGTGTTTCGTAGTGCATTTCTGACCTTCGCACTGGGTGCATTGGTGACTGCACTGCTGATCTTCTTCTTTGAACCCAAGCAGACGCTCACCTTGATGGATGTGCCTAAATGGCAACTGCTTGGCGCCTTATGTGGCGTACCTTATATCGTGATTATGGTGCTGGCCGTGCAACGTATCGGTTCAGCAGTTGCTACGGTCGCCGTTATCTTTGGTCAACTGGCGATGAGCATGCTTATCGATAATTTTGGCTGGTTGGGGAATGAAGCGATTCATTTTTCTGCTACGCGCCTGGGTGCAGTGATCTGCCTGGGTATTGCACTGTTCTTCATCTATTCAAGCAGTAAAAGCAGTGCAACACCTGCGGTCAAAAAACTAAAAAAAGCATCGGCACATCGCTAAGAGTTGTGAATCTGAAGATTTTTAGTGTTCAGCAATAACCTGCTACTTACGGATTAACGGAATAGCGTATTCGTTAATCCGTTTTCAGTTACTGCAAATTACAGCAGGAAATCATCAAGCAACTGGCCGTTTTCAATCGCGGTTTTGATTGGAGAAGGAGTACGGCCTTGGCCGGTCCAGTGCCTGACTTCACCATGCTCGTCGGTGTATTTATATTTAGCCGGTCGGGGGGCGCGTTTTGTTTTCCCCGCGCTGGTTGATTGCATTCCACTCAACAGTTCTTCCACGCTAATGCCATCTTCCTGAAGCAGTTCACGGTACATCGCCAACTTCTCTGCCTTCTCGCGCTCTTCAGCTTCAGAGGCTTTTAGTTCATCGCGACGCTCGGCCACAACCATATCCAACTTTTGCAGCATCTCTTCCAGTACATCAACAGACATGTTGCGCGCATGTGCCCGTAGCGTACGGATATTTTTCAGGCTGCTCAGACTTTCACTCATAGATACTTCCTCAAATACTCAAATGGAACAACAGCAAGAATTCACTGTAAGTGGTAAGGGTAACATTGATAAACCTGAATTATAAAGTCTGCGGCGGCTAATCGATTGAAAGTAAAGCAATGTTAGCTAATCGAGCTGGCAGACCTTTGTGTTTTGTCGAAATGCCATACAGCATCGGTCACGATTGATGCTTGATCTGTTTATGGCAAGAGAGAGCCGCAAGAGGGCTGAAGGGAAAGAATATTCAGAGCCATATAGCCTATTAATATCACGTAAATCATCGAATAAGCGGGCAGGGCGAAAAAAGGGGAAACACCCGCCACGGGCTAAAACCATACCCATTCATGCACAGGCTGTTCACATTTTCTGTGGATAAGTTTTCTGCAGTGTTGAGTGCTTACCGGCCAGTAATGGTCACCTTATCTGATAGCCGATTAATCTGTCTCATCACGTGAACGTGCGGATTGCTCCATCATATCCACCATGGCGCCACTGTGCGCATCCACATTACGAATATAACGCATCAGGGTTTCGGGCTTTTTCCACGTTCCTTCCTGCATAATTTGAGCAACCAGATAACCTTTACGGGTCATATCTTGGGCTGCGCCTACGCGCGCGCTGTGCCCACTCCAGTTTCGATAGCGGTTTTTGTTCGATCTAAGGGGCTTTTCATTTCCCGCAACCTGCCAGGCTTTTCTAAAAATCTCTTCAATAGCCGGTCGGCTCAATAACTGGTCGGGCGACGGAAGCGCTTTATTTGAGCGATGCACCCTACAAAAAAGGAATACATCTGGATCATTGCTGAGCCCGGCAGCGTCAATCCATTCATCCAGCCGGCGTGTGGAAAAGGTGCTAAGCGCCTTAGTCAGTCCACCCGTCTGGACGATGGTCTTGGTATGTGAGACGTCCAAAATGATTCGGCCATCTTCGGCGCGAGAAATATCGCCCACTTTGATGCGTGCCAGTTCACTGATGCGGAGCAGCGTGCTGTAGGCCACGTGAAGAAAGGCAAGGTTACGCAATTCCTGTAGACGGGAGGAGCCAGCCCAGGAGTGATCAATTTTGTTTAAATCAGAAAGCCGGAGCGGTACGGCTTGGCCCGTTCGCTCTCCAGACACCACTGCTGTGCGGTTTATTTTTTTCATTACGCGGTAAATCAGTGGAGAAACGTTAGGCGGCGTGATTCCGGCGTTACGGTGTAACATCGAGATCAAGGATGCGTGTGTTGAAATGGTGGTCGAAGCTCGCCCTGAGGCTTGTAGCCAAGAAAGGTAGTCACGAAGATCGCTAGAAAGCATCGGCAAAAAGCTGCGTTGATGTTCTTTTGCCCAGCGCCAGCAGACCGCCATCACACTCATCAATTGAGACCATGTATTGGATGAAAAGGCATCCTTGTCTTGGACAAATTCTCTAAGTCGCGCAGAAATATCTTCATCAGCCTGAAAGGAGACAATGAGGTCCGTTTTTTGAACAGTTTCACGCATATTTGCTCGTTATATAAACAATTTATAAGATGATCGCGCTACGTGAATTCTGAAGAAACTGCAGGGGGATAACCCGCCAGAATTCACGTAGCGCTGTCATTTTGTGTCTGATGTTTACTCTACAGATTCAAATCCAGAAGAGTGTAAGAACATTATTTATCCGCCTTTTATTAGATCGCGCGGGAAGTGCTCATCATACCGGGGATCTAACAAGGATCCTAACTTTACATAATGCCAATTATGTAAAGTTAGAGCTGCACTTGATTGAGATCCGGGTTCGATCAAAGACAACAATAACAAGCCAGCAGGCGAGAGGCCGACACGGGGTAGTTTTAAGGCTCATGATGTAGATTCTGGTGTGGGCCGATAAAATGAGATGCACCAGTAGCACTGGTTTAAAGCTAACAGTAACTGAATTCCAAATGATGTTGGATGGCTTCAGACACGTCAGCGCAACAGTGATTGCAGGAATAATATCTGCTAACGCAGAAAGCAGTAGTATGAAAATAAGAACAATACATTGATGGGTTATATTTATAACTGCTACCCTTTAAATAAAGACTCAGTCTCTAGTGAGCGTATGTCTGCAATTTTACATAAATGAATGGATTAATTTAAATGAAAGAAAATGCTGTTTGTTACTATTAACAATCGAGTATTAATTTGAAACCTTAAATGATTATATCATGCCTGTCATTTTTAATTCTTCGATTAATAAATTAAGGGTGTGTAGCGCTTTTAATGGGAAGCATTCGCTGGAAAAAAAGCACATCCCAGGTGCGGAATGTGCCGGAAAAATAGAGTAAAATATCAGCCTAAAATCAGCAGGGCCGCATCATGTTTCTTTCTAGATTTATATTGGAAATTAATATTTATAAATAAACAGTAAACTTACATTTTTCCGGTGAGGTTTTCTCACAGACATTATAAATTAACCCAAAAGGCCCGCTTTCCTTTTTCCAGGCGTCTCCGTCAGGCTGGATAGAAAACGCTTGTTCATTTTTGGTAATAAAACGCATTTCAAGCGTTTTATCAGAGCCAACATTATAGGTGCAGTACTATAATTTAATTGGGGATGATTCATTTTCCTGAATAGCAAGAGCCATCTGAAAAGAGTGGGCGGGGGATTTTTTCGCGACAATTCCCTGCAAAACGCCGGACCATTCTCCTTTTAGCCCATCAGCACGGTAGACGCCACTGCCAATCTCTTCAATGTTTTTTAATTCAGGGCAATGCTCCGCTGCCTGAGAAACCGCTGAAAAACTCACGCACGAAACAACAACGGTTAACGCTATTAATTTCTTCATTGCAAACACTCCTTATTTAAAATTGCTCCCTTTTATATCCCCAGATATTCGCTGGCACAAGTCAATATCAGGTTTAACAGACTTGGAGTTTATTCAATGCGAGGCGTCTCGCAATAAAAGTCCGGGCTTAAAAAATATTGTGGCTCGGGCAAGGGATTGATGAACCACACTCGGTTTTATAATTAAAGTTCGCTGAGTTGATTCCCGTGAACATGAGGGTTGTCGCGTTTTTTATATGTGATGTCGGAATGCCAGCGGCATTATGAATCACGGTCATTATCGGTGATATGCGCCGTATCAATCGGGTCCATTAACAATTGTTAGGCATGCTTTCAAACTGCTGGGTTGGGTATCTGTTTCGATACTGATGTTATTAATCAGTGTTTTTTTCTCTAAAAATCATTTGGCTTAAGTTATTAAAGGGAATAACAGAATAAAGCTTTCGCCGATCTGAATTGGATGCAGAACAATTAGCAAATCGAAAAAACTTGATGTCAGCTTTTACTTACTATTCCTTCAATGACGATGTTCATTGACTCAAGGCAATAAAAAGCCCCGCATCAATGCGAGGCTGTTGATAAAACCTTAGTGATTAAAACGCAAAGCAGCTGCAGCCGAGCGCGCCCCAGAAGGCGTTGTCCCCGGCCACGGGCACGTCAGAGCCGCGCGCGATGTCGTGCGAGTGGCTGTGTACCCCGCACGGACCGCTGCACTGGTGCGGCTGTTGCATCATGCCCACGCGCGTGGCCGCGGTGGGCGGCGCGCTGCGGTAGTGT
>NZ_JAKYXB010000006.1:0-254785 GCF_022761075.1 Pantoea sp. MQR6
TGGCGTATATTACGCTTCTCTCCTTCAGAGTCAACCCCTTTTTCAGAAGTTTTCTCCGGCGACGCAGTTTCCTGCGTCTCCTGAACCGCCATCCCGTTGCCGGTTTGCCGTGTCAGTGGAGGCGCATTATAGGGAGTTCTTCCGGGCTGACAAGAGTTTATTTCAAATAAATTATCGTTCGATTTAATTTTCAACAAATCGTGTTTTTTTAACTCGTCTTGCCTGGTAAACGTGCAAATTCTTGGGCGAAACGCGTCACTTGTTGCCAGTCAGTGTATTCAACTTCTTTACTTGAATCAGTTTCGCCACCGGTCATTCGCATAATAAGCTGAATCATAATGCGATCGAACCAGCGATAACGCGGATAACGTAACGCGCCAGCAAACACAGCACAGCAATCTGGTTGCCAAGGAGACTGATTAAGAAACTTAGCGGTATACGCATTTGTTTCAGGCGAGCGTTTCTCTGGTTTGCGCGCAGTTAGGTTTACGGAGAAGAAGCCACTGGAACGTTGCTGTAGTTCACGCTGATGGCGCTTAACAAACTCTGCTACTGCCGGATGAAAATGCCCATAGCGAATTGAGGCCCCAATCAGCACGCGATCATACTGTGTCCATTCCACATTGGTCGTATCCAAAATATTCAGCACATCGCATGCCTGCTTCCCTTCCAGCTCTTTCGCTATAGAAGAAGCGATGAGTTGCGTTTGCCCATCGCGGCTGGAAAAAAGAATCAGTGCTTTCATTGTTAGTATCCTTATTTATTACTCACGCCAGAAAGTTGGCGTAAACAGCACCAACAGCGTGAATACTTCGAGACGACCAAACAGCATCGTGGAGATCAAAATCCATTTAGCCACATCATTCATTGAGGTGAAGTTATCTGCCACCACCCCCAAGCCCGGGCCTAGATTATTCAGCGTTGCGGCGACTGCCGCAAATGCTGAGAAGTCGTCTACGCCTGTGGCGATAATTGCTAGCATGCTGATCAGGAACACCAGCGCATACGCAGAAAAGAATCCCCAAACCGCTTCAAGAATACGTTCCGGCAACGCGCGGTTACCTAGCTTGATGGTATAAACCGCATTGGGATGGACGAGACGCTTCAATTCGCGATTGCCCTGCTTACACAGCAACAGGATACGAATGACCTTTAACCCACCGCCCGTTGAGCCCGCACAGCCACCGATAAAAGCAGAGCAAAGCAGCAGCACTGGTAAAAACAGTGGCCACCGCGCAATGCTATCAGTAGTAAAGCCAGCGGTTGTCGCCATAGAAACGACCTGAAAGAAAGCCTGGTTCAACGTTTGCCAGCCGCTGGCATAAACATTATGAAACCACAGCACCAGCGTACAAATCATAACCAGCGTGAGCTGCACACCAATAAACATGCGAAATTCAGGGTCACGCCAGTAAACACGTAAGTTGCGTCCACTTAACAGTGAAAAGTGCAAACCATAATTACAGCCTGAGATCAGCAAAAATACCGCCACGATAGTGTTGATAGTTCCACTATTAAAGTAACCGAGGCTGGCATCATGAGTAGAAAAGCCGCCGATAGCGATGGTCGAAAAACTGTGGCCTATAGCATCAAATACGGGCATACCCGCCAGCCAAAGCGCGATTGCGCAGGCAATAGTTAATAACACATAGATTAACCACAACGTTTTGGCCGTTTCAGCGATACGTGGCCGCATTTTGTTATCTTTCAGCGGACCGGGCATTTCAGCACGATATAACTGCATTCCGCCCACGCCCAAAATAGGCAGAATCGCCACGGCTAAAACAATGATTCCCATCCCGCCGAGCCATTGCAGCATTTGGCGATAGAAGAGAATCGCTTTAGGAAGAGAATCTAATCCCACCAGCGTGGTTGCGCCGGTAGTGGTCAATCCAGAGAAGGATTCAAAGAACGCATCAGTAATAGAAAGATGGGGTTGCTCGGCAAAAATGAACGGCATCGCACCCACGCTGCCCAGCACCGTCCAAAACAGCACCACAATAAGAAACCCTTCTCGTGGTTTTAGCTCGGTCTTCTGTTTGCGGTTTGGCCACCACAGCAGTGAACCAATAACTAATGCCATCATAAACGTCTGACTAAAAGCACGACCGGCACCGTCGCGATAGATCAGCGCGACCAAACCTGGCAAGATCATCGTGACCGAAAAGAGGATCACCAGCAGACCGACAATGCGGGTAATGGCGCGAAAATGCATTCAGCCGTTCCTTTAAAAAGAGAGTAAACAGATCAAGGTGTGAGCGAGAAAAGCGTCAACGCGCCTCGACTAAAGTCTGACAGATTTTGTCTGAATCCATCAATTTGTCCATAAGGTAAGGCCAGCGTCAGGGAAATGCGATCTTGATAATGACTCTCTGCGATCTTGCCCTCAAAGCGAAGCAACAGACGTTCAATATCACTGAGTTGTGCGTAATCACACTGAAGCGAAAAGAGTTTCATTGGCACCTTTAGGGTGCGCGTCAGCTGTTTCAAACCTTGCTGTACGCCGCCGCCATAGGCTTTTACTAATCCACCAGTACCCAACATAATGCCGCCGTAATAGCGCACCACGACGGCAGTAATTTCACCGATGTTTGCACCCATCAGCTGTGCCAGCATCGGTTTACCCGCCGTTCCGGAAGGCTCGCCATCATCGGAGAAACCCAGCTGCTGCGAGTCATTGGGAGCACCAGCAACCCAAGCCCAACAATGATGACGCGCACCGGGATGTTCATTTCTGACCTGCTGAACAAAGGCACGTGCCGCTTCTACCCCGTCGGTATGAGCTAACAGAGTAATAAAGCGGCTTTTTTTAATCGTCTCCTCACTGACGTTTACCGCGTCAGCGGGAATGTCGAAGGCGTTCATCAGGCAAGATTCAAATCGCGCGTCATGTTTTCAATACGATTGGCATGAATCACTACATTATCTTCGATGCGCACGCCCCCAAACGGCTTCAGCGCATCAATGGCTTGCCAGTTAATGTGCTGGCTAAACTTACCGGCACGCAACGAAGCAAGCAGAGAGTCAATGATATAGAAACCCGGCTCAATAGTGATCACCATGCCCGGCTCCAGCACGCGAGTACAACGGAGATAAGGATATTGTGAAGGTGCTGCAAGATGAGTGCCGTGATCATCCTGCATAAAACCAGCCACATCATGCACCTGTAATCCCAGCGGATGGCCCAAGCCGTGCGGCATAAATGGCCCAGTAATATCTTCAGCCACCAGCGCTTCTTCACTGAGCCCCTGAACTAAATCGAACTTCAGCAGCAGTTTGGCAATACGCTGGTGCATTTGCAGATGGTAGTCGGTATAACGCACACCTGCTTTCAAAGTAGCAATCAGCGCCAGTTCTTCTGCATTCATCGCTTCTACCAAGCTGGCATAGAGCGATCCGCTTTGCGCTGCATAGCTACGGGTTAGATCAGCAGCGTAACCAAGATATTCAGCGCCAGCATCAATCAGAAAGCTGTGGCGTTTCGCCGGTGGTTGATGATCCAACTTGGTGTAATGCAACACCGCAGCATGTTCATTTAAGGCGATAATATTACCGTAAGGCACATCGGTATCGCGATGGCCCGTTGCCGTCAGGTAAGACTGATTGATGTCAAACTCGCTGAGACCAGCAGAAAAGGCTTCTTTTGCCGCACGATGCCCCGCAATCGCCACTTTTTGCGCCTGACGCATGCAGGCCAACTCATATTCGGTTTTGATGCTGCGATGATAATGCAGGAAATCGATCACCGCTTTAGGGTTCACATTGCCCGAAGAAATACCCAACTGCCCAGCTCGCTCAATAACCGGGCCGATATACGCAACGTTATCGCGCTGCGCGGGCAGCAGTTGTCCAATCTCATCCGCTTTTTTCAGACCAATAACTTCAACGTCATCAGTCCAAAAACTGTTCGGCAGCGGCTCGACGTTGTGCCAGTAATCAACCGGAGAATAAAACCAGAGCTTGGGTTTATTTACGCCATCAATCCAAAGCCAACAGTTAGGAACTTGAGTGACAGGAACCCAGGCTTTGAACTGTGGATTCACTTTGAAGGGATAACTGTGATCATCCAGAAATACCGTCAGCAATTCGCCGGAGTGAATCAGCATTGCATCAAGCTTATTGTGCGCCAGCACCTGCTGTGCCCGTTTTTGCAACGTAGCGATATGCGCGTGATACAGGGTTTTCAGTGAATCCATGGCCGTTTCTCCAGAGTCGCGAAATCGCCGCAGTTTAGCACAGCCGCAAAGTGGATGCCGTGTTCCGGGAGGTTGTGATCTTGTTAGCAAATACCTGAAGAGCCGTTTGCAAAAAATTAACATCACTTCCACACTCACGATCATCTGGTATGACCAGATCACCTTTCGTGGTTTCAGGAGACGCACATGCTCTACCAAGGCGCAAATCTTTCTCTTCACTGGCTGGACGACGGCATCGCCGAGCTGGTTTTTGATGCACCCGGTTCGGTAAATAAACTCGACACAAAAACGGTGGCAAGTTTGGGCGAAGCCATCGCCGTACTGGAACAGCAACCAACTTTACGTGGTCTGGTGCTGAGCTCGGCAAAACCAGCGTTTATTGTGGGCGCAGATATCACGGAATTTCTGTCACTATTTGATGCGCCGACCGAAAAGCTCAGCCAGTGGCTAACTTTTGCAAACAGCATATTTAATCGACTCGAGGATTTACCGGTTCCAACCATTGCCGCTATTGACGGTTATGCCTTAGGTGGCGGCTGTGAATGTATTCTGGCCACCGATCTCCGTGTCGCCACGCCCACCGCACGTATTGGCTTACCCGAAACCAAACTGGGCATCATGCCAGGTTTTGGCGGTAGCGTACGTTTACCCCGCTTGCTCGGTGCCGACAGCGCCTTAGAAATTATTGCGGCAGGTAAAGATGTTGATGGTTTGAGCGCACTAAAACTCGGTTTAGTGGACGCGGTGGTTGAAAGCGACAAGCTGCGCCAGGCTGCAATCACTATGGTCAAAGAGGCTGCGGTGAATAATAGCTGGCGTCAACGCCGCGCGCCAAAGCTGGCCCCCTTGAAACTCAGCCCGATTGAAGCAGCGATGAGTTTCACTATTGCCAAAAGCATGGTGATGCAAACTGCCGGAAAACATTATCCTGCACCGCTGACTGCAGTTAAAACCATTGAAGCCGCTGCTGCGCTGGATCGTAACGATGCGCTAAAGCTGGAAACGGCTGCGTTTGTACCGCTGGCGCAATCGGATGAAGCTCGTGCTTTAGTCGGTATCTTCCTTAACGATCAATATGTCAAAGCGTTGGCAAAAAAACGCAGTAGTGAAAGCGGTACGCCATCACAGGCTGCGGTTCTGGGCGCTGGCATTATGGGTGGCGGCATTAGCTACCAGTCAGCGTGGAAAGGCGTGCCGGTTAAAATGAAAGACATCAATCCGCAGGCGCTAACACTTGGCATGAATGAAGCCAGCAAGTTGCTTAATAAGCTGCTGGAGCGCGGAAGAATTGATGGCAGCAAACTGGCGAGCGTCATTGCTACCATCCAACCGACATTGGATTACTCTGGCTTTGAGCAGGCCGATATCGTGGTGGAAGCCGTGGTAGAAAATCCGCTGGTTAAAGCTAAGGTACTGGCTGAAACCGAACTTCATTTGCGTCAGGACGCCATTCTGGCCTCAAACACCTCCACCATCCCTATCAGCCAACTGGCACAAGCGCTGCAACGTCCCGAGAATTTCTGCGGGATGCACTTCTTTAATCCCGTGCCGCGTATGCCACTGGTTGAAGTCGTGCGTGGTGAGAAAACCAGCGAAGCGACGATCGGTAAAGTGGTGGCCTGGGCCAGCAAAATGGGTAAAACGCCGATTGTGGTAAATGATTGCCCCGGTTTTTTCGTCAACCGCGTATTGTTCCCCTACTTCGCCGCTTTTAGCTTGCTGCTACGCGATGGAGCGGACTTCCGTCACATTGATAAAGTCATGGAAAAACAGTTCGGTTGGCCGATGGGCCCAGCGTGGCTGCTGGATGTGGTCGGCATTGATACTGCACATCATGCGCAAAGCGTCATGGCCGATGGTTTTCCACAGCGCATGAAGAAAAATTATCGCGATGCCATCGATGCCCTGTTTGATGCCAATCGTTACGGCCAAAAGAACGGCAAAGGTTTCTGGCATTGGGAAGAAGATAAGAAAGGAAAGCTGAAAAAAGTGGCAGATGCGGAAGTGGATACGCTGCTGCAACAGGTTTGCCAGCCGAAACGCGAGTTTACGGATGAAGAGATTCTTAACCGCATGATGCTGCCGATGCTGAACGAAGTGGTGCGCTGCCTGGAAGAACAGATTGTCGCCTCACCTGCCGAAGCGGACATGGCCTTGGTTTATGGCTTGGGCTTCCCACCATTCCGTGGTGGCGCGTTGCGCTATCTCGATACGCTGGGCAATAGCAATGTGGTTGATCAAGCGAAACGTTATACCTCGCTCGGTGCTCTCTACGAGCTGCCCGCGTTGCTGCTGCAGAAAGCTCACCAGCATGAAAGCTGGTACCCCGCCGCCAAACCCATTGATGAAGCTGCGCTGAAAAGCGCCTGAGGTAAAGAATATGGAAAATGTGGTGATTATTGATGCGGTGCGTACACCAATGGGCCGCTCGAAAGGCGGCGCGTTCCGCCATATACGCGCCGAGGATCTTTCGGCACACCTGATGCGTGAATTGCTGAGTCGCAATCCCGCGGTAAATGCCTCTACACTGGATGACATTATCTGGGGCTGCGTTCAACAAACGCTGGAGCAAGGTTTTAATATTGCTCGTAATGCGGCGCTGTTGGCAGAGATTCCGCACCGCGTGCCGGCAACAACCGTCAATCGTTTATGCGGTTCTTCTATGCAGGCATTACACGATGCGGCACGCACCATTATGGTTGGCGATGCCCACAGTTGCCTGATTGGCGGCGTTGAGCATATGGGGCATGTGCCCATGAGCCACGGCGTAGATTTTCATCCCGGATTAGGCCGCACGGTGGCGAAAGCCGCAGGTATGATGGGATTAACTGCCGAAATGCTGGCACACATGCATCACATCAGCCGTGAGCAGCAAGATGCTTTCGCGCTACGCTCACATCAGCGCGCATGGCAAGCCACACAACGTGGCGATTTTCAGCGCGAGATTGTCGCTACTTACGGCCACGATGTTGATGGTGTCTTGAAGCGCTATGACTTTGATGAAGTGATTCGTGAAGAGACCAGTCTTGAAGGGCTGGCAGCACTGAAACCGGCGTTCGATCCGGTAAATGGTACCGTCACAGCAGGCACATCATCTGCATTATCAGATGGCGCAGCGGCCATGTTGGTGATGAGCGAAAGCCGCGCGCGTGAACTGGGCCTGACGCCACGTGCACGCATAAGAAGCATGGCGGTGGTGGGTTGCGATCCTTCTATCATGGGTTATGGTCCGGTTCCTGCCAGCAAGTTGGCATTAAAACGCGCCGGGCTAAGCATCAGCGATATCGATATTTTTGAGTTGAATGAAGCATTTGCAGCGCAAACGCTGCCGTGCATTAAAGATTTGGGATTGTTGGAGCAGATGGATGACAAAATCAATTTGAATGGCGGCGCTATTGCACTCGGACATCCGCTGGGTTGTTCAGGCGCACGTATCAGCACCACATTACTGAACATCATGGAACGACGCGATGCCCAATTTGGCCTTGCAACAATGTGCATCGGCTTAGGTCAGGGCATCGCTACCGTATTCGAACGTCTTTAATACGTTGAGTCTCAACCTGGCTGTTTTTACCCGCCTGTCAGAGGCGGGTTTTTTCTGTTTGCCAATGCGTTATCAAATGAAGGCGAAAGCATCACCGTACATTTGTGCTTCAACCGCGCCGCGTTCGGCACAGAAGCGATCGCGGGCAATTTTCGCCATCTCAAAACGGCCGGCAATATAAATTTCATGCTCGCTCAGCGTACTGAAATCCTGCATTACTGCGGTAAGCACCGTGCCGGATCGACCTTGCCAGCCCTGTTCTGGCTGTTCAACGACCGGGATCACTTTGAGATTAGGATGCTTAACTGACAGCGCATTGAGCTCTTCCAAATCGTACAAGTGTTTCAACTCACGGCCGCCCCAGTAAATGGCAATATCGCGGTTCGGCTGCTGCGCCAGTGCGGTAAGCAGAATAGAACGCGCATAAGAGAAGCCTGTTCCACCTGCGATCAAAATTACCGGCTTAGTACTCTCTTCACGCAGCCAGGCATCACCATGCGGAATATCCACAGTAATTTGGCGATCGTCACGAATACGATCCATCACGGCCATTGCATACAGGTTCAGGTCGGAAGCCCCGATATGCAGCTCAATAATTTCTTTTTCCATCGGCGTCGATGCCAGCGAAAACGGGCGCTTATCGCGTTCGTCCATCACCACCATCAAATACTGTCCCGCGCGAAAATTAAAATCCGCTTCTGGAATCAGACGAACGCGATACACCGTGTCGGTAATCGCTTCAACTGAAGTTACTTTACAGCTTAACGTTGTCATGCGTTCCCTCTGTCGGGTCGTCTTTATGGTTGTGCTCGCCGTCAGCGTTGTGGCGGCTGATCGAAAATACCTAACTCATCCCAGATGGCGTCAATGCGCGCCGTGACCGCAGGATCTTTCTCAATGGGCGTTCCCCATTCACGCTGCGTTTCACCCGGCCATTTGTTGGTCGCATCAAGTCCCATTTTCGATCCCAAACCGGAAACCGGTGAGGCGAAATCGAGGTAATCGATCGGCGTATTCTCAACTAATACCGTATCACGCGCGGGGTCCATACGGGTTGTAATCGCCCAAATCACATCGTTCCAGTCACGCGCATTAACGTCGTCGTCACACACAATAACAAATTTGGTGTACATGAACTGCCGTAGGAATGACCAGACGCCAAACATTACCCGTTTAGCATGTCCCGCGTACTGTTTTTTGATCGTGACTACTGCCAGGCGATATGAGCAGCCTTCAGGCGGTAAATAGAAATCAACAATCTCCGGGAACTGCTTGATAAGGATCGGTACCAGTACTTCATTCAACGCCACACCTAAAACCGCAGGTTCATCTGGTGGGCGTCCGGTATAGGTTGAATGATAGATCGCTTGATGACGCTGCGTTATATGCGTCACGGTAAATACCGGGAAACTGTCTACTTCATTGTAGTAGCCAGTGTGGTCGCCGTAAGGGCCTTCAGGTGCCATGTCGCCAGGTTCGATATAGCCTTCCAAAACGATTTCCGCGCTGGCCGGAACTTCAAGATCGTTGGAGAGGCATTTCACGACTTCGGTCTTATTGCCACGAAGTAAGCCGGCAAAGGCATATTCAGACAACGTATCTGGCACCGGTGTCACTGCACCAAGGATGGTAGCAGGATCCGCACCCAGCGCGACAGAAACCGGAAAGCGCTCACCCGGATGCGCTTTGCTCCACTCCTGAAAGTCGAGTGCGCCACCGCGATGCGAAAGCCAGCGCATGATCAACCGATTTTTGCCGATGACCTGCTGGCGATAAATGCCCAGATTTTGACGCTCTTTATGAGGGCCACGCGTTACGGTTAACCCCCAGGTAATAAGCGGCGCGGCATCACCAGGCCAACATTTCATTACCGGGATACGCGATAAATCCACTTCATCACCGCTGAACACCACTTCCTGACAAGGCGCATTGCGCAGACGTTTAGTCGGCATGTTCAGCACTTGTTTGAACTGCGGCATCTTGTCGAACAGATCGCGGAACCCTTTAGGCGGCTCAGGTTCTTTTAAAAATGCCAGCAATTTGCCAACTTCACGCAGGGCGCTCACCTCTTCCTGTCCCATGCCCATCGCCACACGTTTTGGTGTGCCAAACAGGTTGCACAGTACCGGCATGTCATACCCTTTTGGGTTTTCAAACAACAATGCAGGCCCGCCAGCACGTAAGGTACGGTCGGCAACCTCCGTCATTTCCAGTATGGGATCGATCTCTTGGGTGATGCGCTTTAATTCACCACGCTGCTCTAACAGCGCGAGGAAATCTCTTAAATCATGATATTTCATGCGGCTTTAGCTTTCCGGCCAGAGTGAAGCGGCCATTATAAGGCCGAATATCTTGGTATGTTGAGGTTTATGCGACAACCTTAATCGCAGCGAAAAGGAACCAGCGATTGCAGTGCGCTGACATCGTAACAACGCTGAATCGGCTGGTTGTGACGGAACAGTTTAAAATCTTCATCACGCACGCTGAAGTAATTGAGACGATCTTCGCTGACGTGCAGAAAACTGCCTTCACGCAGCGCTATTACGGATTCATCAGGATTAACGGCGCAGAACTCTGCCAGCCGCTCATCGCGCGTTTCACCCATGTGACCGCTGACGTGTGCGTCAATATAATGAGGATTGATTTGAACCGGGAACAAACCTAGTGCAGGCAACACCACAGTGCTGCGAACTGGCATGTCATTGGTGGTGCGGATCGACGGTGTCGCCACGTTACAACCCGCGCTCCAACCGACGTAAGGCACGTTACGCTCACGGACTGCGCGCTGAATCGGCACAACCAGCCCTTTTTCATGCAGCATCTGATTCAAAAACCAGGTGTTTCCGCCACTGACCAGAATCAGTTCTGCCTGTTCAATCGCCTCAACAGCGGATGAAAAATCCTGGATAGAGCGCACTGAAATTCCCAGCGAAACGCTAAGATCGACGGCACGCTGTTGCTGGTCGCCGCGAATAATCGCATAGGGAATAAGCACAGCAGAAGTGATGCCGCGCTGGGCAATCATCGCGTGCAGCTGAGGCTGCGCATAACCTAACAGCGGTGCATCATCCGCTAACTTGCCATTGCTCAACAGAAACAGTTCCATCAGGTGATCCTTTTCGCATAGGTAATGGGCATCGAGTCTGATACAGAGGATAGCGGGACGTCAATTTCCAATCCGCTTTTCTGAAGCCATTCCGCATGTTAGGAAAAGTCTCAGTTTATTTTAGCGTCTCACCCCTTTCAGCGTTTCGATGCGCTATAACTCTGGCAGCAGGTTTGGTATTCTTAGCGTCCATTCGATGGGAGCAGTTATGGAATCCTGGTACTTACTTTATTGCAAACGTGGACAGCTCTTGCGCGCTAAGGAACACCTGGAGCGGCAAGAAGTCAATTGCCTCAGCCCGATGATCGCGCTGGAAAAAATTGTGCGCGGCAAACGCACTACAGTAAGTGAACCGCTGTTCCCTAACTATCTGTTTATCGAATTTGATCCAGAAGCCATTCATACTACGACCATTAGCAGCACACGCGGCGTCAGCCACTTTGTGCGTTTTGGCACAACACCCGCAACCGTCCCCTCTGCTGTTATCGAAGCGCTGCAAACCGATGCACCGCAAATTTTGCTCGACCCAGAGACGCCGCAAATCGGTGACGAAGTCATCATCATCGAAGGCACTTTTGAAGGTCTGCGCGCTATTTTTGCGGAACCAGATGGAGAAACGCGTTCTATATTGCTGCTAAACCTGCTCAACAAGCAGGTCATGCGTAGCGTAGATAACAAGCAGTTTCGCAAGGCTTAAAGCAGACGGAATAGCGTTCGCGCATTGTGATCGACGCGCGCAGTCAACGCCTTAACATCCTCTCCTCGCCAGGTAGCAACCTGTTGAACAATATGCGGTAAAAAACAGGGCTCATTGCGACGGGAAGTCGGACGTGGCCGCATATCACGCGGCAACAAATAAGGCGAGTCGGTTTCCAGCAGCAGACGATCCGCTGGAATCAACGGCAGCATCTCACGCAGTTCCAGTCCTCGACGCTCATCGCATACCCAACCAGTAATGCCTACCGACAAGCCTAAACTCAGGCAAGCCTCCAGTTCGTCACGCGTGCCGGTAAAACAGTGCAACACCGCGCCGGGCAGTTTAGGCAACCAAGGCTCCAGTACCGCAACGAAGCGATCGTGCGCTTCACGGCAGTGCAGGAAAACCGGCATATTCAATTCCGCCGCTAAAGCCAACTGAGCATCAAAAGCATATTCCTGCTGTTGATGCGCCGATAAATTGCGATTGAAGTCGAGCCCGCATTCACCAATCGCCACCACTTCGGGTTTTTCCGCCAAACGGCGTATTGAGCTGGCGATTTCAGCTGACCATTCGCTGGCATGATGCGGATGTACGCCTGCCGTAGACCAGCAGAAGTTTGGCTGGCCCGCCGCAAGCCGCTGCGCTTGCTGGCTTTCCAGCGCATTGGTGCCGGTAATCAGCATGCCGGTGACGCCCGCTTCGCGCGCGCGTTTAACCACCTTTTCCCGGTCGGAGGCGAATTGCGTGCTGGTCAGGTTTACACCGATATCAAACATACTTTTTCCCATTTGTAAGAGAGATATAAACAAAAACCGCCCAGAAGGCGGTTTGGATTCAACTTTATCCCGCCGATGCGGGGCGCTCTTAATAGAGACATCAGGATTCGGTGTTCTGTTCCTCATCCTGCTCTCGGCGGCCTTTCCCCACATAGTAACGTGAGAAGAATACGCCGACTTCAAACAGGCAGTACATCGGAATAGCGAGCAAAGTTTGGGAAAAAACGTCCGGCGGCGTCAGCAGCATGCCAACGACAAAGGCACCCACCAAAATATAAGGGCGTTTTTTTCTTAAATCATCTGGATTAGTGATACCAGTCCAGCAAAGCAGCACAATCGCTACCGGCACCTCAAACGCTACACCAAACGCCATAAATAACGTCATGACGAAATCGAGATAGTTGGTGATATCGGTCGCGATGGTAACGCCCTGCGGTGCCGTTTTGGCAAAAAAGCCAAAGGCCAGCGGAAACACAATGAAGTAGGCAAAAGCTACACCGATATAAAACAGCAGCGTACTGGAGAACAGCAGCGGCATGACCAGCTTGCGTTCATGACGATATAACGCTGGCGCTATAAAGGCCCAAACCTGATACAGAATCACCGGCACTGCGAAAAATACCGACACAATAATAGTCAGCTTTATCGGAGTAAAAAACGGTGATGCGACATCCGTTGCGATCATGCTAGCGCCGGCCGGCATCTGACTAATCAGCGGCGAGGCAACCAGATGATAGATATCGTTAGCAAAGTAAATCAGCGCCAGGAAGATCACCAAAACGGCGATGATACAGTTCAGCAGGCGCTTGCGCAGCTCAATCAGATGGCTGATGAGCGGTTGGGTATCTTCAACGGCCATTATCGTTCATCACTTGCAGAAGAGGTTGTTGCTGTGCTGTGGGCGGTGGCTGACTTTTCAAGTTTCACCGCTGGCGTGGCTTCGACGCTACCGGGAGCCTGGGCAGGCGCGCTGGCCTGGCCTTCCGCTGTCGCCGGCGTCACAGGATGAGAAACCTGCGCTGACTCGACAGGTTTCTGCTGCGGAGCATGAATGGTGTTCGCTTCGTCTTCCTCTTTTTCGATATCAATGCTCTGTTGATAGGAGCGCTTCATCGAATCCGCCGTTTTACGCAGCTCTTCCATTGAGTCTTTTAGCTCAGGCGAAAGCGTGCCGCGGCCCGCTTCTTCGACCTTCTTCAGGCTGTCTTGCAACTCTTGCAGTTTCAGCTCTTGCGCCAGCTCGTTTTGCACATTGGCTGCCAGCGAACGTATCGCCCTGATCCAGCCGACTACGGTTTTCACCGCAACCGGTAAACGTTGCGGGCCGAGAACAATCAGCCCGATAACGAACACCAATACCAGTTCACTAAAACCAATATCGAACACGGTTTACACCTGCTTGTCGTTCTTGGCTTCTTCTTTGTTAGCCGAGGTTTGCTGTTTGTCCGCCAGCGTTTTGGCGTTGAAGTCAGCGTCCTGCTCGTTCGGGTGATCCTTTTTGTTGTCCTCATCACCCATGGCTTTTTTGAAGCCACGAATTGAGGAGCCCAAATCCGAACCCAGATTGCGTAATTTATTGGTACCGAAAAGAAGTACAACAATCACGGCAATAATTAACAATTGCCAAATACTGATACCGCCCATGGGATAGCCTCTAATATTCTGTGAAAAACTGTTGAATAATGCACCACAGAGAGCCTGTATAAATTCAGGCCTGAGCCAGCGACATTACCGCGTTTTGTGCTGAAGTGACAATCAGTTTGTCTTACGCCAGCCAATTAACCAAGAGACAATCCCCGCTGCCATTAACACGGCAGGAAAGAAGTCCCATTCCGGTCGACTCAAGAGTACCGCCGTGCCGCTTAACAACAGCGTGGCACCGACGCCAAACAGATACTTCGCCTGATGATGGCGGGTACGCTGCGCATTGAGATCGACCACTAACTTATCGACGCTATGCCGCAAAAGCTTATGCTGACGCATGCTGTCGTAAAACAGTTCCGGCAGTTCAGGCAATTTTTCTGCCCAGAATGGCGCTTTCTCTTTCACCGCACGAATGATTGCCGGGATACCGATCTGATCCTTGATCCAGTCTTCAAGGAAAGGTTTTGCCGTCTTCCACAAATCCAGTTGCGGATAGAGCTGACGTCCAATCCCTTCTACATAGAGTAGCGTTTTTTGCAGCAAAACCAGCTGCGGCTGTACTTCCATATTGAAGCGGCGTGCCGTATTAAACAGATTCAGCAGCACGTGACCAAAAGAAATCTCAGCCAGCGGCTTCTCAAAAATCGGTTCGCAGACGGTACGGATAGCAAATTCAAAATCTTCAACATTCGTATCTGGCGGAACCCAACCAGAGTCGACGTGTAATTCAGCGACCTTTTTGTAATCACGGTTAAAAAAGGCGATGAAATTTTCAGCTAAATAGCGTTTATCTTCTTTGTTAAGCGAGCCCACAATGCCGCAGTCGATGCCGATATATTGCGGATCTTCTGGATGATCGTAGCTCACGAAGATATTGCCGGGATGCATGTCTGCATGGAAAAAACTGTCGCGAAAAACCTGCGTGAAGAACACCTGAACGCCGCGCTCGGCGAGCAATTTCATGTTCACGCCGTGTTGTTCAAGCGTCACTACATCTGAGATAGGGATGCCATAAATGCGCTCCATCACCAGCATTGTTTCGCTGCAGTAGTCTGAATAAATCTCAGGCACATACAGCATGCGGCTATCTTCAAAGTTACGACGCAGCTGAATAGCATTCGCCGCTTCACGCAGCAAATTCAATTCATCAATCAAGGTTTTTTCATAATCACGCACCACTTCAAGCGGGCGCAAACGGCGACCATCTGGCAGCAAGCGCGGCACCCAACGCGCTAAGCGATAGATCAGCTGCATATCTGCTTTGATCACAGGCAGGATGTCTGGGCGGATCACCTTGATAACGATTTTCTTACCATTGGATTTCAGCGTCGCGGTGTGAACTTGCGCTATCGAGGCCGACGCCAGCGGTTTGATCTCAAAATCATCAAACCAGGTTTCAATCGGTGCACCCATCGAGGCTTCAATCTGCGCTTTCGCTTTGACGCCATCAAAAGGCGCAACACGGTCCTGCAAAATAGCCAGTTGGTCAGCAATCATTGGCGGGAATAGATCGCGACGCGTTGATAGCATCTGGCCAAATTTAATCCACACTGGCCCAAGCTGCTCCATGGCCATACGCAAACGCGCACCAATCGGCTCTTCAACGTGCTTATTGGGAATCCAGAAAACGCAGCGACGCCACAGACGAAGCGGAAGGGTAATGCGCATTTGAGGGATTAATTCATCAAGGCCGTAAGTTAAAAAAACCTTGATAATGAAATACAAGCGGCGGATCTCACCAAAACTCATTTCGCCTCCAGCTGCGCTAAACGCGCAGTGAGCGCATCAAGCGAACGTTCCATCGCGTCTACCTCTTCGGAAAACCAGGCTAACTCCAGCGCGCCGGGTGCAACGCGCCACTCTTCAGTAATCGCCTGACCTAAATAATCTTGGCGCCGTTGCACTTCACCTTTTACAAAACGCAAAGCACGCTGTGCGCCTTGGCTAATGCCTTGGGCCGCGATATCACCGATCCAGGGTGCCAAATATTCGGCGGGATCCAGCTCAGCCAGATCCATAAGTGCAGAAAATTGCTGCACCACCTGCAAGTCGCCTTCAACCTCCAGTTCACCGCTGCGGATCAGGCTGGTGAGCTGTTGACGATCGCGCAGTTTCGGCAATGTTTTTAGCTGGGTGATCACCGTGCAATCGCTGACATCCTGCCAATCACCCAACACATCCAGCTGTTGCTCGCTGAACACCAGCACTAAAGGATTGGAAAATTCGCTCAAACGCAGCGTCAGTACTTTACCTGCCAAACGTTGGCGCGCAGCTTTCAGGCCGCGGTCGCGATACAGCACACGGTTCAGTGCACTCTCAAGTCCGGCAGTGATTAGGGGCGTTAAGGTCATCACCATAGTCGTTTAGAACTTAAATCCACGGTGCAGCGCAACGATGCCGCCGGTCATATTGGAGTAGGTGGTATTTTCAAACCCAACATCGTTCATCATCGCCTTCAGGGTTTCCTGATCGGGATGCATACGGATTGACTCGGCCAGATAGCGATAGCTTTCTGCGTCTTGTGCCACCAGCTGGCCAATACGCGGCAGGATGTGGAAAGAATACGCATCGTAAGCTTTGCTTAATGGCTCAAGCAACGGCTTAGAAAACTCCAACACCAGTAAACGTCCGCCCGGCTTTAATACGCGAAACATCGACGCCAGCGCTTTCTCTTTTTCGGTCACGTTACGCAGACCAAAAGAGATGGTGATGCAGTCAAAATAGTTATCCGGGAACGGCAGCGCTTCGGCATTTGCCTGCACGTAATTGACGTTGCCAACCACGCCGAGATTGCGCAGTTTTTCGCGACCCATTTTCAGCATGGAACTGTTGATGTCAGCCAGTACAACCTGACCCGTTTCACCAACCAAACGAGAGAACTTTGCGGTTAAATCACCGGTTCCGCCCGCCAAATCTAATACACGTTGACCACGGCGCACGCCGCTGCTGTCAATGGTAAAACGCTTCCAGATGCGATGAACGCCAAACGACATTAAGTCATTCATCACGTCATATTTTGCCGCTACGGAATGAAACACGTCCGCGACTTTGTCAGCCTTCTCGCTTTTAGCGACCGTCTGAAAGCCAAAATGGGTAGTTTCCTGCTGTGATTCATCTGCCATCGGTTTTACCTGCTCCACAAACAATTCTTCACGAAGTGTATCAGAGTCACGGAAGTCAGGCACGCAGCGCCCATGTTATTCATGGAGGCGTCTCACACGTAAGTCGCTGTCATCCGCTTCGTTTTCATCTTCTAACTCATCTTCAGCATCGCTTTCTGGCTTTGCACGTTCCACCAGCAAAGGATTGATTGAGCGCTTCACTTCAACCCCAAGGTCCCGAAAACCTTCGCTTTGCGCAATGAGATTTCCGCGCCCTTCTGCCAACTTCTTCATCGCCTCGCGATAGCTGTTTTGCGCTTTATCCAGATTGACGCCAATCCCGCTCATGTCATCCACAAACAGCCGCATCTTGTCATACAGTTTTGCCGCACGCTCGGCGATACGCTGCGCATTGCGGCTTTGATGTTCATAACGCCACAGATTATTGATGGTACGTAGCGCCACCAGCAGCGTGGTTGGGCTAACGAGCATGATGTTCTGCTGTAGCGCTTCACTGATCAGTTCTGGCTGGCGATCAATAGCCAACAAAAAGGCTGGCTCAACCGGAATGAACATCAACACATAATCCAGCGATCGTAAACCCGGCAATTGTTGATAATCTTTGCGCCCGAGCAAGCGAATGTGTCCGCGCATTGCGCTGATATGTTCCTGAATCGCCTGCTCGCGATCAGCTTCATCTTCCGCGTTGAAGTAGCGTTCATAGGCAACCAGCGTCATTTTAGCGTCAATCACCACATCCTTATCTTGCGGTAAACGAACGATCACATCCGGTTGCATCCTGCCCTGCTGTTCCGACTGAATGCTGACTTGAGTTTCATATTCGTAGCCTTCGCGCAGACCTGATGCTTCCAGCACCCGGCTCAACACCACTTCGCCCCAGTTTCCCTGGATTTTATTATCGCCTTTCAGCGCTTTAGTGAGGTTAACCGCTTCCTGCGCCATCTGGGCATTCAGCTGCTGGAGCTGACGAATTTCATGTGTGAGCGTATGGCGTTCGCGCGCCTCAAGGCCAAAACTTTCATGAACCTGACGACGAAAACCATCCAGCTGTTCACGCAGCGGGCTAATCAGGCTGTTTAGACTTTGGCGGTTCTGTTCATCGACGCGCCGCCCGCTGTTTTCAAAAATGCGGTTAGCGAGATTTTCAAACTGGGCGCTCAGGCGCTGTTCACTGTTGGTCAGCAGACGCTGCTTCTCTTCCGTGGCGAAACGCGTCTCTTCCAGTCGGATGGTGACTTCACGCAGCTCAGCTTCCTGAGCACTATTAACTTCCAGCTGATTACGCAACTCGCGATTCAGCTGCTCGCTTTCGCTGCGCCAATAATCCAACTGTTGCAGACGCTCATTCGCCCCGCTCAACGCACCATGCAGTTGACGAAGTTCTTGCTCGCGTTGCTGAGATTGTTGTTGAAGTTGGTCGATATGCAGCTGCTGGCGCTGTTGTGCTGCTTCCAACAAGCGACGCTCGGTAGCAAAACTGGCGAGTTGTTGACTGGCGCGCAGTTGCGCCAGTATCCAGCCAATGCCCAAGCCTGCCAGCGCCAGGCAGGCGCTGATAATGATGTGCTGATCCATGATTCCCTCGCCAGATGCGTTGCTGAGGGAAAAGGTAGAGTCGCACTGTATGAATGTCCAGACAATTCTGCCCGGCGTTAAGGCGTTATAACGCTCTGACGCTCAGCGTGCCTGCTTGCCAGTCATCAATCAGGAAAAACGGCATCGGCAGCATCCATTCTCCTTTTTTAACTTTCGCCGGATAATTCCAGGTATTGCCGCCGTAAGTGATTTCAACCTGCTGCTCTTCGCCGTCAACGCCATTGGTTTTTCCTGCCATGCTGGCAAAACCAGCGTTGCTGCCTACATGGAAACTGTCCGTTTTCCAACGTATCGGTGCATGTGCTGGCCAAGGCTGCGCCTGATAAAAATTAAAGATATCATCGTGATTGAGAATACTTTCTCGCACTGTTGGCCATAAGGCGACTTTCAGGAAGTACTGATCGGTAAAGCGTTCGCTGCCTTCATATTGTGCAATGAAGTTACGCATCGACTGTTCAACGTTGTTAAATACGCCATGACAGCCGCCCCACATTCCTGCCAGCAATAATTCGGTGTGTGAATAATAGTCACGCATATGGTGGAACCAGTATGGCGAAGCTAGCCAGGCATTAACCGCCGCCACTTCACGTTCCGAAAGCAAGGAATCTGCGTCACGCACGATGTAGCGTTTTACCGCAGGATCATCCATCACCAGGAAACGCCAAAGCGTAGGGAAAATAGTTTTTTCATGCGACATATCTACTAACTGTACATGCCGCTGCTCAAGGCGCTGCCAGACATGTTTCGGCACGGTGTCGTCAAGATAGACTCGGCAAACCCAGCCCGGATAGAACTCTTGTGCCACCTCCACGTTTTTGATCAGCGTTTCGCAATAGCGCGGCTGACCACCATAAAGGCTAAACGAAATCACGTTTTGTTCAGGCTGGCTAAGATCGATGGGTTCGGGTTGCGGTGCAGGATAAGCGTAGCGCTGGCCTTGACTAAAACGTGCATCTGACTGATTCAGTGATTCCAGGCCATAACGCGCCACTTCTTCATTTTTACCTAACCAACCGCAGACTTCTGTCAGGCCATCCAACCAGGTTTCCGAAGCGGTGGCACGCAATGCAGCAGGTGCCTGATAGATTTTTTGGTAAATCTTGTAGGATTTATTGTATTGACCCAGACGCATCAGGCAGAGCGCATAATCGCTCAGCACTTGCATTTGATTAGGCATAAAACGCAGAACTTCTTCACAGCATTTCATCGCCTGCTGGAAATTATTCTGGCTCATCGCGACGCGGAAGCGCGCGGCGCTATTTTCCATTTGCGCTTGCAACGCAGCGGGATTAGGTCCAAAGGAAGGTCGACGTACAGGAATCGTATTGCGCATAAGAAAGTTCTCAGGTTCAGCTGAAATGGCGCGCATCTTAAGGGAAGCAGCAGGTTAACCTTTATAAGCCCGGTCTTGAAACCTGCTGCCGCGCGCGTTATAGCAAGCGACGCGCCGCTTCTACAACAATCTTCACCGCATCGCTTTCGGTCTGTTTCATGGTCGCCGCATCTGGAATCTCTTTCTGCGTACGATTCACGATAACGCCCGCCACCATACCGGCTCGCAGCCCTTGGCTGGCGCACATGGTTAACAGTGTAGCGGATTCCATCTCATAGTTGAGAACACCCATCTGTTGCCACTCTTTCATTGAACCCTGAAAGCGGCTGACGACGCGTCCTGAAACAGTGTCATAGCGTTCCTGACCTGGATAAAAGGTGTCGGAAGATGCCGTGATACCAATATGGGTAGCTGCGCCACACTCCTCTGCTGCCGCAACCAAGGCAGTCGTGCAGGCAAAATCCGCTACTGCGGGGAATTCCATCGGTGCAAAGTGCAGGCTGGCACCATCTAAACGCACTGATGCGGTTGTGACTAATACGTCACCTACATTAATGTGCGGTTGAATCGCGCCGGTGGTACCAACACGCAAGAAGGTGCGCACCCCAAGCTGGGCCAGCTCTTCAACCGCAATGGAAGTGGAAGGCCCGCCGATACCGGTTGAGCAAACAATCACCGGTTTACCATCCAGTTTTGCTAGCCATGAGGTAAATTCACGGTGCGAAGCCAGATGCTGCGCATCGTCCATCAGTCCGGCGATTTTCTTAACGCGCTCCGGATCGCCGGGCACAATGGCTAAAGTCGCCCCTTGCAGATCGGCTTTGGTAAGACCAAGGTGGAAAACGTCAGACTGTGTCATTTCAGACTCCTGATTAAAAGAAAGTAGCGCGCCACTTTACGTCAGCCCGCCCGATAAATATGTGATAACACTCACTTCATAAAATGAAAGTTACATTTTTTATCAGAAAAAAAGCGATCAATATCACACCTTGAGTTTAAGTAATCCCGCACTGCTACAAGCTGTACTGTGAAGCCAGTCAGCGCAATGTTAAAGAGGTAGGTGATTTTATCTGTTGCTGACTCTGTTACCCCTTGTCTGGTCCGCGCGAAATCTGGCCAGGCTATAGTTACGTGATTGCGCTATTGCTTGCACGGAGAAAACAATGAAAACCGAAGATAATATGGCACAAAAATCAGCGGGAGGCGGCTTTGCACCTGCAGTGCAGCCGACTGCTTCTACGACCATTTTTACTGAAAGCCCCGACATTCAATTCGGCGAAACCTCAGTCCCAAGCCAGGGCGAGAACATGCCTGCTTTTTTTGCCAAACCCAAAGGTGCTGAAGGCCCATTGCCGGTCGTGCTCGTCGTGCAGGAAATTTTTGGCGTACATGAACATATTCGCGATATTTGCCGCCGTCTGGCGCTAGAGGGTTATCTGGCGGTTGCACCTGAGCTCTATTTTCGCGAAGGCGACCCGAACGAGTACACCGATATTCCCACGCTATTTAAAGAACTTGTGAGCAAAGTGCCCGACACACAAGTGCTCGCCGATCTCGATCACGCGGCCAATTGGGCAGCGCGTAACGGCGGTGATATTCGCCGGATGGGCATTACCGGCTTCTGCTGGGGCGGTCGTATCAGTTGGCTTTACGCAGCACATAATCCACAGTTGCGTGCCGCCGTGGCGTGGTATGGCCGCGTAATGGGAGACAAAACCATGAAGCAGCAAAAACATCCAATTGATATTGCTGTCGATCTTTCCGCGCCGGTGCTGGGTTTATATGGCGGGCAGGATGAGAGCATCCCCCTGGAAAGCGTGGAGCAGATGCGTCAGGCGATACATGCTGCAAATGCCAAAGCTGAAATCATCGTTTATCCCGAAGCAGGCCATGCTTTTAATGCCGATTATCGACCCAGCTACCACGCAGAGTCAGCCAAAGATGGCTGGGCGCGCATGCTGGCCTGGTTTAAACAATACGGTGTTGCGCCATCCGCTTAACCAATAAAAAGGGGGCGCCTGAGCGCCCCAAAGATTCAACTCAACACACCTTTACACTTTTTCACCACGCAGGTTTTTCGCTGCTGTGACCATGTTCGCCAGCGCTTGGCGCGTTTCGGTCCAGCCACGCGTTTTCAGGCCGCAATCTGGGTTCACCCACAGACGCTCTTCTGGAATACGCTTAGCCGCCTTCTGCAACAGCGCTTCTATCCATTCAACGCTTGGTACATTTGGCGAGTGAATGTCATACACGCCTGGACCAATTTCGTTCGGATATTCGAAGTCTCTAAACGACTCCAGCAGATCCATATCTGAACGTGAGGTTTCGATGGTGATCACGTCCGCATCCAGCGCCGCAATAGAATCCATGATGTCGTTGAACTCGCAATAACACATGTGGGTGTGAATCTGCGTGTCGTCTTGCGCTACGGCAGCATTCAGACGGAAAGCATCAACGGCCCATGTCAGGTATGCAGCCCAATCAGATTGATGCAGCGGCAGACCTTCGCGCAGTGCGGGTTCGTCGATCTGGATGATGCCGATACCCGCCTTTTCCAAATCGACTACTTCATCACGCAGCGCCAGCGCAATTTGCTTAGCGATGGTTTCACGCGTCACATCTTCACGGGGAAATGACCAGCAAAGAATGGTTACGGGACCGGTCAACATGCCTTTTACCGGCTTGTCCGTCAGTGATTGCGCATACTTCGCCCACTCAACGGTGATCGCTTCAGGACGGCTTATGTCACCAATGATTACCGGCGGCTTAACGCAGCGAGAACCGTAACTTTGTACCCAACCGTTTTGTGTAAAGACGAAGCCATCAAGATGTTCACCGAAATATTCGACCATGTCGTTACGTTCAGCTTCACCGTGCACCAGTACGTCCAGACCTAAGCGCTCTTGCTCAACAATCGCCTGCTTGATGTGCCCGGCAATGCCGGTGCGATAGTGGTTGCCATCCAGACGACCCTGTTTGAAATCCAGACGCAGGCCACGAATCTCTGTGGTTTGCGGGAAAGAACCGATGGTGGTGGTTGGCCAGGCTGGAAGGTTAAAGCGTTGACGCTGTGCCTTAGCACGCTCGCCATAAGGGCTTTGTCGTTCACTATCCTGCGCGGTGATCGCTTGCAGACGTTGACCCACTGCAGCGTTGTGTACACGGCTAGAGTGAGCACGAGCACGAATCGGCGCGCTCCAGGCTTCCAGCGAGGCGGCATCATCATTATTTAATGCCTGACTCAGCAGTGAAAGCTCAGCACATTTCTGTAGGGCAAAAGCAAACCAGCTTTTCACTTCTTCATCCAGACGTGTTTCCACGCTCAGATCAATCGGACTGTGCAGCAGTGAACAGGAAGAGCCGATCCACAATTGCTCACGCTGACTCACCAGCGGTTGCAGGCGTTTAAACCAGCTACTCAGATCAGCACGCCATACGTTGCGGCCATTAATCACGCCGAGCGAAAGTAACCAGGAAGCAGGAAGTTGCTGGTTCAGTTGCTGAATGTCATCACGACCGTGAACCAGGTCAACGTGCAAACCCTGTACCGGCAGTTCACGAATCACATCAAGATTCTGACTAATACTGTCGAAATAGGTCGTTAGCAGTATTTTGCTTTGGCCTTGCAGCACAGCGTAAGCCACTTTAAAAGCGTCGCGCCAGGCCTGCGGCAGTTCCAGTGATAGCGCAGGCTCATCAATTTGCACCCACTCAATACCACGCTTAGCCAGCTCATCCAGAACCTGCTTATACACCGGCAGAATATCGTCCAGCAGTGATAAACGATCAAATTGCTCGCCCTTGACTTTACCCAGCCACAAATAGGTCACCGGACCAAGCACTACGGGTTTGATTTTATGGCCCAGTGACAGCGCTTCGTCTACTTCATCCAGCAGCTGCGTCCAGGTCAGTTTGAACTGCTGACCTTGAGTGAATTCCGGCACCATATAGTGATAATTGGTGTTAAACCATTTGGTCATTTCAGCGGCTGCAGCCGGTTCGCCGGTCGGTGCACGGCCACGTCCCAAACGGAACAGCGTATCGAGATCAACTGAACCCTCTTTGTTCTGGTGACGAGCAGGCACGTTGCCCAGCAGCAAGCTGGTGGTCAAAACATGATCGTACCAAGCGAAATCGCCAACCGGTAGCAGATCCACGCCGGCATCTTTCTGTTGTTGCCAGTGACGTGCACGCAGCTCGCGGCCCACTGCCAGTAACGCTTCCTGGCTGCTGTTACCCGCCCAGTAGCTTTCCTGCGCTTTCTTCAGTTCACGACGCAGACCAACACGAGGGAAGCCGAGAGTATGGTTCAGAATGGTCATTTGCTGTTCTCCAGATATTCTTTCTCTTTGGCTTGAAGCTGGCAGCCAAAGATGTTTAGCCGTCCAGATGTTTACACCGCTATATTCTGCGGGTACTGTATGTTCCTCAAGCGCAATTTGTTCATTTCGATGTGAAGGACTCTCATGATCGAACTCAAGCACCTGCGGACGCTTCAGGCTCTGCGTAATACTGGCTCGCTGGCTGCTGCTGCTGCCCAGCTTCATCAGACGCAATCTGCGTTGTCACATCAGTTCAGCGATCTGGAACAGCGGCTGGGATTCCGCCTGTTCGTCCGTAAAAGTCAGCCGTTGCGATTTACGCCGCAGGGAGAAATTTTATTGCAGCTGGCTGAGCAGGTTCTGCCGCAAATACAGCAAGCGCTGCAAGCCTGCCATGAGCCGCATCAAACCACGCTGCGCATCGCAATTGAATGTCACAGCTGTATTCAGTGGTTAACACCTGCGCTGGATAATTTCCGCCAAAGCTGGCCGCAAGTGGTAATGGACTTCAAATCTGGCGTCACCTTTGATCCGCAACCCGCCCTGCAACAAGGCGAGCTGGACGTGGTGCTGACGTCCGATATCCTGCCGCGCTCTGGCCTGTTTTATTCACCGATGTTTGATTTTGAAGTCCGCCTTGTTCTGGCGCCGGATCACCCGCTGGCGCAGGTTGAGCATATTTCGCCAGACGATCTCGCTGACGAGGTATTAATGATCTATCCGGTGCAGCGACAACGCCTTGATATCTGGCGTAACTTCCTACAACCCGCCGGCGTCAGCCCGGCACTGAAAAGCGTTGATAACACGTTGTTGTTGATTCAGATGGTGTCGGCGCGCATGGGCATTGCCGCCTTGCCACATTGGGTGGTTGAGAGTTTTGAGAAACAGGGATTGGTGGTAACTAAAACCTTGGGTGATGGATTATGGAGTCGGCTTTACGCCGCCGTACGTGACGGCGAGCAGCGCCAGCCGGTGCTGGAAGCCTTTATTCGTTTCGCTCGCCAGCACGCCTGTGAGCATCTGCCGTTTGTGCGCAATGCCCAGCTTCCGGGTACCGTACTGCAACGCTAATCAATCGCCACAAACCTGCGCGAGCGCGGGTAAAATCCCCTATAATGCGCAGCCTGTCGACTGACCATAAGAAGATTTCACCATGACTAACAATGATATTCTGCGCAGCGTGCGCTACATGCTCAATTTGAGCGATGCCAAAGTGGTGGCGATTTTTGCGCTGGCAGGTTGCGATGTGCCAGAAACCGATGTGCAGACGTGGTTAAAAAAAGATGACGACGCCGCGTATCGTCCCTGTCCTGACGTGTTGATGGGTTATTTCCTTAACGGGCTTATTTTCCATCGCCGTGGCAAAAGTGAAGATATGCCAGCGCCTTCCATTGAGCGCAAAATGAACAACAACATCTTTATGAAAAAACTGCGCATCGCTTTCGATTTGAAAACTACTGACATTTCTGACGTACTGAAAAAGGCTAACTTCACCGTTTCTCAAGCTGAAATTGGCGCGATCTTCCGTAAACCTGATCACAAAAACTACCGCGAGTGCGGCGATCAGATTATGCGTAATTTCCTGAAGGGACTCGCGATGATTCATCGTCCAAAGACGGGTAAACCGGCTTAAGTTCGCCTCACGCTCATTGCAAAAATATAACGGCGAAGCCCTGAGTAAAGGCTTCGCCGTTTTTACGTTGCTGCTTCGCCTTTTCGACGAAAAGCCGCCTGGCCACAATCAATAATTATGTCGGACTCTTTCCAATAACCCAGCGTTTATGCACCCATAACGAGGCAATAATTACCGCTGCCCCCGCGATAAAACTCGGCCAATGCGGCTGCTGCTGCCAAATCGCCAGATTCACCAGTAATCCAGCCGGCACATGCATATTGTTCATGATGCCCAGCGTGCCTGCATCGACCTGCGTTGCGCCATAGTTCCACATGAAATAACCCAGACCCGAGGCTGCTACGCCTAACCACACCAGAATGCTCCACTGCAGCGAAGTCGTCGGTAATTTATTCGGATTTCCCCAAATGCACCAGGCGATCGCGGCAATCAGCACCGCGCCAAGATAGAACCAGGAAAAGGCGGTGTGTTGCGGCATTGGACGCGTTTCTTGCAGGCGTTTGTAACCCACCATGCCAGCCGCAAAACAGATATTTGCCAGCTGCACCAGCAGCAGACCAAACCAGAAATTTTCGCTGACTTTGTCGTAACGAATAATCGCTGCACCCGCTACGGCCAATAGAGCGCTAAAGATATAGCCGATACGCAGTGGACGCTTGCTTATCACGTCATAAATCAACGTGACATAGAGCGGCGTCATCACCGTGAACAACAAAAATTCTGACACGCTGAGATAGAGATAGGCTTCGAAACTGATCAAATACATGATGCCGAGCTGCAACATGCCCACCAACATATAAAGCAACAGCGTTGAAGGGCGATAACCACGCCAGCGCAGGAAGGGTAAAAACACCAATGCCGCCAAAGCCAATCGCATTAAAACTGAGAACCAGGTATCCACCTGTCCCGCCAGATATTCGCCAATCAGGCTGAATGAAAAAGCCCAAAGTATGGTGGTAACAATCAATAACAGCACGCTAACGACCCCGATATAAACGAAGTGGCCAGTGTAAACAATGTGCTTTGATAAGGTTGCGCTATTTGGTTTACAACTGAGTATTAATGGAGCAATCAAACCTTTGCTTGCTGTTTTGTAAACCCTTTACACTTCAATGAAAATCCATCACTTCATGCCCTCTCGATAAAACGCGCGTAATGATCCATTTTTTGGATTTAAACGCGCTTTGCTGTCACAAAACTGTAACAAATGCGCGATTCATCACAGTAACGCTACGCAACCATTATTATTCTGTGCGCGAAATGGAACACCAGAGTAAATCTTATTTTTATAATCCACGTTGCTGGGAACGAAAACCATAATGCGCCCGGAGGGCCACTCCTATGCTGAGTATCTTTAAACCCGCGCCCCATAAGTCGCAGGTTGCTGACGAATATATCGATCCGCTTTACCGCCGCCTGCGCTGGCAAATTTTCATTGGCATCTTTTTTGGCTACGCCGCTTACTACCTCGTCAGAAAAAACTTCGCTCTCGCCATGCCTTATTTGGTAGAACAAGGATTTTCCCGTGGCGATCTGGGTTTCGCGCTTTCCGGTATTTCCATCGCGTATGGCTTTTCCAAATTCATCATGGGTTCCGTTTCGGATCGCTCGAATCCACGCGTTTTCTTACCGGCTGGATTGATTCTGGCTGCGGCTGTGATGCTGATAATGGGCTTTGTGCCTTGGGCAACGTCCAGCATCATGGTGATGTTTGTGCTGCTGTTCGTGTGTGGCTGGTTTCAGGGAATGGGCTGGCCACCGTGTGGTCGTACTATGGTGCATTGGTGGTCGCAAAAAGAGCGCGGCGGCATTGTTTCGGTGTGGAACTGCGCACATAACGTGGGCGGCGGCATTCCTCCACTGCTTTTCCTGCTCGGCATGGCTTGGTTCAATGACTGGAAAGCGGCGCTGTATATGCCTGCTTTTGGTGCGATTGCGATCGCAATTATTGCTTTTGCTTTAATGCGCGACACGCCCCAATCCTGTGGTTTACCGCCTATTGAAGAGTATAAAAACGATTATCCGGTGGATTACGACGCCAGCCATGAAGAGGAACTCACGGCTAAACAGATCTTCATGAAGTATGTTTTACCCAACAAACTGTTGTGGTACATCGCATTGGCTAACGTGTTTGTTTATCTGCTGCGTTACGGCATTCTTGACTGGTCACCGACTTACCTCAAAGAGGTCAAACATTTCAGCCTGGATAAATCTTCCTGGGCTTACTTCTTATATGAATACGCTGGCATTCCCGGCACCCTGCTGTGCGGCTGGATGTCAGATAAAGTCTTCCGTGGCAATCGTGGTGCAACCGGTGTGTTCTTCATGACATTGGTGACCATCGCTACAGTGGTTTACTGGCTAAATCCGCCAGGTAATCCCGGCATTGATATGGCTTGTATGATCGTTATCGGCTTCTTGATTTACGGCCCGGTAATGCTGATTGGCCTGCATGCGCTGGAGTTGGCACCGAAAAAAGCGGCAGGCACAGCGGCAGGTTTTACGGGTTTATTCGGCTATCTGGGCGGTTCGGTTGCAGCCAGCGCTATCGTGGGTTACACGGTGGATTATTTCGGCTGGGACGGTGGATTTTTAGTGATGATTGTCGGCTGTGTGTTAGCAGTGATTCTGCTGCTGCTGACAATGGTCAGCGAACATAAACACAAAAAACAGTTGGCCTGAGTCGACACAAAAAAGGCCGGTTAACCGGCCTTTTTCTTTCAAACGTTTATCTATGATAAAAACAGAGCGCGCAAGGTTTGCGGCACAGCGTCCTCGACATTACTGCCAATCACTTCGACTTCAGGCAAGGTATCTTTTAAACGCTGGGCAGCATTCAGCATGATGCAGCTTTTGCCCGCCATACTCAGCATTTCAACATCATTCATGCCGTCCCCAAAAGCGATGCACTCTTTCAAGGAGTAGTTGAGCAGCTTTGACACCGCTTCCAACGCATGGCCCTTGGAAACGCCGCCCGCCATCACTTCCAGGCACGTCGGCAGCGAGAAGCTAACGTTAACGCGGTCGCCCCACCGTGCTTCAATCGCCTGCTCCATGGGAATCAGATGCTCAGGATTTTCACAGGTAAAAAAGACCTTGCTGATACCGTCGGTTGGCAGCATGCCTGGCTCGTAAACCTGATAATTGAACACCGATTCGCGGAAATAATCTTGTTCTGCCGGGCGCGAACGGCTAACAAACCATTCGTCGTCACGATAAACGTGCGTCAGAATTTCAGGGTGATGATATTGCAGGCCGTAAAGATCGCCCGCGATGTCCTGATCCAGATTGTGACTAAAGATCAGTTCACCATCGGCATTGTGAACACGCGCACCGTTAGACGTGATCATGTAAGCCGGGATACCCAGTTTATCGCGCATCTGACCAACATCAATGTGATGGCGGCCCGTAGCGAAAACGAAGTGAATATTGCGTGCCACCAGTTGTTGCAATGTTTCGCGAGCAAACGGTGTGATGCGATGTTCGGGAGAAAGCAGCGTGCCATCCAGGTCGGATGCAACGATGTAATACATGAAAACCTCGGGTATTTAATTCAGGTGGCTGCAGCCAGCAAGGTAAATGAAAGAGTTAGCAGTGGGCTGAAAAAAAGTCGACCACGGCGTTCAGCGCTTCGGCGCGCATTTCGTCTTTTTCAAACAAGATCTCATGCCGCGCACCTTCTATAACTAGCGGCTTATCGCCTGCGCATGGATGACCTGCAGACGCCATCGCGGCGCAGAAGAGATCCTGCGAACGGTTATCGACGACACGATCGTCGCTGGCTTGTAACAGCAGCACCGGCGTCGTGATTTTATCGGCCTGACTAATAATGTTACGTCCGGCATGAATCCCTTCGCGAACCCAATGATAGGTGGGCCCGCCGACGCGAATCGCCGGATCGTCAGCGTAAAAACGCAAATTACGGCGATAACGTTCCGCGCTGTGTGTCAGGCGGTTAATGCCAAACGGATGCGCTCGCCAGCGTCCTGTGCCTAGTGCATAACCATCGCGCAGGGTCGGGCGTTTTTCAGCCCAATCAAGAATACGGTGCGCCATCCACTCCGGTAACGGCAAGGCAATACCGAACATCGGGGCAACCAATGCCACACCGTGAAAAGCCTGCGGCTGACGCGCCAAAAACAGCGTCAAAATTGCGCCGCCCATAGAGTGCGCTAAAGCATAGCGCTGTTGATAATGGCCACCAACGATCTCTTTTAAGTAGAGCGTTTCCAAATCATCAACGTAGTGGGTAAATTCGTCCACATGTCCACGATGCGAATCTTCCAGTAAACGATCCGATCTTCCCTGACCACGATGATCGAGAATGATCACATCGAAACCGCAATGAAACAGATCGTACGCCAGCTCGGGATATTTTACGTAACTCTCGATGCGGCCCGGCACAATCAAGATAACGCGCTTATGTTGCGGCGAGGTGAAGCGCACATAGCGCAAAGTCAGGTTTTCTACCCCAATAAACTCACACTCTTCTCGGCCGTGCCAAAAATCCAGTAAAGGCCCGGTTGCAAAGGCGGCAAATGCTTTTTCACGCCGAAGCCAACTGGCTTTGTGTTGATTCATTCACCCTCCTGTTTGCCCTGAAAAAGAGTCTGATTCGCCGCGTGTCGCCCATAGCGCCGCGCTTATTTCTGGCGTATTGTGTCACACTTCCGTCGATACAGGGAACGTAACCCATGACCATCGAATGGTGGCTGACCTATCTTCTCACCACCTCAATTCTCAGTTTATCGCCAGGTTCTGGCGCAATTAACACCATGAGCACGGGCATCAGTCACGGCTATCGCGGGACAGTTGCCTCGATAGCGGGCCTGCAGCTTGGGCTGTCGCTGCACATTGTTTTGGTGGGCGTGGGTCTCGGCGCACTGTTTTCTCAATCGCTGCTGGCGTTCGAGATGTTGAAATGGGCTGGCGCCGCTTATCTGGTTTGGCTTGGCATACAACAATGGCGCTCCGCCGGTGCCATTGATCTCAATGCGGTTTCTAAAGCCATGCCGCGACGCCGTCTGTTCAAACGTGCCGTGTTGGTGAATCTCACCAACCCGAAAAGTATTGTGTTCCTGGCCGCGCTGTTTCCGCAGTTCATTCTGCCGCATCAGCCACAGCTGGCACAATTTCTGGTGCTGGGCATCACCACAGTGGTCGTCGATATCATCGTGATGATTGGTTATGCCACCTTAGCGACACGCATTGCCGTGTGGATTAAGGGGCCAAAGCAGATGAAATTGCTGAATCGTCTATTTGGTGGGATGTTTATGGCCGTTGGTGTGTTGCTGGCCAGCGCGAGAAAGATTGCCTGATTTATCCTGCTGAATATTGCCCAGCCCGTTCGGGAGTGAACGGGCAAGCAAAGCCGTTCTTACCGCGAAATAATCAAGTGAATGCCGAATCCAGCAAACAGTACGCCTGCCATACCATCTATCCATTTCGCTAAACGCTGATACCTGCTACGCATCCACGGCATGGCAAAAATAGCCGCTACCAACGCAAACCACGCAAACGTCTCGCCGATGATCAGCAGGAATAACCCCCAGCGCTCCATCGCGCCGACATCATTACCAACAAACAGCGAGAACACGCTGCCGAAGTAGATGATCGCTTTCGGATTCGAAAGGTTAGTAAGAAAACCTTTCAGGAAGCTCATGCCTTTTTTCGGCAGCGCGACCGTCGGCTCAGAGGGCTGAGGCTGCTTGTGGCGCTGGCGTGCTGAGCACATCAGCTGCCACCCCATCCACAGCAGATAAAGACCGCCGCCGACCATAATGATCTGATGCAGCCAGGCCATTTTTTCCAGAATCAGATGCAAGCCCATCAGCGCCACACCCGCCCAGATTACAATACCTAGCGTGATACCAAACACACCCATCATCGCCTCTTTACGTGAGCGACTGGCGGCAGTTTGAGAGACAAAAAAGAAATCCGGGCCAGGGCTCATCAGTGCAACCAAATGAACCAGCGCAACGGTAGCGAATAACAACAACATAATTAGCGTCCTTTACTCTTCATCAAGATGTTCTTTAATCATCACCAAAAATGGCTTACCAAAACGCTCCAGCTTGCGTTGACCTACACCGTTGATGCTTAACATCTCTGATGCGCTCACCGGCATCTGTTCTGCCATTTCAATCAGCGTTGCATCGTTGAATACCACGTAGGGCGGGATGTTCTCTTCGTCGGCAATGGCTTTACGCAGCTTGCGCAATTTGGCAAACAGCTTGCGATCGTAATTGCCGCCATGAAATTTCGCTGAGCTATTACTCTTGGGTTTGGCAGTAATCAGTCGCGGTACCGCCAGCATCAACGGTACTTCACCGCGTAATACCGGTCGCGCCGCTTCCGTCAGCTGCAAAGCGGAATGCATGGCAATGTTTTGCGTCACAAATCCCAAATGGATGAGCTGACGCAGCACGCTGACCCAATGCTCATGGCTGTGATCTTTGCCGAGTCCATAAACCGGTAATTTATCGTGGCCCTGTTCGCGAATACGCAGATTGTTTGCCCCACGCAGCACTTCGACAATGTAACCCATGCCGAAACGCTGACCGACACGATAAATACCTGACAACGCTTTTTGCGCCTCAACTAAACCGTCATACCGCTTAGGAGGATCAAGGCAGATATCGCAGTTGCCGCACGGCTGCTGGCGACCCTCGCCAAAGTAATTAAGCAGCACCAGACGGCGACAGGTTTGTGCTTCTGCAAACGCATTCATCGCATTCAGCTTGTGCCTTTCAATGTCCTGCAATGGACCGGGTACTTTCTCTTCCAGACATTTACGTAGCCATGCCATATCAGCCGGGTCGTACAGCATCATCGCTTCTGCCGGCAACCCATCACGCCCGGCACGACCGGTTTCCTGATAATAGGATTCGATATTGCGCGGAATATCGAAGTGCACCACAAAACGTACGTTGGGCTTGTTGATTCCCATACCAAACGCCACCGTGGCGACCACTATTTGTAAGTCGTCACGTTGGAACGCTTCCTGCACGCGAGCGCGCTGTTCACTGTCGATGCCTGCGTGATAGGCACCTGCGCTCAGGCCACGGCTCTGCAAACGCGCAGCGGTGTCTTCAACCTTTGCTCGGCTGTTGCAGTAAATGATGCCGCACTTGCCTCGCTGATCCTGGACGTAACGCAACAGCTGCTCGGTGGGTTTGAATTTTTCCACCAGCGTGTAGCGAATATTGGGACGATCAAAGCTGCTGATCTGGATAAGCGGATCGTGCATGTGCAGCAGGTTAATGATGTCATTACGCGTGGTTTCGTCGGCGGTAGCGGTCAAGGCCATTACCGGCAAATCGGGAAAGCGCTGACGCATTTTTCCCAATGCACCATATTCCGGGCGGAAATCGTGGCCCCATTGCGAAATACAGTGTGCTTCGTCAACAGCCAACATTGCTGGCTGCCAGTGCGCCAGACTGTCGAGGAAGTTATCCATCATCAGGCGCTCTGGTGCGATATAGAGCAGCTTAATGCGGCCAGTACGGCAATCTGCCATTACCGCTTGCTGCTGCTCACGCGTCATCGTCGAATTCAGGCAAGCCGCCGCCACACCGTTTGCCAGCAGCTGATCCACCTGATCTTTCATCAGTGAAATCAGCGGCGATACCACCAGCGTCAGCCCTTCCTGCACCAGCGCGGGGATCTGATAACACAGCGATTTACCGCCGCCAGTAGGCATCACCACCAGACAATCTCGCCCGTTCAGCGCTTCATTAATAATGCTTTGCTGACCGGGACGAAACTGCTGGTAGCCGAAAGTATCTTGTAATACTTGCTGTGCCAGCGCTTCCTGATTAAGAACTGCCGAGGTTGCCACGCTATTCCTGCTTTAAGTCGTTGGTCAGAAGAGGTCGTTCAGCGTCACGCCGACACCAATACGCGTCTGGCGATGATCGTAGTCGATCAGCGATTCACCATAACCGCTAAATAATTGGGTGTAAAAACGCACGTGTTCCGTGATGGGATAACTCCAACCCAACTGCGCGCCACCGAAGCCGGAGTTCCAGTTGTAGTTACCTTCCATACTGAAAATACTGTCGCCCATCATATAGCCGAGTTTGAGACGGTAATAGCCCATATATTTGGTGATATCGGGGTTATCATCGCGGCTGCTGCTTTCCGGTAAACGGTACCACGGCTTCACTTCGGCGAGGAAGTTGCCGTTTTGTGCCATCAGGCGGGCATACAGACGGTTCCAGCTACGCGAAGTGGGATCGCTGCGACCATTCGATTGATGGTTAAAGCCCATTTCAACATCACGTAACGTCCAGCCTGCGAACGAGTAATCGGTCGCCCAGCCAAGGAAAATTTGCGGTTCGTAGTTGGTTTCACGAAACGGAGCAGACTGGCTTTGGTTCGACAGCTGCCACCATGAACGTTGTGTATAAGATGCACCCAGCACCGAGTTGTCACCCAAAATCCCGCGCCACAGCGGAAAGGCCAGGCTGAGCTGGAACTTCACTTCATCTTTACGCGCTTCTTTGGCCCAATTGTAAGAGGAGATCGCCTCTTTATTGATATCACTGGTATAGGTATAGAGTAGATAGTTGCTCTCATACGGATACAGCACAAACGGGTTATCATGTTTTTCCAACATGTTCGCAATAATGCTGCCGCGAACCTGCGGTACGTCATGGATCTCTTTAACCGTGGCTTCTTCTGCTTGCGCCAAAGTAGGAAGTAACAACGTTGCCGCCAACAAGGCGCGATGCTTACGCATAAAATTCTCCGGTGAAACGCTGCGTATTTGAAAAGAGCGGTGTGGGTGTCTTAAAAAGCAGGCCATTCTACACGCAAATGGCGCTTAATATGAGCGCTGATTTCCTAAACTGGAAAGCCTCTCGCTAGCGGCATAGAATACACATCTCATTAACATTTGGGCGCCACGTTAGCGTTATTTTTCAGGAAAAAAACCATGTCATCAGTACTGCTGACTCAGCAGGAAGCGCGCCGTCTTATCGGCGAAATTTTTGTTTATCATATGCCCTTTAACCAGGCGTTAGGACTTGAGCTGGAACGACTGGAGCCAGATTATGCGGAGCTGAGTTTCGCTAATAAAACCATGCTGGTGGGTAACGCTGCTCAGGCAATTTTGCATGGCGGCGTTATCGCTTCAGTGCTGGACGTTGCAGCAGGCATGGTTTGTGTGAGCAATGCTCTGACTCGTCAGGAAAGTATCGGCGAAGATGAGTTGCGTCAGCGTCTGTCGCGCATGGGAACCATTGATATGCGCGTGGATTATTTACGGCCTGGGCGCGGTGAACGATTTACCGCCACCAGCAGCCTGTTGCGCGCCGGTAATAAAGTGGCGGTCGCACGCGTTGAGCTGCATAACCAGCAAGGCGATTACATCGCCACGGCAACCGCGACCTATTTGATTGGATAACTTATACGACGTGCAAGCGTCGCCGTTTTTTGGATAGTCGTTTTCGGAAGGTCTATGGATACGCAACAAACGCGCCAGGGCATTGGCTTTGCTCTTGGCGCTTATTTTATTTGGGGCATCGCACCCGCCTATTTCAAACTGGTAAAAGAAGTCCCACCGACTGAAATCATGACGCATCGGGTGATCTGGTCTGCACTGTTTATGTTGCTTTTGATCACCCTAAGCCGCAGTTGGGGAGTCGTTCGCGGTGTATTACGTCAGCCCAAAAAAGTGCTGATTTTAGCGGCCACCGCGCTGACTATCGGCGGCAACTGGCTGCTGTTCATCTGGGCGGTAAATAATCAGCACATGCTGGAAGCCAGCCTTGGCTACTTTATTAATCCGCTGATCAACGTGGTATTTGGCATGCTGTTTCTGCGCGAGCGCTTCCGTCGTCTGCAATGGCTGGCGGTATTTCTGGCGACGCTGGGTGTTGTCGTGCAGCTGTGGCAGTTTGGATCGCTGCCCATTATCGCGCTGGGCCTGGCCTTGAGCTTCTCTTTTTACGGTCTGGTGCGTAAAAAGATTCAGGTTGATGCGCAGAGCGGAATGTTGATCGAAACGCTGTGGCTGTTTCCGCTGGCGGCAATTTACCTGTTTGGTTTTGCCGACAGCAGCACCAGCCATTTGGGCGCGAACCCAATGAGCCTGAATATAAAGCTGATTGCAGCCGGTATTATTACTACCATTCCGCTGATGCTGTTCGCCGCCGCGTGTAGTCGCCTGCGCCTTTCCACCGTCGGCTTTTTCCAGTATCTCGGTCCAACGCTGATGTTTTTACTGGCGGTGCTTTTTTATGGTGAAACCATCACGCCAGATAAAATGGTGACTTTTGGTTTCATCTGGCTGGCACTGCTGGTGTTTGTCTACGATGCGGTTTCCACCTCAATTCGCGCTCGCTCGCGTGTGGGCGTAGCGTGAAATAAAGCGGGCTAATGCTGGGCCGGTCAGCAAAATGGTGAACAAGCGCAGCGTTTGTAACGCCATCACAAAAGCAATATCGACCCGGCTACCCGCCGCGATGATCGCCACCGTATCAAGCCCGCCGGGGCTGGTGGCGAGATAGGCTGTCATCAAATCAATGTGTAATACCCGCGTGAGCATCCAGGCTAAACCGCCACACAACAGCATCAGCCCGATGATTGAGATGATCATTTGCGGCAAAGTCCGTAGCGCCAATAAAAACACCGGTCGGGTAAAGCGCAGGCCGACGCTCCAGCCAATCAACGCATACGCCAGCGCCAGTAGCCATTCAGGCACCTGCAACAGCGCGACACCGGTTGAGTGCAGAGCGGCACCGACCAACGCAGGCAGAAGCAGCGCACCAGAAGGAATACGCAGCCGGGTGCCGAGCCATGCGCCAGCAAACATCACGCCGAGCGTGACCCAAAACCCCTGATTCAGCGGCGGGAACCAGAGCAGCTCAACACTGTGCGCGGTATCACCCAGCCCTATACGCGCCACAATCGCCGCCGCCGTGGCGACAAAAAGTACGCGTAAATATTGCATGAAAGCCACCAGACGGACGTCCGCGCCAAAATCCCCCGCCATTGCGACCATCGCAGAAGCGCCACCGGGCGACGATCCCCATGCACCCGTTGGTCCGGGTAAATGGCTAAAACGCACCAGCAGAAAACCAGATAAACCGCTAGCGGCCAGCGTCAACACTAATACCGCTAACACGATCGGCCAGTCTTGCAGCAGCGGCGTCAGGATGGATGGCGACAGGCTTTGCGCAATCATGCAGCCCAATACTGCCTGCGCCAGCAGGAAAAAACGCTTATTGATACGTAGCGTTGCGCCTGACAATCCCATTACCACGCCGACAATCATCGGCCCAAGCAACAGCGCGGCAGGAACATGAAAATAGTGGAACAGCGCACCCAATAAAATTGACGCGAACAGCAGCAAAGTCCATTGCGCGCGCAACGAGAGAGAATCCATAAGGGAGAAATGTATTGAGGAAACGAGGATTTAGATTACGCAGAATTGCCAGCGGGAGCCAGTAAAACGGGCCGTAATAAACGGCCCGTAACAAAGATTACAACCAGTTTTTACGTTTGAAATAGAGATAAGGCGCCAGCCCCGCAAGGATCATCAGGCCAATTGCTGCCGGATAACCAAAGCTCCATTTCAGCTCAGGCATGAATTCGAAGTTCATGCCATAGCTTGATGCCACCAGCGTCGGCGGCAGGAAGACCACGGAAACCACCGAGAAGATCTTGATGATGCGGTTCTGTTCAATGTTGATAAAACCCATTGCCGCCTGCATCAGGAAGTTCACTTTCTGGAACAGCGATTCATTATGTGGCAACAGTGATTCGATATCGCGCAGGATTTCACGCGCCTGCTCCAGCTGATTGCCCGGTAAACGCGCCTTGCGCACCAGGAAGTTGAGCGCACGCTGGGTATCCATCAAACACAAACGCACTTTCCAGCCGATATCTTCCAGCTCTGCCAAACGCGACAGCGCCTGATCGTACTCTTCGCCCTGCTGACCTTCCATGATCACCCGGCTCAGTTTTTCCAGCGCGCTGTAGATGTTTTCGATTTCATCCGCCAGCTGTTCGATTTTGGTTTCAAACAGATCGAGCAGCAGTTCAAAGGCGTTGCCGTCGATCAGCGTTTGATTACGGGCGCGCATGCGATAGAGGCGAAACGCCGGCAGTTCGCGCTCACGCAGCGTATAAAGACGGCCTTCACGAATGGTAAACGCCACAGTGGAGTTACCAGCGTGATCTTCTGCATCTTCATAAAAGAAGAAGGAGTGAATATGCAGGCCATCTTCATCTTCGAAGAAACGCGCAGAGGCTTCGATATCTTCCAGTTCAGGACGCGTCGCCAGACTTTGGCCTAACTCAGTTTGTACCCGCTCACGCTCGCCCTCTTCCGGTTCGATCAAATCGACCCAGACTGAAGAAGTGAGTTGGTGCGTTTCGTCTTCCAGTTCAAGACGCGTCAGGCGGCTGTGATCAAGTTTAAATGCGCTCAGCATAGCAATACTCCCCATTGCAGACTTAATGGGACAAGCCAGTACGCCGTTCTACAAAGCAGAACGGGCACGGCTAACACCTGAACACGGAAACTCACGTTTCAAGGGTAAATCAGTGCTGACTCATGCGACGAGATTAAAGAAGGGAGGTCGCTGATAACCGCTAAGGCTACCCGCGTAAAGAGGTAGCCTTAGATGTTATTCCTGTTAACCAGGTATTCGAGCCAGCATCGACTGGGCGTGTCCAAGGCATTGTCCTCTCATGATAATAGTGGGCGCATGTTACGCTGAGACGAAAAAGTCGTCAACCGATGCTAAAGCGTTTCCAGTTTGGCGTAAGCAGCAACTAACCATTTGATTCCCTGCCCCTGAAACGCCACCTGAAGTCGGCTGTGTTCGCCGCTGCCTTCCAGATTGATGATGGTTCCTTCACCAAATTTGGCATGTTTTACTCGCTGCCCCAGCGCGAAGCCGCTGTCGTTTTTCGTTATTGGCGTTCCCATACGTTGATGGTTGACCGGGCGCGTTACGCTGGCACGCAAACGTACTTCTTCAATGCAGGCTTCCGGTAATTCGCCGATAAAGCGCGAAGGACGGTGATACACCTCTTTACCATATAAACGACGGGTTTCAGCGTAGGTCAGCGTCAGTTTTTGCATGGCGCGCGTCACGCCAACGTAGGCAAGACGACGCTCTTCTTCCAAACGTCCGCCTTCATCCAGCGACATCTGGCTAGGGAACATGCCCTCTTCCATGCCAACGATAAAGACCTGGCTAAACTCCAGCCCTTTAGCTGAGTGCAGCGTCATTAACTGCACCGCATCCTGCCATTTATCCGCCTGGCCTTCGCCCGCTTCCAGCGCAGCATGCGATAAAAATGCCTGCAGCGGCATCAAATCTTCGTCTTCATCTTGATAGCTGAACTGGCGTGTTGCCGTGACCAGTTCCTCAAGGTTTTCGATACGCGCCTGGCCTTTTTCGCCTTTTTCCTGCTCGTACATCATCCACAGACCTGAATCTTTTATGACCCGATCGGTTTGTACATGCAGCGGCATTTCTGCGGTTTCGGTTGCCAGCGAATCAACCAGCTCACAAAAGCGTTGCAGCGCGGACGCCGCTCGACCCGCTAAGGCGCGCGTCTGCAATAATTCACGCGTCGCTTGCCACAGCGTCAGCTGTTTTTCCCGCGCAGTTTGCCGCACGACATCCAGCGTACGATCGCCCACGCCACGAACGGGGGTATTGACGACGCGCTCGTAGGCCGCGTCATCGTTACGGTTGGCCATCAGTCGCAAATAGGCCAGTGCGTCTTTGATTTCCTGACGCTCGAAGAAGCGCATACCGCCATAAATACGGTACGGCATACTGCTTTGCAGCAAGGCTTCTTCCAGTACGCGTGACTGAGCATTGCTGCGATAGAGAATGGCGCAATCTATCAGCGCATTGCCGTTTTCGTGCCAGGCTTTGATGCGATTCACCACAAAGCGCGCTTCATCCAGCTCATTAAAGGCGCAGTAAATTGAAATCGGCTCGCCGTCGCTGCCATCGGTCCACAGCTCTTTGCCGAGGCGACCGTTGTTATTCGCGATCAAGGCGTTAGCCGATTTCAGAATATTATTGGTTGAGCGATAGTTTTGCTCAAGGCGGATAGTTTCTGCGCCAGTAAAATCTTGCAGAAAGCGCTGGATGTTCTCGACCTGCGCACCACGCCAGCCGTAAATCGACTGATCGTCATCACCGACAATAATGACGCGTCCGCTGTCACCTGCCAGCATGCGGATCCATGCATACTGAATGTTGTTGGTATCCTGAAACTCGTCCACCAGCACGTTGGTAAAACGTTCGCGGTAGTGATTCAGAATGTGCGGCTTGTTAAGCCAGAGTTCATGCGCACGCAGCAGCAGCTCGGCAAAATCCACCAATCCAGCACGATCACACGCTTCCTGATAAGCCTGATAAATACGCAGCCAGGTTTGCTCCACCGGATTGCCATAGCTTTCGATATGCTTTGGACGCAGCCCTTCATCTTTTTTGCCGTTGATGTACCACATGCCCTGACGCGCAGGCCATTGCTTATCATCAAGATTCATCGCTTTGATCAGACGCTTTAACAGACGCAGCTGGTCTTCGCTATCGAGGATCTGAAAATCCTGCGGCAAATTAGCATCCAGATGATGCGCACGCAGCAAGCGGTGCGCTAAACCGTGGAAAGTGCCGATCCACATTCCGCCCTGGCTGGTGCCAATCAGCTGTTCGATACGGTGACGCATCTCTGCGGCGGCTTTATTGGTGAACGTTACCGCCATGATTGAGTAAGGCGAGCAGTTTTCCACCGAGAGCAGCCAGGCGATACGGTGCACCAGAACGCGCGTTTTTCCGCTGCCCGCGCCTGCTAATACCAGCAGGTTATTGCGCGGGGCCGCAACGGCCTCGCGCTGTTTGTCATTCAAACCGTCGAGCAGTTCAGAAACGTCCATAAGCACCAATAAGTCAGAGAGTGTAAAGCAAAAGACTGGATATATTTACAGCCATTATAGCAGTGAGGTGAGCGATGCCAACTGTGAAATTTCAACATGCGGCAGCAGGCGCGCATCATTGATGTGCATAAGATTGCCTTGGCGCAGGTTGATCCAGCAGGCTTGCATGCCGCAGCGCAGCGATCCGGCCACATCGGTAGTGAGATCGTCACCCACGTGCAGGATGTGTTCCGGCGCGATGTTCAAACGTTTTGCGGCCAGATGATACATATCTTCCCATGGCTTAGCGCGACCATCCGGGCCGGCACGCAACGCAAACTGGAAGTAGTCAGCAATTCCCAACTTTTCTAACTTCGCATTGCCGTTGGTGATGGCCACCAGCGGCACTTTTTCCGCCAACATTTTCAGCGTTTGATGCGTCTCTTCTGGCATTTTCACTTCGCTACGCCATTGATGGAAAACCTCCATCACCTGCGCAGCCCCGGCAAAGGCTTGTTCTGCGGGAATGCCAGCATTCAACATCGCCAGCTCAACCGAACGACGACGCCATTCCGACACATCATGGTAGATATCGGGCTCCCGCAGCAGCAATTCATCACGCAACGCCTGATACGCTTCCGCCGTGAAAGTTTGCAGCGAGGGATGGAACGCCTGTAGCGCAGCGTGGGATTCTTCGGTGGTTTTACGTATTACCGGATAATTGTCGTAAAGCGTGTCATCGAGATCAAAAGTCATGGCTTTGATGGCACGTAAGGGACGATAAAACTTCATTCTTTCTTTCCTCGTTTGGCGCGGGGATGGGCAGCATCGTACACCGAAGCCAGATGTTGGAAGTCGAGATGGGTATAAATTTGCGTAGTCGCAAGGTTGGCATGCCCCAACAGCTCCTGCACCGCACGGAGATCGCCACTCGACTCAAGTAAATGGGTCGCAAAAGAGTGGCGAAGCTTGTGCGGATGGATATGGCTGGCTACGCCCTGCTTGATGCCCCACTCCGCAAAGCGCTTCTGCACGTTACGCGCCGATATACGACAGCCACGCGTGGAGAGAAACAGCGCATCATCCTCGCAGCCAAAGCTGGCGCGCAGCGGCAGCCAATGTTCAAGCCAGGTTACAGCAGTACGACCAATCGGTACGCGGCGTTCTTTGCTGCCTTTACCTGTTACCCAGACTTCACCTGAAGCCATATCGACATGGCGACAATCCATGCCTACCAGTTCAGAAAGACGCAATCCACCGCCATACATCACTTCCAGCATGGCGCGATCGCGTACCGCTAGCGGATCATCAAGATCGATCTCAAGCAGCTGATTCACTTCATCAACATCAATATTTTTAGGTAAATGACGCGCTTTTCTCGGGGTAACAATGCCTTTTGCAGGATTGGCACTTAACATGCCCTGACTGACTTGCCAGTCAAGAAAACTGCGCAACGCCGAAAGACGCAGCGCGAGGCTGCTGGCGGAAAGACCGGTGCGGCGACTGCGTGCCGCCATGCTGCGCACCTGTGCCGGTTCCAGCGTCGCCCAGGCGCTGATTTTCATCTCATTCGCAATAATCACCAACGCGGCGAGCTGGCGCGCATAGTTGCTTTGCGTGAGCGGACTGAGCTGGCGCTCCACTTTCAGATAGCGCAGAAATCCGTCGACGGCATCCTGCAGCGAATGACTCATGCGCGCTCTACCCAGCGCATCAACAGTTCAGGCATCATTTGTGACAGATGCTGCAACAGCAACGTGCCCATGCCCGATTGATAATGCTGGCTGTCGCGGCTGCTGAAAATCAGCACGCCCAAATCGCCATGTTCGCCCATTAACGACATCGCCACCGAGCCAATCGCTTTGGCTTGCGGCAGCAGCAACAGCAATTCCGGGCCATTAATGCTGCCGAGATAATGGTGTTCATTGCCAAAACGTTGAATACGCAGCGGCTCAAACAGCTGGCGTGAAAGGCTTAGCTGAATAAAATCAGACGGCGCGCCAAGACGCCATTGATCATTGAACAAACGAATGTTTGCACCCGCTAGGCCCAGCTCACGCGCCCAGCGGTGCAGGCGATTTAACATCTCCTGCAGAGAATCGGCCGCCGCTAAATGTCCCTGTAACGACAGCAGACGATCAAACAGCTGGTGATTATTAGTGGCTTGCTCCATCAGCAGCGTGATCTCTTCTTCCAGCTGCTGGATATGATTGCGCTGACGTGCCATGTGCCATTCCACCAGCGACACGCTGCCACGTACCGGATGCGGCACCGCCATTTGTTCGACCTGGCGCGCATTGCGGATAAAGAAATCGGGATTTTGCCGCAGGTAATCGTTAACGGCTTGATCGTCCAGCAAGACCGTATTATCGGCTTGCTCTTCGATATTTTTCATAGATGAATAAACCCATCGTAGACGTGTGTGGCTGGGCCGGTCATGTAAAGTGGTTCTCCAGCCCCTTTCCAGGCGATGTGCAGCGTGCCGCCGGGTAAATCAACACGCACTTTTGGTGCCAAAATTCCCTGCTGGATGCCACAAGCAACGGCTGCACATGCACCGCTACCGCACGCCTGGGTTTCGCCCGCACCGCGTTCATACACGCGCAGACGAATATGTTCAGGATTGACGATTTCCATAAAGCCAACGTTGACGCGCTCTGGGAAACGTTCATGGCCTTCAAGAATTGGCCCTAATACTTCAACCTGTGCCGTTTTTACACTTTCGACCTGAATCACGCAGTGCGGATTCCCCATCGATACCGCGCCAAACATCACAGTTTGTTCAGCAACGCGGAGCAGATAAATGTTTTCCGCTTTGTTGGCGCGAAAAGGCACCTGCTGAGGCTCAAAGTCAGGCAAGCCCATGTTGACGCAGACCAGATCGTCCGGCGTTACGCTTAACACCATGCGGCCCGCCTGCGTGCTGACGCGGATGTCGCTCTTGTTGGTCAAGCCTTTCAGTTGCACAAAGCGGGCAAAACAGCGTGCGCCGTTGCCGCATTGCGACACTTCGCTGCCATCTGCGTTGAAGATACGATAGTGAAAATCGAGGTCAGGATCGTAAGGTGGCTCAACGATAAGCAACTGATCAAAGCCGATACCCAAATGACGATCGGCCAATCGGCGAATCAGTTCGGGCGAAAAAAAGACATTTTGCGTCACAGCGTCCACAACCATGAAATCGTTGCCGAGGCCGTGCATTTTGGAGAACTGCATTTTTTGCTCCGCCGGATGCGCCATTGAAATTAGTTCGCTTGAGTGCTCGAATCGTCAGTCACTAATCCGCTCACATCCGCTTTGGAAGCCTCTGTTTTTTGCGACTCAGTCGGTGTTTTTTGCGTTTGCGGCTTATCCTTCGGCGGGAAGTAAAGCGGTCCTTTTAACCCACAGCCTGCAAGGCTCGTTAATGCCAAGGCAATTCCCAACAGGCTAATTACTTTCTTCATTCTTTATGCTCTTCATGTCCTTTACCTGGATGCTTATCATCGCAGTTGAAGTCGGAAAAGCAACAGGAAATCCCCGTAAATAGCGTGAGCGTTGTGACAAGCTGTGAAGATGGCGGCCGCGCATTCATGCTGTGCGGCCCACCAGAATCAATGCATCTGATAACGCGGCTGGTAGTCGCTGTTGTCGTTGTCTGGCTGAGAAGCACACAACTGCGTCAGCGTCTGGCTGCGGAAAGGAATCACCTGGAAACGCTCGCCGGTGTTCACAATTTGATAGAACTGCGGCAGGTTAAAGTTGATAAAGCTGGAGCCGTAGGTAAACCGGTCATGCGAAGATGAATAGAATCGGCTAACGTCACGCACCAGCTCCTCTTTACTGCCTTCACAGTGGTGATAAACCTCAACCCGATTAGTTTCATCCAGAATATAGATATTAAAACCACGCTCATCGGTGGTGTCTTCAAAGAAGAACTGGATGATGCCTTCACTCGCATAAGCGTTGACGACCGGCGGTAGCGGCGTCTGATTGGTTTCGACTTTAATCGACAAGCCATGCAGTTTGTTGTTGGAAATCGCCCCATAAAACTCGACGGCATTTTCCAACTTCTGCACCGAGACGCTCATGCGTTCGAAGAACAGGCCCCAGGTTTCACCCGCCATACGCAAGGCTTTAAAGCGGCCCGGCTCCTGTCGCGTACTGGAAAGGCGCAATTCGATGCATTCCGACACCAGTTGCTGCACACGAGTACGAATTAAACCACGCAGATGCTGGCTGTAGCAGAATACTTCTACCGTATCGGGTGGCGCGGCATCTTGATGCATTTTGCCCAGAATGGTTTTCAATCCTTCAATCATCGCCTGCTCGCCGCTGAAATGCAGCGTACGTACTTCATTCCACGAGTTGCGATACAGCAGATCGATGCTGCCAATCAGACATTGCTGCTGTTGACCAAAGCTGAACACATCCAGCTTACGGAAATCAAAATGCACTACCTGATTACGAAACGCCGAGGTGGGATCGTATTCAAGATTCACAATGATCGCGAGATGACGAATTTCGCACGGGCTGTACAACGCTTTTGGCGTAGGTGAAGGCACACGCAGCGGGAAATGGCTGGAAACATCATTCACCAGCTCCTGCAAACGTGCCAAGTCGCAAATCTCATTACCTTTTATATGCAGCCGCGTTTTGCTGGTCATTAACCCGTTGAACCACGCCCACGCCACCAGTTTATTGAGGTAGCGGTTATATTCCAGCGGCTGATGGCTGATGATCGAGTTCATGTCCGGCGACTGATTATACAAATACCAGCCGGAACGATTGGCACGTCCCGGCGGCACATGGATAAAGGTCAGATTCTCTTCCGAAAGATCGGGCGAAATTTGCGGGTTAACCAAGGTGACTTTACCCGGCAACGCTTCAAACGCTGCGTACAGTTTACGTGTCAGCACGCCGATATCCTGCGGGCTGGCGCTGACACTTAAATTGTTGCGGCGCGCAAAGCGGATCAAGTTGCGATAACTCTGCATCATCGCATCCAGTAATTCATTATGGGCTTCACGAACCCGCTCGATTTTCCAGCCTGCACGATTATCGAGAATGGCCAGTTTTTCTTCGTCCCAGCCCCACTCTTTAACCAGCTGCGACAAAATCTCACGACGCCAGCCGGTGCGATGTGAATGCTCTTCACTGGTGAGCTTTTCACACACTTTGAGATAGAAGCAGCGGCGCACTAAATCAAGGCGTGGCTGATCGTCAACGCTGGTCAAATAGTGCGTGACGCGTTCCAGCATCATGCAATAAGGATCAAGACCAAAGCAGACGATTTCACCATCATGCAGACGTTGCTTGATATCCATCGCCAGCAACTGCGTGTTGGGGTATTCCCAGCTGTACGCTTCCAGCAGCAAGGTTTTCAACACCGCTTTATAAGGCGAGTCGATACTTTTATAGAGCTGCCACAAGCTGGCACCGAAGTACTCTTCTGCCGACAGCGTCCCGAGGCCGCCTAAATCCAACCATTCGTTGGGTGTCAGCACACCTTTGGCATAAAGCGACATGACGTATTCGTCATAATGATGCTCTTCTTCGCCTGGAACCATATTCCACAGAATACGTTTGCCTGCCATGCGAACCGCGGTGCGGTAGAATTCATCCAGCAACAAAATATGTTGTGTTGAACCACAGTCTTCGCCGCCGAGGTTACCGCTTTCGTTATGTCGAAAACGGTTTTCATCAATCAGGAAGAAACTGACTTCTACGCCCATCGACACACACCATTTCTGCAGCAAGGTACACTTACGTTGCAGATTGAGGCGCTCTTCATTGTCGAGCCAGGATTGATGGCAAACCCAGATATCAAGATCCGATATGCTGTTTTGTCCTACGGATGACGTACTGCCCATGGAATAGATGCCGGTAATCGGCATTTGCCCTTTCGGCGTATCAGCCAACGTAAGGTCATGATCGCCGGTCAAGTCAGCCAGCAAACGGTGCTGGTTTTCTTCAGGCGTGAAGAAGCTGATGCCATGTGGAACGTTACCTTCAAGGTAACCCGGCATCAGCGGATGTTGATAATGTAATAAGGTTGGCAGCAGACTGTAGACGCGCTGGAAAGCGGGTCCCATGGCAGCCAGCGCGCGATCAATACGCAGCTGGTTGATAGCATCCAGTCTCTGTTTCAGTGTCTCAATGTAGAGGTACAAGACGTTTCGCCTGATTGTCCTAATGTTTAAGCACCCTGTTTCCAAAATCTGCCGCTTTATAATCAAGATGTCGTGCAGATTATTGCTGGAAACGTGATCAATCTATCACTCGGCAGATTGACCGTAAAGAAAGTTGCGCTACTTAACAGTTTAGCACGTTCCTGCTGGCGTCCTGCCTTTTCAGACTCTGGCTCAAAGCTCCACCGCGATAAACACGGGCGAAATCTGAGAGCGGACTGTTTTCAATCCGTTGAAACTGACAGCATTCCCCTATCGATGATAGGATATTCGGTGAACGATCAAAATGGTTAACAGCATGTTAGACAAAATTTTCAGAATTGCTACAAGACAGAGTCCACTCGCTTTGTGGCAGGCACAATATGTACAGCAGCGCCTCATGAGCGCCCATCCAGGCTTACGCGTTGAGCTGGTTCCGATGGTCACCAAAGGTGACATTATTCTTGATACGCCGCTGGCTAAGGTCGGCGGTAAAGGCTTGTTCGTTAAAGAACTCGAACAGGCTATGCTGGAAAATCGTGCCGATCTGGCGGTGCATTCAATGAAAGATGTGCCGGTGGATTTCCCCGAAGGTTTGGGACTGGTGACCATTTGTGAACGCGACGATCCGCGTGACGCGTTTGTCTCTCATCATTATGCCTCAATCGACGAACTGCCGCAGGGTGCGATAGTGGGTACCTCCAGTTTGCGACGCCAATGTCAGATCAGCGCACGCCGTCCTGATTTAGTGATTAAAACCTTACGCGGCAATGTTGGAACGCGCCTGGGCAAGCTGGATGCCGGTGAATATGATGCCATTATTCTCGCCGCAGCCGGGCTAAAACGTTTAGGTCTGGCCGATCGCATTCGCCAACCCTTGCCTGCAGAGATTTCTCTGCCTGCGGTGGGCCAAGGTGCGGTGGGCATAGAATGCCGCCTTGATGACACAACGCTGATTGGCTTGCTGCAAGCGCTGAATCACGAAGACACGGCCGTGTGTGTAAAAGCTGAGCGTGCGATGAATACACGCCTCGAAGGCGGTTGTCAGGTTCCTATCGGCAGCTTTGCGCTGCTAGAAGGTGATCAACTTTGGCTGCGCGGCATGGTAGGTGCGCCGGATGGTAGCGTGATGGTCAGCGGCGAGCGCCGTGGCCCACGCGATCAAGCTGAGCAAATGGGAACCTCACTGGCGGAAGAGTTGTTAGAAGGTGGCGCGCGTGAAATTCTGCGTGACGTTTATCAAGGCCAACCGCCGGCATGACCATTTTGGTGACCCGCCCGGAGCCCGCTGCGGCAGAATTAGTAACACGTCTGCATGCGCTGGGTAAACAGGCCTGGAGCCTGCCGCTGATTGAATTCGCGCCGGGCGGCGATCTTGATCGTCTGCCACAACAATTGGCAGGTTTACGTCCCGGCGATTTGGTTTTCATGCTGTCGCAGCAGGTTATCCACTTTGTCCATCCCGCGATGCAACACGCAGGCGCAGCGTGGCCCGCCGACGTAGACTATTATGCAATTGGCCGCAGCACCGCGCTGGCGTTTCACACTATTAGCGGCCTGCATGTGACCTATCCCCACGCGCAAGAAACCAGCGAAGAACTTATCCAGCTGAATGTGTTGCAGCGTGTAGGCCATAAGCGCGCCTTGATATTGCGGGGTAATCAGGGTCGGGAGTTGCTCGCAGACACTTTACGCAGCCGGGGCGCGGACGTCCTGTTTAGTGAATGTTATCAGCGCTGCCAAAAGCATTATGACGGGGCGATAGAAGGCAAACGCTGGCGAGAGCGCGGTGTTACTACTTTAGTCGTGACCAGCGGTGAAATGTTACAACAACTTTTTTTGCTGTTCCCCGCAATTGACCGTGAGGAATGGTTGCTTAACTGTCGGCTGCTAGTCGTCAGTGAACGTTTGGCTACCCTGGCCGCAAATTTGGGTTGGCAGGATATTCAGGTAGCCGATGGTGCCGATAACGACGCGCTGCTGCGTGCGTTACGCTGAACTTAACAATGGGATGTGCCACATATGACGGAACAAAAAGACTCCTCCGCCATGGTTGAAGAAACCACCCCAGCGGTTGAACGCTCTCCTTCCGCCAGCAACAAACCACCGCGTAATAATAAAAACGGTGGCATGGTGCTGGGTGCGGTAGCGATTGTGATCGCCCTGGCAATTGGCGCCGGTTTATACCTTAATGGGAAACATCAGGCCGATTTACAAGCACAAACCAACCAAAGCCTGAGCGAACAACTTAGTGCCCTGCAACAGCAGGCCAACAGCGACAAACAGCAGCTGACGCAGCAGTTAATCAGCACTGAAAGCGCCTTGAAAACGGCGCAGGCTCAGCTGGAAGGTTCCGCGAAAGAACTGACAACGCTGCGTGAGAAAGTGGCGGTGATTTCTGGCAATGATGTACGCAGCTGGTTGTTAGCCCAGGCAGATTATCTGGTGAAACTGGCGGGCCGCAAATTGTGGAGCGATCAGGATGTCACCACGGCAGCAGCGTTGTTGAAAAGCGCTGATGCCAGTTTGGCTGACATGAACGATCCTAGCGTAATGAATGTACGTCGTGCGCTAACGCAAGATATCAGTACCTTGTCAGCAGTAACGCAGGTCGATTATGACGGCACGATTCTCAAGCTGAATCAGTTATCGAACGGCGTGGATAATCTGCGTTTGGCCGACAACGACAGCGATGATGCCCCGATGGACAGCGACGGCGGCGAGCTTTCCAGCTCGGTTCGTGAATGGCGTCAAAATCTGGTTAAAAGCTGGCACAACTTTATGGATGATTTCATTACCATCCGCCGCCGCGACAATACTGCGCAGCCGTTGCTGGCACCGAACCAGGATGTCTACTTACGCGAAAATATCCGTTCACGCCTGCTGATTGCTGCGCAGGCTGTTCCACGCCATCAAGACGAAATCTACAAACAATCAATCGATACCGTTTCGACTTGGGTGCGTGCCTGGTATGACACCAACGACGCCGCCACCAAAGCCTTTCTCGCCCAGCTGGATGAGTTGAGCCAACAGAACATCAACATGGATTTACCCGAAAACCTGGAAAGCCAGCCGCTGCTGGAACAGTTGATGCAGACCCGTGTGCGGAACCTGTTAGCGCAACCTTCCGTCGATGCTAATCAGCAGGGAGGCTAAGCATGCTCAAGGTATTTATCCTCTTTGTGCTGCTGATTGCTGGCGTGGTCCTTGGACCGATGATCGCTGGCCATCAAGGTTACGTGCTGATTCAAACGGATAACTGGAACGTCGAAACCAGCGTGACCGGTTTAGTGATCATCTTGATTATTAGTTTGTTGGTGATTCTGGCGGTGGAATGGCTGTTGCGTCGTCTGTTCCGTACTGGCGCGCGTACACGCGGCTGGTTTACCGGACGTAAACGTCGCCGTGCTCAGCGACATACGCAATCAGCATTAATGAAACTGGCAGAAGGCGATCATAAGCAGGTCGAGAAACTGTTGTCGAAAGATGCCGATCATGCGGATGTGCCCGTAGCGAACTACTTGCTGGCAGCGGAAGCAGCGCAACAGCGTGGTGATGAAGTGCGAGCAAATCAGCATCTTGAACGTGCATCTGAACTCTCTGAAAACAATACTATTCCTGTCGAAATTACTCGCGCCCGCATTCAACTGGCCCGCAATGAAGATCATGCCGCGCGTCATAGCATAGATCGCTTGCTGGAAGTGGCGCCGCGCCATCCTGAAGTGTTACGTCTTGCAGTACAGGCCTACATCCGTACCGGAGCGTGGAGCGCATTGTTAGATATTCTGCCTGCAATGCAGAAAGCGCAGGTTAGCGATGACAACCAACGTACCGCACTGCAACAGCAAGCCTGGCTTGGCCTGATGAGTCAGGCGATGGCCGATCAAGGCAGCGATGGCCTGAAGCGCTGGTGGAATAACCTGAGCCGCAAAACGCGTCAGGAAACGGCACTGCAGGTGGCGATGGCGGACCATCTTATTGAATGTGATGACCACGACACTGCGCAGGAAATCGTGCTGGAAGGATTGAAACGCCACTACGACGATCGTCTGGTGCTGCTGATGCCTCGCATCAAAAGCGGAAACCCAGAAGCGTTGGAAAAAGCGTTACGACTGCAGATCAAGCAACACGGCGCAACGCCACTACTGCACAGTACGCTGGGTCAGTTGTTAATGCGTCATGGTGAATGGCAGCAGGCCGCCGAAGCGCTACAGCAAGCCTTGGCGCAGCGCCCAGATGCTTTTGATTACGCCTGGCTGGCAGATGTATACGATCGTCTGCGTCGCCCAGAAGAAGCGGCGAAAATGCGGCGGGAAGGTTTATTGCTGACGTTAAAAAATAATCCTAACGCGTAATAGGTAGGATGTGTACAGCCGGGCTTGCCCGGCTTTTTTTTGCCTGTCACTTTTATTGTCTATTGCCATATTGCAGATAAAAAAACACCTGCCATAAGCAGGTGTAAGATCAGGTCGATAAGACAACTGGACGGTACCCGACTCAACGTGGTGTCTGTTGATCCTGTAAAGCTCACGCGATACAGGCAGGCAGACAACAGGTACCCAAAATTGGCTCTGCGTCATTCCCAGGTTTATGTAGCATCCGCTAACATAAGAGGTGGAATGAGCATCTACAAAGATATTATTGCATAAATCGTGCCAGATTGGGATATCCCTAAAAAATCATTATCTATCTGTAGGTTAAAACTGACAGACAAGAGAGAAAATTACGGGAAACGAAAAGTGTGTCGGTTAAAAGCGACAGGTAAGAGAAAGGCTGTATCCATTCAGAGACAATCTTAGTAAAACCAAGTAAATACCTTATTAAACAAAAGATTATTCGTCTCACATCAACGACAGCACGCTTAAATCACTCCGCGACTTTTCTACAGGCGAAAAAAAACCTGCTTCAGGAAGCAGGTTTCTAAAAGTGGTCGGCGAGAGAGGATTACGCTTCTCGCTGAGAAGCGCCCTGCGGGCCGTTGCTGAAGCAACGTGGTCTCGCTACGCTCGGCTCAAACCTCCTTCGGAGGTTCTCATCCTCTGTTTGCTACAGACGAAAAAAAACCTGCTTCAGGAAGCAGGTTTCTAAAAGTGGTCGGTGAGAGAGGATTACGCTTCTCGCTGAGAAGCGCCCTGCGGGCCGTTGCTGAAGCAACGTGGTCTCGCTACGCTCGGCTCAAACCTCCTTCGGAGGTTCTCATCCTCTGTTTACTACAGACGAAAAAAAACCTGCTTTAAAAGCAGGTTTCTAAAAGTGGTCGGCGAGAGAGGATTACGCTTCTCGCTGAGAAGCGCCCTGCGGGCCGTTGCTGAAGCAACGTGGTCTCGCTGCGCTCGGCTCAAACCTCCTTCGGAGGTTCTCATCCTCTGTTTGCTACAGGCGAAAAAAAACCTGCTTCAAGAAGCAGGTTTCTAAAAGTGGTCGGCGAGAGAGGATTCGAACCTCCGACCCTCTGGTCCCAAACCAGATGCGCTACCAAGCTGCGCTACTCGCCGATTTTTTTAATTTGTTTTGCCTGGTGCGAAGAGAGGGACTTGAACCCTCACGTCCGTTAAGACACTAACACCTGAAGCTAGCGCGTCTACCAATTCCGCCACCTTCGCGTATCCCAGCAAAATCTGGGGTGGCTAATGGGACTCGAACCCACGACAACTGGAATCACAATCCAGGGCTCTACCAACTGAGCTATAGCCACCACAATACTTAATGTTGCAAGCCAAAAACCTACATCATATAAATCTTTACTACTAACTCGGTAATCAAACCACCGCAGCTCTTGCGCACAAAGTTAATGGCGCGCCCGACAGGATTCGAACCTGAGACCTCTGCCTCCGGAGGGCAGCGCTCTATCCAGCTGAGCTACGGGCGCGTAGCGCCGTTGCGGATGTGCATACTAGAGATAAGCGCCCATCGTGTCTAGTGCTTTTTAAATAAAAAAACGCGTTTGATTACGCTTTGTGCATTTCGTCGACAAATAGACCATTTATCTTGCTCGCACGCATGAAAACGCTGCATTTTTCAGCAATATCAGAGATCGCCGCGCCAATGATAGCGCAGGTATTTCAGCAGCTTTAACTGCCTGCGCCAGCGGCTGGGTTGTTTGATCAGCCTATAAAGCCACTCTAGCCCCATATTTTGCCACATTTTCGGCGCACGCTTCACATGCCCAGTAAAAACGTCATAGGTGCCGCCTACACCCATGTAGAGCGCATGAGTCCAATGTTCGCGGCACGCCAGCATTAACTGTTCCTGACGCGGTGATCCCAACGCCACCGTCACCAGCTTTGCGCCGCTGGCAGCCACACGCATAAACAGCGCATCACGCTCAGCCGGGGTAAAGTACCCATCCTGAGCACCAACAATATTCACATTCCATTGGCGACGCAGCTTGTCACACGTTTCATCCAGCACCGCCTGGCGGCCACCAATCAGAAAAACCGGCGTCCCTTCACGGCCAGCGCGTTCCATTAGCGCTTCCCATAAATCTGCACCCGCAATTCGGTTTACCGGCGCACCTGGGTATTTTTTGCGAATGGAACGCACAATGCTAATGCCATCAGGATATTTGAACTCAGCATGTTGCAGTAAGGTATTAAGCCCTTCATCCTGCTCAGCGGTTAATATCTTTTCCGCATTGATCGCGACCAACGTGCCCGTCCGTATGCCCTTTTCCGGCATAAGAAAATCAACAAAAGACGCCATGCTGTTAAAGCCATACAGCGCCACGCCGCGAATCTGATACTGCGGCGTGTCAGGTAACATAGTCATAGTTATTCTATATCTTCCTGTGAATCCCAAAGGCTGATCAGGATGGGCTGTGTAATGCCCGTACGCCGCGACTGCGAATCAGTCCGGCGTGATCCAGTAACCTAAAAATTAATTTCGCAATGCCTAAACAGGCAGCAAAAATGAGGCAGAAAAACACCACGCGCGAACCAAAAGCATCCAGGCCTTCGCGCGCCAGCACAATCATGTTAAACACCGCACCAAAGCAGAAGCTCTGCAAAATAGCGCCACTATAGCGATTCGTTTCAGTGCGCCCGCGTTCATACAGCCCATCAAAACCTTTGATGATCATGCCAACCGCGACCGCACCTACAGGAATAGCCCAAACACCCCCCATCACCAGCAGCGAGCCAATCAACGTTGGCGAAATTGCCAGCCCGGAATGGTTATTCAGCACTTCCCAGGTAAAGTAATTGGCACTGTTCAGCACCATAACCGGGCGACCTGGCCACAACCAGCTTGGGATAAACACATAAAAGTCACGCCACAGTGGCGCGAGGCCCTGAAACTCAATCTTGTGGTAATTCTCCAGCAACAAGGCCAGATTTTCCCACGGCGAGAACGTATCGCGCGTCAGGTAAAGAAAAGTGTAAAACGCTTCTGCACCCATCACGTCCAGGTTGTAACGCCGCAACGCCAGCCAAAACATGCCGCAAATGGCCATTACACCTGCCGCCGCCAACATCCATAACGTAATCCAGCCACGCGTAATGCCTATAAAAAGAAACAGTGCAAAGGCAATGATGATATTGGCTCGCGTGCCGCCGACCAGCGCATAGGTGAGCAAACCGAAGGCTGCGGTGATAATCAGAAACAGCATCCAGTTGCGCTGGGTTGGGCGCAAGAAATAGGGGATCAGCATTGCGGGTATAAAGAAATAGAAGAAACGCTTAAGCGCAACGCCAGAGACTTCGCTGGAGAAAATCTGGTTGTAAGCGGTCAGACGGAACAGAAGAAAACCATTGTGCAGGAAAAAAACTGTCACGGTGCCCAACGCCACCAGCGCCAGGATCACACAGGTTAAATGTGTTTCTACTCGATTCATCTGCAGCCAGGGTTTCGCTGGCGGCGCATTAATCGGTTTGAGCCGCACTTTATAACTGACGTAATAGATTGCGTAAAAAGCGCTCGCCGACAGCAGCGCCTGCAACAGAAACTGAGGGGGCACCACCGACGTATCAAAACGAAACACCAGCACGCAGCTTAATGGAAAACCAAAATAAAAAGTAAGTAAAAACAGCAAGGTAAAAAACAGATGGAAATTGAAACGCACACGCTTAAATTCCCGCCAGGTCAGGGTAAGAATAAAACCGAGTGAGAGCAGATAAACCACCAGCAGACCGCTAAACTGCATCAGGCTCATGAAGATTCCTCTTCGCAAAAATATAACGCTTCACGCCAGCCCGTCAGATAACCGGGAGCAAAGAAGGCGATTGCCTGTTTATCACATCCCATCAATTGACGTCGCGCTTCCGCCACAACGGCTGGATTGAGGGCATCTTCACTAAACAACACCGGCAGTTGCTGCTCACTGACATCGCGCCAAAAAGGATTTTTTCGACTCAACACAAAGGGCACATTGGCCTGTATCAGTAAAGATAGCGTGCCAATGCCCTGCTGACGCTCGAACATAAAATAACCTAAATGGCAGCGTGAGAGCAGATTTAAATAGGCATCAAAGGCCAGGTTATCGCGTAGCAAGCGTACTTGCTCAGCCGGGAACAACCTGTCCGCTGTGGCCTGTACTTGCTCAATATAAAGATCGTTATTGGGCGGATAGCCGAGCGGCACCATTACTTTTACCTGTTCGCCAAACTGCTCACGAATGGCGTTTAAACCCGCAATATGACGGTTACTGACGTCGCCGGAGTTACCGAGCAGGAGAGTGAACGTTTCTCCCGGTTCAGCTGTTACCGCCGCATCAGGCATTTTGGTCGGGAAATAGAGCAACGATGTCGCAACGTTGGGATGCTGTTGTTGGTAGTGATGCAAATCACCACGCGTGGCAAACACGCGCGCCACCCTACCCTGCGCGATACGCCGCAACAGATAAAACAGGCGGAATTTCAGGCTGCGCGAGTCTTCATATAAGTCAGCACCCCACACATGCCAAAACAACTGCGAACGGCGCACTTTGCCGCTTAGCAGCGCCAGCCAGATCCAGGGATTAAACTGCCCATGACAAAAGAAGCGCTGCTGACGATGTTTCGCCCGCTCAATCAGTTTTTGCGCCAGCGCTTTCTTGCTGCTGAATGTTTCTATCTGCAGCGCGTTCAGGGACTGAAAGTGTTCAGGCTGCTGCGTGACCACCATAAAATGGCGTGGCGATGCGGTTGGCTGTTCAACGTGCATAACATCGTTAAAAAAGCGCAGCACCGTCAGATTGTGATGGGGAATATCGGATCCCAAAACGTGAATCAAAATCATTTTTTCCGACAATAAACAATGAAAGCGCCACAGCAAAGGGCGAAATAGGCCACATAAGTGAACATATAGGCTTGCGCAGCGCCGGTGGCACCGTGAAGCGGTATGAGCCAACGCGAAAAAAGTGTCAGTAATGTGAACTGGCTGATTTCGGTCAAAATATAGAAGCGCAGCGAAGCTTTGGCGATCACCAGATATCCGAAAACGTAAGCGCCGACTTTAAATACGTCACCGCAAAGTTGCCAGACAAACAGGTCGCGCATACCACGAAAGGCATCAGAGAACAGTAAACTGATCGCCATATCGCGCAGCAGCCAAACGCAGAAACTGGCAGCGGCTACTGCAGGTAAAACAAAACGTATCGCACGACCTATTTCGCGGGCGATGTCCCGCTTGTGCTCCAGACGTGCCAGCGTGGGTAAAAGCCAGACGCTAAATGTCGCGGTGATAAATTGCAGGTAGGCATCTGAGATGCTGGTGACGCCTTGCCACAGCCCAACCTGAGCCCAGCCTTGCTGATCGGCGAGTAAATTACGCATCATCACCCAGGCAACCGGTAATGTGACAGCGGTGATCAGCGCCATGACAGTGTATTTCGCCAGCCTGCGGGCAATATCGGGTTGCCATTGTGGCCGCAGCCAACTCAGCGGCAGCGGTACGCGCCGCTTTAGGATAATCATTGCCGGTAAAACCAGTAATGCAGGCACCAGCGCCAGGCCGATAAGCGCGCCCTGATAGCCGCCAAGCCACCAGCACAACACGTAACCCGCCAAGCCGATTAAGCTGCCAAGTATCAACGCCAGCGCATTACCACGCGCGTCGCGATACCCTTTGATTAACGCCAGCGTCAAATTGGCCCAGGCAATACCAAGCTGCAAAAATGCCACAACGCGAATCACGTTTTGAAAGCGATCGTGACCAAACAGCGCTTCACTGATCGGCGTAGCGGCCAGTAAAAATATCAGCGCCACCAGGGTTGAAAAACCCAACACCATCGCCGACGCCGTGCCCACCACCGCGCGTAGCCGTTCTGTTTCCTGCTGTGATTGCGCGACGTAAGTCGTCACGCCATTGAAAATTCCCGCTCCCGCTAAGACGCCCAGGACGGTGATCAACTGACGGAAATTCCCGGCCTGCCCTACGCCTTCTGGCCCGAAACTCACCGCCAGCAGTTTTACCACCAACAAGCCCGCAGCAATTTTTACCAGCGTAGACGATGCCGTCCACACTGAGGCTTTAGCTAATGACATCAGGAAAAGAAGCTCAGCAGAGAGCTGATCACTGTGTTTTGGTTATTGTCCGAAAGGTTGTAGAACAACGGCAGACGTAACAGGCGCTCACTTTCTTTGGTCGTAAAGCGATCGTTGCCAAAAAAGCGTGAAAAACGTTCTCCAGCAGGCGAGCTATGCAGTGGGATGTAATGAAAAACAGTAAGAATTTCCGCTTCTTTCATCCAGTTAATCAACGCCTGGCGATCGTCTTGATCGTGCAATTTCAGATAAAACATGTGCGCGTTATGTTTACAGTCCACTGGGATGGTAGGGAGCGTGATACGACCTTTAGCGGCTAACGGTTGCAAGGCATCATGATAACGCTGCCACAGACGCAAACGCTGCTGGTTAATGCGTTCCGCGGCTTCCAGTTGCGCCCAGAGATAGGCTGCTTGCAGGTCAGACATCAAATAGCTAGACCCCATATCGCGCCAGGTATATTTGTCTACCTGACCACGAAAGAACTGGCTGCGGTTGGTGCCTTTTTCACGAATGATTTCAGCGCGCTCAACCAGACTCGCATCATTGATTAGCGTGGCACCGCCTTCACCGCCCGCCGTGTAATTTTTGGTTTCGTGAAAACTAAAGCAGCCAATATGACCAATACTGCCGAGCGCCCGACCTTTGTAACTCGACATCACGCCCTGCGCTGCATCTTCAATCACGAATAATCGGTGTTGAGTCGCCAGCGCCATAATGGTATCCATTTCGCAAGCCACACCCGCGTAATGCACCGGCACAATAGCCCGGGTCTTATCTGTGATTGCCGCTTCAATCAGGTTTTCATCAATATTCAGCGTATCAGGCCGGACATCGACAAAGACGATTTTTGCGCCACGCAGCACGAACGCATTGGCCGTTGAAACAAAGGTATAGCTCGGCATGATCACTTCATCGCCGGGCTGAATATCAATCAGCAGCGCGGCCATTTCCAGTGATGCGGTGCAGGACGGCGTTAGCAGGACTTTTTTACTGCTGAAGCGTTGTTCCATCCACTGTTGGCAACGACGTGTAAAACCGCCATCACCGCAGAGTTTGCCGCTGCTCATCGCCGACTGCATATAGTCGATTTCAGTGCCCACAATCGGGGGCGCATTAAATGGAATCATGACCTTTCCTGTAGAACCAGTACGCCGTGCTTTCCAGCCGCGCACCGCTGCGTAAATAAAGGCGCATCGCCGTGAGATTGCTAAGTTGGGTGGCAACACGTAATTGCTTTAATTGCCGAACCCGCGCCCAATCGGCGGCAGCGAGCATCAAGCGCAGGCCAACGCCGTTGCCTTGCGCTTCCGGCAGCACCGCCAGCAAACCGATACGCGCATCCCCGTCAACTTCACGCATCGAGACAAATCCCTGCAAAGCACCGGCTTCATCGCTGGCAACCAGGCATTGATTATCGAACGTGCCGCGTACGGCATTTTCAATCCACTGAGCATAGAAGCGGCCACTGTCATCTGCGGCATACCAAGGCGCACGAAAGCGGCTTTGATTAAAAACCTGCATCGCTGCGTCGCGTAGCGCAGGGATCTGAGATTCCCGGGCAATGCGAATGCCGGTTTGGCGTTCAGTGTGTTTAAGGGTGAGCGCTAAATCTGCCTCGCCTTCCACCAGTTGAAAACCTTGTTGGCCGAGCGCATCAATCACTTCCGCTTGTTCTGCAGGCACTTTAATGTGTAGCAGCGCGCAGGGATGTTGCACGGCAGTAGCCAACGGCGTTTCACCATCAAGCTCCAGCCGTACCGTATCAAGGCCGAAGAACTGGCTCTCCCATGCAAGGGGATTAATATTGACGAGGACGGGCATGCAATAAATCCAGCAAATACTGGCCGTAGCCAGTCTTAGTTAAGGCTTCACCGGCAGCACGCAACTGATCGTCACTCAACCAACCGTTGCGCCAGGCAATCTCTTCCAGACAGGCAATTTTAAATCCCTGTCGCTTTTCAACCGTTTGCACAAACATACTGGCTTCAATCAGGCTGTCGTGGGTGCCCGTATCAAGCCAGGCGAATCCACGGCCAAGCAGCTCAACCGAGAGGGCACCACGCTCAAGATACATTTGATTGATGGCGGTAATTTCCAACTCGCCACGCTCGGAGGGCTGAACCTGTTTAGCGAATTCAACCACTTGATTATCGTAAAAATAGAGTCCGGTGACAGCCCAGCGCGATTTGGGTTGCTTTGGCTTCTCTTCGATCGATAACGCATGAAAGTTATCGTCAAATTCCACCACACCAAACCGTTCTGGATCCATGACCTGATAACCAAATACCGTGGCACCCTGATTCTGCTCGACAACTTTCTTGAGCTTAGGGCTGAAACCCTGGCCGAAATAGAGATTATCGCCCAGCACCAAACAGCAACTGTCGTTGCCGATGAAGGTTTCGCCAATGATAAAGGCTTGCGCTAATCCATCCGGGCTGGGTTGTACTGCATAGGTAATCTGAAGGCCAAATTCGCTGCCATCACCTAATAATCGTTGAAACTGGTCACGATCTTCTGGCGTCGTAATGAGCAAAATATCGCGAATTCCCGCCAGCATTAATACCGATAATGGATAGTAAATCATCGGCTTATCGTATACGGGTAGCAACTGCTTCGAAACGGCGCGGGTGATGGGATGTAGCCGCGTGCCCGAACCTCCAGCCAAAATAATGCCTTTCATCTCTGCTCCTTGCGCCTGTTATTGCGTTAAGCCGAGGCGTTCACCACGATAACGGCCATCAAGAATAGCCTGCCACCAAGCGGGATTATCGAGATACCATGCCACGGTTTTACGCATGCCGCTTTCAAAGGTTTCCTGTGGCGTCCAGCCAAGTTCACGTGCGATCTTGCTGGCGTCGATGGCATAACGCTGATCGTGGCCAGGACGGTCAGTCACGTAGGTAATAAGGTCACGGAAATGTGCGGTATTTGTTGGTTTGCGATCTGCAGCCAGCTCTTCCAACAGCGAGCAAATCGTTTCCACTACCTCAATATTTTTGCGTTCGTTGTGACCACCAATATTGTAAGTTTCACCCACTTTACCTCTGCTCACCACGCGATAAAGCGCGCGCGCATGATCGTCCACAAATAACCAATCGCGTACTTGCTGCCCATTGCCATAAATCGGTAAGGATTTGCCTGCCAGTGCATTGATGATGGTGAGCGGAATCAGCTTTTCGGGAAAATGGTAAGGGCCGTAATTGTTTGAGCAGTTCGTGACGATAATCGGCAAGCCGTAAGTGCGTAGCCAGGCGCGAACCAAATGGTCGCTGCTGGCTTTGGTTGCAGAATAAGGGCTGCTCGGTGCATACGGCGTCGTTTCAGTGAAAAATGCGCTCTGGTCATGAAGATCGCCAAATACTTCATCCGTTGAAATATGATGGAAGATAAAAGCCTTTTTGCGCTCATCTTCCATCGAATTCCAGTAAAAGCGCGCAGCTTCAAGCAGCTGATAAGTGCCGATAATATTGGTTTCAATAAAAGCGATCGGCCCATCGATTGAACGATCAACATGGCTTTCCGCAGCCAGATGCATGATGCAATCGGGTTGATACTGTTTCATCACACGGTCTAATTCTGACCGGTCGCAGATATCTACCTGTTCAAACTTGAAACGCGGATGGTGAATAACGCTGGCCAAGGACGTAAGGTTGCCAGCGTAACTCAGTTTATCCACCACCAAGACTTGATGATCAGTTTCGTTGATCAAATATCTCACCAGCGCTGAGCCAATAAAACCAGCGCCGCCCGTCACCAGAAACTGCTTCATCGCCACACGCCTTTGGTATCTACAATCCAGGATTGCGTAACTTGCGCAGCATCAATGGCACGGAAAGCACGGTGATCAACCAGCATCACCAGCAAATCAGCTTGGTTAAGCGCCTCTTCGCAGGCAACTAACGTGGCATGTTCAGCCAGCGCAGACGGAATCTGGGTAATATTGGGCTCAACAACCCATGTAGCGCCGCTGTGCCATTCGGCAATCAGCTGTGCTACGCCCATCGCCGGGCTTTCGCGTAAATCATCGATATTCGGTTTAAACGCCAGACCAAAACAGGCGATGGTGAGCTCACTGGCACGTTTACCGGTTTGCACCAGGCAATCGGCTAAGGCTTTTTTCACCTGATCTAATACCCACTGCGGTTTGGCATCATTGACTTCGCGCGCAGTGCGAATCAGCCGCGCCAGTTCAGGATTTTGTGCCACGATAAACCAAGGATCGACAGCGATACAGTGACCGCCTACGCCGGGTCCGGGCTGGAGAATATTGACGCGCGGGTGGCGATTTGCCAATGCGATCAGTTCCCACACGTTAATCCCTTGATCGGCGCAAATCAGCGATAGCTCGTTGGCGAAGGCGATATTGACGTCACGGAAACTGTTTTCCGTTAGCTTGCACATTTCAGCGGTGCGGGCGTTGGTTTCAACACATTCACCTTTAAGGAAAATGCGATACAACTCGCTGGCGTGCGCAGAACAGGCGGCTGACATGCCACCAATGACGCGATCGTTATTGATAAGCTCAACCATGACCTGCCCAGGCAAGACGCGTTCCGGGCAATAGGCAATAAAAATATCAGGTGCTTCACTCTGCTGCGGAAAGCGCAAATCAGGACGCGCTGCGGCTAACCATTCCGCCATTTGTTCGGTGCTGCCGACGGGCGAAGTCGATTCGAGAATCACTAAATCGCCCTTTTTAAGCACCGGTGCGATGGATTCTGCGGCCGCTTTGACGAAGCGTAAATCGGGTTGGTGCTCATCCCTAAACGGTGTGGGTACGGCAATCAGAAAAGCCTCTGCGGCTTCGGGTTTTGTGGTTGCCCGTAGATCACCGCGCGCCACAGCGTCATGCACTACGCGATCTAAATCGGGCTCAATAATATGAATCTCACCACGATTGATGGTTTCAACAGCACGCGCATTGATATCTACGCCTACTACCTTTTTCCCTTTAGAGGCAAAAACGGCTGCGGTTGGCAGCCCAATGTAACCCAGTCCAATGATGGAAATGGTTTCAAAACTCATAAGTCGACTCTGTTATCTTTTAAGGCTTGCAAAATGCGTCCGCAGGCGGCGCCATCACCATAGGGGTTATGGGCGCGGCTCATTGCCTGCCAGGCGGCTTCATCCGTCAGCAACTGGCTCACTTCATTAACGATTTTTTCAATATCGGTGCCAACCAATCTCACGGTTCCCGCTTCCACAGCTTCAGGTCGTTCAGTGGTATCACGCATTACCAGCACCGGTTTACCCAGCGAGGGCGCTTCTTCCTGAACACCGCCCGAATCGGTAAGAATCAGCCAGGCACGATTCATCAGCCAGACAAAAGGCAAGTACTCTTGCGGTTCAATAAGAATGATGTTTTCAATGCCGCTGAGAATGCGGTTTACCGGTTCGCTGACGTTGGGATTAAGGTGAACCGGATAAACAATTTGCGCATCAGGATGCTGACGAGCGATTTGTGCCAGCGCGCTACAGATGCGTTCAAAACCCTCACCGAAGCTTTCACGACGATGGCCTGTAACCAGAATCAGCTTTTTACTTTCATCAAGGAAAGGGTAACGTGCGGTTAATTGCGCATTGAGATCGCTGTCATCTAACACCCGATCGCGCACCCACAGCAGCGCATCTATAACCGTATTGCCGGTAACAAAGATGCGCGCATCCGGCAGGTTCTCCTGCAGCAGATTCTGCCGTGAACGTAACGTTGGCGTGAAATGCAGACTGGCGAGGTGTCCCGTCAACTTGCGGTTAGCCTCTTCCGGCCACGGCGATGATAAATCGCCGGTACGCAGTCCCGCCTCAACATGCGCGACGGGAATCTGTTGATAAAATGCGGCCAGGCTTGCCGCCAGCGTGGTGGTGGTATCACCATGTACCAGCACGACATCAGGTTTGAAATCGAGCAATACGGTTTTCATGCCCTGCAAAATGCGGCAGGTGATTTCAGTCAACCCCTGTTCAGGGCGCATGATGTTGAGATCGTAATCGGGTTGCAGTTGAAATAAACGCAGCACCTGATCAAGCATTTCACGATGCTGCGCAGTCACGCACAGACGTGATTCAAAGGCGGGATCCTGCGCCAATGCTTTCACAAGCGGCGCCATCTTGATGGCTTCGGGGCGAGTACCAAATACTGTCAGAACTTTCACTCTGTTTCTCTCAATGACGCGGTTCTAACATCGGACGCGGCCGACGCATCAGCGCCACACCTGCACCCACCAACGCGCCAATGGCGCCCCACATGATCATCATAAACAGACGACGCGGGCTGTCACGCGAGACCGGCTCTTCCGGTGTGCGTAAATAGCGGTAGGTTTGAAATTTGCTGTTCAGCGCCGGACCTGCCTGCAACGTGGTAAGCATTGCTCTGTTTTGATCATAGCTTATATCGTAGGTCGGGCCCGTTGCCTGCAAAGTCTCTAGCTGACCTTGCAGCATCGGTTGACCTAACAAAAACAGATCGCTGTCCGCCAGGTTTTCTCCAATATCACGCGGCTGCTTTTCACGAATACCTTGCTGGTCTGCAATTTTTAACGCCTGTTGCAGGCGATGCTCCTGACGCTGAAACACCGCTTTTGCCACATCTTCCTGACGTTTAACCTGGGCTTGCAGCTGTGCACTGCGCACTTGCCATGCGCCGGTAAGTTCAGTGTTGAGATGACGTGCAGCACGTTCGCTGGCGTAGGCGATATATTGCCGCAGCAGATTGTTAGCATCGCTGGCCGTTTCCGCCTTTAATTTGACGTTATCGAAGGTACTGTGCGCGGTGTCAGCGGGTGTAAACTGGACATTACCGATTAAATCGTCCAGCAGCGCCGCATCATTATGCGCATTCCCCGTTTTACGGCTTTTGAAATAGTCCGTTTGCTGCCAGAACTCCCGGCGCGTATCCCAGGATGAGAGCTGCATGACAAATTCCTGGTAAACCTCATCCATGATCGTAGGCGACGGTGCACTCAGCGTCAGCGCATTGTTATGCACGTCCAGGTTACTGAGAAACTGCTGCTGAGCGTAGTAAGAACCCAGCATATTCACCGTTGGGCGTTCAGTCATCGCCGTGGTGCTCCATACCTGTTTCATCAACAGCGTGGCTAGCCAGGCGATCACGGCAAACAGCAACGCAAGACCAATAATCCAGCGCTTTCCACGCCATAAGCAGCAGCACAGGCCGCGAATATCCAGTTCGTTCTCCACAACGTCAGAGGGCATAACAGGGTTATCCTTTGTAAGGTCTTATCAGAGTCATTTTTTCTTCGCGTCTCGGGCGCTATTAATACGGCGCTTGATGCGTCGAATACGTCGCGCTACACGCCAGGCATGCTTCAGGCAATAGCCGTAAACCATAAAGGCAAACAGGAACAGCACCAGCATCACCCATTCGGGGATAAAGGCGAGATATTCGCCTAACACACCAATACCCGCGAGAATCGCGGCAGCAACGGTGATCAACATAAAGGCCTGACGCGAGCTAAAACCGGCCCGCATGATCAGGTGATGAATGTGCTGGCGGTCGGCAGAAAACGGACTCATACCTTTGCGCAGGCGACGATACATGATCGCAACCATGTCCATCAGAGGAATGGCAATTAACCACAGCGCGGTAACAGGGGTGATGGGATGGCTTAATCCTTGAGTCGTTTCCAGCAAAATCCAGATGATGGTGAAGCCAATCATCGTACTGCCGGCATCGCCCATAAAGACTTTATAGCGGCGCCCCAGAAAACCGAGATTAAGCAGGATATAAGGCAGCGTGGCGGCGATCATCGCAAAGCACCACATGGCGAGGCTGAACTGACCATCGAAATAGAGGATGATACCCATCGCCGCAAAAGTAACAGACGCAAGGCCACCCAGCAGGCCGTCAATGCCATCCACCATATTAAAGGCGTTAATGGCCGCCCATACGGCAAACAGCGTTAGCACATAGCCAAACGGCCCAACAATCAACTCAACCGGACCGATAATAAACCCAAGGCTGAGTAAGTAGAGTTTGGCACCCACCATCATCACAACAGCAACAATGGCTTGCACCACGGCGCGAATTTTCACGCTGATATCAAAGCGATCGTCTAGCGCGCCTACCAATACCAGAACACCCGCGCAGGCTAAAAACAGCAGCGCGTGCGGCAAATAATAATTTGTAATCGCGAAGGTAAAACAGATCCCTGCATATACGGATATGCCGCCAACCAGCGGAATCGCCCCATGATGACGTTTACGCGAATTCGGCGTATCAACCAAACCAATTTTTTTAGCTGCTTTACGAGCAAAAAAGAGGAAGACTAAAGAAAAGAGAAAAATTAAACCAAGCTCAGTACTCATAGTGAGTAAATTCACGTTAAACGCTCTCAGCTAACATCTTGGGCAACAATACGCGAAAATCCACTTTTACTGCTGCTCCAGAATCCGAATTCTGCATGAAGAGGTGCGTGAATGCTTAATAATTCACCACCGCTACCACAGTCATTATAAATGCTCCTGTCAGAGTTCAATCCTATAGCCCAGAAATGAAAAACGCCACGTTAAGACGTGGCGTTGTTACGATTTCCTGCTCATTTTACTAAAAAAGCCGAAACTCGCGTTCGGCTTATTTTTTATAAAATCAGGAACGCTTCATCATATCGAAGAATTCGTCGTTGGTTTTGGTCATCGCCAACTTGTTAATGAGGAATTCCATGGCATCGATTTCGCCCATTGGGTGAATAATCTTGCGCAGGATCCACATTTTCTGCAGCTCTTCCTGAGTGGTAAGCAGCTCTTCTTTACGCGTACCTGAACGATTGTAATCAATCGCTGGGAAGACACGTTTTTCAGCGATTTTACGTGAGAGGTGCAATTCCATGTTACCGGTGCCTTTAAACTCTTCGTAAATCACTTCGTCCATCTTCGAGCCCGTATCAACCAGAGCGGTCGCGATGATGGTCAGGCTGCCGCCCTCTTCTACGTTACGTGCTGCACCGAAGAAACGCTTCGGACGATGCAGGGCGTTAGCGTCCACACCACCGGTCAATACTTTACCAGAAGCGGGTACCACGGTGTTGTAGGCACGCGCCAGACGCGTAATGGAGTCGAGCAGAATGATCACGTCTTTCTTGTGTTCGACCAGGCGCTTGGCCTTTTCGATCACCATTTCAGCAACCTGAACGTGGCGAGAGGCTGGCTCATCAAAGGTCGAAGCGATAACTTCACCTTTAACCAGACGCTGCATCTCAGTCACTTCTTCTGGACGTTCGTCAATCAGCAACACCATCAGCACGCAATCGGGATGGTTATACGCCAGGCTCTGTGCAATGTTCTGCAGCAGCATGGTTTTACCGGCTTTCGGCGGTGCGACGATCAGACCACGTTGACCGCGACCAATTGGCGAAGCCAGATCCAGTACGCGAGCTGTCAAATCTTCAGTTGAGCCATTACCCCGCTCCATACGCATACGGCTGTTAGCGTGCAGCGGCGTGAGGTTTTCGAACAGAATCTTGTTCCGCGCGTTCTCCGGCTTGTCATAGTTGACTTCGTTAACTTTCAGCAGGGCAAAGTAGCGCTCACCTTCTTTAGGTGGGCGAATTTTGCCAGAAATGGTGTCACCAGTGCGAAGGTTAAAGCGGCGGATTTGGCTAGGGGAAACGTAGATATCATCGGGACCGGCGAGGTAGGAGCTGTCTCCAGAGCGGAGGAAACCAAATCCATCCTGCAATATCTCCAGCACGCCATCACCAAAGATGTCTTCGCCGCTTTTCGCGTGCTGCTTCAGGATTGAGAAAATAATGTCCTGCTTGCGCATGCGAGCCTGGTTTTCCAGCCCCATATTTTCGCCGAGGGTAATCAGCTCAGAAACCGGCGTGTTCTTTAATTCGGTAAGATTCATAGTGATGGGTTCTTAAACTCGGGGTAATACTCGGAATGTTTGTCGTGAGTGGTATGGCAATTAATCCATGCCTGTTAATGGCTTTTTTCGACTCTTCTCGACGATCATCGTCAGGGATGGCGACTGGAAGCGTGGAGAGGGTTCGATTGCTATGCCAAAGTTGGAGCTAACCGTCAGATTGCAAAACCGCTGTTATAGGTACAGTGCGACAGGGTTTAACAAGGGAAAACTTTTAGATGCTAACTACAAGGTAAGTGCGTAATGCAGTCTTGGTAACTTAGCATGCTTGAAAGAGAACGTCCAGCAGCAGGCAAAAAATTCACCAATGCTGAACGTTCAGTCCTGATTAAGCCAGATTGGCGTTCAGGAACTCTTTCAATTGACCTTTGGACAAGGCGCCCACTTTGGTCGCGGCGACTTCACCGTTTTTAAACAGTAGCAGCGTCGGAATACCACGAATACCGTATTTCGGTGCAGTGCCCGGATTGTCGTCGATGTTCAGCTTAGCGATGGTCAATTTGCCATCGTACTCTTCTGCGACTTCATCAAGGATAGGGGCGATCATTTTACAAGGACCACACCATTCAGCCCAGAAATCTACCAGTGTAACGCCGTCGGCTTTTAGCACGTCGGTGTCGAAACTGTCATCGGTCAGATGAACGATTTTATCGCTGCTCATGTTTTACTCCACAAGATTATGCCTGGCGAATTGGCGTAAAATATACCAATGTAGGTTGACTTTATTTCATCGGATACGCTTTCGTAAAGCGATAGTAAGCTGATATTCTACCACACTATGAGCAAAACACACTTAACCGAACAGAAGTTTTCCGACTTCGCCCTGCACCCTACGGTGGTGGAAGCCCTTGATATTAAAGGCTTTCAGCATTGCACGCCGATTCAGGCGTTAGCACTGCCTTTTACGCTTTCAGGGCGTGATGTCGCAGGTCAGGCGCAAACCGGTACCGGCAAAACGATGGCGTTTTTAACGTCAACGTTTCATCATCTTCTCTCAAATCCTGCGGCGGAAGGCCGTCAGGTCAATCAGCCACGCGCATTAATTCTGGCCCCAACGCGTGAACTTGCGGTGCAAATTCATGCCGACGCAGAACCGCTGGCAGCCACAACCGGGTTGAAACTTGGCCTGGCATATGGCGGCGACGGCTATGATAAACAGCTTAAAGTGCTGGAAAACGGCGTTGATATTCTTATCGCCACCACCGGTCGTTTAATCGATTACGCAAAGCAAAATCACGTTAACCTCGGTGCTATTCAGGTCATGGTGCTGGACGAAGCCGATCGCATGTTTGATCTCGGCTTTATTAAAGATATTCGCTGGTTATTCCGCCGCATGCCGGCTGCGTCCCAACGTCTGAGTATGTTGTTCTCCGCCACGCTCTCCTACCGAGTGCGTGAACTGGCGTTCGAACACATGAACAGCGCCGAATATGTTGAAGTAGAACCCGAGCAAAAAACCGGTCACCGCATTCAGGAAGAACTTTTCTATCCGTCTAACGAAGAGAAAATGCGCCTGCTGCAGACTTTGCTGGAAGAAGAGTGGCCAGACCGCGCGATCATTTTCGCCAACACCAAGCATCGTTGTGAAGATATCTGGGGCCATTTGGCTGCCGATGGTCATCGCGTTGGTTTGTTGACGGGTGATGTGGCACAGAAGAAGCGTCTGCGCATTCTGGATGACTTCACCAAAGGTGATGTTGACATTCTTGTCGCTACCGATGTTGCCGCACGTGGCCTGCACATTCCTGCGGTAACTCACGTCTTTAACTATGACCTGCCGGACGATCGTGAAGATTACGTTCACCGCATTGGTCGTACCGGACGCGCAGGTGCCAGCGGCCATTCAATCAGCCTGGCGTGCGAAGAATACGCACTGAATTTGCCTGGCATTGAAGAGTACATTGGTCACAGCATTCCGGTCAGTAAATACAACAGTGACGCGTTGATGAGCGATCTGCCGCCACCAAAACGTCTGGCGCGTAGCCGCACGGGCAATGGTCCACGTCGTGGCGGTAACAACGCCAACCGTCGCGGTGCACCACGCAACAATAACCGTAAACGTTCGAGTTAAGCTCACCATGCTAAGCGCATCGTCACTTTATGCTGCGATTGATTTAGGATCTAACAGCTTTCATATGTTGGTGGTGCGCGAAGTGTCTGGCAGTATTCAGACCGTTGCGAAAATTAAGCGCAAGGTACGCCTTGCTGCAGGTCTGGATAAGAGCAACCAGTTGTCAGCTGAAGCGATGACGCGCGGCTGGCAATGCCTCAAACTGTTTTCGGAACAGCTACAAGATATTCCTCTTGATCAAATTCGCGTCGTGGCAACTGCCACGCTGCGTCTTGCGTCCAATGCGCAACAATTCCTTGAAACCGCCCAAAAAATTCTCGGCTGTGACATCAACGTGATCAGCGGAGAAGAAGAAGCCCGCCTGATTTATCAAGGTGTGGCTCACACCACAGGTGGTTCCGATCAACGATTGGTGGTCGATATCGGTGGCGGCAGCACAGAACTGGCAACCGGCGACGGGTCTCACGCTACGGTGTTATTTAGCTTATCAATGGGTTGCGTCACCTGGCTGGAGCGTTTTTTCAGCGATCGCCATCTGGCAAAAGAAAATTTTGATCAGGCTGAACAAGCGGCGCGTGAAATGATTCACCCTGTGGCGTCTCGGCTGCGCGAACAAGGCTGGCAAGCTTGTGTTGGCGCATCAGGCACCGTTCAGGCGCTGCAAGAGATTATGGTGGCGCAAGGTATGGACGAGCGCATCACCTTAAGCAAATTGCAGCAACTAAAACAGCGTGCAATTCAATGCGGCAAGCTGGAAGAGTTGGAGATTGAAGGATTGACGTTGGAGCGTGCGCTGGTTTTCCCCAGCGGCCTGTCGATTTTAATCGCCATTTTTCAGGAGCTGCATATCGAAAGCATGACGCTGGCGGGCGGCGCACTGCGCGAAGGGTTGGTTTACGGCATGCTGCATCTGCCCATCGATCGCGATATTCGTACCCGCACGCTGCAAAATGTTCAGCGCCGCTTCAACATTGACGTCGAACAGGCGAGCCGCGTACGTCAGCTGGGGGAAACGTTTTTCCGTCAGGTCAGCGCGCTGTGGAAGCTCGATCAGCGCTGTCGCGATTTACTGCTTAGCGCCTGCGCCATTCACGAAATAGGCCTGAGCGTTGATTTCCGCCATGCTCCGCAACACGCTGCTTATCTGATTCGCCATCTCGACCTTCCCGGTTTTACGCCTGCTCAGAAAAAATTGCTGGCTTGCCTGCTGCAAAACCAAAGTGGCAGCATCGATTTAGCGTTGCTCACGCAGCAAAATGCCGTACCGCCGCGCCTGGCGGAGCGCATGTGTCGCTTACTGCGTTTAGCGATTATTTTTTCGAGCCGCCGACGCGACGACACATTGCCAGCGGTGCGATTACGGGCCGATGATGATGCCCTGCACCTTACGTTGCCAGCGGGCTGGCTTGATATGCATCCGCTACGCGCTGAGTTGCTCGAGCAGGAAAGCCATTATCAATCTTACGTCCACTGGCTGTTAACGATTTCCTGATCGCAGCCGCTGAACTTGTCAAAGCAACCTTAAGCCTGCATTCAATGTGATTTAGCGATCAGAGGCCAGATTTGGCCTCTTGATCACTCGGTTTCAACTACGCTTTCTTCGCCTTTTCCAGCATCGCTCTTAATCCTGCCACGCGACTCTGGCCGGTTTTCATGCGTTCTTCCGCACTTACCACTTTACGTTCGGTTTCCCACACCACATCATCTTGCGGCAGCTCAAGTAAGAAGCGGCTAGGTTCTGGGCGCATTAACTCGCCATATTGGCGACGTTCGCGGCATAAAGTGAACGTCAGCTCCTTTTGCGCACGGGTGATGCCCACGTAAGCAAGGCGGCGTTCTTCCTCGATATTATTTTCATCGATGCTGCTCTGATGTGGCAGCAAACCCTCTTCCATGCCGACCAGATAAACGTACGGGAACTCCAGCCCTTTCGAAGCATGCAGCGTCATCAGTTGCACCTGATCCAGCTCTTCATCGCTTTCACCGCGCTCCATCATGTCACGCAAGGTAAAGCGCGTAACAACCTGCGCCAGCGTCATTGGCTCATCCAGATCGGTGCCTTCAAGCATCTCAGTCATCCACTGAAACAGCGTATTGACGTTTTTCATGCGCATTTCAGCGGCTTTAGGGCTGCCTGACGTTTCAAACAGCCAACTTTCGTAATCGATACCGCGGATCAAGTCGCGCACGGCATTCACCGGTTCACGTTCGGTCAGTTGGATCAGCGTATTCAACCATTGGGTAAAACGCTGCAAATGCTCCAGTCCGCGCCCCGTCAGCGTTTGTCTCAGCCCCACATCAAAGCTGGCGTTAAATAAACTTTTATTGCGCAGATTGGCCCATTCACCCAGCTTTTGCAGCGTGGCCGGCCCAATTTCACGGCGTGGCGTATTGACGATTCGCAGAAAAGCGCTGTCGTCATCGGGATTGGTTAACACGCGCAAATAGGCTAATAAATCTTTGATTTCCGGGCGCGAGAAGAACGAAGTGCCACCTGAAATACGATAAGGAATACGGTTTTGCATCAGCTGCTTTTCAAACACGCGCGACTGATGATTGCCACGGTAAAGAATGGCGTAATCTTTGTAGGCCGTTTTATTAATGAAGTGATGCGCAATCATTTCACCCGCTACGCGCTCTGCTTCATGATCTTCATTATTCGCACTCAGCACTTTTAATTCATTGCCGATGCCCAGCTCGGAAAAAAGACGTTTTTCAAACACATGCGGATTGTTGGCAATCAAGATATTCGCCGCTTTCAGAATGCGCTGCGAGGAGCGGTAATTTTGCTCCAGCTTGACGACCTCCAACGCGGGAAAATCTTCTTTCAGCAGAACCAGATTTTGTGGACGTGCGCCACGCCACGAATAGATCGACTGGTCGTCATCGCCAACCACGGTAAAACGCGCCCGCGCCCCTACCAGCAATTTCACCAATTCGTATTGGCTGGTGTTGGTGTCCTGATACTCATCGACCAGCAGATAACGAATGCGCTGCTGCCAGCGTTCACGCACTTCCTGGTTGCGCTGCAACAAGAGCGTAGGCAGCAGAATCAAATCATCAAAGTCCAACACGTTGCAGGCTTTAAGGTGCTGGTCGTACAAGCTATAACAGTGCGCAAAAATAGTATCTCGCTCGGAACGCGCCAGAGCGGCGGCCCGAGGCGGATCGACAAGATCGTTTTTCCAGTTTGAGATCGTTGAAATAAGCTGCTGTACCAGTGCTTTATCTTCTTCTAGCCACTGTTTGGTTAGCTCCTTCAGCAAGGCGAGCTGGTCTTGGTCGTCAAACAGCGAGAAGTTTGATTTCATGCCCAACGCGACGTATTCGCGCTTAATGATCTCAAGCCCCAAGGTATGGAACGTTGAGATCATCAGCCCACGAGCTTCTTTGCGGCCCAATGTCTGCGCCACTCGCTCTTTCATCTCGCGAGACGCTTTATTGGTAAATGTTACCGCCGCAATGTGGCGTGCCTGGTAGCCGCACTCACGAATCAGATGCGCAATCTTATTGGTAATAACACGGGTTTTACCCGATCCCGCACCCGCCAGCACCAGGCAAGGTCCGGTGACAAATTCGACAGCACGTTGTTGACCGGGGTTTAAACGCATAACGGAATATCACTCAGTAGAAAATGAAAAAGGAGGCAGACACCCGATCTCGAACCAGAACCACAGCGGTGAGCAACGCACCTACAGTTCGAAAGATAGGGTTATAATGGGCGACGATTATACACAACGAGACACTATCATGGCGAAAACCGCGGCGGCTTTACACATCCTCGTGAAAGAGGAAGCGCTGGCTAAAGAGTTACTGGCAAAACTGGAAAAAGGCGAAAATTTCCAGCAGTTGGCGAAGAAACATTCAACCTGCCCATCAGGGCGTAACGGCGGTGATTTAGGGGAGTTTCGTCAGGGGCAAATGGTGCCGGCCTTTGATAAAGCGGTCTTCACCTGCCCGCTACTGAAACCTTACGGACCGGTGAAAACCGCCTTTGGTTATCACATCATCAAAGTGATCTACCGTAACTGATTACTTCTTGCTCTTCATCTGCTGCAAAATAGTGCTGCACTGATTGTCTTCATTATCACTTGGAGAAATCAGTGCCAGCAATGCGGCGGCAGGCGCAACCACCGCGCCCAATGCTACCGCTGCCGCGCCACGTGCAATTAACGGCCCCGCTTTCACCCCCGCATCCGGGCTTTTAAACGTGCCGCGCACGTAAAGCGGCGATCGCAGCGTGATAATGCGCACACCTTTGCTCTCAGGATTAACGGTGAGATCCATGCGTTCGTTGGCAAAGTTGGCGTTGCCGGTAATATTAATCACCGCGTTCTCGGTATCGAACACAAAGAGGTTCGGCGTTGCTAAGCCGTTTTGCAGTTTGATATCGGTCGCAGCGCAGTTGATACGCACTTCATCATCACCGAAGAGTTTACCCACCACGTAATTACCGACATTCAGCCCGGCTATTTCCATCAGGCTGCGGCTAATCAAACCATCGTTCATCAGCAACTTGAGTTGACCATTACTGGTCGCCAGCAAATCCGCCACTGAGTTGCCGTTGCCGGTAAAGCTGGCATCACCGTTTAGCTGACCCATGCTGTTTTGCATGGCAGTCACATCCGGGAACAACTGACGCAGATGCAATTTACGTGCATGTATATCCGCGCGTCCCCGCATCGGGGTTCGATCGCCTTCCAGATGTATGGTGCTGTTCAGACTGCCGCCCGCCATACCAAAGCGCAGCGGATCTAACAGCAAATCACCGTTTTTAAGCTGTAAATGGGTATAAAGATCGCTTAACGGCAGCGAATTACTGTGTTCGATGCGCTTTCCGCTGAACTTCACATCAGCGTCCATGACATCCCAGCTTTTGGTATCAAACGTGTCATGCGGCAAGACACGATCGGCAGGCTGCGTCGATTTTTCACCGCGCTGCGCTTTAGCCTGCACGGTTTTTTCACTGCCTTTACCGGAATCTACCCCAATCAGCGGCCCCAAATCAGCCATGCGCAGCTGACGAGATGTCAGTTCGCCAGCCAGTTTAGGCCGCGGTTTGCCTTGGGTATAAGTCAGCGATCCGTGAATATCGCTGTCGCCAATATGTCCATTAAAATTCTCATAGTGGAAAACCGGCCCCTTCTCACCCGCAAACTTGGCGATCAGATGACCATCGGTTTCGTACGGCGGGGTATCAGGCAGCAACACGCCGGTTAAACCATACAAGTTGGCTAAGGTGTCACCCGAGAAGCGCAGACGCACATCCAATCCACCAAGATTCATCGGATCTTGCAACCCGCCCGTGACCTGCACGCGTGTACTGCCGTTGCGAATATCTGCCTGGAGAGGGAATGGCGTTGTCTGGCTGCGCAGCGATAACATGCCACCAATTTTGCCTTCGCCAACCAGCCGCTCATTGTTATAGGTGCCGTTCGCCTGCCAGCCAAAGATAAAATCACCCGCGCCTTTTTGCTTGTCATCGCCGCCAGCAATTTGTGCATAAGGTAACGGTTTACCCAGCGGATTCACTTTTACCGTGACATCGGCTTTATTGACGGCGTCGCGATAACGAATCTGACCTTGATCAAACAGGATATTGTCGAGACGGAATGACCAGGCTGACGGCGGCGCGTTTTCATCTTTGCTGTCACTGTTGGCAAGATTGAAGGTCCAGTTATTTTTCTTATCCGCTGTTTGGATCAGGCGTGCATCGGGCGCTTCCAGTTTGATCCACGGAATAAAAACTTCTTTATGCAGCAGAGCCAACGGTGCCAGCGTGGCGTCCACGCGTTGTAAATGTACCATCGTCACTTCTGGAATTTCGGGCGGATTGCCCAGCATGATGTCCTGCGCATGCAGATGCGGCCACGGCACCCAGCTGCGCCAGCCCGGTTCGTCGCGATTGCGCTCCCAGGCCACGCCTAAATCGCCGCGAATGGCGAAAGGACGGTTCAGTTCCGTGGAGACTTTCTGGTTGATGGTTGGCTTCAGGCGATTCCAGTCAAACGTGGCAATCACCACGATGATCACCACAACCAACAATAAAAAAATCCCAATAATCCAGCTTACTATTTTTCCCGTACGTGACATTTTGCATTCTCCTTGCCCTTCCCCGGTCTCCGTTAAAGATAGTCGAGAGCGTGGGGAACGGCATCAGGGAAGCTGGATAGGAAGATGATTCAATTCAGAAAAGGGCACTGGGCGCGAAAAAAAATAGCCTTGCGCCGCCATAGCAGGAGAAGATTGCACTTGTTGCCACTCCTCTTCTGTTTCTACACCTTCAACAATCACGCCATTGCAGTAACGGTTAATCAAAGCCAACAACATAGAAAACAAGCTACATCCCTCTTCGCTGGCGCGCAGCAGGATGAACAGTTCACGCGAAAGCTTGATGTAGTCGTACTTGAGTTCAGTCAGAGCAGAGAAATTTGCCATGCCGGAACCGAAATCATCCAGCCAAAGCGGGCCGAGTTCCGGCATCTGCGCCACCATCTCTTCCTGCGGCAAAACATGGTGTTCGGTCAGTTCGAATCGCACCCAAGGCAAGCGCGCAATTAAATTGCGAATAGCGGGATGATTTTGAATCGACAGCAGCGAAGGGCCGTCAATATTCACGGATGCGACAATGCCGGTGCGTTCGAAAAAAGTGGCCCACTGCGTTAAGAGTTCCAGCTGTTCATGCACAACATACAGGCGTTGAGGAATATCGAGCGCCGCGAAATAGGCTTCAGACGATAACTTTTCCTCCGGCGTAGACGGATGGGTGATGGCGGTCAACAATTCAATCGCTAACAGCCGACCCGTTGTCTGATAGATCGGCTGGAAAGTATAAAACCGTTGGCATTGCTGCCAGAAAAGGCGCGTTTCCTGCGGGGGATTGATGTCAGTCGAAGAAGGTAGTCTGGGACTAATATTCTCCATCACCATGGTATTTTCCTGGTTGGTGGCGAGCGCCTCAATGCGGCAACCCAACGGCAATTTTGGTAATTACTTTATTTTAGGGCCGCAATAAAGCGATGAGTGTACCAACCCACCAACCTAAACAATCGGCGAAAAAAGCCTGCATTTATTCGCTTTATCAATCAGATCGCACCCTAATCGCGACTTAAGTGGAATCAAAACGGCGTTTTAAAAATCGTTGACGTCTGCCATACCAGACGCGAGACTAATGCAATATTTCACTACAGGCCGAAAACCATGACGCAGAAAAAAATCGCCGTTATTGGCGAATGCATGATTGAGCTGTCCGAAAAGGGTGAGAACATTAAACGTGGTTTTGGCGGTGATACGCTCAACACCGCAGTTTATATCGCCCGCCAGGTTGATGACGCGCAGCTAAGCGTAGATTACGTTACCGCGCTGGGTACAGATTCGTTCAGCGATCAAATGATCGCCGCCTGGCAGCAGGAAAAGGTTAAAACCGATCTGATTCAGCGGCTAGATAACAAAATGCCGGGCCTGTATGTGATTGAAACTGATCCACACGGCGAACGCACCTTCTGGTACTGGCGCAGCGATGCTGCCGCACGGTATTGGCTCGACAGTGCAAACAGCGACGTGGTTTGCCAGCAGCTCGAAAATTATGATTACCTCTATTTAAGCGGCATCAGCCTGGCGATTTTGCCTGATGCCAGCCGTGAGAAATTAATGGATCTGCTGTCGCGTTGTCGCGCCAACGGCGGCAAGGTGATATTTGATAACAACTACCGTCCACGCTTGTGGGCTGATAAATCCCAGGCACAAGCGGCCTATCGCGCCATGCTAAATTGCACTGATATCGCCTTCTTGACTCTGGATGATGAGCATTTGCTATGGGGTGAACAGACGCTTGAAGCGGTTATTGCCCGAACGCGCGAGGCTGGTGCCAGTGAAATCGTCATCAAACGCGGCGCAGAATCTTGCCTGGTTGCTATCGGTGATGATCCTTTGATTGATGTCGCTGCGGTACGTCTGGCGAAAGAAAAAATCATTGATACGACGGCAGCAGGTGACTCATTCAGCGCGGGCTACCTTTCTCAACGTTTGGTCGGTGCATCGCCTCAGGCGGCGGCCGAGCGAGGCCATCTCACTGCCAGCACGGTGATCCAACATCGCGGTGCCATCATTCCGCTAAATGCCATGCCGAATTAATATCTCGCCTCATTTATTGGGGCGTTATTATAACAACGCGTTAAAAAATCCATTCATTAAATTGCGTCCTCCGATAATAATATTAATAATTACTGTTACCTGAACACGTTAAATATATGAATAATATAACCTGTCATTTTCAATAAAATAGTAGATCTGCGTCTGAAAAAAATAATTAACTTCCTGCTTTAGATTTACTCTGCAGCCCATTTATTTTATATTTTTTTGGTCTTGAGAAAGACAAATCTATAAATCTGACCACTAAAATAAGGAAATTTCCATGCGTGAACTGACTTTAAAAGAAGTCGAGATCATCTCTGGCGCGGGCAACTTTGCAGACAAATCCAGCGGTGGAACCATCTCCAGTGGCTACAACGGCGGCAAAAGGGGTGGCGCGCCAAAAAGTTGCGCTAACGACGTCGGCGCAGGCGCTATCATAGGATTAATCGGTGGTATTCCTGGCGGCCCGGCGGGAATGGCAATGGGTGCTACTGCGGGCGCACTGGGTGCGTCTTTAGGGTGCAATAATAGCCCGTACGGTGGCAACAAAAATAATAATAGTAATAACAACAGCGGGATTGGCGGACAATGTTCCTGGTAACGTTTGAATAAGCCGTTGCGGTGATGAAAATGCGCTTAAACGATCCACGCACCCGTAGAACAATAATCAGTCTGCTTTCATTATTTATAGCAATGCATATTGCTTATAACACCAGCTTATGTCGTTTTTCAGTTACAAAAAACCCTTACGATCTTTTAATGTGGTTTTTTATGATTGTTGGCGTTTATAGTTTTTTTGCTGCAATTTTCCGCGCACTTGATTGGTATAACGGAAAATCAAGGCAACCTTAATAAATCAGGCAGCGCTGTGCTGCCTTTTTTCAAGGTCTGAAACATCAATAACATTGATAATTGCCGCGTTAAAAAAACTGAAAATTTCAGTGTCGATAAAATTTTACGCTTTGTATTTTAGTTATTAACTCAAATTTCAACGGTTCTACCCTTTCTTCTCTGCAACATATAAAACCCCGTTATAGATTTATTATTAATAATCTTAAAAATCATTAAGTTACAAACTAACCTTACCACCAGGCATAGTCCTAATCTGCTTATTTTTACCGTTTTCGGATGGACGTCGCTGCTAAAAAAGACCATCTTTTAATCAACAACAGCAGGACGCTGTTTACCCGGCCGCGAACAAAACAATTACAACAGCTCTCGCATCAGGACCTATTTATGAACACAGAAATTATTAATATCTGGCCGCAAGGCGATGCGCCAGGTGCGAGCGACTCGCGCGCTCAGCCTCAGATCGTTGATATGGCGAAGCCGTATGAACCTTTTGATCGTGCCGCTTCGGGCGTGCGCTGTCCAGAAATGGCCATTTGGCATCCGATTGAGTCCAACGGCATTACATTGCTTGTTGCGCCCGGTGGTGGTTATCACCGCGTAATGATTGATCGTGAAGGCAGCGCGCTTGCCACTTTTTTCACTTCCATGGGCTATACGCTGGCGGTCATGACGTATCGCCTGCCCTACGATGGGCATCATGAAGGCCCGGATGCACCGCTGGCAGACGCGCAGCGTGCGGTACGCGTATTGCGTGAACGTGCGCAGCGCGGCTTGAACGGTAAATATATCGTGATGATGGGTTTTTCAGCGGGAGGTCACGTAGCTGCCAGCTTGGGCACACGTTTCGCGGAAAAGCTTTATCCGGTGCAGGACAACGCTGAAAACCACTCGCCGCGCCCAGATGCCATGGTGCTGGTGTATCCGGTAATCAGTATGCGTGAAGGATTGGCCCATGAAGGCTCTCGTACTCGCCTGCTTGGTGCCTGGCCAGATCAGCAAACCATTGATGCTTATTCAATGGAAACACGCGTCCATGCGCAAGTCCCGCCGACGTTATTGATCCACGCTGCTGATGACGAATCGGTATCGGTCAATAACAGCATGGTGTTCTTTAGCGCATTACGGGAACACAACGTTCCAACAGAAGTGCATTTCTATCAGAAAGGCGGACACGGCTTTGGTATCCGAGGTGTGGCAGATTTGCCCCTCGCCAGTTGGCCAATGTTAGTGACCGAATGGCTCAGGGCAAAAACCTGAGTCGTTAAGAAGCCGGCGGCGCAACGTCGCTGGCGTTACCATCGGGTTGGCTAGTGCTGCTGTCCGGCTGGCTGGCATCGCTGCTGGTTGCAGGCGTTGCCGGTGGAGCCATCACCTTATCCCAGTCGCTTTGCAACATTTTCACGTTGGTTTCCGCTTCGCCTTCCGGCTGAATCAACACCATCATCAATTCCTGACTGAGTTGCTGACGCAGTTCCTGATTCAGCTGCTCGCGCGTTAATCCAGCCAAAAAAGCCTGACGCAGTTTTTGATATTGTTCAGGCGCAATATCCACCACGGAATTTTGCTGCGAACGCAGACGCTGACTGATTAACACGTCAGTATCGGTGCGGGCATAGGTGGTAAACAGTTTGTTCAGCTCCAGCAGTTTTTGCGCCATCAGCGCATCAAACTCTTCCTGCGGTAAACCTTTATCACGCACTTTCGCCAGCTCACGCGCCACCAGATTCATATTCTGGGACAGCGTATCGTTGCGCGCATCCATGTTGATTGAGCATTGCGCGCGTTGGTATAGCACACGGCAATCGAAACCAACCTGTACGCCCTGCGCTTTGCTGTCGCTTAGCGCACGCTGCACATGCCAGAACAACGCTTCACGAGCCAGATCACCTTGCCAGTAACGCTGCAAATTTTGCGAATCACGAATCGGCTGCCATGGCGTATCCCACACCAGCGACAGGCGATCCTGGCTCATCTTGCCATTGACCAGATTCACCGGCTCATGCGGCAACGGAGAAAGCGTCGGCAACGGCGCAGGCGCATCGCGCTTGCCTTTTAGCGGTGAGAAAGCTTTATTGATCTGTTCCGACAGACTGCGGCTGTCGACATTGCCAACCACATAGAGCGTCATTGCATCGGGTGTATACCATTGACGATAAAAGGTTTCCAGCTGAGCCAAATCCACCGGCGCGCGTGGCTGCTCGGCGGGGTCATGTGCCAGTAGCGCCGACCCTTTCAGACGAAAGCGCCACCAGACATCCTGGGTGTTTGCTGGCCAGGTCGCAATAGGATCGGAAGCGGAAAGCGCGGTGTTAACCACTTGATCGGTAATGGCCATATTACCTGCCGTTGCCGCCAACCAGTTCAATGCTTCTTTCAACAATTCTGGCCGGTTATTGGGCAGGCTAAGGTTAAATTGGGTGTAATCATAAGATGCGATGACCGGCGGGAGCGGATGCTGCGGGTCCATCGCTTGCTGCCATAAGGCGCGTTGTTGATTAGTGTCGAGCGCAGTGTTGTGCACCATGGCAAGGCGCGGCAGCAGATGACTGAAACCTGCCTGTTGCGTCCCTTCCACCAGCGAACCGGTGTTTACCACCATACGCAGTTCAATGCGATCGCTGGGGCGTTGTGGTGTCGCCAGCAACTGCCAGTTGAAACCGTTATCCAGTTTCCCTTCCTGCCAGGCAGGATCGGGTTGCAGCGTTTCTGCTTGTACACCATAACTGGTTGCCGCCAGCACTAATCCACCAACTAAAAGCCGAATTCTGGTGCCCTGCATGTGAACCCCTACTCAAACAATTCAAAAAATCGTTATCACTGGCGCATACTGCCGCTGTTATTAACGAACCGGCAGGCGCCGGACCGCGCTGTTATCCAACAACAAAGTCTTTGACCACAGGAAGGTCATGATGTCGCGCAACGAAGTGAAAAACATTAACTGGGGTTCATTATCCAAATGCCCGCTGTCAGGGCAAGCGACAGCGGGCATTTGTGGGGATTTAAATGGAAATCAGTGATTAAACAGAGGATTCAGACGTTTTTTTCGTCTTATTGCTACCTGAAAGTGTCTCCTTCAACTGGTTTTCATCCAGCTGACCTACCCACTTCGCGACTACCACCGTTGCCACACCGTTGCCGACCAAATTGGTCAGCGCACGCGCTTCGGACATAAAGCGGTCAATACCGAGAATCAACGCCAGGCCTGCTACCGGTAAATGCCCCACCGCTGAAAGCGTCGCTGCCAGCACAATAAATCCGCTGCCCGTTACGCCCGCCGCTCCTTTTGAGGAGAGCAGCAATACCACCAGCAAGGTGATTTGGTGGAAGATATCCATATGCGCATTGGTTGCTTGCGCGATAAATACCGCCGCCATGGTGAGATAAATAGAGGTCCCATCAAGGTTAAACGAGTAACCCGTTGGAATAACCAGCCCCACTACCGATTTCTTGCATCCGAGACGTTCCATCTTATCCAACATGCGCGGCAGCGCTGACTCGGAAGAAGACGTGCCCAGCACAATCAACAACTCTTCTTTGATATAGGCGATGAACTTGAAGATGTTAAAGCCCACTACGCGCGCAATTAGCCCTAAAACTATCACCACGAACAGAACACAGGTGATATAGAAGCAGACGATCAACTGACCAAGCTGGACCAGCGAGCCAACGCCATATTTACCAATGGTGAAGGCCATCGCACCGAAAGCACCGATTGGCGCAAGGCGCATAATCATATTGATAATGCCGAAGATCACACCCGAGAAGCTTTCGATAACGTTGAAAATCAGCGTACCGGCGTTGCCCATACGATGTAGCGCAAAACCGAACAGCACGGCAAACAGCAGCACCTGTAAAATATTGCCGCCAGCAAACGCACCGATCACGCTATTAGGAATCACATCCAATAAGAAGGCGACGATACCTTGCTGCTCAGCCTGCTGCGCATAAACCGCCACGGCTTTGGCATCCAGCGTGGCCGGATCAACATTCATTCCTGCACCTGGCTGCACCACGTTGACCACGATCAGCCCGATAATCAGCGCAATGGTACTGACGATCTCAAAATAGAGCAGCGCGACTGCGCCAGTCCGTCCAACTGCTTTCATGCTTTCCATGCCAGCAATGCCGGTCACTACCGTACAAAAGATTACGGGAGCGATGATCATCTTGATCAGTTTTACGAAGCCATCACCCAACGGCTTCATCTGAGTACCTAACTCGGGATAAAAATGACCCATTAAAACGCCGATGCCGATGGCAACCAGCACCTGGAAGTAAAGGCTTTTAAATAGCGAGGTTTTCATAAACAGGAGTCCACTAGCGACAGAAATGACGATATTGTCGTATTCGTTATCATGACCGTCAGGCTGGAAAAACCAGACATCAACCGGTAGCCGAAAAATAACACTCTGTTTACGTGATTAATACAGGCTGACAAAGCCCAGGGAAATGATACAGACATAATTCTGAACTGAAACGCTTCAGCTGCGACTTTTGTAACTAAAATTCTCGCAAAATCAATGTATCAGGTGATTATTCTGTTCGTGACGGTTTCACAATCCATTGTTGATTGAAACGTGGCAGATTCACAGCTTCAGAGTAGAGGTAGCCTTGACCAATATGAATACCGCGCGCCAGTAGCCAGTCGCGCTGCTCATTCGTTTCAACACCTTCAGCAATCACATCCAGATTAATGATGTCCGCGATTGCCGCCACAATACGCACCATGGTGTCATCATCGGGCAGAGCTGAGACAAAACTGCGGTCCATCTTCAGTTTATTCACAGGCAGGGCTTTGAACTGATGCAGGTAATTCAGATTGGAATAGCCCATGCCAAAATCATCCAGCGCTACGGCCACGCCGGTTTGCTGAAGCATTCGCAATAGCGAAATCGCCTGTTCTGCATCGCCAATCTGTGCCGTTTCGGTAATCTCCACCACAAAAGTGCCGGGCGCAATACGATGGCGCTCTAACAGCGACTGGAGATGCGTCACCATGCTGGCATCACGCAGTTGCACGGCTGAAATGTTCACGCTGAGTGGAATCATCACGCCATGCTTTTGCCAACCCGCCAGAATGCGGCAGGCTTCTTCGAATACCCAACGGCCAATGGCGGAGATCACGCCAATCTCTTCGGCGCTGGCAATAAATTCTTCCGACAATCCGTAGCTGCCATCCGGTTGGCGCATGCGCAGTAGCGCTTCCGCACCTGCCAATTCACCGGTTTGCATGTTGATTTGCGGCTGGAGGTAGAGCGCAAACTGCTCGTCATGCAGGCCCTGCAAAATATCGTGCTCTTGGGTTAAACGCTTTTGCGCCCGCTCCGTTAAGGCAGCATCAAAGAACAGGATTTGGTTTTTGCCTTGATGGCGTGCCGACATCATTGCCGAGGTCGCGCGGTCCAGCAGTTCATTGGCGCCCAACGGCTCATCATCGCGTAATGCCAATCCGATACTGGCATTGGGGCGTAATTGCAGCTGCTGCAAATTCACCGGCTGATTAAGTCGAATGATCAGGTTGCGCGCCAGTCGTATCGCCCGGAACGGATTATTGGCGCGCTTCATGAGCAGCGCAAAATCACTGGGGCCGGTTTGCGCCAGTAAGGTGTGATCGTCGAGTGTGCTGCGTATTTTCTCCACCAGCGTCAGCATCAGCGTGTCGCGCTGTTCGTCACTCAACACGCCGTTGGCTTCCTGTAGCGTTTCTACGCGGATCACCATCAAACCAAACGGTCGACAAGGATGACGCATGTGTTGATCAACCAGGGCGAGAAACAGGGTGCGATTCGGTAAATCAGTCACGGCAAAGTGGGTCGTCAGGCGACTCATTTCATCATGCACTGACTCCAGCACCTGCTGATTGCGATTGTAACTGCGGATCAGCATGCCTATTTCATCATCGCGATGTCCCTGCGGCAGCGTCAGCTTGTGCGCCAGAATAGATTGCGGCGGCAGTTCCTGTAGCTCGCGGGAGATATTCCGCAGAGGATGAATGATTAAACGGTTGATACACCAGCTGATCGCTACCGAAAGAATCAGCGCCAGCAGCAAATAGGTGATGATCATGGTCGAGAGCGTGCTGAGAATAAATTGATACACGCGCGAGGAGTTCGCTTGCAACACCAGATACGCCAGCGGTTTAGGCGAACCGGTATTTTCAACGGAATAGAGCGGCAGTGTAATTTGCACCGGCAGTTCAAACAGGCGCGCCACTAAGCGCGGCACCGGTTTTTCGGGTTCGAAATCCGCATGCAGCGCCTGAAAAGCGTTGGGTAATACCACATCCGCGCGGGATAAAATCCCGGCAGGTTTCAGCGAATGTAAAATGTGTTCAGCTTGCGGTATATCGGCTCGCAGTACCGCTTCCGACAGCGGCTGACGCACGCTATGCGCAATCGTTTCCATTTGCTGGGCGTAGTCAATCCTGCGCTGCTGCACAAAATGAAACAGTTGAATGACGATAAAAATGCTGACCGTGATAACGGCAACCAGCGAAACTGTCGCCATCTGCTTTATCGTAAGTGACCGACTTACCCGCAAAAATTCTCTCCCGACTACAAAAAAGCTCAGATATCAGACAGGAAAATGCGCAGCAAGTATATCCCAACGCAATGTTTTTTTTGATGCTTATGCGGCAAGTCGACGCAGAATCAGACCAGCGCGCCAGATTCTCCTCAGACAAGGCGCGCTATTTAAAATCGGCATAAGGCACCAACGCCTGCGGTGGCATCGCCAGATCGCCTTGCCATCCTGCGGCTGAATAACGCAGATAAATCAAACCGTGGCTTGGCGTGTAATCTTCAGCTTGCTGGATATCAATGCCCGCGCCAATAAACCAGTTTGCGGTCACGCGTCGCTCTAGCAGCGCCTGCAAAGTGTAACCGATACCGCGACTGGTGCTGCTTTCTGACAGGGGATTCGAGGCCAGCATAAAGCCCGGATTCAGCGGATAGCGCCGCTGCGCATCACGATGAGATTGCGACCATGAAGCTGAACCGCCGAGTTCATACGACCAGTTTTCCATGCGCTGCCGCCAGCTCACCGGCAGCGAGAAAGAGAGGTAGCGCTGCGGACTGTAATAACCGCCCTGACCAAAGCTGTAACCGCTGAGATCCTTCTGGTAATGCCACAGCATGCTGTTCAATCCGACGGTAGCGCGGCGATTGTCTTCATTAATCAGCTTGTAGTAATAGCCGCCCATTACACGTTCGCGGCTATTATCCGCAACGTTTTCACCGCTAATCTGGTGCGCGCTGACATCGCCCCATATGCCTTGTGCGCCGCCGCGATCGTAACTCAACCCCATTCCCCCGCCGGTGGCGACCACGCCGCCAACAGTTTTTCCGCCCTGCGCCGAGGGATCACGCGTACCCGCAAAAGCCAGTAACGAACTGGAGATGGGACGCCGTGAAGCGTTGATAACAATGCCAACCTCTTTCAGATCGGTTTTCCAGCTGATGCCGCCGACCCAATTTGTCACCGCAAAGCCCAGCGGCGTGGTGCCGACATCCGCCGACCAGCGATCACTCTTCCAACCGATGCCGACAGCCGTGCCTTCATCGCGTTGGGTAAAGTCTCGGCTACAGCCGCCAGAGTTGGCGTCATTACAACTGCCGAACAGGGCGTCATGCGTACCGTTCGCGTGAGCAAAGCTCCCCGCCGAGAGCTGTACATGATCGAGCCGGACAAAAGTGCGTCCTGCTGCCAGCGGCGTGTCGGCCTGCAACAAGGTGGTGTGCGCGGTGAAATCAGAAAGTCCGCCGCTGCCTTTATTACGTGAATAATCCTGTTCCAGCGTCAGCGTCGTCTCTTGCTGACGATAAAGATCGGCGGCATCGCGGCGAATGCTGCGTTTTAGCCAGTTATCCTGCAATTCATTGCGCGTTAACGCCGTTAAGCTCTCGCTATTTTCCGGCCGTGTTGCCGTGATGCCGCTGGCGACCATCGCGTCACGATAATCATTAAGCGCCGCCGTGGATTGCTGCTGCGCCAGTTCAACGCGTGCCGCATCGCGGTAAATCAACGCCTTATCGGGTGAAGGCGGATCAGAAGCCACGCGAAGCTTTAGCGCCTGAAACAACTGCTGCGCGCGTGCCGTTTCGCCCACCTGCTGCCAGGCCAGCGCGATACGACGTTCGCTGTTACTGGTTTGCCGTTCAGTAGAAGGCAGTTTTTGCAACGCCTTGTACGCTTCCGACCTGTGTTTTAAAGCAATTAGCGCGTCGATACGGCCTAATCTGGCATCGCTGTTATTCGGTTCTTTTATTAAAACTTTTTGATAGGTATCCAGCGCCTGTCGCGCATCGCCTCGCTCCAACGCCCAATCCGCTAACAGCATGTCGCGGCGCGTTGATACAGGCTGCTGAAGCAGCAAAGCCGTTGCGGCCTCTTCCTGGCCCTTTTCACGCAGCGCACGCGCCTCAGCCAGCAGCTTGTCCTGCATCAACCTAGCCGCCAACGCCCGCATATTATCGTCCCATTTTGCCGACGGCAGCCGGTGCATGGCGGAAAGCGCGGCATCGCCATCATCATGGCTGGAAAGATAAAGCGCAGCGGCATAATGAGCAGTCACATCGTCAGGATGGTGATTCAGCAGCGCGTGCATGATGCCATCGCCCTGCTTCTTCTCGCCGCCGTTGTGCAGCGCACCCGCAAGGCGATAGTTAAGCCAGACATCATTCGGGGTTAACTGTGCCGCCTGTTGATACTTCACCGCAGCCTGCGCCCAATGGGTTTGCTGCGCCAGCGCATCACCTTCTGCACGCAAGGTATCGCTATGTAAATCACGTAATGTTTCTGCTAATGCAGGCTGCTGCGCGGCGGGCAGGCTACTCATAAATTGCAGCGCACGTGCCGGAGATTCGCTTTGATAAAGCCCAATCAAGCGACGAATGGTGGTGATATTGCTACGATCACGCGTCAATGCCTGCTGCCAAAGCTGCTCTGCTTTCTGGCTATTTTTACGCGCCAGCGCCACGTCACCGAGGCCAATCAGCGCATAACTGTCGCGATCGTCAAGCGTCTGCGCCGTACGATAGTACTGTTCTGCCCTGTCGATATCCTTTTTTGCCAGCGCCTGATCGCCGTTCTCAATCGCCAGCCAGTAACGGTTGGTTTGCAGCAGCGATTGCCATTTGCCAAGCTGTGTACTTTGCTGCCCAGCTTTTACTGCGCGTTCCAGCCAGCTGATTGCACTGGCACGATGATTGACTCGCGCCTGTGCCTGACCCATTGCACCCAGCAATTCGGCATCGTCGGGATGCGCTTTGATCGCTGCCGTCAGCGAGGGAATAGCATTCGCGCCGCCGCCAGCCTCGACTAATGCCAAACCACGTACGCGCTGGCGATAAGCGGGATCGGCCAGCAACGTTTGCTGGCGCGTAAGCTCTTCTTCACCTTGCCGCTGCTCGTCACCGCTGTTGAAGAGACTGAGATAGTGTTGCAATGCAGCCACGCTGCTGTCGCTGACGGGCTGATTACGGATTTGCGTCAGCCACAGCTCTGCTGCGGCCACGCGACCTTCATTGATGTTGGCAAGACGACGCAGTTGCGTCACCGCTTCAGCAGGCTGTTGGTGTTCAAACGCCATGCGTGCCAACTGCAGTTCAACGCTGATGTTGCCCGGATAACGCTTTTCCAGCGCCTGCAACTGTTGGTATGCCGTCATTTCATTGCTGGGTAAGCGCGCCACCAAACGCCAATATTCCAGTGCCATACTGACATCAGGAAAAATCCCGGCAAATTGCGCATCGTAAGCGGCTTTAGCTTCTGCCAGCCTTCCCGACGCCGCCAACAAGCGTGCTTCCTGCAATTTTTGCCGCCCCTCGCCTGACATCATCTTCAGTCCCGCCGCCGACTCACGTGCGGCTTCAGAATCTGGCGCGACATGACGCAGTTGCGCCATCAGGCTCTGCGCCTGCGTCAAATCGCCCTGATGCAGTGACACGCGCAGGCGTGCCGCCAGCACCTGCGGATTTTCAGGGTCGATTTTTTCCAGTCGATAGAGCGATTGCTGAACTAAGTCGTACTTGTTGATCGATTCACCGGTGCGAATCTGCGTAAGCAACCACGCCACCGGCGAAACCTGTGGGCCCGAAGCCTGGGCGGTTAACGCGCCCAGCAATCCGCTCAACAGCAGGCTCAGACGAATATTATTCATCATCATCTTCAGCTAAACGGCGGCGGCTCACCATTCGCATCAGGCGCCATGCCATCAGCGCAAACAGCACCACCACAATCACCGCGCAGGAAGCCAGCCAGAAAGGATGCGTTGCCAGCGCGTTCCATAAACGTTCCCACCACGGCAGATGCCCAACGTAATAACTTTCGCCAACGCGCAGGCTATCAACACCCGATTCACGAATAATGGCGGCTGAACCAAACACGTTGCCACGCTTGCTGCTGTCGAGCATGGCGCTGTTCAGCAAATCCCAGGCGCGCGGGCTGCCATCCGCCAGCAAAGCCACCACGCTACGCTGCGCATTAAACGGCGACTGGAAGCCGATAATCGCTGCCAGCGGGCCGCGTGAGCCAATCGTGGTGGTGCTTTCGACCTGACGATCGCTGCTGTTTTGCGCCGTGATATCCGACAGCGGCTGGCGCATCGGCTTGTTCATCCAGCCCTGCGCGGCTTCAACCAGCGTATTGATCGTGCGTTCATCCTGCAGATCCGCCGGAATAGTGCCGATCATCAGAAGATCCCTGTCCTGCTCTTTCGCGTTGCGCCAGTCGTCCGTCAACTGCACCCGCAGCGCCGGATAACCGGTTTGCGCACCCATATTGCCTAGCGCATCGAGCAACGTGGTCATCTGTTGCTGGCCGGGATTTTTATTCACCAGCACCAGCGTTTGTGATAAGTCAGCGTATCGGCTGAACGGGAAACCGGCATTGGCAAAGGCGCGCAGCGACGGCATTTCGATGTAATGGCGATAACCGGAAAAATCGATGCTTGAACTTTCGTCAATTACCACATGATGCCCAACCGGCGCGACAGTTTCGCAGCGTCCGTCGGCGGTGCCGCCAATAAAGGTGTTGGCGTAATCGAAATCAAAACGCAGCTGATTCACTACGCCCAACCGCAGCGCCGGAATAGTGAGCTGGCGACTGCTGTCCTGCAAACCCTGAATCAATGAAAGGCGCAGGATCTGTTTATCCGCAGTATCTTTGGGTTGCAGCGGATAATCCTGCATAAACTGGTTGTTAAGATGCACCGCCAGCCGCGATCCATCTTGTTGGATCGGCGCACTGTAGCGGTAAATCAGATCCATATCGATGCCGCGTGCGCGCACTAAAAAGAGATCAGGCGGCAGGTTAAGCGTCAGGCTAATCGGATTGGGCTGCAGTCCGTCAGATTGCAGCTGATTTTGATACTGCGTGAGCTCCGCAAACGTAGTGCGTCGGTCAGTTCGCACCCAGCTCGGCGCGTCATACGCTTTGCGCGGTTCACGTAATTTGACGCTGTCGATTGTGGAGGTGTCGCCACGCAGCAGCAATTCACCCTGCGCAATCCCTTGCACGGCCGTGATCAAATCATTGTCATCACGCCCCAGAATCAGCAGCATTTTTTCATAGGGATTGCCGGGCTGGCTGACAATCTCTACCGTTGGCTTGCTGACTGACGGATGATCGTTGAGGAAATCTGGGCGCTGCGCGTTGGTGGCAAACACCACCGCATGCTGCTGCTCGGGTAGCTGGTTATACAACACCGGAAATGTTTGACCACGCCACGCAGCTTTACTGCCAAACCACGAGGCCAGCATTGCCGCAGCGCGCTGTTGGTTTAGCGTGGGTTGGGTGCCGAATACCATCGGCAACGTCAGCGGACGCGCATCGCGGGTATCAAAGAACGGTTCCGGGAAATGCGAAAGATCATCTTTTAACGGCAGTTTTTGCAGCGTTAAATCAAGGCGGCTCTCTTTGCCAATATCCAGCCAAATGGTGCTGTTGGCCGGGTTTTCGCAGACGTTCGCGTAATGGCCTACCAGCTCAAGCCGAATACGGTTGAAATCAGCAATGAAGCGCGGATCGAGTGAAATCTGCGTTTGGTTGCGTTTTCCCAGCTGGTCGGCTGTTAGCGTCACCAGCCCCACCATCTCATCATTAAGGTAAATTTTCAGCTGTGATAGCGTCGGGATCAGCGCGGGAGACGGGCGATAGCTGAGATTCAGCAAGGCTCGCGTTACCACTTCATCACTGCGCACACCAAATTCAATCTGGCTGGTGGGCTGGGTACCGCGCAGCGCCATGCTGCCTGGCGAAGGGGCAACCTGAGCAAAATTCAGTAGGCTGTCACGCAGTGGCGCATTCGGATCGCTGGCTGTCGCTGTCAACGCAATCGGTGCTGCTGCAGCGTAAGTTGGCATCATCGGACTCGCGGGTTGGACTGCTAAACAGCTCAGCGTCGCGGTGCCCATCAGCAGGGCGGTGAACCAACCGGTTAATCTTGTCATGGTTATCTCAATCAATGTGTTGAACTGTCACGCCTGTTGGCGCGCACTGACGCTTTTTGGCAGCAGCGAGGCCAGCCAACTCAGTAGTCCGGTAAGCAGCGTAAACAGCTGACGTAATTGCGGCGGCCCATACTCTGCCAGGCGCAGATAGCCTTTGAAGCCCAGCACCATAATATCGGCAAGACTTTGCACCGGTTTATCTTCGGGGAAACCGTCCTGCCACAACGCCCAGGTATCGGCGCGAGCAAACGTGCACTGGATAAATTCGATATGTTGTTCGGTGCTCAGTTGATGCAGCCGAATCCCGGCGCGACGCCCAAATACGCGCTGTACGTGGCAGGGGAAACTGAACTCCTGCTGTCCGCGCCGTAACAGTAAGTGCACCGCTTCATCTTCCACCAGCGCGTCGGCTTCGCGCAGTTCAACGCCGACGCCACCATCCGAATAGTCGCGCAGCGTACACGGCACCATGTGACCATCTTTGCGGGCAATCGCAGCGGGCATGGCAATTTCTACGCGGTGCGCTTCGCGTATCTGCCGCGCCTCTACCGATACCGCGACCGCACCGCCCAGAATCACCATGTTGTAAATCACCCAGATCAAGCTGACCCAAACGGTGAGGATTTCTGTGGTTGGGCCATTTGCCATGCGCCAAAACGCCATGCCAATGCCCGCCAGGTTGATCAGCACCAGGCACATATAAGGACGCGTGATGACCCAATCGAGATGCTGTTCCGCCACCAGTCCACCTTTGGCCGTGACGTTAAAATTACCTTTGTGTGGATTAAACAGCGCCACCGTCGTTGGCCGGGCGATATACCAGGCAAGCACGGTTTCATAGACCTCGCTCCAGAAAGAGTGACGCCAGCGGCCCTGAATACGTGAGTTGGTCATGCTGGTGTGCAGCATGTGCGGCAAGACATAGAGGGCGATCGCCAGTGCGGGCGCATAAATGATGTAGGCGTGGAACAGCAAAAACGCTAACGGCGCGAGCAGGAAGATCAGCCGTGGAATCCCCGCCAGAAAATGCAGCATCGCGTTGGCATAACAGAGCCGTTGTACCAGTTTCAGCCCTTTGCCAAACAGGGGATTATCCAGCCGGAAGATTTGCACCATGCCACGCGCCCAGCGAATACGCTGACTAATATGCGCAGAGAGATTTTCTGTCGCCAGCCCCGCCGCTTGCGGAATACGAATATACGCAGACTTGTAGCCGCGACGATGTAAACGCAGCGACGTGTGAGCATCTTCTGTCACGGTTTCAACGGCGATGCCACCAATCTCATCCAGCGCGCTACGGCGCAACACCGCACAGGAACCGCAGAAGAATGTCGCGTCCCAGGTATCGTTGCCATCCTGTACCAGGCCATAAAACAGCGAACCTTCGTTAGGTGTACGACGAAAGCGACCCAGATTGCGTTCAAACGGATCGGGAGAGAAAAAGTGATGCGGCGTTTGCAGCATCGCCATTCTTTCTTCTTTTATGAACCAGCCCATCGTCATCTGTAAAAACGAGCGGGTTGGAACGTGATCGCAGTCGAAAATAGCAACGTAATCACCCTGACAGCGGGTTTGTAAGGCATGATTGATGTTGCCCGCCTTGGCGTGTTCATGGGTTGGACGTACCACGTAATGCACGCCAACGCTGGCCGCAAACTCGCCAAAATCGTCGCGCGTGCCGTCATCCAGCAGGTAGATATTCAGCTTCTCTTTCGGCCAGTCGATACCCAGCGCGGCATAAATCGTCGGCTTCACCACGCTCAAGGGTTCGTTAAACGTCGGCACCAGCAAATCCACGCTCGGCCACTGATCGACGGGAATCGGCATTGTCATCGGCTGACGATTGAGCGGCCAAAGCGTCTGGAAGTAACCCAGCACCAGCACCGTCCACGAATAGGTTTCCGCCGCAATCAGCAACACGCCAAAGCTCAGACTCAGCGGATCGTCCCCGTTAAGCGTTGAGGTATAGCGCCACCACAAATAGCGGCAGGAAACGGTTAACGACAGCACAATCAACATGATGGTGGATAAACGGCCCGGTACACGACGCACCAGCATCGCCAATCCCCACAGCAATAGCACAAAAATAAATTGCGTCATCAAGCCAAACGGCTGAGAGATACAGAGCAGCGCCAGCAGCGTCGTACCCATAGCAACGATGATAAACAACACGCGACGCAGGGTGGGTGAAAGACGGCGTAACCGTTTTTCTGCGCGTTGACTAACGCCTTGCGCATCCATGCGTTCAGGCAATTGTCCCAGCCATTGATACAAACGTTGACGCCAGCGGAACAGCGGCTGAAACGCGTTAAGTCGCAGACGTTCGCTGCGGACGCTGCTATCCAGCGGCAAAAACAGCAGCAGCCAGAAGCTTTGTAGCAGATAACGCAGAATATCAAGTGGCCGCGGCCGTTCGGGCGAGATATGAGGATAAAGACGACGGCGATCCTGAATCACACGTTGCCAGGCTGGCGTTTCAAAGCGTAAAAAGGCCCAGCCCAGCGTGCACCATAACAGCTGCAACACGCTGGCAATGACAGACGCGTCATGTTGACGTGCGCCGCTATAACGCCGTTGCAGCGCCTGACAAACCTGAGGGATCAATAGCCAGCGCAGCGGATTCACTGACGCACTCCCGCTATATGCAAAATCAGCCAGTTCGCTAACGTGGTGATCTCTTCGCTCGCCAAGGCGTGTGGACGATACTCACCCAGCGGCTGCTTCATCATCAGTGATTCTGCCAGTGCTTCATCCCGATGAATCAGCACCGGGATCAGGTGGGTGAGCGATGCCAGCCACAGCTGATGCAAATCCTGCTGCAATTTGCTGTTAGCATTAAATTGGTTGAGTAAAAAACGCGTATTGGCCGCAAAGGTATGTTGATGTAAACGCAAGTGGCAATTGGCATCCGGCGTTAATACCTTAAGTACGCAGTCAGCCTGCGCCAGCAGAGTGTGATGCCAGGGCAAGCTGATGGCTGGGATATCCAAAAAAAGCCATTGATAGTTGCGTTTCAGGACCGGAATGGCGTTGAGCAGTTCGGCGGCGATCTCGCCATCCTGCTGTAAAAGCGTTAAGTCAGATTGATGAATGAGCTGACCAAACGGCAGCAGATCAAGGCCAGCCTGATAGCGCAGTGCGCTCTCCTGCCAGCGTTGTCCGTCTCGGATTGCCTGCATCCAACCGCGTGTCGCGGTAAGCGGCGCGTTGAAATGCGCCGCCAGCTGGTTTTCAGCATCACCATCAATGGCTAATACCGATTCGCCCAACGCGGAAAGCGCCCAACTCAGCGCCGCAGTGAGTGACGTCGCGCCAGTCCCGCCGCGCAAACCCTGAATCACCACCGTTGGCATTAGCGCTGCTGCTCCGCGACAACAGACGCTAATTCCGTCAGCAATGGCCAGCGCGCCACGATGCCCGCCAGCCGTTCTTCACGCGCAATATCAATATAGTGAAAAGTCTTGATCGCAAAAGCTTCTCTCAAGGCACTGATATCATCTTGCTGCTCACTGGCAGAGGTCACCACTGAAAAGGTGTTTTCAATATTCATTACTCTTCACTACAAAAAGTTTGTCACAAAGCGTTCGCCACAGAACTTTTTGTCACAAATAAGCGACGCAAGTTAATGTGCAGTTTTATTATTTAAATTTAATACAGGCATGCTGCGTTACGCCGATCATAAATCATTCAGAGGTATTCTGTCATAGCGTATTTTTAAATATCTTCGGTTACATTCGCCGCTTTCTATAATAAGCTAGCGCTGACTGAATGAATCGCGATACTTAAATGAAAAACTCCTCTCTACTGGGCCTGCAACAGGTTCAGCCAGAATTAATGGCAATGCAATCACCGGGATGTTATTGGGTTACCTGCCAGCGTCAGGAAGATGCCCGACACTTTATTCGTCAGGTGATCAGTGCTCAACAGTCAGCAACGCTAATCAGTGCTGATGAAGCACCTCGCGCCTTACTGACACCCACACCCGCAGCGGGCCCCGATCGTATTCCGCTGTTTTCGCTACCAAAAAATAAAAAAAGCCTGCTAAAACTCGACAGCGATTTAGCGCGAACTCTCAGTAATAAAAGCGGCCTGGTGCTGTTTTATACGGATTCGCTTCTATGGGATAAATTATCCGCTGAAGAATTGACGTTATGGATGAAACGTATCCGTAGGGTAATAACAAAAAAAGCATTCACCTTTTTAATCATCACCTTTGGCTCCACAATTATTAACCTTCGTGACAATCTTCAACGGTATTTTCGGCAGATTGACGGCGTCGCACATTTAGAATTCCAGCAAGATAGTTGGCAATATCGAATTAATTGGTGGTATTCGACCGATAGATTGTTGGCAGATCGTGCATTGCGATTAAAACAGCATAATGAATGTTTTATTGCCGTTAATGAAAAAGAACAGCCTGAACCTTTAAGCCGTGATGATGTAACCCATTATCTGGCCGATAAAATTGTACTGGAAGGAGCCCCACCGCTATCAAAACAGTGGGTTTTATTCGCGGATAATGAGCAGGTTTTTTCCCGCGCACAACAAGCCAGTGCGGCAACGGTCATTTTTAGCCTGACGCACACAGAAGAGATCAACTCGCTGGCAAAACGTGTGCATAGCCTGCGCCGTTCACGCGGTAACGGCTTAAAGATTGTCATACGTGAGATGAAAACCAGCCTGCGCTACAGCGATGAACGCCTGCTGCTGGCGTGCGGTGTCAATGCCATCGTGCCGTCAACGGCACCGATGTCACGTTTCCTGACGACGCTGGAAGGCTTGCAGGGTTTGCAATTCAGCCGACACGTGCCGGGCAATCTTGACGCGTTGATCAGCGCATTGCAGCCCTTGCAGCAAAAGGGGTATCTCCGGTTGGATGCCTTTTGCCTGGCGGTGTCGCAGTTGATGTCGAATACGCTGCTGCCAGAAAACGATAAAGGCTTGTTGGTCGCGCTGCGTCCCGTCCCAGAGCTAAAGACGGAACAGATTCTGACGCTGTGTAAGCCGCGCCGCTACGGTGATTTAGTCACCACGCTGGACGATCGCGTCTATCTGTTTTTGTCGTCTTGCCGTTTCAACGATCTCGATACCGCGCTGACGTTTATCTTTTCGCTGCCGCACGATCAGCTTTTTGCTAATCGGGTGCTGTGGTTTGAAGATCATCAAATCCTCGCTGAGGTTGGCAAGATAAAAAATGTCGTGCCTGATTCCCTGCGCGAAATGCCGCTGTTGGTGGAATCGACGACTGTTGAAAAAATCACGACTGGCGCGACGCGTATGCCGTTGCGCCGCATACCGCAACCCGTCTCACTCAATCTTGAGGGGAAAAGACGCTGATGAACTTGATGGATAGCGTGCAGATTGCGCTGCTTGTTCTGTTTCTTTTGTTATTTTTGAAGCCGTTATATCGCCACTGGTTGCCACGCCGCTGGAACGGATTCCTGAACCGCCTGTTGCCTGCACGTGTGTTGAAGTCTCACGGTTACTGGCAGCGAGAATCCTCGAAAAAGGATGTGAAACGTTAATGCATCACCACACACATGATTCTGCCTCCTCTACGTTGCTGTGGAACGGCTGGCGTGGGTTGGGCGGCTGGAATTTCTACTTTCTGCTCAAGTTTGGCCTGTTATGGTACGGCTATCTGAATTTCCATGCGCTGACTAACCTTGTCTTCCTTGCCTGGCTGCTGTTTCCGCTGCCCTCTTTACGCCTGCATCGTCTGCGCAATGGGCTATCAATTCCGCTGAGTATTGCGCTGTTCTGGCACGATACCTGGTTGCCAGGCATGCATTCCCTGCTCAGTCAGGGCGATCAGCTGGCGGGATTCTCTGGCGCGTATCTGCTTGATCTGACTAACCGGTTTATTAACTGGCAGATGATCGGTGCGGCTTTCGTGTTACTGGTGCTGTACCTGTTTGTTTCGCAGTGGGTTCGCATTTCAGTGCTGGTTTCGCTGATGCTGATTTGGCTCAATGTCATGAATTTTGCCGGTCCCTCGTTCGCGTTACTGCCGACGAAAGCCGCCACGCCAGAAGTGGCACGTAACGTTGCGCCAGGCGAAAAAGCCGTCGTTAATTCGTCAGACCCGCTCGATCAGTCTGCACCGCCCAGCAGCGCTAACTTGACGGCCTGGCTCAACCGTTTTTACGACAGTGAACGCCAGCGTGTGACAGAATTCCCTGCCGCGCTTCCGGCGGATTCGCAGCCGTTTGATATTTTAATCGTCAACATTTGCTCGCTGGCCTGGTCAGATGTTGATAGCGCTCAACTGCGCAATCATCCACTGTGGCAGCACTTTGATATTGTGTTGAATAACTATAACTCGGCAACCGGTTACAGCGGCCCGGCCGGCCTGCGTTTACTGCGCGCCAGCTGTGGGCAAACCTCGCACAGCGATCTCTATAAGCCCACCGATCAGCGCTGCTACCTGTTTGATAATCTCGCTAAGCTGGGTTTTAAACAGCAGTTGATGATGGATCACACCGGCGTGTTTGGTGGCTATCTTAAAGAGCTGCGTGATTATGGTGATTTGCAGGCACCGCTGATGTCGCAAGTGGGTATCGCACCTGCGCTGACGTCGTTTGAAGGGTCGACAGTGTTCAATGATGCGCAGCTTATGCAGCGCTGGTTAGATGAACGCAGCAAAAGTAATGATGCCCGCAGCGCGACTTTTTATAACCTGATTCCGCTGCATGACGGCACGCGTGAACTGGGCAGTAGCCAAACCGCCGCCTGGAAACCGCGTGCGCAGCAACTGTTTAACCAACTCGATAGCTTCCTGAATAATCTGGAGAAATCGGGCCGTCGAGTCATGGTGGTGGTGGTGCCGGAGCATGGCGCAGCGTTGCAGGGTGACAAAATGCAGATGTCAGGTTTACGCGACATTCCCAGCCCCAGCATCACACATGTGCCGGTAGGCATTAAATTTGTCGGCATGAAAGCACCCCATCAGGGGCAGCCGTTAACGATTGATACGCCCACCAGCTTGCAGGCGATTTCAGCGCTGGTTTCGCGGGTAATTGATGGCCAGGTATTTAATGCGCCGAATGTGAATATGTCAGCCTTGACCGACAATCTGCCGCAAACGCCTGTGGTCTCTGAAAATGATAATGCGGTGGTGGTGATGTATCAGGGCAAACCCTGGATTCGCCTTAATGGCGGCGATTGGGTGGCTTATCCGCAGTAGGGATGCTGGTCCCAACCTTTTTAAGTGCGAGGTCGTCTGTCCCCCACCTCAATCCTCATAAGTGTGAGGTCGTTTGTCCCCCACCTCGGTCCTCCCCATAAATGGGGGAGGAAGATGCTGCCATATGTTAGTGATGAGGCTGCATGTGGCAGCGTCTCCTTCCCCCGCGTCGCGGGGGAAGGCCGGGATGGGGGACAGCGCGCAGAGGAGGTCGTTTGCCCCCCACCTCAATCCTCATAAGGGCGAGGTCGTTTGCCCCCCACCTCAATCCTCCCCCATAAATGGGGGAGGAAGATGCTGCCATATGCGAGTATTAAAGCTGCATGTGGCAGCGTCTCCTTCCCCCGCGTCGCGGGGGAAGGCTGGGATGGGGGACAGCGCGCAGAGAACAAAAAAACATGCGCAGAGCACTTAACTCAGTGCTTATCCTGAAGCGCCAGCCACGTCAGTAACTGCAGGCTAGAGGAGAAGTAGTTCTGATCCGGGGCGAGGGTATCGCTGATGTAACCGGTTTGATTCATCGTCAAATCCCGCACCGCTAACAATCCACCCTCGAGGTTATAAGGTGCCGGCGTATTGGCCAACACATCAAACCAGGCAGGCGTTTGCTGACGACTGTAACCCTGCCAGACACGCTGGAACGGCCCCAATGCCAGGCTTTGCGGATCGTACCACCAGATATTGAGCGGAATACGAATCGCGTCATAACTAAAGCGGTTGGAATAGCCCAATGCGGGTGCCAGCGATCCATCCGCGTTCAAGGCTACCCAATCCAGCGGCAGGCCGGTTTTGCCGAAATGCATTTCGCTCAGCAAATCGTTGCCATCATCGATCAGTTTGCTCCAGACCTGAAGATGGCTGCGCTGCGCGAACGCCTGCCAGGCCGCAAACAGGAAATAAGACGGATTCAGCACCACATAGCTGTTTTTATTAAAGCCCTGCGCACCCGGCAGCATCACGGTATGGCCGCCAAAGGTGATCACATTGAGCTTCACAATGGCGCGCTGAATACGATCCGAAGCCTGCTGATACTCATTTGCCTGCCATTTCTGCGCTGCACGTTGCAGCGCCCAGGCAATCAAGACATCGCCGTCTGAAGCATTGTTTTTATCCGCAACAGGATTGTCGTTGCCCGGTGTGTAGCGCCAGTAAAACAGGTCGTTTTGTGCATTGCGCAAATGCGTTTGCGTCCACAGCCAAAGCTGGTCAAAAGTGGCGCGATCATCATTAGCTACCGCCAGCAACATGCCATAACCCTGACCTTCGGTATGGCTGACGTTGTTATTCGCGGTATCAATGATGCGCCCTTCTGGCATCACAAAGCGGCTTTTGAACGTATCCCAGCCACTTGCACTAGCTTGCACGCTAAAAGCCATTATCAAACAACAAAATAGCCATCTCAGGCAGAACTTCGCTCTCATTCCAACGTCCTATTGATATCGATAATGCAGCGTATTGCCGTCATTCAGTTCAAGTACGATTTGTACTGCTGCGCTACCGCCCTGGCCTTGCAGCCAGCCCGAATATAATCCGGCCAGTACCGCGCCAAAAGCAGATTGCCAGTCTGCTACTGCCTGCGCATTATCACCGGCTGGCAACGCATGATGCTTCAGCAGCAGCGCGTTATCTTGCGGTTGCAGCTGCACAAAACCCCAGTTAAAACGTGCCAGTTGTAGGTTAATTTCGCGCTCCAGATCCTGGACAGTGCGTGCTTCTGGCAAAGGGTAGCGCGCAGCCAGTGATTCACCCCTATTCTGTAAAAAGGCTTCTGCTTCAGCCTGGCCGGCGTTGGCGACCATGCCTTCCAGCAATACGCTGACCAGATCAAACCAGCCGGGTTGATGCGGATGCGATGCCCCACCAAAATGTTCACTCATTACTTTTCTCCGAACATGTAACGGACATTCAACTGCGCCGTGCTTTCGTTGTAATCGCCAAAGGTGTCATAGCCAAGCTGGCCACCAATCGTCACGTCTTTGTTGATCTTGTAATCCGCGCCAGCATGCAGGTTATAGCCGATGCCGTTTTTGCTGTCGCCCGAATAGAAGGCGCTCTTCGCGCTACCCGAGGCAGCCAGCGCTTCCATTTGTGACTGAAGGTTTGGATCGTCCGGGAAGTAGGCGCTCTTATCCTGGCTGTAGGATTGATAACCGACCGAACCGCCAACGTTGACTTTCAGGTCATCAAACTTGCGTGAGAAATCGACCGGGAACGACACCGAAGCATAGTTCTGCGGGCTGAAGTAACCGCCCTGACCGTAGCTGAAATAGCTCAGGTTTTTCGAAAAATCCATCCACGACAGGCTCATGCCCACTTTCAGCTCGCGGTCGTCGTAATGATAAGGACGCACATACGCGCCAGCGGTTGCCTGCATACTGGTGTTGCTGGCCACGTTTTCACCAATATAGCTGTAGCCGCCCGCGCCGACATAGAAACCCGCATCGCCGTTGTCGTAACTCAGCAAAGCGTTGCCGCCGTTCTTGGTGACGCGGCCCCATTTCTTGCCGCTGGTTTTATCTTCCAAACCCACGTAGGAGAGCAGGCTGTCAGTCATTGCGCGACGTTCACCCGTCAAGATCAGCGTCAGGAAGTCTGTCAGCTTCGGCGACCATTGAACGCCACCCACCAGCGTGCTGAGATCCTGGCCCAATGGCGTACTGCCTAAATCAACTTTGTAACTGTCGCCTTTCAAGGCGAGGTTCAGTTCAACGCCCGATGCGGTTTGTGAATCGGTGGTGGCGCTTGGCTGATCGGTTACGGTTGCCCCGCCTGCCGCCACAACGTTGCCTTGCGTGATCGCGTTGGTGCCGAAACGGCGCCATGCATCACCCGATGCGCTGCCTGCGGTCAGGGAAACAGGCGTCAGGGTGAAGTCGAAGCGCGACTCACCAAACGGCACGGTAGAGAAGGTCAGCGGCGCTTTGGCTTCGGTCAGTTTGCTCAGGCCCGATTCACCATCACGTCCACGCACCTGCACCGTGCCCTGCGCCCAGGTGCCGGTTTTTTCTTGCAGATCGTCCATCATGGTGTCGATCTGATGCAGCATCTGCGTCTGCGGTGACGGCATACTCGCGCCGCTCGCCAGCGTGACGCCTTCAGCGCTGCTGGTAGCAGCCGGTGCACTTTGCCACGGCAACACGGTGCCGTAGCTGGACGGCGAGCGCCCTACTGGCGAGGTGCTGCGGTTGATAAACGGATTATCCGCTAAGGCCAGGCCGCCCACGGTTGGCGTGCCGCCTTGTGCACCTTGCAAACCAATCAGCTGCCCACGCGCCGAGCGCAGATAAACCATCGCTTGTGAATGGTCACCGTTGGCTTCAGCCACGCGTGCCATCAGCAGTTGCCGATCGGGCGTCTGCACGCTGTTCAGGCCGCGTGACAAATCATTGGCACGCTGGACGTTGTTCTGCGCCAGTGCAACATTGATGGCACCGACTCGCGCATCTTGCGTTGGCGTGTCCTGCGTCATCAGATAGTCATACACCACGCCCGCATCTTTGTTCATCTTGCCGTCTTGATAGAGACGTGCCATAGCGAACATCAGATCGCGGTTTTGCGGATCGTGTTGCAGCGCGCCGATCAGCTTGTCGTAAGCGGCCGCGTACTGTTTCTGCTGACGCAAGCGATCTACTTCATTGATCAAATAACCGTTACGAATACCGGCCAGCTGGGTTGGCGTGCTGCGCGCCTGCAGTTCTGGGCTGCTAAGGAAGCTCTGCGCTTCGCTGCCCAGACCCGCCTGATTCAGCACGTTAACCTGCGCGGCGTAATCGCCTACATTGCCCTGTACACCGCGCTGCATGTTGCCGCGCACCACAGCAACCGCCGTAGTGACATCGCCCGCTTTCGCCAGCTTCTGCGCCAGGTTGCCCGCATCCACTGGATTAGTTGGCGGATGGGCCGCCAGCGCTTTTAGCGTATTCGCTGCTGCCGCGTTCGAACCCTGCGCCAGATATTGATCGGCGGTGTTCATCTGCAAATTGAAGTTCACGCGCTGCGCCAGGTCTCGCATCTCACGCGTTTGTGCGCTGGACGGAATCCGCGACAGCAGCACGCTGGCCTGTTGCCAGGCACCACTTTCGCTGGCATTCAGTGCGCCCGCGTAAAGCTCGCTGCTGCTGGCGCCGTTACGCATCACCGGCTGCATCACGTTAGCCGCTTGTAGGCTGTCGCCCTGCTGGCGATAGAGACGCGCCAGGTCGAGACGCAACCAGCCTTCGTTTGGATAACGCTGAATGCCCTGTTGTAGTGTAGCGATTGCGGCACGGGTATTGCCCGCCGCCAGCTGGCGTTTGGCCTGCTGACGAATCGGATCGATGCTGCTGCCACGCGGCGTCACGCTTTGACGCACGCTGTCCGGTAAAGAAGAGAGCAAGGTATTGGCTTCTGCACTGCGATTCTGCTGACGCAGCACGTAGAACAAGCCCTCTTTCGCGCTGCGGTTGTCCGCATCGCTTTGTAAAACAGTGCGATAAGTTTGTTCTGCCTGCTCCAGCTGATTACTGCGTCGCTGCACATCGGCGCGGAACAGTTTTGCAGAAATCCCTTTTTCGCCTTCGGCCTGCGTTAACGGCTCGCTCAAAGCCAAAGCCTGCGCGCTGTCACCGCTTTTCAGCGCTTGCTGTGCGTTAGCCAACTGCGCATAGAAGCGAGCATCCGCTGCCTGTTTCTGACGCTCGGCACCTTGATCGCCTCCCATCTGAGCAGCGCGTTGCAGATAATCTGCGGCGTCCTGATAACGTCCTGCACGCTGCGCGACATACCCCATGCCCGCCAGCGCGTCGGCATCTTGCGGATTGGCAGTCAGCACTTTTTCAAAGTTACTTTGGGCACCGCTCACGTCGCCACTGTTCAGCGCGGTGAAACCTGCGCCTTTCTCAGCACCGCCGACGTTTTTACGGTAATAATCCAGCACCTCAGCATCCTGCGGGTGACGCTGCTGCCAGGTTTGATAGATCGCCGCATCCGTGGCTTGTGGTGCGAGCCACAACAGCGCCTGACGCAGCGATCGATCGGCATCTTTATTGCCGTCCGCCAGCGATCCCAACACATCAACCCCTTCACGGCGTGTCGACTCTTGATAAGTCATCGCTTTACCCAGCGCCAGCTTAGCGCCGGTATCTTGCGGGTGTTCTGCGGAGAACTGACGCAGCGCTTCAACTGCCTGCGGCAGCAGCGTGCGATCGCCCGCCATGGTCAGATAATATTCTGCCGCCACGCTGGCAGGGGGTTCATTGCCGCTAAAGGTATTGCGCCAGGTTTGCAACGCCGCCGCGATATTGCCGCTGCGCGCCTGCTGGCGAGCCAGCGACAGCTGCGCCTGCGGAATGGTTTGCAATTGGCGAGCGTTATCCAGCTCGCTCAGATGGGCATCATTGGGTGAAACCTGACTCAGGCGTGCGCGATACTGCGCCGCGCTGGCGTTATCACCGCCCTGCTGCGAATAGAGCGCCAGCAAATAGAGCGCCTGCGTATTGTTGGGTTCAACCATCAATACTTTTTGCAGCGAGGACTTAGCCAGATCGTCATGCGCTTTTTGATGCCAGTAAGCCGCCTGATCAAACAGGGCCTGTAACGCAGGATTGGTGGACTCAGCCGCCAACAGCGGCTGAGAAAGTGTCAGTGCGCCGCCCAGAAACAGCGCGTGACGTATGCCGGCACTCAACAGATTTTTTTTCATTATTGTTCCTTACTTCTTGCCGGAATCACGATCATTTTTGTAGTTGAGGCGGCGTCCTGCGTGACGTTTCAACATTACCCACACCGCGCTTCCCACCAATGCCGAAAGCAACAGCGCCGTCATCGCCAACAGCACAGAATGCTGGTTGGCATACCACACCACCATCATGTACCACGGCATTTCTCCGCTCGGGAACTGCGGCCCGACGCGGAAGCTGCGGATACCGTTTTCATCAGTAATGATGGCGGTATCGCCACGAATGCCGGCATTGATGCGCGCTGAACTTAAATCGTTATGCAGACGCAGCAGCTGATCGTCACTGCTTGCAACCGTCATCACCACCAGGCGATCCGGGTTCCAGGGTGAGCGATAGCTCAGGAAGCCACGCCATGACTCATTCGAAGAGAAATAACGATCGGCGTCCAGCTGCTGGCGATACCAATCCCCCATCAGCCAGGCGCGGGCTTTTTCCAACGCACTCGGCTCTTTCACGCCAAAGGTGCTGCCGCTGGCTTCGTAAGGTGAATTTGCCAGCATCGCCTGATTAAACGCGCTGTTGCCGGTGGTGCTAATGGCAAGCACATCACTCTGCTGTAAACGCGCCAGGTTGGTGCCGCCGTTTGGCAGGCCAAACAGCACCTGATTCTGAGCCAGTGCTACGCCCGTTGCGTTACCGGCTCGCGCAGCCAGATCCAGCAGGGTAGAGATCTCCGCATCGGTGGGCTCTTCTGGCAGCAGCAGTGTGGTCTGGCCAAAGTCCGCCAGCCGCGTGAACGGGAATGATGCACCAACAAAGTAGGAGAGATTCGGCAACATGCTGAAGTGACGCGTATGGCTTAAATCAATCCAAGAATCCTCTTCGATGCGGCTCTTAATGTTGTTATTCAGCAGTACACCGCATGGCGCATCGGCCTTTGGCTTGATGTTGAAATAGAGCGCCAACTGGTTGTCGCCGTAGATCAGGTAAGGATCGAGGTTGAGCTGATACTGCTCCTGACGCGCATCACCGCCCAAACGATGCCAGGCATTTTCCAGCAGGCCGACTTTGTTTACCGTCAGATTACGCAGGAAGGTGCCGTTCAGCGTCACGTTGAGTAACGAGGCGTTTTCATCAATCCAGCTTTCTGACGGGAAGCGATAGTGCAGATTAACCGGCACAGTGTCGCCATCCCACAGGAACAGGTCGGGCGCGGCGCGGAAGTTAACGCGCATCGCATCGTGCCAGATTCCGGTGCTGGTCAGGCTCTGATCTTTACGCAACAGCTCACTCAGACGCACCGGGCGGCTGGTGTTGATCCAGCGTGGCGCATCGTAAGGCTGACGGTTGGCGATTGACTGCGGCTGCACTTGCAGCGCGCTGCCATCGGTGGTCAGCGGCTGTGAAGTCAAACGGTAAGCCGCCTGACGCAGCTGCTTCTCATCTTCGCCGCTCACCAGCAACAGCTTGTAAACCGGGTTGTTCGGATTATCGACTACCTGCAGATGCGGGCCAGTGACCGCCGGGAAGGTCAGCGTGCCGATCTTGTCGCCCGGATGACCGAACAGAATGCCGTTTTTCTCTGGCAGTTCACCGCGCATCACCGGAAAACGGATGCCGCGATAATCACTCTGAATGCCCAACCAGGACGCCACCAACGCCGCCGCGCTAATCGAATCTGGCGCAACGTTGCTGGCAAATCCCATGGTTACGGCGCTTGCCGTCATACGTTGCGGATCGAGGAACGGGCGCGGGAAGTTACGCAGAGCAGTGCCAATGTTCAGCTGTTGCCCTTCAAGCGTCAGCGTAGTTTTCGGCAAAATCGTTACCTGATACTGCTCGGCGCTCTCTTTCTCGCACAGCAGTTTGTCTGCATCGTTGATTTTAAAGCTGAGATTATTGCTCGACACCACCATCGCTGCGGGAATATCCAGCTGGTAGTCGCTGACATCGCTGTCGCTGGAACCCAGCGGCAGCGTCCCCAGCGGCTGACCATTGAGCATCAGTTGCAGCGAGGTGTTACGCGCAGCCAGCGCTTGCGACACGCGCAAAGACAAATTGAGATGCGCATTGGTGATGACTTCATCATTTGGCAGCGTAAAGACAATACCGGATTGCAGCTGACCGCCAGTCAGCGTGATGCCTTGAGTCTGGCCCATTTGCGCCACGGTAATGGCGCTGCTGATCGGCTGATTCAGGGCCGCGCTGATCACCGGCAGCGGCTCAGGCGCAGTGATTTCCTGACCTGGTGCGTAAGGCAGCGCGCTGGCTGCCGCTTCCAGTTGCGGATCGGCATTTTGCAGCCCTTCTGGCGGCGGCACTTGTGAAAGCGCACTGCTGTCCTGCGTCACCGCAGGCGCGGCATCGTTAACGGGTTGGTCGCTGGGCGCTGCACTGTTCACCGGCGCATCATAGCCGTTGTTTTCTGTGGGCGGCGTTTCTGCCCAGGCGGGCGTCAGCAACAGCGCAGCTGCCAGCGAGCTTGCCAGCAGAGTTTGCGTCAAGGTTTTCATGCTGCGCTGTCCTCTTTCGCGGCGGCGGCCTGTTCGGCGTGTTTCCGCTTGTCGTGGCGGCCTTTCCAGGTCAGCCAGAACAGTTCAAATACCGTGCGAACGATAGTGCCGAGCGAAACCAGCGGATTATCTTTCTTATACTCCGGCTGAATCCAGGCATCGGCACGCGCCAATACCACGCGAACCAACTCGCGGCGACGTGACAGCGGCATGGCGCCAAAACGCAGGCGAATGGTTTTTTCATCGCCGGAAATTTTACTCACGGGAATGGTAATGGTGCCGGACTTCAGCAACAGATCGATCTCTTCGATTTCATCCGTCTCATGACGATTATCGGGTGCATCCAACTGCGCGCCACCCATCGACATATCGCTGGTCATGGTGCGCGAGGAAATTCCGCTGGCGTAGTGAATAATCGCCGGGATCTGCACCTCAATACGGATTGTTTTACGGACCTGTTTGGTTTCACGGGCCACCGCAATCGCCGCCATTAGGATAATCAGGCTGAACACCGCCCAACCTACGTTGAGGGCAATAACGTAAGGATCGACACCGAAATAATCATGCATCACCGCACGTACCACGCCAGCAACGATGCCGACGGTCAGCAGCACCGCCACGATGACGTGAGGACGCACAATGTGGAAATCGAAGAAGCCCTGATCCAGCACACCGCCTTTATCGGTCACGTTAAATTTGCCGTGCTTGGGTGACAGCATGGTCAAAATCGTCGGGATGATCAGATGGAAACACATCACCGTTTCATAGATTTCACCCCAGAAGGTGTAACGGAAACGGCCATTCATCCGCGAGTTGACGTAAAGCGACATCACCAGATGCGGCAAAACATAGGCAAAGATCAACGAGGCAGAGGAGTGAATAATATTGAGATTAAACAGCAAGTAAGCCAGCGGTGCCGTTAGAAAGGCAACGCGCGGCAGACCAAACTGGAAGTGCAACATGGCGTTGAGATAGCACAAACGCTGCTGCCATTTCAGCCCACGACCAAACAGCGGATTATCGACGCGAAAGATCTGCGTCATGCCACGCGCCCAGCGGGTACGCTGAACAATGTGCAAACCCAGGCGCTCTGTCGCGAGGCCCGCCGCCAGTGGAATCGACAGGAACGCCGATCCCCAACCCAGACGCTGCATTTTCAATGCGGTGTGCGCATCTTCGGTCACGGTTTCAACCGCAAAGCCGCCAATCTCTTCCAGCGCTGAACGGCGAATCACCGCACAAGAACCGCAGAAAAAGGTTGCGTTCCAGTTGTCGTTACCCTGCTGAACCGGGCCGTAAAACAGCGAGCCTTCGTTGGGAATACTGCGCGCTGCGCGCAGGTTGCGCTCGAATGGATCGGGAGAATAGAAGTAGTGTGGCGTCTGTAACAGCGCCAGCTTGGGATCTTTCAGGAACGGGCCCACAGTCGCCTGCAAAAAGGTGCGGGTCGCAACGTGGTCACAGTCAAAAATGCAAATCAGCTCACCTTTGGTGATTTTCATCGCATGGTTGAGGTTGCCGGCTTTTGCGTGATTATTGTTGTCACGGGTGATGTAACCCACGCCAACATCGGCGGCGAATACCGCAAACTCGCTGCGCTTGCCATCATCCAGCAAATAGACTTTTAACTTGTCGCGCGGATAGTCGATGCACTGTGCGGCCAGAACGGTGTCGCGCACGACGTCCAGACTTTCGTTATAGCTCGGCACGTAAATATCGACCGTTGGCCACAGGCTAGTATCATCCGGCAGCGGTTCAATGGTGCGCTTTAATGGCCAGGTGGTTTGCAGAAAGCCCAAAATTAATATCAGCCAGACATAAAGCTCCGCTAAATATAAGCCGATGCCCATGATGGCTTCAATTTCTGAATTAAAATGCAGCGTCTCAGTGGTGCGCCACCAAATATATCGGGTGGACATCAGCGCGGAAAGAATCACCATGACCACAGTTATTTTGCGGCTTTTACTGAAACCCAATAAAAACATCATAACGATGCTGATTAAGCCAAAAATATACTGCTTTTGGCTATCCATCGGCGTGATGATGATCACCGCAGCGACCGGTGCAAGCACCAGCAGCAGCAGGTAAAACCCGATTTTACTCATGAATCACCCTAAAAGAGCTCTGTTTTTTTAACGCACCTGGCGAGGCCAGGCGATTAATAGTGGCTGGTGCGAATGGGGGCCTGAACTTCGCCGTTACCTACGGTGATATCCAGAATATTGGCGACGCGTTTAGCAATCAGTTCAATATCAAACGCTGCAGCGGAAGCAGGACTGAAATCATAAACAGATTGCTGTGAGGCATTCGCTTCACCCACGCTTTCATCACGATGAACCACACCTAACAAATTATCGCCCAGGCGCTGCTGTATAAATGCCGTAACGTCACGGTTAATATTGCGGCGATTGTCGCATTGGTTCAGAACGAAATAATGTCCTTGTTTAGTATTGAGGGGCTGACCAATCATTCGGTTCTCCTCAATATGCGGCAATAATGAGACCGATGCGGTATCCGCTAACATCACCACTAAATGCATATCGGCTAATGCGCTGATTGCTTTAAGCGCCGGGCCTGGGCCGGGCGGAAAATCGGCGACGATCACTAAGCCAGGGTAATTCAGTACCGTATCAAGACCGCGGCGGAGGAAATGCGGATCTTTTGACAGATTCTCTTCAAACCGTTCACGTTGTGGTTCGGTAACATCGCCATACGGCAGCACAAAAATGTTGCCGCCAGTGGTGAGAATCGACTGACTCCAGTCTGCCTGCTCTTCTGAACGCGCCACAAAACCGCGCCCATCGTGAAGTGGCACACCAAAATGAAGGCGTAACGCATTCTGCACATCGAAATCGATTGCCAGAACTTTGCTACCTGAACGCGCCAGACTCCAGGCCAGGTTGGCCGCCATCGTGGTTTTTCCAACACCCCCTTTCGGCGAGCACACACAAACTAACGGCATAACGCAATCTTCTCCAATAACGGTTTCAGTAAAGTCTCTTTGGACAGGCTGACCGGTTCGCTATTACGTGAACGGAACAGCGCACCGAAACGTCCGGGCTCGGCGCTGGAAACAGCGGCAGGTGCCGCCACAGGCGCAGACGCTGCGGCAAACACAGGCTTAGGTTGAGCAACAGGTGCAGCTTGTGCGGGAACAGCCACGGGTTGAATCATAGCCGGAGCAGGCTGAAAAGCGGCGGGCGCAGGTTGAGTGACAGGCTCTGCAACCGGCTGAGCTTGAGCAAGCGGTGGTGGAAACAGTGAAGACAAACCCGATGTAGGCGCGGCAACAGGGGCAACCGACGCGTTAGGCGTTAGGCTATCCAGAATTGAGCCACGTGCCGAGGAAGGCGTCGCCAATCCAGCAGGGCGCGACGTCACGCCTTGCGCGGGATCGCTGAATTCGTCACCACGAATCGGCTGCGGCTGCGGCAGATCGATACGCTGATTGCTATCAAAAGGGGTGGTTTGGTCATCTTTTGCCAACTGGCGAATCAATGCCCATTTACTCTGTTCCGCCGCTTCCTGCGTCTGGCCAGACATATCTTTAAAGGCGATATCGAGCGTCTGCGTCTTCTCTTTAAAACGCTGTAAATCGTCGTAATTCTTCATTGGCCGTGGCCTACAACAAGGGGGGAATTATCCTGGAATATATCACATCCCTTTAAACACAGTGAGATAAATCTGATTACAAAAACAGCACATTCAATAAAAGAGTTTAATCAGATAGATTGAAATTTAACGATAAAACGCGGTTGTTAACTGTTTATGCCTGGAAATTAATAAGATAGCCTTAAGTTAAATCAAGCAACATAACATTAACAAAACTGTGTAGTCATTCATCCGACCTTGAGCTGGCACGACCATCGTTGTTAACAGCGCTTTTAGTCCCAAATACTGACTAAATTCAGACTGACTCTTAACGTTAAACAGACGTTATTAGCTGAGATTGACTGCGTTATGGCAGGTTAACTCTTTCGCTGTTTTTTTCGGCAAGTTTACCAAGGGTTAATCTTCATAAATGATTTTCACGGCTTTTGGTTTGTCATGTCGGGCGGGAAACAGCTTTGGTAAGGGTTTTGGCGGAAAATTGGCTTAAAAAAAAGGCTCCAGAAGGAGCCTTATTACTTTGATTAACTGACTTTTTCAGCCGCGCCGACCGGTTGATTTTCATCCTGGTCGACAGCGAAGCAGGCAATTTGCTGTTCGCCATACAGCTTCAGCTTCGGCTGTAACTGTACGCAAGTGCCGAAACGACGACGGCAGCGCGCGTTAAAGGCGCAGCCCGGCGGCGGACTCAGCGGACTTGGCAATTCGCCGGTCAGTTTGATGCGCTCGCGGCGATCGTCTGGATTGAGACGCGGCGTCGCCGATAACAGCGCCTGGGTATACGGATGGCGCGGGTTTGAGAAAATCGCCTCTTTACTGCCCTTCTCGACACAACGTCCGAGGTACATCACCATGACTTCATCAGCAATGTGCTCCACCACTGACAAATCATGCGAAATAAAGACGTATGACAAACCCATGTCCTGCTGCAGATCCATCATCAGGTTCAGCACCTGAGCACGCACTGAAACGTCGAGCGCCGAAACCGGTTCATCAGCGATCAGCACATCGGGATCGAGCATCAAGCCACGCGCAATGGCGATACGCTGACGCTGGCCGCCCGAGAACATATGCGGGTAGCGATCATAGTGTTCTGTTTTCAGGCCGACCTTCGCCATCATCTCCAGCGTTTTTTCGCGGCGCTCCGCTTTAGTCAGTGAAGTGTTGATCACCAGTGGCTCTTCAAGAATCTGACTGACTTTTTTGCGCGGATTGAGCGAACCGTAAGGATTCTGGAACACAATCTGGATTTTCTGTCGACGCAGCTTCTGTGCCTGCGGATCGTGCTTCAACAAATCCTGGCCATGCCAGTAAAGTTGCCCTTCGGTTGGCGTTTCGATCATCGTCAGCAAGCGGCCCAGCGTGGATTTACCACAGCCCGATTCGCCCACCACAGCCAATGTTTTGCCGCGTTCGAGATTGAATGAAACCCCATCCAGCGCTTTAACCAGACGTTCCTGACCGAAAAGTCCTTTTTTCACGGGGTAGTGTTTTTTCAGGTCAATGGCCTGCAGCAGGTAATCCTGCTTGGTTTTCTCAAGACTCATAAGTTGGTCTCCCGGCATCGTCCAGCGGATAGTGACATTTGGACTGACGCCCTGGAATATCGCGTAATTCAGGCTCTACCTGACGGCAATGATCGGTGGCATAAGGACAGCGTGGATTAAGCAGGCAGCCGAGCGGACGATCATATTTACCCGGCACCACGCCAGGCAATGACGCCAGACGCGCTTTATCCGCCGCAAACTCTGGCAGCGCACGCAGCAAGGCTTGCGTATAAGGATGGCGAGGCGCTTTAAAGATGTCCGTCGCTTTCCCGCTTTCCACCACCTGACCGGCATACATCACAATAATGTGATGTGCAGCTTCAGCCACCAGCGCCAGATCGTGAGTAATCAGGATCAACGCCATGTTTTCCTGCTGCTGCAACTCCAGCAGCAGCTCAATGATTTGCGCCTGAATGGTTACGTCGAGCGCGGTCGTTGGCTCATCGGCAATCAGCAGTTTTGGGCGACAGGCAATTGCCATCGCAATCATGACGCGCTGGCTCATCCCACCCGACAGCTGATGCGGATAAACATCCAGACGCGAAGCGGGATCGGGAATGCCGACCTGATTCAGCAGATCAATGGCACGCTGACGTCGCGTTTTCTTGTTGCCACCCTGATGCACTTTAATCGCTTCCATAATCTGAAAGCCCACGGTGTAACACGGGTTCAGGCTGGTCATCGGGTCCTGAAAAATCATCGCCACTTCCGCACCCACCAGCTGGCGGCGCTCTTTCTCGGAGATGCGCTTCAGGTCGCTCTGATTAAACTCGAGCTTCTCAGCCATGACTTTGCCGGGAAAGTCGATCAGCCCCATAATGGCCAGCGAGCTTACCGATTTACCTGAACCGGATTCACCTACAATCCCAACAACCTGGCCTTGCTCAACTTGATAACTGATGCGGTCTACCGCACGAAACGGTGCTTTATCGTCGCCGAAATGCACCGACAATTTGTCTACATTTAATAACGCCATCTCGGTGCCTCTTTACTGCTTGAGTTTCGGGTCGAGTGCATCACGCAAACCATCGCCCATCAGGTTAAATGCCAGCACGGTAAGCAGAATGACTAATCCAGGGAAAGTCACCACCCACCAGGCACTTTGCGCGTACTGCAATACGTCGGAGAGCATGGTGCCCCACTCCGGCGTTGGCGGTTGCGCACCCATACCGAGAAAGCCCAACGCCGCCATATCCAGAATGGCGTTGGAGAAACCTAATGATGCCTGCACGATCAGCGGTGCCATGCAGTTAGGCAGAATATTAACGAACATCTGACGCAGCGTACCGGCACCTGCCACGCTCGACGCGGTGACGTAATCACGGTTCACTTCGACCAATACCGCCGCGCGCGTTAGACGAATGTAGTGCGGCAGCGCCACAAAAGTCAGTGCGATAGAGGCATTGACGATCGACGGTCCGAAAATAGCCACCAGCACCAGCGCCAGCAGCAGGCTTGGCAGCGCCAGCATGATATCCACCAGACGCATGATCGTGTTATCAACCACGCCGCCAAGATAACCGGCCATCAAGCCGAATATCACCCCAAAGATCAGTGACAGCACCACCACCAGACACCCGACCAGCAGCGACAGGCGCGCGCCGTACATCAGACGCGACAGCACGTCGCGGCCTACGTCATCCGTACCAAGGATATAACTCCAGCTACCGCCTTCCTGCCAAACTGGCGGATGAAGCAATGCATCTCGGAACTGCTCGGCAGGCGCATGCGGTGCCAGCACATCAGCGAAGATGGCGATCAGCAGCATAATAACGATGTAAACCAGGCCAATCACTGCACCTTTATTACGTTTGAAGTAGTGCCAGAATTCCTGAACGGGGGTCATCGGCTTCGGTGCAGCGGTTACGCTCGCGGGATCAACAATTGACATGATTCCCCCTTATTTCTTATGACGTATGCGCGGGTTAACCACGCCATACAGCAAATCAACCAGCAGGTTGACCACGATAATCAGCACCGCGACCAACAGCACGCCGCCCTGCACCACCGGATAATCGCGGCGCTGCAATGCTTCGATCAGCCAGCGACCAAGGCCCGGCCAGGAGAAGATGGTTTCGGTCAGAATCGCACCCGCCAGCAACGTCCCCACCTGCAAACCAATCACCGTCACGACCGGCAACATAGCATTACGCAGGGCGTGAACCACAATCACGCGCATACGCGTTAGCCCTTTGGCGCGCGCGGTACGGATGTAATCTTCACTGAGTACTTCCAACATGGCGGAGCGCGTCATACGCACAATCACCGCCAGCGGAATGGTGCCGAGCACGATGGCTGGCAAAATCATGTGCATCACAGCATCTTTGAAATCGCCTGGCTCGCCCCAAATCAGGGTGTCGATCAGCATGAAACCGGTCAGCGGATTGGTGTCATCAAGAAACACCGTGTCGCCAACGCGCCCTGATACTGGCGTCAGGTTCAGCTGCACCGATACCAGCATGATCAGCATGATGCCCCACCAGAAAATCGGCATGGAGTAGCCGGTCAGCGCGATGCCTACCGCCGTGTGATCAAAGATAGAGCCACGTTTCACCGCAGCCAGCACACCCACCGGAATGCCTACAGCGACAGCGAAAAGCATGGCGCAGAAACCCAGCTCAAGCGTGGCCTGGAAGCGTGGCACGAACTCATCCCATACCGGAATGCGGCTTTTCAGCGAAATACCTAAGTCGCCGTGCATCACACCATTGATATAGTGCAGGTATTGTTTCCACAGCGGTTGATCGAGGCCAAACATCGCCATTAACTGCGCGTGGCGTTCAGGGGAAATACCACGTTCGCCCGCCATGATCAGCACCGGATCGCCCGGGATCATGTGAACAAACGCGAAGGTCAACAGGGTAATACCGATAAATGTCGGGATGACAAGTCCCAGACGTCGGAGTACGAACTGCAGCATATTCCGGGTTCTCTCTTGCCCACGCGACCGTCGTCGCGAGGTTAGTTATTGCTTACATCTGACGATCGAGTAGCCTCGACCGCGACGCAGACTGGCTGCGCCTCTACCGTTTCCAGTAAAACAGGGAGATAAAGCCGGGGTGACGCGTAGCCACCCCGGAAAAGGGCAATGATTACTCTTGAATGTCTACCTGAGCAAAGTAGTGTCCGCCAAGCGGATCGACTTTATAGCCGGTGACTTTTTTGCTGACCGGTTCAAATACCGTTGAGTGCGCGATCATCAGCGCCGGTGCCTGGTCATGCATCACAACTTGAGCCTGCTTGTAATACTCGATGCGCTTCGCCTGGTCGGCGGTCGCACGTGCCGGTTGGATTTGATCCTCAAAGGATTTATCACACCAGCGCGAGTAGTTAGAGCCATCTTTCGCCGCTGAACAGCTGAACAGCGTAGCGAGGAAGTTATCCGGATCCCCATTGTCGCCCGTCCAACCCATCATCACAGTCTGATGTTCACCCGCTTTGGCACGCTTCAGATACTCGCCCCACTCATAGGTAACGATTTTGGCTTTTACGCCAATCTTCGCCCAGTCGGACTGAATCATCTCCGCCATACGGCGCGCGTTCGGGTTGTAAGGACGCTGAACCGGCATTGCCCACAGATCGATGGAGAAACCATCCGACATACCCGCTTCTTTCAGCAGCGCTTTGGCTTTTTCAACATCGTAAGGATAATCCTCAACGGCATCGTTATAGCCCCACATCGTTGGTGGGATCAGGTTTTTAGCCGGCTGGCCCGCACCTTGATAAACCGCCTGGATGATCGCTTTTTTGTTGACCGCCATGGTCAGTGCCTGACGCACTTTCAGGTTATCCAGCGGTTTTTTCTCAACGTTATAGGAGAGATAGCCGACGTTCAGGCCAGCCTGCTCATACAGGTTGATGTTCTTATCCTGCTTCATGCGCGCAATGTCTGCCGGATTTGGATACGGCATTACCTGGCATTCGCCCTTCTGCAGTTTTGCGTAACGAACCGATGCATCTGGCGTAATCGAGAAGACTAAACGATCGATTTTTGGCTTGGTTCCCCAATAATCCGGGTTAGCTTTATAAAGGATGCGTGAGTCTTTCTGGTATTGCAGCAGCTGGAACGGACCGGTACCCACTGGGTTAAGATCCACTTTTTCCGGCGTACCGGCTTTCAGCATGTTATCGGCGTACTCTTTTGACAGAATTGAGGCGAAGTCCATACCAAGGTCGGCAAGGAACGGCGCTTCAGGACGTGTCAGCACAAAGCGCACGGTATTCTCGTCCACTTTTTCGATTTTGCTGATCAGATTAGGCATATCCATGCCCTGGAAATACTCATAGCTGCCGCCGGAAACACCATGATATTTGTTGTTTGTATCCAGCTGACGTTCAAAAGTGAACACCACATCGTCGGCGTTTAAATCGCGCGTCGGTTTAAAGTCTTTGGTGGTTTGCCACTTCACACCTTTACGCAGGTGGAAAGTGTAGGTTTTGCCATCTTCACTGACGTCCCACTTTTCTGCCAAAGCAGCGTGCAACTCGGTCGTGCCGATAGTGAACTCAACCAGACGGTTATAAATCTGGCGTGAGCTGGCGTCATAGGTGGTGCCAGAGGTGAACAGCTGCGGGTTAAAACCTTCCGGGGAACCTTCAGAACAATAAACGAGGGTTTTTGCCTGAACACCGGCGGCTACAGTCATGGCAATCAGGCTCAGACCGACCTTCAGCATCCTGGATTTAGCCAGGGAGTTGATCATGCTTTTGCTCCATTGTGATGTGATGTTGTGTGCATTACCTGACCTCTGATTTTTTTATGCGGTTCAGGCGACCCACCTTTTCGGTGGAAAAGAGCGAAACGTTATTTTTGATTTCTCTGACACCGTGGAATCTGCCAGACAACGCCGCTTCTGCTTCTTTATTGACGCATCAATTTGTCAACAGTTGCAAAGAACGTCAATACAACGGTTAGTTATTTACACAGAGTGTGAGGGATAGCAAGCAACGCTAAAAAAAACAGTTTCCGCTGAAATGCCACACATTACACAGTGTCATTAGCTTAAAAACCGTGCTTTGTGCTGGCTCTTAACTTTGACGCTAGTGATTCTCACCGCTAAAAAACAAAAAACTTTTACCGGCAAATGTTGAATAACTGAACGATTCACCGTGCGTTATGACGTTCAACCAGCGAAATATGCTGTCTCAATGGTATAAGAAATCAGCAATATGCAGCTTTCGGTCATAAGAAGAATGTGTCGCAAATTAACTACGCAGGCCCGATGCAGCAAGGCCTACAAAGGATAAGCAAGCGACATTACAGCCAGGATAATTAACAACGGCGAATGAGGATTATTAGGAAGTTATCGGAAGGTTTGGTCTAAGCGATTTGATTAAACGGCTTTAGGGGGATAACTCTTTTGCCGAGGCTCAAACCTCCTTCTGAAGTTCTCATCCTCTGTTTACTACAGGCGAAAAAAAACCTGCTTTAAAAGCAGGTTTTCTAAATGTGGTCGGCGAGAGAGGATTACGCTTCTCGCTGAGAAGCGCCCTGCGGGCCGTTGCTGAAGCAACGTGGTCTCGCTACGCTCGGCTCAAACCTCCTTCGGAGGTTCTCATCCTCTGTTTACTACAGGCGAAAAAAAACCTGCTTTAAAAGCAGGTTTTCTAAATGTGGTCGGCGAGAGAGGATTCGAACCTCCGACCCTCTGGTCCCAAACCAGATGCGCTACCAAGCTGCGCTACTCGCCGATGGGGGCGCATGTTACTGCGACCCACCGGGAGCGTCAACCGCTTTTTACACTTTGACCGTCAATCGCCTGGAAAGCATGCAGCATGAAAAAAACACCCACGCGTCAATAAGTTCCAGGCAGCAATCATAGCGAACTCGTCTGGCTCGAAGCCGGTGCCTGACACCAGTTATTGGCCGCTTTAATGCCACCATCTGGCGAGGTATAACCCAAACATCCCAGAATGGTATCAAACAGCTCAACGTGGCGGTGCGTTTTACCTACGCGCTGCTGCGCCTGCAGGCGCTCAAAGTTACTACGATTAGTGGGGTCTTCCAGATATTTATCTGATGCCCAAACAATCATCGGCACGCGGAACTGTTCTGGTGGTGCCATTTCACGTGGCGTACCGTGCAGGTGCATGTTTTCACTGATCGATTCGCCATGATCGGCTGCATAGAAAACAATCGCTTTCTTATCACGCAGCTGATCCAAAACGCTGTCGAGCATGGTGTCGACATACAACACTGAGTTGTCATAAGCGTTGATCAATTGTGCTTTGCTGCACGTCTCGTCAACGCCCATACATTCCGGCTGATACCGCGCAAAGCTACGTGGATAACGCTGCGAATAGAGATAATGCGAACCCTTGGTGTGCAAAACCACTAAGTGTTTGCCTTTCGGGAAACGCTCCAGCGACGTTTTTAACTCAGGCACCAGCAGCATGTCGTCGACCGATTTACCCTGATTACGCTTCTCGGAGCCAATCTGCTCGCGGAAAGCGAAGTTGTTCGCGTTGACGTTATCGTAAAACCACACTTCACTCTGCATTGCGAACAGCTCAGAAGTGAAGCCCAGCTCTTTCATCACTGCAAAGACGTTCTGCTCTTTCAGCGTGCGTCCCGGTGTGTCCATTGTGCCGCCTTCGCGCACAAACATGCAGCGCAGAGAAAGCTTCGTCGCGGTATCACAGGATTCGCCACGGAACGCGACCAGGTTTTTCTCTTTAGAGAGTTTTGGCGTGGTATCACGTTCATAACCGAGCATGCCCATGTGATCCCAACGGGTGGTTTCACCGATGACAAACACTACATAGGTGTCATCCAAACCTTGCGGCGCAACATAGGTAAATTTCTTCGCGGGATCGAGCAGTTCCTGGCTCTCCAGGGTTTCATCCAGTCGCGTCCAGGCAAACAGTCCAACCGCGGCCAGCCAGTTAGAAGGCAGATAAGAGTGTGCAACCACGCCGCCGTAGCTTGGCAGATCGATGTTGGTTATCTCTTCATTGGCTTTTTGCAGCTTGTCGAAATAGCGAATCGGCAACCAAACCAGCGCGACGCAAACTAACATGACTAACGTCGGTTTAAGGCGATGACCCGGCGTACGCAGCTGTTCATTGAGCGTCAGGCGAAGGTTATTTCGCCAAATCATCAGCAGCGGCAATGCACTAACCAGCACCATCCACGCCACGAAGTGAAACCCAATGACCTCTTTCGACAAATCCATATCGGTGGTCATCACCGATGCCACGATGCCGTAGCCAATCACCACATTGAAAAAAGCCATGTAATAGGCTGAAGCAACAGAGATCAGCACGATACAGGTGGCGAGCACACGATAGATTTTCTTGCCGCCTAGCGACAACAAACGCATGAGGAAAAAAGTCAGTATGACAATCGCAATGACTTCTGTGGCTGCAGTCACCCAATTTAACAGTGTGGAATGCGTCAAGAAACCGTCAAAACGGCGATAAAAAATTGGTAAATTCAGTAGGATACCGATGTACAACGCCAGCAATAGCGACAACTTTTGCTGGGTTAAACTCTTAATATAATTCATGAAAAATGGTGTTTCCCTGGAGTGATGCGCTTTATCGAACGTTAGTGTGACTATCAGATTGCAGTAGAGTTCGATTAGTAAGCGCATCGGACAAGATGCAGGAGGATTCTGAACGCGTTACTGCGAGGTGGCACAGTAGAACATGCAAGAAATGGTTAGGCCAGAAAATAATCAAAAGCGTGAACAATTGCACACTTTTTGTTCACTAAATCCCGCTAAAACCGTTATAGCCCTGATCTTCCCAATAGCCGCCTGGATTCTGATCGGTAACAAAGATCGCGCCGATATGCTTGGCGTTCTTGAAGCCAAGCTTGGTGGGCACGCGCAGCCGCAGCGGATAACCGAAATCTGGCGGCAGCGGTTTGTTGTCAAAATCCAGCGCGAGAATAGTTTGTGGATGCAGCGCCGTGGGCATATCCAGGCTGGAATAGTAACGATCATCGCATTTGAAACCGACATAGCGTGCGGTTAAATCGGCCCCGATGTGTTGCAGAAAGGTCTTAAGTGGAACGCCGCGCCATTGGCCAATCGCGCTCCAGCCTTCAATGCAAATCAAGCGAGTAATTTGTTCGGTCTGCGGCAAGCGCTGCAATTGCTCCAACGTCCAGGGCGCTTTGTTCGAGACTTTGCCCGACACTTCCAGCCGGTAATCCGCAAGATCTATCTCCGGCACATTGTATTCGGGATAAAAGGCATTAAACCGGAACGGACGGGTGATTTGATCGGCAGAATAGGTTTGTGCCAGCTTCTCACCATTAAATAACCAGCTTTGTACCCGATCGTTCCAGCGTGACATCGCCCATAAAACTTTATCGACGCTATCGCCATCCTGTAAGTTACAACCGCTGAGCAGCGAGACGGCACCCAGCGTTAATCCGCTGCGCAGCAGCATGCGGCGTTGTAGATTGATCAGCTGTTTGTGCTGATCAGGTTCCAGGATGATTTTACTTTTGGGTTGTTCACTCACGATCTGCACTCCGCTTGCCACCGGTAAGCATTGGCCACAACGTTTGCGGCACCAGGATCACCATCACCACGTGAACCACTGTAAACAGCACCAAGCCGCTCATGGCATAAAAGTGCACATAACGCGCCATATCAAAACCACCGAACAGCGCCACCAACCCGCTAAACTGCACCGGTTTCCAGATAGATAAACCCGATAGCACCAGCAGCACGCCGTCCACCAACACAAACAGGTACATCAATTTCTGTACCGCATTGTAGTCGCTGCCGCGATGATGCAGCCGCAGCCGCAATGCCGAGAAAAGATCTTGCCAGAGCGCGCGCCCACTTAGCGGTAAAAAGCGGCCACGAAATTGCCCGCTGATGATGCCCCACAGCAGATAACTTACCCCGTTAGCAAACAGCAACCACATCACCGCCAAATGCCAGGCGATGTGGCCGCCGAGCCAGCCGCCGAGCGTCATCCATGCGGGAAAAGTGAAATTGAACAGCGGCGAGGCGTTGTAAATGCCCCAGCCGCTCATCAGCATGCCGATCATCACCAGCACATTTGTCCAGTGACAAAGCCGAATCGGCCAGGGATGACGTGAACCCGATGCTTTTTTCATGATTTACATCGGTGGTGTCAGACCATCTTTACCAGCAGAAATACCGCGAGCCACGATGTGACCATCGCTGGCTTTGCTGCCAAACAGCACTACTTTGCCGCCCGGCTTCAGCAAACTTTTATTGCCCGGCTCAATCAGCACCACCGGTACATCATCAGGAACCTGCACCGTTTTTTGCTTGTCGCCATATTTAACCGTCATGGTGCGGCCATTGCTGTTAACCAGTTTGCCGACCGTACCGTTAGTCATGGTATTGATTTTGCCATCGGCTGATTCGAAAGGATTAAAGCCTTCACCACTGCCGCGCAGGCTTGGCGCAAATACGTGGACTTCAAGCGCTTTCAGTTCGCCATTCGCTTGCGGTACCGCGGCGGTACCGATAAAGCTGTCTGGTTTGATGTCGCTCATCTGCGCTTTGCTGACGCTGTTAACTTTAGTTTTGTCGTTGATCTCGACTTTAATTTTATCGCCCTGACGCGTGGTGACATCCAGCTGGTTGCCGCTGATGGCATCAATGGTGCCGCGCATAGGGGTAATCACATTGTCAGCGGCTGCCGCAGTAAAGGCGACGCTGAGTAATAAGCCAGGCAGTAAGGCGCGCAGGCGTGAAGTCATAGGGGATTCTCCAGAAGAAGTTAGCAGACTAACTAAGCGTAAGAGGTCTGGATAAATAGTGTGGGAAAATCGAGGGAAAAGAGTGTATTGAAACATTACGAGCCCGCTTTGCAGGCCCGTAAAAACGTTTAGCGAACGATGTTCAGCGTCACGTCAATGTTGTTGCGGGTTGCATTGGAATAAGGGCAGACGATGTGTGCTGCATCAACCAATTTTTTCGCTTCCGCTTCATCCATCTCAGGCAGATGGATATTCAGGGTGGCTTCAATGCCGAAACCGTTCGGGATTGGGCCAATGCCGACTTCGCCTTCAATCCATGCATCTTTAGGCATAGAAATCTTGTCGCGACCCGCTACAAACTTCATTGCGCCGAGGAAACAGGCTGAATAACCCGCTGCGAACAGCTGCTCTGGGTTGGTCACTTCGCCGCCTGCGCCGCCCATCTCTTTCGGCACACCTAATTTAACGTCCAGCACACCGTCAGAAGAGGTTGCACGACCATCACGACCGCCGGTTGCTTTGGCTTTTGCACGGTAAACTACTTGTTCTAATGACATAAATTCCTCGCTATATGCTATTTAATCGCCCACTACTTAAATAAGCGTAGTCGAACGGGTGAAATTTAGCGGGTGCGTGGCACCCACATTATGAATTCTTATCGCGAACGATTCAGATTATTGCGAAGATCGTCCAGCTGCGTTTTCAGCGCATTCAAAGCGGATTCATCACAGGCCGCCGCACATTGAATGGCGTCGGGAATGCTTTCTGCCTTGCTACGCAAGGCTCGACCTGTTTCGGTCAACGTCACCACTACTTGCCGCTCATCCTGACGCGAACGCTGACGATTAATGAGTCCGGCGCTTTCCAGCCTTTTAAGCAGCGGTGTCAGCGTGGCGGAATCCAAAAAGAGCTGCTCACCAATCTCCGAGACGGTGACATCATCTTTTTGCCACAGCACCAGCATCACCAGATATTGTGGATAGGTCACGTCGAGTTGCGTAAGCAGCTGGCGATACACCTTATTCATCGCCAGATTGGCAGAATAGAGCGCGAAGCAGAGCTGCTGATCCAGCAACAGTGGCGCTGCTTTCACTTTTTTGTCATCTTGATTACTGTTCATGGCTAGAATATAGATAGCGCGCTACACAATTGCAAGCAACATATTATGCTAAGGAGTAAAAGCATGATGGATTCTCTTGAAGATCAGGCGCGACGCTATGCAACACAAGCCCATGCCGAAACGGGTCAGCGACGCAAATACACTGATGAACCCTATATTGTGCATCCGGCGGCAGTCGTTGAATTGGTTCGCAGCATTACGAGTGATGAAAATTTGCTGGCCGCAGCCTGGTTACACGACACGGTAGAAGATACCGCGACCACACTAAACGATATCGACACTCACTTTGGCCCACGAGTCGCCGAGCTGGTAGAAATGTTAACAGACAGTGCCCAGCCGACCGCTAAAAACCGAGCGGCCCGCAAGCTGGCACATTTTCAGCACACGGCTAACGCAGCGCCGGAAGCGCAAACCATTAAACTTGCAGATATCATCGACAATACGCGCTCAATTGTGCGGTTTGATCCGCACTTTGCTCGTATCTATTTGGTAGAGAAAAAGGTGCAAATCGAATTGCTGAAGCAAGGTGACGCTCAATTGTGGCAGCAGGCTTCAACCATTATCGAAGCAGGCATTGCGCAGTTAGGTGAGCCGCCCTATAGCGTGCCGGAGAGTTGGTTCGTTAAACAAGCCGCTAAATATGGCGGCTTAAGCTGAAAAAACCCGCCAGCGGCGGGTTCTTTTGTTCTTCTCGTCTTATCAGTGCTTACTCAAGCAACTGCCTTCCAAGGTACGGGTTGGCATGAAGCAACTTCATTAGTTTCTGCGCCGTGGCTGAAGGACGCGTACGACGTGCCTCCCAACTTTTCACAGAAGAAACGCTAACGCCCATTACTTTGGCAAATTCATCAAGCTGCATACCGGTCATTTCGCGTAAGCGTTGTGGTTCGGGCATCGTAGGCTGGAGTTGAATTTCCAAATCAGCAGGACGTTTATCACGTGTCAATACAATCTGCTCAAGGCTGCTGAGCAATTCAAACATTGGGTCTTTTAATTCCATAGAGAACTCCTTAAAAACTCACTATGAATCACGTGAAAGTAGAGAGGTACGAACCTGAAGTCAGGTTCTGAAACCGGCCTGTTCAGGCTGCATCCCGCAAGGGTTTGTTTTTGTTATGAGTAAAACCATTACGGGACACAGCCTGTTGTGCACTGCTTTTAAAAGGTGTCAGAACAATGCAACAAAAGTCGGGAAGCTAAGTATGGATAGAGTCCTGACGATTTGCTGCGCAATTTATAATTTTTTTTTATCTATGCTTTGCCACTTTCGGCCAAAATTCACTAACCGATTGAATTTAATACGGTTTAAAGAGGGTTTCTGTTGGCTTAAATTGAAAAATAATGCTTATGAATGCAGCTTTTTTTCAGGCAAATGTCATCATCCACGTCAAAAGACACTAAACGGCGTTCATAACACCGTCGCATTCAAAGATCGTCTTACGCATTGTGGCGAGTCAATATTGCAATAGCATTGCAGGCTCGCATTCTTCCTGTTCACAGAAGTCACTGCAATTTCCACGCCATCTCTACGACGCCTGCGCTCGCATCAACAGGCTTTCGCATGTTGCTCCCAGCGCGGGCGGTTATTCGTTTCAATGCTTCACGGATTAAGCGAAGTTTTGTCGCGCGCACTGACGTAAACCCGCGCAGTATTGCACACTTTTACAGCAATCACGCACTGTTCTGGCGCAATGCGCTTTTCCTCACCTGGTCGTTATTCGCCAGGGTAAGTGAAACAACAGGGATCACTGCAATTATTTCATTGTTATTAATCAATGGAATACCTCAATTTTGCCCTTAATCATACTGAACCAATTAAAAATTGGTTCAGTTCTTGCCTACGCTACATAGAGCCCAACTGTTTAATTCATAAACAAAAACTTATGAAAACCGGCTTTACCCCATCTTTTTCTGATAGATGACAGGCGAACCAATAATGAGTGATACGCCCGAAACCTCAGCCAACTCCAGTTCAGCACTGGAAAAACTGCGGCAGCTGCTTCAGCAGCACGACAGCACACCTGAACTCGCTTTACCCACCGAGCGAGAGCTGGCGGAGCGTTTTTGCGTAGGCCGACGTGAAATCCGCCGAGCGCTTGATGTGCTGGAAGAAGAAGGCCGCATCTGGCGTAAGCAAGGCAAAGGTACGTTTGTTGGCCCATCCGCGCCGGTTCAGCCCTTGGTGCTGCACGCTTTGCCGCAGCAATCGAATTTGCTGGAAGTGATGGAGGCGCGCTTGCAGCTTGAACCCGGCCTGGCGAGATTAGCTGCGCTACGCGCCAGCAAAGAGCAGATCTCGCTGCTGCATCGCTTACTGGAGCGCATGCATCAGGTCGCACCCGGTGATGGCGATCAACATGAGTTATGGGACAGCGCCTTTCATCGTGCGATTGCTGAAGCTGCGGGCAATCGCTTGATGCTGGGTTTATTCGATGCCATTGACGCCATTCGCCGCGATCCCGGCTGGCAGCATCTGCGAGTACAAGCGCGCACCCCTGCGCGGCTGGATACCTACGATGTGCATCATTTGCGGCTGGTCACGCATATCGCGCAGCGTCAGCCTGTAGAAGCCGCCGCCGCCATGCGCGAGCACCTATTAGCGCTGCAACAAGCGTTAATGGAAGCCCTTCATCAGCCCGATCAGGAGACGTTATGAGTGACGGTTCTTCCCGCCCGGTGTTGGCGGTACGTAATTTACGCGTGCAGTTTCGCGGCTCGCCGGTCACGGTGCTGGATGGCATTTCGCTTACGCTAAACGCCGGTGAAACGCTGGCATTGGTGGGTGAATCAGGTTGCGGTAAAAGCATTACCTCGCTGGCGCTAATGGGTTTATTGCCTGCCAGTGCGCAGATTCTTGAAGGTGAAATGCGCTTCGACGATTGTGAATTACGTCACCTCAGCAACACCGATTACGCCAGTTTACGCGGCAATCAGTTGGCAATGATTTTTCAGGAGCCAATGACCTCACTCAATCCGGCGTTTACGCTTGGCGATCAACTCAGCGAGGCGGTATTAAGACACCGCCGCGTCAGTCGTCGTGAAGCGATGGACGTCGCGTTGGAAATCCTGAAAAAAGTACAAATTCCCGCACCGGAAATGCGACTCAAAGCCTATCCACATCAGCTTTCGGGTGGTATGCGTCAACGCGTGATGATCGCCATGGCGCTGATCAACAATCCCAAGCTGCTGGTGGCTGACGAACCGACTACCGCGCTCGACGTCACTATTCAGGCACAAATCCTTCAGCTGTTAAACAGCCTGCAAAAAGAAACCGGCACTGCGGTTCTGATGATCACCCATGATCTTGGCGTGGTGGCGGAAGTTGCGCAGCAGGTGGCGGTGATGTACGCCGGACAAGTGGTGGAAACCGGTTCAGTCGAGGCGATTTTCAACGATCCGCAACATCCGTACACCATTGGCTTGATGGGCTCGATTCCCAGTCTTGCTGCCCGCAGCGGCCCGCTGTCCACCATTCCGGGCAACGTGCCTTTACCCGAGCAAATGCCTGCCGGCTGCCGCTTCGCGACGCGCTGCCCATTCGCTGAAACGCGTTGCCATCAAACGCGTCCTGCGCTGCACGCTTTGGCACCCGCCCATCAGGTGGCCTGCTTTCGCGCGCCGCTGGAACAGCACGTCTCGCTGGGAGAGATTGCATGAAACCGATATTGGAATGCCGCGACCTGAGCAAAACCTTTGCTGGCCCCACTCAACTGTTCAAACGTAATAAACAGGTGACAGCGGTGGATCGCATCTCGTTGCAGGTAAAAGCGGGTGAAACTCTGGCGATCGTGGGCGAATCTGGCTCGGGCAAATCCACTTTGGGCCGCCTGCTACTGCGCCTGCTGGCCGCCAGCCAGGGTCAGGTTTTTTATCAGGGTGAAGAGATTACCCATGCGAATGGTGCGCATCTCAATCGGCTGCGCCACGAGTTACAAATCATCTTTCAGGATCCGTTTGCTTCATTGAATCCGCGTATGACGGTTGAAAGCATTGTGGGTGAACCGTTGTGGTTGCACACCAAACTCACACGTGACGATCGCCAGGCGCGAGTGCATCAGCTGTTGCGCACCGTGGGTTTGCCGCCCGCCTGGGCGCAACGTTATCCGCATGAATTTTCTGGTGGTCAGCGCCAGCGCATCGGCATTGCGCGCGCGCTGGCGTCTGAACCGACATTGTTACTTGGCGACGAACCGGTTTCGGCACTGGACGTTTCAGTGCAGGCGCAGGTGGTGAATCTGTTGGAGAGCCTGAAACAGCAGTTTGGTCTGACGATGATCATCGTCGCGCACGGTCTGGCGGTGATTCGCCACATGAGCGATCGCGTTGCGGTGATGTACCTCGGGCAAATCGTTGAGCTTGCCAGCGTTGACGAAATTTTTGATGCGCCCTTGCATCCTTATACCCAAGCGCTGATTGCGTCGGCACCGCAAATGCAGCCAGGCGTGCCACGCACGCAGCCGCTGCTGCAGGGCGATTTGCCTAATCCGGCATCCCCGCCGAGCGGCTGCCGCTTTCATACCCGTTGCCCCTATGTCACCGATGAGTGCCGCCAGTTAGAGCCGATCAATCAGGTTTTACCCGGTGGACGTCAGGTCGCCTGCCACCGCTGGCAGGAAATTAATCGCGATCGCAGCGCCATTCTTATCGCGCCGCCGTCTGCCGCTTTTTTACGCCGCCGTGCCTTGTTCGAGCACGCGGTGAATCAACCGTCCTAATCTCTGGAGATATGTCGTGAAGAAAGCCCGCAAGACGTTATTAACGGCACTCGGCGGCCTGATGCTGCTCGGCGCCAGCGCGCACAGCCAGGCTGAAAGCGTGATTCGCATTGGTTTAGGTGCCGATCCAGACATGCTCGATCCGCATTTGGCGCGAACCTACTATGGCCGCTTTGTGTTTGCTGCGATGTGTGATCGCTTAGTGGATGTGGATGAACATCTGAAAGTGATCCCAGGCCTGGCGACCGACTGGTCATGGAGCGACGACGCGAAAATCCTCACCATGAACCTACGCAGCGGCGTTACGTTCCATGATGGTGAAAAATTTGATGCCAACGCCGTGAAATTCAATATCGAACGCGCCCTGACATTGCCGGGTTCGCTGCGTAAAAGTGAGATCTCTTCGATTCAAAGCGTGGAAGTCACCGGCCCGCTCCAGGTTAAATTTCATCTGAAAAACCCTGATGCCGCCTTGCTCAGCCAGTTAACCGATCGCGCTGGCGCAATGTTAGCGCCAGAAGCGGCGAAAAAACCGGACTTCATTACCCATCCGGTCTGTTCCGGCCCGTATCAGTTCGAAAGTCGCGTACAGCAGGATCGTATTGTGCTGAAACGATATGACAATTACTGGAACAAAGCGGCTTATCACTTCGATAAAGTGATTTTCCTGCCGATTCCTGATGCTTCTGTCCGTCTGGCTAACCTGCGTGCTGGCGATCTCGATCTGACCGAGGGTATCGCAGCCAGCGACGTGAAAACCGTGCAGGGCGACAGCAAACTCGCCTTAGCCAAAGTCACCGGTTTGGGTTATCAGGGCATTACTTTCAACATCAATAACGGCAAAGTCGATCCGAAAAGCCCCTTCAAAGATGCACGCGTACGTGAAGCTTTCTCGCTGGCTATCGATCGCGATGCGTTGAATCAGGTCGCGTTTGAAGGGCTTTACACCCCAGCTAATCAGGCGCTGTCACCGGTCAGCCCGTATCACGTCAAGTTGCCGGTTCCAGCCCGCGATGTGGAAAAAGCCGCTTCACTGCTGAAAGCAGCAGGCGTCACTACACCGCTTAACGTGACATTGCTGGTGACGAATAACCCGACTTCACAGCAGGTTGGGCAGGTCATTCAGGCGATGGCGAGCGAAGCGGGCTTCAACGTGAATCTGCAAATGAGCGAATTTGCCAGCTTACTGGATCGCCAGCAGCGCGGCGATTACCAGCTCAGCTTGTCTGGCTGGTCGGGTCGTCCCGATCCCGATGGCAGCATTTATTCGTTTATTAACAGCAAAGGCACGCTCAACGACGGACGCTACAGCAATCCGCAGGTTGATGAATGGCTGAATGCGGCACGTCTCACCAACGATCCGGCACAGCGTCAGACACTGTACGACAACGTGGTGAAACAGCTGCAAACCGACATGCCAATTGCTTACCTCTACTTCGAGCCACGTATATTTGGCCTGTCGAAAAAGGTGCAGGGCTTTAAAGCCTGGCCGGACGGCTTAGTGCGTCTGGCTGGCGTCAGCATGGCGCAGTAAATGCTTTGAGGAATAAAGATGCTGGAACTGATCGTTAAACGCCTGCTGCTCGCCATCCCAACGCTGCTGTTAGTGAGCATCATGGTGTTCGCCCTGCAGAAACTGCTGCCGGGCGATCCGGTGCTGGCGATGGCGGGCGAAGAGCGCGACCCGGAAGTTATCGCCCAACTGCGTGAGGCTTATCATCTCAACGATCCGCTGCCCAGCCAGTATTTTTACTGGATGGGCAATGCGTTACGCGGCGATCTGGGTGAATCACTGCGCACCAAAGAGCCGGTAACGTCGTTGATTGCCAGCAAGCTGCCGGTCACGCTGGAGCTCTCCTTGATGGCGATGATTATCGCGCTGGTGATTGGCATCAGCATGGGCATTATCGCGGCGGTGCGCAAAGATACGTGGGTGGATCACACCAGCAATTTTGTCGCGCTGTCGGGGATTTCAGTGCCGCATTTTTGGCTAGGTATCTTACTGATTTTGCTGTTTTCGGTGCACCTGCAATGGTTACCCGCATCCGGTTATGTCCCGCTGAGTGAGAGCATTCCGCAAAACCTGAAAACGCTGCTGTTGCCTGCGCTGGTGTTGGGTACCGGTTTAGCCGCTACGTTGATGCGTCATACGCGCGCCTCGATGATTGCCGTGCTGAAAGCGGATTACATCCGCACCGCGCGCGCCAAAGGATTATTGGGCAAGAAGGTGGTGCTGAAACACGCCTTTCGTAATGCGCTGGTGCCGGTGATTACGCTGACCACGCTGCTGTTCGGCGAGTTGCTCGGCGGCGCGGTGTTGACTGAGCAAGTTTTTACCCTGCCTGGCTTTGGCAAAATGATTGTCGATGCGGTGTTTAACCGCGACTACGCGGTAGTACAAGGCGTGGTGCTGGTGGTGGCGATTGGCTTCCTGCTGCTCAACCTGCTCGCCGATGTGTTGTATGTGTTAATCAACCCGAAAATGCGAGGCTAATCATGAGCGAAGTGCTGACGGCAGGCGCCGCAAAACCGCTGCTACGTGCTAACAGCCGGGTGCTGAAGAAGTTTCTGCGTAACAAAAGCGCGCTGATTGGCGCGGTGATCGTCACGCTGTTTGTCGCGATAGCCATTTTCGCGCCGTGGCTGGCACCCGCCGATCCGATCAAGGCGAACTTTCTGGCGGTGCGCAAACCGCCGTCGGAACTGTTTTGGCTTGGCACCGATGAATTAGGCCGCGATATTCTGTCGCGTATGATTTGGGGCGCACGTACCTCATTGCTGGCGGGCTGTATTTCGGTGCTGATCGCTATTTTGATTGGCGTGCCGCTTGGGCTGATCGCGGGTTACTGGCAAGGCTGGTGTGACGGCATTATTTCACGCTTTATCGAAGCGCTGCTGGCCTGTCCGTTCTTGATTCTGGCCATTGCGCTGGGCGCGTTTCTTGGGCCGAGTTTGACTAATGCGATGATCGCCATTGGCTTGTCGGCGATGCCGATCTTTGCCCGTCTGACGCGGGGTCAGGTGATCGCCATTCGTCATGAAGAGTATATCGACGGCGCGCGAGCGATTGGTTTGCCGGATCGCTGGATTATCCTGCGCTACGTGCTGCCTAACGTGATGTCACCGATTTTGGTGCAGGCTACCTTAGCTATCGCCTCCGCCATTATTACTGAAGCCAGCCTCTCCTTTCTCGGGCTGGGACAACAACCGCCCTCGCCTTCGTGGGGTGCGATGCTCAATACTGCCAAAGGCTATCTGGAGCAAGCGCCGTGGATGTCGATTTTCCCTGGGCTTGCCATCTTTCTGATCGTGCAGGGCTTTAACCTGCTCGGCGACGGATTGCGCGATGCGCTTGATCCGCGTAACGACTGAATAAAAGGAATCATTATGAAAGAAGCATTAGATTTTGATGTCAGCTATCCCTCTCATCGCGCCCCGATGATGGGCCGCAATGCGGTTGCCACTTCGCAGCCGCTGGCGGCGCAAGCGGGTATTCGCATGTTGCAGCAAGGCGGCAACGCAGTCGATGCCGCGATCGCCACCGCCATTGCGTTGACGGTGCTGGAGCCAACCGGCAACGGCATTGGCAGCGACGCCTTCGCGATTATCTGGGACGGCAAAGAGCTGCACGGATTAAACGCATCAGGACGCGCTCCAGCGGCGTGGAGCCCAGAACGATTTGCGGGTCACAGCCAAATGCCCGAAACCGGCTGGGATGCCGTCACCGTGCCCGGCGCTGTTTCGGCTTGGGTTACGCTGGCTGAACGTTTTGGCACCTTGCCGCTGACCACACTGGCACAACCGGCAATTGAATACGCGCGCGACGGTTTTCCGGTCTCGCCGCTGATTGGTCAGCTGTGGCAGCGCGGCTACAAAAAACTGAAAGACCAGCCAGGCTTCACCGCGTGTTTTGCCCCGGAAGGCCGCCCGCCGCGCATCGGTGAGCTGTTCCGTAATCCAGCACAAGCTGAGACGCTGCAAAAGATCGCCGAAAGCAACGGTGAAAGTTTTTATCGCGGTGAACTGGCGGAAAAGATTGCTGCTTTTGCCCGCGAGCACAACGCCGCGCTGACGCTGGAAGATTTAAAAAATCATCGTGCTGATTGGGTGAAGCTGCTGTCGCATCCCTTTGCTGGCGGTTCTGTACAGGAACTGCCGCCAAACGGCCAGGGCATTGCGACACTGATCGCGCTCGGCATTTTGGAAGAGTGGGATATTGGACAATATGCCCCCGATTCGCCGCAGTGGCTGCATCTTTCCATTGAAGCGATGAAGCTGGCATTGGTGGATTTAGAGCGTTACGTCACTGATGAAGATCACCTCGAATTCCCAGCCGATTTGCTGTTAAGCGAAGGTTATCTTAAACAGCGTGCGGCGTTGATTAATCCAAGGCAAGCGGGTGACTTCACCTTTGGATCACCGCAGCAGAGCGGCACGGTTTATCTCTCAACCGCCGACGCTAGCGGCATGATGGTGTCGTTTATTCAGTCAAACTACATGGGATTCGGTTCAGGTGTCGTCGTGCCGGGAACCGGCATTAGCCTACAAAACCGTGGCGCAGGCTTCTCGCTGGATGCCGATCATCCTAATGTGGTGGCAGGAAATAAACGTCCGTTCCACACCATCATTCCCGCCTTTGCGCTGGATGCAGAGGGCCAACCGCTGATGTCATTCGGTCTGATGGGTGGACCGATGCAGGCACAAGGACATCTGCAACTGGCGTTACGCATTATGAAACATAAACAAAACCCGCAGGCCGCGATTGATGCGCCGCGCTGGCGTATGGTGCAAGGGCGTGAAGTGGTGTTTGAATCGACCATCGATCGCAATACGTTAAGTACGCTACGCCGCATGGGACACAACGTGGTGCTGGAAGATCCGCTGAGCAGCTATAACTTTGGCGGTGCGCAAGTGATTGTGCGCGATCCGCAAGGTTTCTATATTGCCGCAACCGAAAGCCGTAAAGATGGTCAAGCGCTGGTTTATTAATCGTCTGGTGTGCTGCTCTGAAAAGCACCCAGCATTACGTCTTTAACGCTGATTATTAAGCACCTTAAGCATCCCTTCCTTTGCGCATTACACAAGGAAGGGATGAAGTGTGGCTCTCTCCTGATCAACCGCGCGGGTTTCACGTTGTGTGCGCTCCCTTGTTTGTTCTATTCTTTAGGCCATTGTTACATAGACATCAGCCCGTTTACTGACAGGAGTTGAACGAATGGCTTCAGGACTTTCCCGCCTTTGGACGCGCAGCGGCATAATGCTTGCTGGCGCGCTTATCGTGCTGCAACTCACCGCGTGTGGTGATAAAGAAGGCGATCAGCGCAAAGCCTTCAGCGATTTTCTCCAAAATACCGTGATGCGCAGCGGTGAGCACTTACCGAGCCTGAGCGAAAACCAAAAGCAGACCTTCGGTAAATTCGCGAGCGATTACGCCATCATTTATGGTTTCTCTCAGCAGGCGAACAAAGCGGTTGAACAAGGCATGCGCCCCGTGGTTGATGAGTTATCTGCGATTCGCGTGCCGCAAGATTATCTCACTCGCCGTGATTCGTTGCGTCAGGCTAACAGCGCGTTAGTGATTGTTACGCAGCAGATTGAAAGCGCTAAGATGCAAGCTGACAGCAGCAAAGCCTCGCTGAAACAGTCGGACGACTTGAAGAAAGTTTACGACAGCGCTTATGACAAAGTGGTAACGCAGCCCGCTAATGTGCTGATTCCGTTATTGCCGAAACTGCAAGCGTTGAGCCAGGGCGCGGTGCAAACCGGTGACTTCTTGCAGACACAAGGTAATCGCGTGAGCTTCAACGATGGCGGCGTCCAGTTCCCAACGCAGGATCAGGCCACGCAATACAATACATTAATGAGCAATTTGTCAGCGAATGCACAAGCACTGACCCAGGCACAAAATGCTGTGCAGGGCAGCCCGCAATAAGATATCAAGCAGGGCAAATCTTGAGGTTTGCCCTGCTCTCTTTTCTGTCCTTTCTTTCCAAATTCTCTCTCTTCAAAATGACTCCCCCACAAAGTGTGAACTGACGCATTTTCGACCAACGATTGTTTGTGATCTGAATCACATAACAGCAACAAACCGTCCCATCCAAAAGGTGACATAACTCACATAACGACCCTGTTTCCGTTCAAATAATCGCCATCGTACTTTTCTTACAGCACTTTTTTGTGATCGCCATCACTTAAATCACCCCTGACGCCACCGTAATTGCGTGATATGAATCACACTTTTCCCCTGTGCTACGCAGCGTCATATTCGCGTGATAGAGTCCGCGTGCATACAGTAATACCAACGGCTCCCCGCCGTGGTCACTTAACAAAAACAAACGCGCTCTCCTATTGCAGCGCGTCTCAATAAGGGGTGGGTTTATGTCCTCATCGGTGAAGGTCAAAGTACAAAGCTTTGGTCGCTTTCTGAGTAATATGGTGATGCCAAACATCGGGGCGTTTATCGCCTGGGGCATCATCACCGCGCTGTTTATTCCAACAGGTTGGATTCCAAACGAAACGTTGGCCAAGCTGGTTGGCCCAATGATCACCTATCTGCTGCCACTGTTGATCGGTTTTACCGGTGGACGCTTGGTTGGCGGCGATCGCGGCGGTGTGGTCGGTGCAATTACCACCATGGGCGTGATTGTTGGTGCGGATATGCCGATGTTCCTCGGCTCAATGATTGCCGGTCCACTGGGCGGCTGGGCGATCAAATCATTCGACCGCGCCATTGACGGTAAGATCAAAAGCGGCTTTGAAATGCTGGTTAACAACTTCTCTGCCGGTATCATCGGTATGTTGTTGGCGCTGCTGGCGTTTATGGCTATTGGTCCGTTGGTGGAAGGTCTGTCGCATATTCTCGCCGCTGGCGTGAATCTGATGGTGCAGAATAACCTGCTACCGCTGACCTCCATCTTTGTTGAACCGGCGAAAATCCTGTTCCTCAATAACGCGATTAACCACGGTATTTTCTCGCCGCTGGGTATCCAACAAGCCAGTGAAGCCGGTAAGTCTATTTTCTTCCTGATTGAAGCGAACCCAGGCCCAGGAATGGGTGTGCTTATGGCTTACATGTTCTTTGGTCGTGGCAGTGCTAAACAGTCTGCGGGCGGTGCGGCAATCATCCACTTCTTCGGTGGTATCCACGAAATTTACTTCCCGTATGTGTTGATGGCGCCGCGCCTGCTGTTAGCGGTCATCCTCGGCGGTATGACTGGCGTGTTCACGCTGACTCTGCTGAATGGCGGTTTGGTTTCTCCCGCCTCACCCGGTTCTATCCTGGCGGTGTTAGCCATGACGCCAAAAGGAGCCTACTTCGCTAACATCGCTGCGATCGTTGCTGCCTTTGCTGTTTCCTTCGTGGTATCGGCCATTCTGCTGAAAACCAGCAAAGTGAAAGAAGACGACGACATTGAAGCGGCAACCCAGCGCATGCAGGACATGAAAGCGCAGTCTAAAGGCCAGGGCGCTGCGGGTGCAGCCGGAGCGGCTGTCGCGAGCGATGCCATGAGCGTTGACCTGAACCACGTACGTAAAATCATTGTCGCTTGTGATGCGGGAATGGGTTCAAGCGCCATGGGCGCAGGTGTACTGCGTAAGAAAGTGCAGGACGCTGGCCTGAGCAGTGTGTCGGTAACGAATACCGCGATCAACGCCCTGCCGGGCGATGTGGATCTGGTGATTACTCACCGTGATCTAACTGAACGTGCCATTCGTCAGGCGCCGCATGCGCAGCATATCTCGCTGAATAACTTCCTCGACAGCGCGCTGTACGCCACGCTGACTGAACGATTGGTTGCAGCTAATCGCAGCGAAACCCATCGCGGTACTGTGCAAAAAACGTTGGCTGATAGCTACGATGAAGGCAATGCGCATCTGTTCAAACTGGGCGCAGACAACGTGTTCCTTGGCAAAAGCGCGACCAACAAAGAGCAGGCCATTCGCTTTGCGGGTGAACAGCTGGTGAAAGGCGGTTATGTTGAGCCTGAATATGTTGAAGCGATGCTGGAGCGTGAGAAACTGACGCCAACCTATCTGGGTGAATCTATTGCGGTGCCGCACGGTACCGTGGAAGCCAAAGATCGCGTACTGAAAACCGGTGTAGTGTTCTGCCAATATCCGGCGGGTGTGCTGTTTGGTGAAGAGCCAGAAGATATTGCGCGTTTAGTCATCGGTATTGCAGCCCGCAATAACGAGCACATCCAGGTGATTACCAGCCTGACCAATGCGCTGGACGACGACACGGTGATCGAGAAGCTGGCCAACACGACCAGCGTCCAGGAAGTGTTGGATCTGCTTTCCGGCAGCACGGCAACCGTATAGTTAGCGCAGCGTTCTGACAGATTATTTTCCCTGGGGTGGGTAAGCCCGCCCCGAATTCCGGGGTGGACATGCTCGCCCCATCGTCTTTTAAATGGGTCAACATTATGAAAGCGTTACATTTTGGAGCAGGAAACATTGGCCGTGGTTTCATTGGCAAACTGTTAGCTGATGCAGGCATCGACTTGGTGTTTGCAGATGTGAATCAGGCGGTGCTGGATGCACTAAACGCGCGTCATGAGTATCCCGTTCATGTTGTAGGCGAGCAGGCTAAAGTCGAAATCGTCAAGGGCGTAAGCGCGGTCAACAGCACCAGTGATGAGATCATTACGCTGATTTCAGCGGTTGATATCGTTACCACGGCGGTTGGCCCACAGATTCTGGAGCGTATCGCCGGCAGCGTAGCGAAAGGCCTGGCCAAGCGCAGCGACAACGGTAATTCCCGTCCATTAAACATTATCGCCTGTGAAAACATGGTGCGCGGCACCAGCCAGCTGAAACAGCATGTGCTCAAGGCGCTGCCAGAGCAATATCATGCATGGCTGGAGCAGCATGTCGGCTTCGTGGATTCTGCGGTAGACCGCATCGTGCCGCCTTCAGAAGCGGGCAGCAACGATCCCCTGGAAGTCACCGTTGAAACCTTCAGCGAGTGGATTGTTGATAAAACCCAGTTCAAAGGCGATCTGCCTACTATTCCCGGTATGGAACTGACCGACAACTTGATGGCATTTGTCGAGCGCAAACTCTTTACCCTGAATACCGGACATGCGATTACCGCCTATCTCGGCCAGTTAGCCGGCCACCAAACTATTCGCGATGCCATTCTGGATGAAAAAATTCGCGCCGTGGTGAAAGGTGCGATGGAAGAGAGCGGTGCGGTGCTGATCAAGCGTTACGGTTTTGAAGCCGACAAACATGCCGCTTATATCCAGAAAATTCTTGGACGTTTCGAAAATCCTTATCTGAAAGATGATGTTGAACGCGTAGGTCGCCAACCGCTGCGTAAACTAAGCGCAGGCGATCGTTTGATCAAGCCCACACTGGGCACGCTGGAATATCAACTGCCGCACACCAATCTGGTTCAGGGCATTGCTGCTGCCATGCACTATCGCAGCGAGCAAGATCCGCAGGCGCAAGAATTAACCGCGCTGTTGCAGGAGAAAGGTCCGCAAACTACGCTGGCAGAGATTTCAGGCCTTGAGGCCGACAGCGAAGTGGTGGCTTCGGTGGTGAGCGCCTATAACGCTATGGCATGATGCACGCGTGTTAGCGAAGCAAGTCGGGCGCAGTTCGCCTGCGCCCAACAGCAGTATTGAACCCATGCAGGCAATAATGGAAGAGAAGCAAGCTTTTGAAAACCGGGTGCTTGAGCGCCTGAACGCCGGTCGCTCGGTGAGAAGCTTTCTGATCGCCGCTGTCGAGCTGTTGGCCGAAGCGGTTAATCTGCTGGTATTACAGGTATTTCGTAAAGACGACTACGCCGTAAAATACGCAGTTGAACCGTTGCTGCTCGGCAATGGTCCGCTGGGTGAGTTGCCGGTGCGGCTCAAGTTGATTTACGGCCTTGGCGTGATCAATCGCCATGAGTATGAAGATTGTGAACTGCTGATCGCCTTACGTGAAGAGCTGAATCACGACATGGGTGATTATCGCTTCACTGACGATGAGATTCTCGGCCCTTTTGGCGAGCTGCATTGCGTAACGGCGTGGCCGCCCGTACCGGCTTTTCATCCCGATGACGCGGAGCTTCGCGCCATGCAGCAGCAGCGCTATTTACAGATGGTGCGTTCCACCATGGTGCTGTCGCTCACCGAGCTGATTTCCCGCATCAGCCTGAAGCAGGCGTTTAAAAAGCCCAACGGCTAAACCTCAACAGGCGCATTGCCGCCTGTTATCACCCTAACCTCACCGAGAATATGCGCCGAATTTGGTGTATCCTTTGCCTGTTTTCCTCAACGAGTTGTGGTCATGAAAGAGCTAGAAAAGAACGAAATCAAACGCCTCAGCGATCAGCTGGACGCCCTGAACCGTAAAGAGCCGCTGCTGCTGGAATCGGGTGATATAGAGAAGCTGGGTGCGCTGTTAAAAGAGAAAGAAACCCTGGTTATTGAGATCGAGCGTCTGCGTAACCAGCGCGTCGAGAAGCTGAGTGTGGAAGCACAGAAGCTGCAAAAGCTGCCGTTCAGCCGCGAAATTACCAAGAAAGAGCAGGCGAACTTAGGCGCGCTGAAGAAAAGCGCGCGCGGCCTGGTTGTGGTGCATCCAATGACCGCGCTGGGACGTGAAATGGACCTGAAAGTCATGACAGGTTTCGCTAAAAACGCGTTCTGAGTTTGGATCAGGCTGCGGCCTGATCGACTTTGCGCTGTCCGGCGGCGGCATAAACCTGCTCCGCCAGACCATCTAACAGTTCGTAGCGACGGCGATATTCGGCACGTTTCTTACTGGCAATATCTTCTAAAGATTTACGCGGCAAGTTTAACGGCAGCGTGAACAAGCCATCTGCGCGCGCCTCGCCATTGAGTGATAACCAAAACTCACTGTAGCTGGCAAAAAAATGGCCACTTTTGCTGTGACGGTAACGCATACTGCTAAAGACATGCGTATTTTCTCCGACAGCGGCTATTTTATTCGCCTCACATTGTTGTGCAAAAATAAACACCGCCTCCATTAATAAACGTTTAGGAAATACGCCGTGTGCCGCTTTAGTCGCCTCACGAATAACCTCATTACTGATATTTTTTCGTGGGCCTTGCAACCCGCCAATTAATAAGATTCGCTGTTGGTTTTCATTAATAATTGAAAACGAGAGCGAGGCAATCACCTGCTGTTGATAGCGCAACACTAGCGTGACTTCACCTTCACGATCGTAATAACCTGGGCTACAAGTCATTAAAAACGTCTCGCCAGTTTTGCCCAAAAACGTCGCGATAACATTATCTCCAGCACTTTGCAGCAGCTGACGCAATGGCATATTTTTCAGCTGTTCAATAAACTGATAATGATCAAGGATAGCCTGCGCACGCGCCGCCACGCTGAATCCCGCCCGCAAATAAGGACGATGCAGCTTAGCGGGCAACAGGCCTTGCAGGTTCATCATCTGATCGATCTGTGGCAAATGTGAAAGCTGATGTAAATAACGTAACGTTGTTATCGGTGAAATTAACGACCTTAAGGCAAATTTAAAACGGAAGCGTTTACTCAGCCACAGTTTATTTGGAATATATTTCCCACTGATTAACGGAAAAAACAGCGAAGCGGACGAACTTTTATTCGCCTCATGCGTGGTAATAATAGACATGGTAGCGTCACACCTTTAAATGGCAATGTCGCTAAGAGTACGGCGAAAATTATCAACGGCGAGTTAATGCCAGGCGAAGTTAATAAGGGAGAAGTAAGATTCTCCCTTTTGTTTACGTTTAGTTTATAAAATTAGAATTGTTCCCAACCTTCATCAGCGGCGACGTGCGTAGGCAAAGCGGGTGCTCGCTTTAATATCGGGGTAGCGATCTTGCGCGGTGCGGATACCGGTTCTGGCTGCTCTGTTAGGCGAAAAACAGAAACTGCACGCGCCAATGCCGCAGCCTGATCTTCCAGCGAACTGGCCGCAGCCGCCGATTGCTCGACTAAAGCGGCGTTCTGCTGCGTGCTGTTGTCCATTTCCACTACCGCTTGCGAAACCTGACTGATTCCCCGGCTCTGTTCATCAGAGGCAGACGCGATTTCACCCATGATGTCACGCACGTGACTTACCGACGTCACGATGGTTTGCATGGTGCTACCGGTGCTCTCTACCAGTTTCTCACCGCTATTAACCCGTTCAACCGACTCGGCGATTAACGCTTCAATCTCTTTTGCCGCCTGGGCTGAACGCTGGGCGAGATTACGGACTTCGCTGGCCACCACGGCAAATCCACGCCCTTGCTCGCCTGCGCGTGCAGCTTCAACCGCTGCGTTTAACGCTAAAATATTGGTCTGGAAAGCGATGCCATTGATAACGCTGGTGATATCAGCAATGCGTTTCGAACTTTGGGTAATTTGCTGCATGGTTTCGACAACCGCCGCCACCTGACGCCCACCGGTTTGCGCCGTGTCTGACGCTTCTGCCGCTAATTTGCTGGCCTGATGAGCATTATCAGCATTTTGTTTCACCGTTGAGCTCAGCTGTTCCATGCTGGCAGCGGTTTGTTCCACAGCCGCGGCCTGTTCTTCGGTACGCGAAGAGAGATCAATATTGCCCGCGCTGATTTCCGTTGCAGCGTGAGACACCTCCAATACACCCGAGCGAATCTCACCGATCATGGTGCGCAAACTGTCTCCCATCGCACCTACGGCGGCGAGCAGCAATCCTAACTCATCACGTCGATCGGTGGTGAGATGCTGGGTTAAATCGCCTTCGGCAATGCGCTGGGTTGCCTGCAACGTGTCGCGCAGCGGCCGGGTAATTTGACGGGAGATCCAAAAAGCGATGATACAGCCGATCAGCAAAGCAATTAACGCCACCAAGACCATCATATTGATGCCTTTTTTAACGCTGCTGGAGGCGATGTCCACTTCCCGCTTCACCAGTTGCTCGACTAAATCGTTCATCTTCTTCGCCTGCTGCGACATGTCCGCTGCGGCTTTTTGCTGCTGAGCAGAAGCAGGAACATAGGAGAGAACGCTTTTTTTATAGCGAATGAGCTGACTTTTCAGCGGCTGCAGCGCCTGCTCCTGCTGCGGTGTGACCAGGCTGGCAAACGTGTCCAGCATCACGGCGGCGTTATCGGCTGCAGTGGAAAGCCTCGCAGCGCTGTTTTCATTTGGGTCGGCCGCAACACCGCGCACCGTATAGTGGACATCGAGCAACGCGTGATCGAGCTTGCTCATCTGCAACTGCAACATCAAGTCAGCGCCCAGGCTCAATTCCTGCTTTATGTCCTGAAAAGCGGCTTCGCTTTTCGACAAATTCCAACTCTCTCTGATCGATTGGCGTGCATTAACAGCCGCAACGAACTGCTGCTGTGATTGCTGATACGCCTTGACCAGGCCAGGAAACGTGTCGAGCCAGGCACGCATCTCCGCGTTCCAGTACAAGGTGTTTTCCATTTCATTGAAAGACGCCAGGCCTTGTTGCAGGTACTTCTGGCTTTGCGCGATATTTTCTTCAGCGTAATCAGCCTGATAATGGCGCTGCGCAGCCAATGCCTGGTTAACAGCAGCGCTAATCTCCAGACTGTAATTGATCTTCGCATTCCGGTCCTGAATGTCGCGAAACTGGTCGATGCCAGCCACTGCAATGACTGCGGCTAAAATCAAAACCAATCCAAAGCCAACGCCTAGCTTCTTCCCTACTCGTAAATTCTCGATACGTCGTCTGAATGCCTTAATCATGATGATCTGAAGTCCCGTTGCTCAATTGCATGATGAGGATGGTGTTGGCAGTTCCGCACAAAAATTTACTGAGGCGGATAATAGTTACTGCTGAAATCTTCTATCGGTTGGGACGGGACAAGACTTTAATTGGCGCAGCGGGATTGGATGGGCATTTTGTCGGCGTAAAATGCAATGCACAGAGGTTATGGCAGGCTTTAGCCCGATAAAGAACATAAAAAAACCGATGGAATTTCTTCCACCGGTTCATCATGGCGAATTTAACCTAAGGTTAAATTACTTCGCTGAAGCGAAGCGTGCTGCTGCTTCGTCCCAGTTAACCACGTTCCAGAATGCTTTGATGTAATCAGGACGTTTGTTCTGATACTTCAGGTAGTACGCATGTTCCCACACGTCCAGGCCGATGATTGGGAAACCAGACACGCCGGCAACCGCTTCGCCCATCAGTGGGTTATCCTGGTTTGCGGTTGAAACCACAGCCAGTTTATCACCCTTCTTAACCAGCCACGCCCAGCCAGAACCGAAACGGGTCGCTGCCGCTTTCTCGAATTCTTCCTGGAATTTTTCAAAGCTACCGAAATCTTTTTCGATGGCGGCTTTCAGGTCGCCCTGCAGCGTGGTGCCGATTTTCAGGCCTTTCCAGAACAGGCTGTGGTTAGCGTGGCCACCTGCGTTGTTACGCAGTGGACCTTTTTTGTCTGCTGGCAGCTGATCCAGTTTAGTGATCAGCTCATCCACCGGCAGATCGGCAAATTCAGTGCCTTCCAGCGCCGCGTTGGCGTTGTTGACATAAGTCTGGTGATGTTTGGTGTGATGGATTTCCATCGTCTGCTTGTCGAAATGCGGTTCCAGTGCGTCGTATGCGTAAGGCAGGGATGGCAGTGAATAACTCATGTTCTTCCTCTCCATTTAGTGTTTGAGCAGCACTTGATTGTGAGCGTGCCGCGTAAGCAGTCGAATCATTATAGTTAAATTCATGATCCATAAAAGGGTAATCAATGCCCCATTAAGCATAAGGATTTGAATGGGCTGGCAAAAGCAAACCCTTGTTTTTAAGGCTTGCCGGTACTGGCGCGCATTTTTAGCGTCACGGGAAGTTCATTGAAAACGGGCGGTTCGTCGCCGTTGAGTGCAGCTAACAGACGCTTACCCGCCATTCGCCCCATCTCTTCATAGGGCAGCGCTACGCTGGTCAGGGGTGGCGAACAGACCGCAGATAACTGTCCGCCGCCAATACTGGCGATCGCTAGCTGGCTGGGAATGGCGATGCCCGCCGCGTGGCAAGCCATGATCGCGCCGCAAGCCACCTCTTCAGTGGTGCAAATCAGCACATCCAGTTCAGGCCACGTCAAACGAATTTCCGCCAGCAGTGCGTGCCCGGTGGCGAAGGTTGGCGGCTTCGGTGAGGTAACAACACGATGCGGTGCCTGATTCATCGCCAACATTCCGCTGTGCCAGCCATTTAGCAGTTGTCTGAAAACGGTACTGTTGGTTTGGGTGCAGAGTAAACCTAAGTTGCGATAGCCGCGATCAACCAGATTTTGCACCAGTTGGCGAATCGCTTTAGCGTAATCAACGCCGACGCTGATCCCGGTGGAATCATGATGTACACCGCCAATATCAATCACAGGCAAACCGGAATTACTCAGCAGCCGATGCGCGTCAGAAGCGTTATCAAAGTTAAAGTGCACCATTGCCGCTGGGTTGTAGGAAAGCAGCATCTCTATCAGCTCGCTCTCTTCGGCCGCCGAATGGTTCGCTTCAGCCAACATCATGTTGTATCCCTGCGGACGTAGCACTTCCTGCAAGGCTTCGGATACCGCCGCGCAGCCTGGCGTGGCAAAAGACGGCACCACCATCGTGACTAATCGTGAGGATGCTGAAGCCAAATTACGTGCCTGCACGTTAGGCACATAGCCCAACTCAATTACTGCCGCATCGATTTTTTCACGGATATCAGCAGAGACTTTTTCTGGCATGCGCAACGCACGCGAGGCGGTCATCGTACTCACACCCACTAAACGGGCAACATCGGCTAACGTACTTTTGCCAGTACTGCGCCGTCGCTTCTCTGCCATGCGTTCTCCTGACTGGCTAGCCTTTTTCAACTGGACGCAGCTTAAGATTAATTAGGGCGTCGCGCCATGTTAAAAGCCACACTTTTGGTTATCCCTGAGTGAGTAACAGGAAATCAGAAAAACTCAGCCTGTCAGCGTGCTGCAAACAACGCAATCACGATCACATAAAATGTTAGCGATAACACAGTTTTTAACAATATTCGTGTTAGCGCTAACTTTTGTGACTACCATCACAGAAAGTCGTTCACTAAATCACCCAGAATGCAGGTCATTCAGCCACCAACGGAAACTCAAGATGCTTACTCAATGGCTTAACGCTGATGCGATTCATATCGTTGACGATGTTATCGACTGGCAAGACGCGGTACGTAAATCTGCTGAACCGCTGCTGGCACAAGGCGCGATTACGCCCGCTTACCTCGACGCTATCTTTACGTCACATGCTGAAATCGGCCCCTATTACGTGTTGGCGCCAGGATTAGCCATGCCGCATGCGCGACCAGAACAGGGCACACATAAAAATGGCCTGTCGCTGCTGCATGTGAAGAACGGCGTTAATTTTGATGCGGATGAAAACGATCCTGTCTACGTGGTGATTATGCTGTGCGCCCTCTCTGGCGAAGAGCATATCCAGATGATTACCGCGTTGGCTGAACTCTTCAGCGATGATTCACGCCTGCAACAGCTGTTGTCGGCAAATACCTTACCCGCCATTCAGGCGGTTATTCACTCGTAAATCACCAGAGATAACGAACATGAAAAAAGTACTGATTGTGTGTGGCAACGGTTTAGGCAGCAGCTTTATTGTTGAAATGAACGTGAAAAAGATTGTGGCGGAATTAGGTAAGGAAGCTGACGTCAGCCATACCGATTTAACCTCGGCCAAATCAGAACAGGCTGATCTGATTATTGCTGCCAAGGATATTGCCGAACAACTCGCAGGCCACAGCGCCCCCCTATTTGGTTTAACCAATTTATTGGATAACGCACGTATTAAAGAGATTTTGGCTGAAAACCTGTAATTACCTTATTTCAAAATCCTGACTCTTTTTCGCTGCAATAATTCGGCAAGCCCATCGCTGCTTACCACACAGACAAACGTGTTAATGCGCTAAATGGGCAAGGCCAATGCACATGCAACGTAAATTATGATGGATATTGCATGGAGCCGCTTATGCTGCAATTTATTATTAAGGATGTTCTTGGAACACCTGCAATACTTGTCGGCCTGTTTTCACTGATCGGTTTATTATTGCAAAAGAAACCGATCAGCGATGTTATTTCAGGCACGCTAAAAACCATCATGGGTTTTGTTATTCTTATTGCCGGGGCCAATTTAATTGCCGCCACGCTCACCATTTTCAGCCAACTGTTTGAACACTCCTTCTCGATTCAGGGCGTGGTGCCAAATACCGATGCAATGGCGGCGCTGGCGCAGAAGAATTACGGCACTGAAACCGCAATGATCATGGTATTCGGTATGCTGGTGAACATTTTGCTGGCGCGCATTACGCCGCTGAAATACATCTTCCTGACCGGCCATCACACCTTATATATGTCAGCGATGCTGGCGGTGATTTTGTCGGTGGGCGGCATCAGTGGTTTCTGGCTGGTGTTTATTGGTGCGCTGATTCTCGGCACCATGATGGTGGTTTCTCCCGCCATTTTGCAGCCGTTTACGCGTAAAATTACCAATTCAGATGATTTGGCACTGGGTCACTTTGGCTCAAGCGGCTATCTGCTGGCTGCGCTGGTCGGCAAAGTGGTGGGTAAAGGCAGCCCTTCCATTGAAGAGCTAAAAGTCCCTAAAACCCTGAACTTCCTGCGTGACTCTTCCGTTGCCATCTCGCTGACCATGATGATTCTGTTTATCGCGCTGGTGCTGGTGGCAGGCAAAACGTTCACGGAAACGCAAGTCAGTGACGGGCAGAACTTCATTGTCTTCGCCATCATTCAGTCAATCACTTTTGCCGCAGGCGTCTATATCATCCTTGCTGGTGTACGCATGGTGATTGCCGAAATCGTGCCAGCCTTTAAAGGCATTGCTGACAAACTGGTTAAAGACGCGAAACCCGCACTGGATTGCCCAACGGTATTCCCGTTTGCGCCAAACGCCGTGATTATTGGCTTTCTGTGTAGCTTTGCCGCTGGCCTGATCAGCATGTTTCTCTGCCCGCTATTTGGTTTGAGCGTCATTGTTCCCGGCCTTGTTCCGCACTTTTTCTGCGGAGCCACCGCAGGCGTGTACGGCAATATTACCGGTGGACGCCGTGGTGCGGTAATCGGCTCCTTCGTTCAGGGGTTACTGATCTCTTTCCTGCCCGCCATTTTGCTGCCGCTCATGGGCGATCTCGGTTTCGCTTCCACCACGTTTGGTGATGCAGACTTCGGTATTGTCGGCATTATTCTCGGCCATATTATCTCTTTCTTCCATTGAGGTGATGAGCGGCCCTAAGCCGCTCATATAATGAGGAATCACTATGATCGCCAAATTTTCCCCTTCGCTGATGTGCATGGATTTAACCCGCTTTCGCGAACAGATTGAAGCCATGAATAATTACGCAGCTTTTTATCATGTTGATATTATGGATGGCAGCTACGTTAAAAATATTACGCTGTCGCCCTTCTTTATTGAGCACCTGCGAAAAATCACAGACGTCCCGATTGATGTACATCTAATGGTTAATCATCCAGAAGATATTATTCCCATGTGCATTGAATCCGGTGCAGATATCATTAGCTTTCACCCGGAAACCGCGAACAATAAAATATTTCGCTTATTAACACAGATCAAAGAGGCGGGTCGGCGCTGCGGCGTGGTATTAAACCCGGCAACACCCGCTGATAGCATTCGAGAATATGCACATTTATTAGATAAAGTGACGGTAATGTCAGTTGATCCCGGTTTTGCCGGACAAAAATTCATCCCGGAAACGCTGGATAAAATTCGCAAATTGATTGAGATGCGTGAAGAGCATGGCTTTCACTATTTGACTGAGATAGACGGTTCCTGCAACGCCAAAACCTTTAAACAGGTCGCCGCTTCTGGCGTAGAGGTGTTTATCGTGGGGACATCCGGCTTATTCAATCTGGATAATGATGTCGCGGAAGCCTGGCAGAAGATGGAATCGATTTTCGCCCGCGAGACGGCGGCGTAACAGTAAACCGGCGGCAATTACGCCGCCGGTTTACATTTTCCTGTTATTTGCCTAATTCGCGCAGTGATTTGTCTAATGCGCCAACCAGCCAGTCAATATCGCTTTCCTGAAATGCCAACGGCGGGCGCAGCTTCAATACGTTGCCGTAAGGCCCGGCTACTGAAGTCAACACGCGATGCTCACGGAGTTTCTCAATCACGTTCAATGCCAGTGTTTTGTCCGGCGTTTTGCTGCTGCGATCTTCTACCAGCTCAAAGCCGATAAACAATCCGGCACCGCGCACGTCACCGACGCATTCAAATCGCGCCATTAATTTGCTCAACTCAGCGTGTAACTTCGCGCCCACTACGCGGCTGTGCTCTTGCAACCCTTCTTCTTTGATCACTTTCAATACCGCCTGCGCCGCCGCCATCGCCACGGGATTACCACCAAAGGTGTTGAAGTAAGGAATCTCGTCGCTGAACGCCGCCAGCACATCGCTTCTCGCCAGCAGGCCAGAAACAGGAATGCCGTTGCCCATCGGTTTACCGGTGGTAATCACATCTGGCACCACGCCATGACGACCAAAACCCCAGAACGCATCACCGGTTCGCCCAAAGCCTGGCTGCACTTCATCAGCGATAAAAATACCGCCGTTGGCATGTACCACATCGACCGCTTTTTTCAGGAAGCCACGCGGGTTAGGCAACACGCCGTCTGAGGAGAAAATCGAGTCCGCGAGGAAGCCAGCAAATTTAATGCCGTGTGCTTTCATGTCATCGATTTGCTTTTGAATTTCAGTGGCGAACCATTCGCCTAAATCTGGCGCATCGACACGATACGCATCCGGCGGCATCACTAAACGCGTGGTCGCAGCCAAAGGTTGACCGCTTCCCAACGCGGGCGACGCGCCTGATGTCAGTTCGCTGGTGCCGTGATACGCCTCTTTGGTAACAATGATGCCGGTTCCGCCGCTAAAGGCACGCGCTACGCGAATTGCCAAATCGTTGGCTTCTGAACCCGTGCACATATACATGGCGCGATCGATCTCATCCGGCGTGGTCGCCAGCAATTCTTCGCTGTAGTTGAGAATGTTTTCATGCAGATAACGCGTGTGGGTATTCAGCATTTTCATCTGCTGCGTGACCGCGTCAATCACTGCGGGATGACAATGCCCGATGCTCGCCACGTTGTTGTAAACGTCGAGATATTTATCACCCGCCGCATCCCACAAATATTGCCCTTCGCCGCGCACCAGATGCACCGGTTTGCGGTAGAACAGGCGATACGATTCGCCCAGCACTTTGCTGCGTTTATCGGTTAGCTTTCGCGTATCGACGTCCAGCGCCTCAGCATCTTCTGCCCGAAAACTGTTGGTATCCATGATGGTAGAACGCGTAACCATGATCACTCCCGTTGCGAAGGTAAAAGGGATGCAGCTGATAAAGCCATCTTGCCTGCTTTTATTTTAAATGCAACCAAATACACAAATACAACTAAATACACATGACGCCGTTACTGCGCTCAGGTAAGCTTAGGCAGATGTTCAAGGTATCTCTGAACGCTTCATAAGGAATTTTTCATGTTGCAGGAAACGCGCCTTCACCGTATTCGCGCCTTGTTGAGTACGCTCAATCAAGTCAGTACTGAGCGCATCATCAAAGAGCTGGGCATTTCACGTGAGACGGCGCGGCGCGACATCATTGAGCTGGAAGCCCAAGGGCTGGCGCGCCGGGTACATGGTGGTTTAGTGGCCATTGCTACGCAGCCGGAGCCGCCGCTAACCGTGCGTCGAGCAGCACAAGCGAAAGAGAAACAGGCGATAGCTCAAGCGGCAGCGCAATTATTACAGCCAGGTCAAACGCTGTTTCTGGATGCTGGCAGCACCACCACGTTACTGGCAGAAGCGCTACGCACCATGTCCGGCCTGACCATTTTGACCAACAGCTTGCAAGCCGCGCTGGCGCTTAGCGCGGGTGAAGAGCATGAGATCCTGAATAATCAGATTATTTTATTGGGCGGAAATATGAGCGCAGGCGCACATCAAACGCGCGGTGAGATTACCGTTGGCGAGATCATGCGTTATCGTGCCGATGTCGCCCTGCTTTCACCGGTTGGCATTGACGCAAAAAGCGGAGCAACCAGCTTTCATCTCCATGAAGCCGCCATTGCCCGCGCCATGGTGAACCAGTCAAAACAGTGCTATTTGCTGGCCGATCACAGCAAGTTAGGCGTGGTTAGCCGCACGGTGTACGCGCCACCGCAAGAGATTGATTTGTTGATTACCGATAATGGCGGCGACAAACCTGCGGCGCTTGAGGCGCTACACCAGGTTTTGCCGCAGGTGTTAATGGTTTAAATCAGCCGCTGTGGATGGGTGTAGATGGTCGCGCGACCCGGCTTGCTAAAGCCAACCAGTGTTAAATTGCACCGTTCCGCCACGTCAACGGCAAGGCGTGTTGCCGCAGAAACGGCAAACAAGATTTCAACGCCGCACATCGCTGACTTCTGCACCATCTCATAACTGGCGCGGCTGGAAACCAGCACCGCGCCCTGATTCCAGTGGGTTTGGCTGCGATAGCCCAACAGCTTATCCAGTGCCACGTGACGTCCAACGTCTTCACTCCCGCCCGCCAGTTCGCCGTTGGGTTGAATCCACGCCGCTGCATGCGTACAGCCGGTTCTCTGGCCAACCGGCTGAAAATCTTTCAGCTGCCCTAACGCCCGATCCAAATTAGCCAGTTCAAAAGTCTGAGTGAAAGGCAGCGGCGTGACCGGTTTACCAATCTGATCCAACTGTTCGACACCGCACACGCCGCAGCCCGTGCGGCCAGCTAACGCTCGGCGCTGCTCTTTTAGCGCCATAAAACGGCGGCTGGAAAGCTCAATCTGCACTTCTATGCCGTTGCAGTTCGGCACCACATCCAGACCAAAAATCTCGTTGGGCGCATCAATAATGCCTTCTGAAAGCGAAAAGCCCAGCGCGAATGCCTCAAGATCTTTGGGTGTCGCCATCATCACAACGTGCGAAATACCGTTGTAGACCAGCGCCACCGGCACCTCTTCCGCTAACCAATCGGCTTGTGATTGCGCTAAATCGCTGCGCTGCCAGACCTGGGTTTTTTGCAGCCCCACGATCTCGATCTCGTTCATGTCACTTTCCGCTTCGTTTCGTTTCACTTTGTCTTTGTCCGACTAAAACCACAATGAATAAAAGGCATTATCGCGTCGCTTTTCAAGCCACCGCTTATTCTGAACCCACACCGCAACGGCGACAAGCTAACAGCACAAAGCGGTAACGATAAAGAAACCCGTCATGAAAAAGCGCGATCGCTTTGTACGCTACACCGCGCATTAATCACTAAATTCTGGCGTTCTGCTTGGTGTTGGTGTCGTGATATTTACTGCATTCATACTGATGTTTATGTATTACTGGAAACATAACCCGGTTAACTGGAAAGATCGGTTCTGGGCAAAAAACATCGATAAAATCGTCCTGAACGAAGAGGACGGTGACACCGGTAGAGATAACTTTGGTCAGAAAGGTCGGTTCTGGGCTGCTATCATCAGCTTAGTCCTGCTGCTTGTCAGCGGCATTGTCATCTGACGCCCTTGCTTTGCTGGCGCGTTTGCCATTCCGTTGATTCGCCTGGCGTTGGTGGTGCATTCGGTGTCGGCAGCGGCACTGATTATCGTCATTATGGTGCACATTTATGCCGCGCTTTGGGTCAAAGGCACCCTTACTGCGATGGCGGAAGGCTGGGTCTCGTTAAACTGGGCGAGACAGCAGCATCCTCGCGGGTATCGTAAGCAGCGTAATCGGCCAAAAAAACAGGAAATACGCCCCTGATGAGTATTCGCATAATCCCGCAAGACCAGCCGGAGAAGAGCGATAAAACGACGGCGGAGATGATTCCGCCATTACTTTTCCCCAGGCTGAAAAATTTATACAGTCGACGCGCGGCGCGATTGCGCGATCTGGCGGCAAAAAATCCACTGGGTGACTATCTGCGCTTTGCCGCGGTCATTGCCGAGGCGCAAGAGATTGTCCTTTATGATCATCCGCTCCACATGGATTTGCATGCCCGACTGGTACAAAGCGCCAGCGAAGAGAAACCGCCGCTGGATATTCACACTTTGCCGCGTGACCTGCACTGGCACCGTTTGCTGCACTCGCTGATTGCCGAACTTAAACCAGAGATGAGCGGTCAGGCGCTGGCGGTGCTGGAGAATCTGGAAAAGGCGTCGGCAAGCGAGCTGGAAACGCTTGCCAGCGCGCTGTTTGCCGGTGAATTTGCGCAGGTCAGCAGCGACAAATCCCCGTTTATTTGGGCAGCGCTGTCGATTTACTGGGCGCAAATGGCGTCGCTGATCCCTGGCAAAGCGCGTGCCGAATATGGCGAACAGCGTCAGTTCTGCCCGGTTTGCGCCAGCAAGCCCGTTGCCAGCATCGTTCACATGGACCCTAACGACAGTTCACGCTATCTGCACTGCAATCTGTGCGAAAGCGAATGGTATGTTACATACAACAAATGTACTTATTGCGAGCAAACACGCGATCTGCATTACTGGTCGCTGGACAGCGAGCGAGCGGCAGTGAAAGCGGAAAGTTGTGGTGATTGCGGCACTTATCTCAAGCTGTTGTATCAGGAAAAAAATCCTGCGGTTGACCCCGTGGCGGACGATCTCGCCTCGCTGGTGTTAGATGCACGCATGGAACAGGAAGGTTTTGCTCGTAGCAGCCTCAATCCGTTCTTATTTCCGGGTGAACAGTAATTTTCAGGCAAGTCGTGTAGGTAGTTAAACGTCTATTGGAGGCCATTAATGAAACTGATTGGCAGCTATACCAGCCCGTTTGTACGTAAGATTTCCATCATCATGCTGGAAAAAGGCATCATATTTGAGTTCGTAAATGCATCGCCCTACAGCGATGAAAGCCACGTTCCTCAATACAATCCGTTAGGGAAAGTGCCTGCGTTGGTAGCTGACGATCAGCAGATCTGGTTTGATTCCTCAATTATTGCCGAATTCCTCGAACTCCGTGGCGACGCACCCGCGTTATTACCTGATGATCCCCTTGCAGCCTTACACATTCGCCAACTGGAAAAGCTGGCGGACGGCGTCAGCGATGCAGCTTTGGTGATCGTGCGGGAACAACTGCGTCCCGGCGATCTGCAATCTGAAGAGGTACTGCTGCGCAACCGTGAGAAAATTCAGCGTGGCCTCGATATGCTGGAAAAAAATGCCGCCGAGAAAAAACACCTCAACAGTGAGCAGGTTAACCTGGCCGATATCGCTGTGGGCTGCATGATTGGTTATCTCAACTTCCGCCGTGTGGTGCCTAACTGGTGCGTGAATCGCCCGGCGCTGGTCAAGCTGGCCGAAACGCTGTTTAAGCGCGAAAGTTTCGCGCGCACTACGCCACCTTCAGCCTGATCCATGACACATCGCCTGTTCAGCCTTGCCCAAAAATAAGCCAGGATGTAAGAAATACTCTTACATCAGATAACGATAGTGGCGCGTACCAGGCGTTTGATTTAGCTGATGAACTTCGTAAGTTTGTTGAATCACTGAATGAATCAGGCGACTGCCGTACGCAAAGCGAAATGGTGCGGGACGGGACGTGAAAAGCAGGCTAATACGCAACTGGACACCCTAAAAGCGCGATTAAAAGAAGGGGTGGAAAGTGGTGAGCCAGAAGAGTGGGACAGGAAAGCTTTTTTAAAAATGATTAAAGCCAGAATGCACCATAAAAAAGGGAGACGATGATCTTCGTCTCCCTTTTTAGATTATGAATTCAGCTTACTGCAACAGTGAAATGTCCGCGACCTGTAAGAACAGTTCACGCAATTTCGACAGCAGCGTCAAACGGTTAACGCGCACGGCGGGATCTTCTGCATTAACCATGACCTTATCGAAGAAGTTATCTACCGCTTCACGCAGTTGCGCCAGTTCAATTAGCGCATCCTGATAACGGCCTTCCGCGAAGTAAGGTTGCAGTTTACTGCTCAAAGCGGTCACGAAGGTCGCCAACTGGATCTCTTCATTCTCTTTCAGCAGCGAAGCCTGCACGCTGTCGTTCAGGGTTTCCGTCGATTTAGCCAGAATGTTAGACACACGCTTGTTGGCTGCTGCCAACGCTGCGGCAGCTTCCAGCGTACGGAAGTGCGATACCGCTTTCATGCGCGCATCAAAGTCAGCCGGACGCGTTGGACGACGCGCCAACACCGCTTGCAGCGTATCAATGCTGTGACCTTCTTCCTGATACCAGCTGCGGAAACGTCCCAGCATAAAGTCGATAACATCATCAACCGCTTTGGCATTGCTCAGCTTGGTACCATATAAACGCACAGCTTCTTCGGTCAGCGTTTGCAGGTCGAGCGGCAGGTTCTTCTCGACGATAATACGCAGCACGCCCAGCGCGGCACGGCGCAGCGCGAACGGATCTTTATCACCTTTCGGATGCTGGCCAATACCGAAAATACCCGCCAGCGTGTCCATTTTGTCAGCAATCGCCAATGCGCAAGCAACAGGGCTGGATGGCAATTCGTCACCCGCGAAACGCGGCTGGTATTGCTCGTTCAGCGCCACCGCGACGTCTTCGGCTTCGCCATCATGGCGCGCGTAGTGCATGCCCATCACGCCTTGGGTGTCGGTGAACTCAAACACCATATTGGTCATCAGGTCACACTTCGACAGCAAACCGGCGCGCGTCGCATGATTAACGTCTGCGCCAATCTGCGCGGCAATCCAGCCTGCTAAAGCCTGAATACGATCGGTTTTATCACGCAGCGTGCCCAGCTCTTTCTGGAACAGCACGGTTTCAAGGCGCGGCAGATTATCTTCCAGACGCTTTTTCCGATCGTTATTGAAGAAGAATTCCGCATCCGCCAGACGTGGGCGAACCACTTTTTCATTACCGGAAATAATCTGCTGTGGATCGCTGGATTCGATGTTGGTGACGAAAATGAAGTTCGGCAACAGGTTGCCGTCATTGTCGTAAACCGGGAAATATTTCTGGTCACCTTTCATGGTGTAAACCAGCGCTTCAGCCGGAACCTTGAGGAATTTCTCTTCAAAGGTTGCGGTCAGCACCACCGGCCACTCCACCAGCGAAGTCACCTCTTCCAGCAGACTATCGCTCAGGTCAGCGACGCCGCCCAATTGACGTGCCGCCGCTTCAGCATCCGCTTTGATCATCGCTTTACGCGTCTGATAATTTGCGATCACCTGGCCGCGTTTTTCCAAAATTTCTGGATACTGATCGGCATTCTCAAGCGTGATCTCTTTCTCGCCCATGAAACGGTGCCCGCGAATAATGCGTGCAGACTCAATACCTAAAATGGTGCCTGGAATCAGCTCATCGCCCAACAGCAGCGTCACGGTATGCACCGGACGCACGAACTGTACGTCGCTCGCACCCCAGCGCATCAGCTTTGGTACTGGCAGCTTGCTCAGCGCCGTGGCGATCATCGCCGGCAGCAGCGCTTGCGCCGTTTCACCTTTAACTTGCGCACGGTGAACCAGCCATTCGCCTTTGTCGGTGCTCAAACGTTCTGCTTGATCAACGGTAATGCCGTTGCCACGCGCCCAGCCTTCAGCCGCTTTAGTGGCATTGCCTTCGGCATCAAAAGCGGCGGCAATCGCCGGGCCGCGTTTTTCAACTTCACGATCTGGCTGTGCAGCACTCAATGTGGCGACTTTCAGCGCCAGACGGCGCGGCGAAGCAAACCAGCTCACTTCGCCGTGAGCCAGATTCGCTGCATCCAGTTCAGCGGTGACCTGAGCAGCAAAGGCTTCCGCCAGACTGCGCAGGGCTTTCGGTGGCAGCTCTTCGGTGCCAATTTCCACCAGGAAGGTTTTATCTGTCATGGCTGCCTCTTACTTTTTGTCTTTGCACATCGGGAAGCCCAGCGCCTCGCGGGAAGCGTAATACGCTTCAGCCACGGCTTTGGTCAGGGTGCGGATACGCAGAATATAACGCTGACGCTCGGTCACTGAGATCGCCTTGCGCGCATCCAGCAGGTTAAAGCTGTGTGCGGCTTTCAGAATGCGTTCGTAAGCGGGCAGCGGCAGCGGTTTTTCCAGCGCTAACAGCATCTGTGCTTCTTTCTCATACTGCTCGAAGCAGGAGAACAGGAAATCGACGTCGGCGTATTCGAAGTTGTAAGTAGATTGTTCTACTTCGTTCTGATGGAACACGTCGCCGTAAGTGGTTTTACCCAGCGGGCCATCGCTCCACACCAAATCGTAAACACTGTCGACGCTTTGGATATACATCGCCAGGCGCTCAAGGCCGTAGGTGATTTCACCGGTAACGGGTTTGCATTCCAGGCCGCCCACTTGCTGGAAGTAGGTGAACTGCGTCACTTCCATGCCGTTGAGCCAGACTTCCCAGCCCAATCCCCATGCGCCCAGCGTTGGGTTTTCCCAGTTATCTTCAACGAAGCGAATATCGTGCACCGTTGGGTCCAGACCCAGTTCTCTCAGCGACCCAAGATAAAGCTCCTGAATGTTGTCTGGAGAAGGCTTGATCATCACCTGGAACTGGTAATAGTGCTGTAAACGGTTCGGGTTTTCACCGTAGCGACCGTCGGTTGGACGGCGTGACGGCTGCACATAAGCGGTAGCAATCGGCTCTGGGCCGATAGCACGCAGGCAAGTCATTGGATGAGATGTGCCAGCGCCCACTTCCATGTCCAGCGGTTGAACGATGGTGCAGCCCTGACGCGCCCAGTAATCCTGCAAGGTCAGGATCAGGCCCTGAAAGGTCTTGGTATCAAACTTTTGCATGTTGAATTCGCACGCGATTCGGCTAGATGAAAAAAGAGTGCGCCAGTATACCCTTTGACCGCGTGTTGTGCAGCCGGAAATCCTGAGCGGCCTGGAACCTTTCCCCGGTGTCGATAGGATTAAGATAAGAAAATCGTATACGAAATAAATCCGCTCGACTTTTCAGCATTCTAATTCATCTTAAATACAATATTTTCAAAAACTTAAGATTAAAAAAACCCTTCCTTTATATGTGACATAAATCACCTTTTTGACCTTATGGTCAAAAATCGAACATTGACACCGGTATGATCGTATACGAAATTGCGGTGAAACAGTTTTGTTCGGAAAACGACCATGAAAACCGCGATTACTTATCCAGGTATGAACGCCGCCGACCGTCCGATGGGTCCAGCGCCGCTTTCTGCAGCAGTCCTTCACGAACCGATGCTGTTTATTTCGGGACAGGTTGCTATCGATCCTTACAGCGGCAGCATCGTCGGTAACGACATTGTCAGCCAGACGCGTCAGGTCATGAAAAACGTGGGCGATTTGTTAGGCGAAGCCAAGATGTCGTTCGATAACGTCGTCCGTGTGACCATTTATCTAACCGATCTCACCACCTTCAGCGAGATGAACGCCGCTTACAGCGAATTTTTCACGTTCCCTTTCCCGGCCCGCGCCACTGTAGGTATTCAACTCAACCATCCTGACCTACTGGTCGAGATGGAAGTCACGGCGATGCGCTAATGAATATTCATATTGAAAACGATGCTAACGCTGTCAGTGCATTACAGCTGACGCTCGCGCGTCTGCGTCAGGCGCTGGACGATCATCCGCAGTTGAAAGATCGATTTACCCTGACCGAAAACAGCGATCCCACACAAACCGCCTCTTTTCTTGTCGAGAGCGACATTCTGTGGGCTGGACGCAAGTTGGAGATTGATAGCTTCGACACGCCGCGCCTCGGCTGGGTACAGGTCATGTCAGCCGGTGTAGAGCAATGGCTGGCGCATTGGCGCGACGGCATCACGCTGACTAACGCCTCAGGTGTGCATGGCGATAAAGGCGCTGAATTTATTTTGATGGCGTCGCTAATGTTCAATTTTGGCATGCCGGGGTTTTTACAGGATCAGACGTTGCGTCTGTGGCGTCCAAGCTTTGGCGGCTGCGCACGGGGTAAAACCGTGATGCTGTTAGGTGTTGGTGGCATCGGTTCGGCCGCCGCTAATTTGCTAAGCGCGCAAGGTTATCGCGTGCTGGGCGTGACGCGCAGCGGCAAGTGTGAGGCTGATGTAGCGGACTGCATCACCATTGATGACGTGGACGATTTTTTACCGCAGGTCGATGTCTTGGTTTCGACGCTGCCACTGACACCTCAAACACATCAGCTGTTTGATCGCCGTCGTTTGGGGCTGTTGTCTGCGCATGCTGGTGTGGTGATTGTGGGTCGTGCAGATGTGTTTGATTACACCGCACTACGCGAAATGCTGACCGCAGGCGAGTTAGCCGGTGCAGTGCTGGATGTTTATCCGCAAGAGCCGCTGCCGCAGGACGATCCGTTGTGGGGCACGCCGGGCGTAATCATGACACCACATTGCAGCTTGGACGATCACAGCGCCTATCTCGAAAGCTGTCTTGACGTTTTTATCGATAACCTGGCGCGCTATCGCCAGCAAACGCCGCTGCGCAATCAGGTTGATACGGTGCGCGGATATTAGATTGTGCAGGCTGTTTAGCAACATTGTGCTGGCCGCCCCCGACTTCATTCCTCTCCCATGCAGGGCAAGGTTGGGATGGGGGACAGCACACACCCATCAAGAAAAAAGTCCTAAACGTTCATAAGTATCAAGGTCATCGCTTACTCATTCATCAGCACCAGGGAACCTTATTATGAAATTTGCTCGTCTCGCGTTGTTGTTATCCGGTATCACCGGTACGTTACTTACTGGCTTATCCAGCGCACACGCTGCCACCGATCCTGTTACACCCACCGCCAGCGACTTTGCCGCCATGACGCAGTGCAAAACGTTGCAAACGAAATACACCTCTTTGGTTGGTAAAGAGGTGGTTGTCGGCCTTGGGGGCTACACCAAAGGCTTCGAAGCGCCATCTGAAAAAGATCCCAGCATTATAGAAGGCTTGGATCCGTCCCTTTTTGAGCGCATCAGCAGCTGCCTTGGCTTCAAACATACCTATCAAAACGGCTCATTCAACGTGTTACTGACCTCTATCACCAGCGGACGTGCTGATATTGGCCCGATGTTATACGTCACTGATGAGCGCCTGAAGCAGATCGCTTTCGTTGCCTCCGTGCAAGTGCAGGATGGTTCCGTGGTCGCCAAAGGTAATCCTAAGAAAATTAATAGCGTCGATGATCTTTGTGGCAAAACCGTTGCCGCTGCTGCAGGCACCTACGAAGCCACCAAACTGGTGCCTGAGCAAAGTCAGAAATGCAGCGCTGCTGGTAAGCCAGAAGTCAGCATGCTGATGGTGCAGAACACCGATAACAGCATCCAGGCAGTGAAAAGCGGTCGTGCGGATATTTATCTCACTGAAGCAGGCTCCGCCCGCGCTATCGCGAAAGCCGCTCCCACACTCGCCAGCGCCTTTACTGTTGATCTGCCGATCATGGTCGGTTTCCCGATCGCTAAAGACAACGTCACCATGCGCAGCGCAGTACTGGATGCCATGAAAGTGATTCAGGAAAGCGGCGCACAGAAAAAATTATTGGATTACTGGGGCCAGGGCAGCAGCGCTGAGCGACCAGCGGTTTCACGTGGCTAATAGTTTTTATCAATACCCTGAATAATTTGGCGTGCAGGAAGGCGGCAAACCGATGCCGCCAACGCATCCGCAACCCGAAAAATGACGGGTATTAACCTCCTGTCGGAGAGAGCACCTTGGATGATTTTCTAAAATATTTAACCCTGCCTTATCTTTGGCAAGGTGCCGTAATCGCAGTGCAACTGCTGGTCGGCGCATTAGCGGGTGGCATTTTTATTGGTTTTTTCCTGGCGCTCGCCAGCACCTCTAAGCATCGAATGATCCGCTTGCCGGTGCAGATTTATATTTACACCCTGCGCGGCACGCCGGTGCTGCTGCAATTAATTTTGTTATACAACGTGCTGCCGGAGTTTGGCCTGCGCTTCAGCCCATTCGCCAGCGCCATGTTAGCGTTGATGATCAACGAAACCGCCTTCTGTGCCGAAATCATTCGTGGTGGGATTATGGCGACCGATCGCGATCAGAGTATGGCAGCGCAAGCTTTTGGTTATTCACGCACCAAAGAGATGATCCACGTTGTCATTCCTCAAGCGTTGCGCGCCATCTTACCCACCATGGGCAATGAAACGGTTGGCCTGCTCAAATCTACGTCGTTGGCTTCCGTGGTGGGTGTGAACGAATTAACCATGCGCGGTCAGGCCATTGTGTCGCAAAACTTCTTGTTTATTCCGGTGCTGGTCGCTTCGGGCGGCATTTACCTGATTCTGTCGACGCTGCTGGCCGCCGGACAATGGTGGCTGGAAAAATTTTATAACCTTGATGAGCGTGCCCGCCGCGCCCGGCTGCGCATAGCGAAAATGGTGCCCGATGTCTCGGTGGTGCAAATGCAGCTACCGAAACGTCGCTGGGAAACACAAACAGCCGCGCCGGTGTTGGAGATTGACAAGCTGTGCGTTGAATACGCGGGCAAGCCAGTGCTGAAATCGCTGTCGCTCAGCGTGCGTCGGGGTGAAGTGGTGGTGCTGCTGGGTCGCTCTGGCTCAGGTAAAAGTACACTGCTGAAATCGATTCTCGCTTTAACGCCACGCCAATCGGGCACTATTCAGACCGAAGGCCATTTTATGGGCAGCGATGACTTGGGTCGACCACTGGCGGCGCGTCACTTGCCTGTCAACCGGGCACGTTCCGGGATTGGCATTGTATTCCAGCACTTTGCGTTATTCGATCATCTTACCGCGCTGGAAAACGTCATGAGCATTCCTCTGCGCGTACAGGGTGCTCAACCAGAAATCGCGCGTGGAAAAGCGATGCGGGCTTTGAAGATGGTCGGATTGGGTGATTTCTTCGCTTCATTGCCGCACGAACTGTCGGGCGGTCAAAAACAGCGCGTTGGTATTGCGCGTGCCCTTGCGGCGGAACCGCAAATCCTGCTGTTTGATGAACCCACTTCAGCACTCGATCCAGAGTTGGTGCGTGAAGTAAATCAGACCATGCGCAGCCTGGCGCAAACCGGCATTACTATGGTTATCAGTACGCACGACATCGCCTTTGCGGCGGGTGTGGCTGATCGCGTCGTGTTTCTGCAAAACGGTGCGCTGATTGAAGAAGGCCCACCTTCCATCCTTAAACACCCCAGCACACCTGAGTTTGCCACCTTTCTGGAGCATGAAAAGGAGGCGCACCATGTCCATGCCTGATTTGCCTTTCCAGCAGGAAGCCCAACAGCGACTGGGCGATGACCTGTTTCGCTATATGATCGGTCAGCCTGCCGATGCGTATGGCAAGGTTAGCGACAGCAATTACCTCGCGCTGCAACGCTTTCGTCTGCTGCCGCGGGTGTTGCAAGGTAATGAAGAGATTAATACCGAGGTGACGCTTTTCGAGCAACGTTGGGCCGCGCCGATTGGCGTTGGCGCTTTTGCGGGCGACCAGATTTTCCATGAAGAAGGTTTACTGCCGATTGCTCGCGCCTGTAAACGCCTACAACTGCCATTAGTGATCTCGGAAGAAACCGTCACGCCGATGCGCGATATTGGCGCTGAATATGACCGCTGCTGGTTACAACTGCGAGCCGCTGGCGACGTTAGCCGCATTCAGGATTTGATCGACCAGGCCGCAGACGCTGGATTTAAAGGCATTGTGCTCACGGTGCTTGCGCCAGTGCATCCGGTGTCTGGCCTGCAACCGGGCGGTTTTTCCATCGGCGAGGCGCTGAAAAAGCGCGGCATGATCACCCTTGGCGGCACTGAGCCTGGCGTTTTTCCTCTGCCTGCGTTTCCGGTCTGGAACTGGACACAGATTGATGAAGTCGCCGCCTTTTGCGCCAGCCGCGATCTGCCGCTGCTGCTGAAAGGCATTTTGCATCATGACGATGCGGCTCCCGCCGCGCAGCACGGCGTCAGCGGGCTGATCGCCTCAAATATTGGACTGCGACAGAGCGCACGCTGGTCCACCCCCGTCGATCAATTACCCGATCTCCAGGCGGTAACGCGATTGCCGCTGCTGTTAGATGGTAGCGTTCGCAGCGGCAGTGACGCGGTGGTGGCGCGCTGCCTCGGTGCACAGCTTTCACTCAGCGTACGTCCGGTGATCAGTGCGTTGGTCGCGGGTGGTGAAGAAGCCGTCTTCGCATTACTAAAGGGTTGGAAGAACGAGATCGCGGCTGTTAGCCATTGGTGTGGCGTCAGCAATATGTGTGAGCTGAACGGCAGCTATTTAACGGAGGCGCGCGTATGCATCTGATTTTTAACCAAGGCGACGCCAGCGAATCACGCATATATTACTGCGCACATTATCTGGCCGACAGTATGGGTCTGTTTGCCGATGAAGGTCTCAGCATCACCTTTACCACCAGCGAATCCGGTGGACATACCGTTCAGGGTGGTCAGGTTCCGGCAGTGATGAACGGCGAAGCCGATCTCACGTTGGGTGGTCCGATGGTGGTGATGAAAAATTTCCAGGAAAACGGCCCTGACTTACGCTGCTTTTGTGCCTCGGTGGCGGCAAATCCGTGGTTCTTAGCCGCCGCACAGCCCCAACCTGACTTTGTGTTCTCGCAATTACGTGGCAAACGGGTGATCGACGTCGGCAATGTCGGCACCGCTACTCTGACTTTCCGCTGGCTGCTGACACAACAGGATTTGATCGATGCGGTCACCCTCATTCCTGGCAGCGGTGACGCTGAACGCGATTACGCCGCCATTACGAATGGCGAGGCCGATTACGCGCTACACGCCATGCATGCGCTGGCACCGGCCATTGCACAAGGTCAACTTTTTAGCATAACCAGCCTGGCGGCTTTATGCGGCAACGTGCCGTGGAGCGCCTATATCGCCCGCGCTAATGTCATGCAAAACAAAGCCACTGCGTTCAACGCCTTTACCCGCGCCATTGCTCACGCACTGTGCTTGCTGGAAGAGCTTGATGCGCGTGAGGTAGCAGAAAAAGTCCAGGCGTATTATCCCGACTACGCTTTTGACGCATTGATTATTGGGATTAACGCCTACCAACAGGCGAATATTTTTGCCCGCAAGCCGCAAATTCCTCGCAGCGAATTTGAACACTTCAGCCAGCTGCTGAGTGCCATCGGCTGGCTCAATCCCAAGCTGCCCGTGCCTTACGCCACGCTGGTGGTTTCACCGGAGGAGATCCAATGAAAACCTTGATTATCAATGGTCGGGTGATTACCGAGCAGGGCGAACTGGCCGCCGACCTGTTGATTGACGCAGGAAAGATCAGCGGCATTATGGCTCGTGGCAGCGAGCGCCCTGCGGTGGATGAAGTGATCGACGCCAGCGATATGATCATCGTGCCAGGCGCCATTGATGTGCACACCCATTTCACCGGTTCGCATGACTTTCCGCAGCAAGAATTACAGGAAGGAACACGGGGTGCCGCTGCGCACGGCGTGACCACGATTATTGAAATGCCCCATTCGCTGCCGCCCGCTACCACGCTGGATAACTTTGTCGCCAAGCGTGAGTGGCTGACACAAAATTGCTCAGTGGATTTTGCAATGTGGGCCGGATTAGACGGGCGCAACGTCGATCAGTTAGCCGCGCTGGATAACGCAGGCGCCCTCGCCTTTAAAGCCTTTTTGTGTAGCGGCGCGCCCAATGGCGAAGCTACCGATGAAAAGGGTTTGCCACGCCTGGACGACGATGGCCTGCTGCGCGCCATGCGCGAACTCAAAACCTTCGACGGTCTGATAGGCGTACATGCCGAGAATCATGACATTTTGATCGGCGCGGGGGGCGAATTGCGACGCGCAGGCCGCAAAGATATTCGTGCTCATGCGCAGGCCGGACCAGAAATTGCTGAGATAGAAGCGGTTGGCCGGGTGCTGGCGATTGCCGAAGAGACCGGCGCACGCTGTCATATCGTGCATGTCAGCTCGGCCCGCGCCGCCGAAACCATTATCGCCGCCAAACCAAAGGTACGCGCCACCTTTGAAACCTGTCCGCACTATTTGATTCTCGACGAAGAAGATTTGGTACGCATCGGGCCGAACGCACGCTGCGGGCCGCCGATTCGTCCACGTCCGGTTGTCGATGCACTGTGGCAACTATTGGAACGCGGCGATATCGACATGGTGGCTTCAGATCATTGTCCTTATACACCTGAACAAAAACGGGCGGGACTCGACAGCATTTGGGATGCCGGCATGGGTTTGACCGGTATTGAAACTCTCAGCCCAATGATGTTCAGCGAAGCACACGTCAAACACGGCGTCTCTTTGAGCGAGTTTGCACGTCTGACCGCCAGCGGCCCGGCGAAAGCCTTTCAGTTATGGGGCCGTAAAGGCGCCATCGCCCTGGGTTTTGATGCGGATTTGGTGTTTTACGATGCCAGTGTCAGTTGGACGGTGCGCGGTGCTGATTTTCAGGGTCTCGGCAAATGGAGCGCATTTGAAGGGATGCACTGTCAGGGTAAAGTGATGCGTACACTCATTCGCGGCGTGACGGTTTATCACGACAATCACATACAGGTTGAACCCGGCTTCGGCCAGTTTCTGACCCGGCAGGCTTAACAGGACAACACCATGGCAGGAAAGTCGACTACCCAGACGGGCCGCAGCAAAAAAAATATCGCACCGCTCGCGCTTAAAGAGCAGTCGCCAGATCAATGGCGTGTCGCCCGCCCACGAACGCTGGTCGATCACGCGGTGGACGCTATTCTTGCCGCCGCCTCGCGTGGATTAATTTTACCTGGCGATCGCATCGCCGAGCCGGACCTGGTCTCGCGTCTGGGCATGAGCCGTGTGCCGATTCGCGAGGCGCTGCGCATCCTGGAAAGCCAAGGCATCGTGACCAGCGAACCCTATAAAGGCATTCGCCTGATGGAGATTTCACATCAGCGGCTGGAACAGATTATCGATGTACGCATCCCACTGGAAACGCTGGCCTGCCGCCGTGCAATTGAGGCTGGTCGCAACGGTCAACCGCAGTTAACCCGTCTTTATCAGGCCGTGGCTGATATGCAGATGATGATGCAGCGCGACGATGTCTACGGTTTCGCCTCAGCCGACACTGACTTTCATCGCACGCTGTGCAGCTTTGGCCACAATCCGGTGCTCAGCAATTTATGGGAGTCGATTGCTCGCCAGCTAACGGTGATATTTGGCCTTTCCACTATGGGCAAGTCGATGAGCGACATCATTGAAGAGCACCAACGGCTGATTAACGTCTTCGCTGAAGGCGATATCGACAAAATGACAGCCGAAATTGAAAACCACGTGCGCATTCAGGCTCTGGATGTGGACTACGAATCGATTATTACTCAGCGCCGACAGCAACGTATTTCCGCCAGTTGACGCCTTTGTTTGACCTTTTAACACCAGGAAAAGCACGATGAAAATCACCAATGTTGAAGCCTTTTATTTGCGGCTTCCCGTGATCGAAGCGCGTACCGACAGTTCTCAGGATGCGCTGCTGATCAAAATTACCACCGACGCGGGCATCACCGGTTGGGGTGAAGTGGATGGCAGCCCTTACGTCACCAAAGCCATTATTGAAGCTCCCTATTCACACACGATGGTTACTGGGCTGAAATCGCTGCTAATTGGCGAAAATCCACTGGAAACGACGCGTTTGTGGAAGAAGATGCATAAAGCCACTATCTATTACGGTCGCAGCGGTGCGGTATTGCAGGCGATGGCGGGCATTGATATCGCCTTGTGGGATATCAAAGGCAAAGCACTTGGCAAGCCGATCGTAGAACTGCTCGGCGGCGCAATGCGCGACAAGATGCGGGTTTATTCTTCAAACATGTTTCAGTTCAGTGTTGAAGAGACTGTGGCGCGTGCGCGTCACGCCGTCGATACCGGACACAGCGGCGTAAAATTTGGCTGGGAACCGTTTGGCCACGATGAAGCCCAGGATTTACGTTACCTTGAAGCACTGCGTAAAGCCGTGGGCGACGACATTGATTTAATGTTGGATGTGGGCCACGTCTGGGATGCGAAAACCACCGTTCGTCGCAGTCAGCGCTATGAACATCTCAATTTGTTCTGGATAGAAGAGCCGCTGCATCCAGACAATTACGCCGGCTATGGCCAGGTTTCTACCGCCTGTCAGCAGCACATTGCTGCCGGTGAGCAAGAGTGCTCGGTGGTAGGTTTCCAGCGCCTGATCGACGAAGGCGGCATTGATATCGTGCAGATCGACCTGACGCGCACCGGCTTTACGCAGGCGATGGAAATTGCCAGCTACGCCCACAGCCGTGGCCGCAAAGTCTGCAATCACAACTTCACCACGGATATTAATACCGCCGCCTCGCTGCATTTTCTCTGTGCAATCGAGAATGCGCTGGTGATGGAATACTGCGTCGAGCCGGGCGAAATCAGTCGATCGCTGGCGAAAAATCCGGTGCGCATCACTGACGGCTATGCCTGGCTGCCGAGTGAGCCGGGTTTAGGTGTCGAACCCGATGAAGCTGTGATCGAGAAATTCTTAGTTCGTGACTAAATTCGTGACCACGTTTAGGTAACAACGTTTATGCGCCAACTTTCCCGGATGGCTCTGAATCCTTGAGCCAAAGGTTGTTGGCGCGGCTATGTCTGGCTAACCTTCTTCGCACGGAGCGCCGCGCAAGAGGAAACCATGCAGCAAAAGATTTATTGGATCGATAATTTACGCGCCATTGCCTGTTTGATGGTGATCGTGATTCATACCACAACCTGGTACATCACCGGCCCGGTAGCGGTGACAGGCTTTCACTGGGATATGGCTAACATTTTGAACTCTGCGTCGCGCGTCTGCGTGCCACTGTTTTTTATGATTTCGGGTTATCTGTTCTTCGGTGAGCGCAGTGCGCAACCGCGTCATATGCTGCGGCTGGTGCTCTGTTTGCTGTTTTACAGCGCGGTGGCGCTGGCCTATATCACTTGGTTAACGCCGATTAGTGAAGGTCGATCGCTGCTGAAAATGCTGCAAAAACCGGTGTTCTACCACTTGTGGTTTTTCTTCGCGCTGATTGGTATTTATCTGCTTTCGCCACTGATTCAGGTGAAAGCGGTGCAGGCGCGCTACGTCGCGCTGTTAGTGGTGGTTCTGGCGGTGCTGGCTAATCCCAACACCGCGAGTCAGTCGTTGGGTCGATTTCACTGGCTACCGGTAAATTTATATGTCAGCGGTGACAGTATTTATTATTTACTCTATGCGCTGCTGGGCCGCGCGATTGGCACAATGGAAACCCAAGGGCGCCGCGCAAGCTGGCTGGCTGCGACCGGGTTCATCGCCTGCGTGATTGGCATTGCATTGGGCACTAAGCAAGAACTGAAGATCAACGGCGCGTTCAACGATACCTGGTATCTCTATTGCGGCCCGCTGGTATTTATCGCCGCCATCAGCTTGCTGGTTTTATTTAAAAATATCCTCAATAGCCGCACTGTGCCCGGCATGGCGATGATTGCGCGCTATTCATTGCCGATTTATGGTTTCCATGCGCTGTTTATTCATTATCTCCGCACTCATCACTATGACGATATGTCGCGCCCGTGGCTGGATCTGCCGTGGGTATTTGGCGTGACCTTAGGTGGCAGTCTGTTGCTGGCAATGGTATTAAAACGTGTCGATAAACATCATTTGGTGAGCTGATCGTCCCAGCGCTGGCGCGCACGACGCAACTGGCGCGCCGAGGAAAATCCCGCCGCCAGCGCGGCTTTTTCTGCCGCTTCGCCCTGCTGCTGGCGCTGACGCGCAATGCCTACCCGCAGCTGCTCGTGATATTCCCGCACGCTGATACCCAAATGCTGACGAAACAGCCGCGCCAGATGGCGGCTGCTCACATGGACACGCGTCGCGAGTTCCCCCAACGACCAGCTATGTTCCGGGTGAGCCATCATCGCATCCTGCGCCCGATGAATCGCCGGATGCAGATGATTGCGGTAACGCAGCCACGGTGAAAGTTGCGGGTCATCACCAGAACGGCGAAACCACACCACCATTTCACGCGCCACGGCTAGCGCGGTTTGCGCCCCACATAAACGGGTGATCAAGTGCAAAGCGAGATCGATGCCTGCGGTGATACCCGCGCTGGTCCAGATGCTGCCATCTTCAACGAAGACACGGTTCTCTCTGATCACTGCCTGAGGCGCGGTGGCTTTCATGCGTTCCAACACGTCATGATGCGTGGTGCACTGAATGCCATTGAGCAAACCCGCCTGCGCCGCCAATAAAGCCCCCGAGCAGACACAAACCAGCGTAAGCGTTTGCGTCTGAATTGCCGCCTGTTGTCGTTGCAGCCAGTCACGCGCCTGCTTCGCTTGCGGCGTGTCGTAGCAACTGCGTGAGTCGTAGACGCCGGGTACCACTAGCAAACTTTCAGGCGGCAGCGTGTCGGGCAGCGGCTCGATATTGCCAATCGTCATACCCGTTGAGCAGAGCACGTTTTCCTGCGGACCGATGTAGCGCAGCGTAAAGTTGCCGTCCGCCAGCGTGAAAGCTTCAGCGGGGCCAGCAACATCCAGCGCCATGACACCGGGCAGCGTTAAGAACCAGACGGTTTGCGGCATCCATTGTCTCTGATGTTAAAGGTTAAACCAGGTTCCAACCGCGAGCGCGCCACAGCGCGGGCAGCTCCGCCATATCCTCAAATCGCGTAATCAGCGGGTGGTCAAGTTCAGGATTGTGCGCATCAGCGCAGTAGTAAAATACCGGAATGCCTGCCGCAATGCCCGCGCGTGCGCCAGCTTCAGAATCGTCGACCAAAATGCAGCGTTCAATCGGTACTTGCATCTGTTCAGCGGCGTGGTACATCAGTTCGGGATCGGGCTTCCAGTGCAAAATGTCATAGCCGCTGTAGAGATGCTCCTCAAAATGCGCCAGCATGCCGGTCAGGCCCAGCGAGTGCTGCATCTTCTTCACCGTACCGTTCGATACCACACACATCGGCACTTTCACCTGATCAACCAGCGCTTTCGCACCGGGAATCGGTTTCAGCTCCAGATCGAACAGCCGCGCAACTTCAGCCCGGTAGGCAGTTTCAACCTCTTCCAGGGGCAACGTCACCTGATGCGCGTCTCCCACGTCGCGAATGATGTCGTAAAGCTTGATGCCTTTATACTTCTCAAACATCTCCTGCAGTGAAAGCGTAATACCGTAGCGGGCAAAGGTGTTTACATAGCCTTGCGTACAGAGTAATTCGCTGTCCACCAGCGTGCCATCGCAGTCAAAAAATACACATTCTACAGACATCAGACTCTATCCTTTGATTTGTGGGTACCTTCACACTCTACCATTGGCAATCGGTTGCGAAAAATCATTGTATTGCGCTGTTAAAATCGCCAGGATACGCGCCGAAAGTTTTTCTTCTGGAATGGATGAAATGAACAAACAAGGCCTTTTGCAGCGCATCTTCAAGCTGCAGGAACACGGCACGTCGGTGCGTACCGAAGTGATTGCCGGTATCACCACTTTTCTGACCATGGTCTATATCGTCTTCGTCAATCCGCAGATTTTAGGGGTGGCGGGCATGGATACCCAGGCGGTATTTGTAACGACCTGCCTGATCGCTGCCTTTGGCAGTATTTTGATGGGATTATTTGCAAATCTGCCCGTCGCGCTGGCGCCGGCGATGGGCCTGAACGCCTTCTTCGCCTTTGTGGTGGTAGGTGCGATGGGTTATTCGTGGCAGATTGGCATGGGCGCCATTTTCTGGGGTGCGCTGGGACTGTTGATCCTGACACTGCTGCGTGTGCGTTACTGGATGATCGCCAATATCCCGCTGAGTTTACGCGTAGGTATCACCGCTGGTATCGGCCTGTTTATCGCCATGATGGGGCTGAAAAATGCCGGTATCATCGTGCCGAATCCTGATACGTTAGTGGCGGTGGGAAATCTCTCCTCGCACAGCGTGCTGCTTGGCGCGCTCGGTTTCTTTATTATCGCTATCCTTGCGTCACGTAATATTCATGCTGCGGTATTGATTTCAATGCTGGTAACAACCGCCATTGGCTGGATACTGGGTGACGTGAAATTTGTTGGTCTGTTTTCTGCTCCGCCATCAGTCACCTCGGTGGTCGGCCAGGTGGATATCAAAGGTGCCTTTAACATTGGCATGGCGGGCGTGATCTTCTCTTTCATGTTGGTGAATCTGTTCGACTCTTCCGGCACGCTGATTGGCGTCACGGACAAAGCCGGATTAACCGACGAAAAAGGGACTTTTCCGCGCATGAAGCAGGCGCTGTATGTCGACAGCATCAGCTCAGTAAGCGGCGCATTGATCGGGACATCCTCGGTCACGGCTTATATTGAAAGTACTTCAGGCGTAGCGATCGGCGGACGCACCGGGTTGATGGCGGTGGTTACCGGTATTTTATTCCTGCTGGTGATGTTCCTGTCACCGCTGGCAGCAATGGTGCCCAGTTATGCCGCCGCAGGCGCGTTAATTTATGTTGGCGTATTGATGACATCCAGCCTTTCACGCGTGCGTTGGGATGATTTAACGGAAGCCGTTCCTGCCTTTGTGACCGCAGCAATGATGCCGTTCAGTTTCTCCATCACCGAAGGCATTGCGCTGGGCTTTATTGCGTACTGCGTGATGAAACTGGGCACCGGACGCTGGCGTGAAATTAGCCCTTGTGTGGTTATCGTCGCACTGCTTTTTGTGTTGAAAATAGCTTTTATCGACGCACATTAACCACAAATCGCTGCACGTTGAATGAAAAAAGGCCGCAATAGCGGCCTTTTTTACATTTCAGGGTGCAAGCTTCGTTCGTGCGGCAAACTGGTCAAACGCAACGTATGCGGGCCGATATTGGGTTTGCTCATCTCGACTTCACGAAGCGCGCGCCATTGATGCGAGCTGTCCATCTCCCACAGATGCAAACGCTGTGTGGCTGGCGATAATGCACAGGCCCAAACCAGCGTTGGTTCTGCATCACATACCACCTGAATGTCGGGATAAAGCGTTGAGCGCAAACGACCCGCGCCGGGCAGGAGGCGCAACGAATCCAGCCCGCTTTCACCTGCGCCGGTTAATTTAAGGATGCTCTGACGCAGCGTCCAGATTTGCGTTACCGCTTCCATAAAATCTTGCTGGGCATTGATCCAGGCAACTTCGCCGGAGGTTAACTCCTGCATGAGCTGTTCTTGTGTTTGTCGGCTATGAGCACGCACAATTTCCATGTCCAGACCTGCGCGTCCACCCTCTTCCGCCAACAGTACGCCAATCATATTTCCCGCATAGGCGATGCTGAAATCAGGCAAATCCCGGTCGGCAAAGGCGGGGCGACCGTTGCTGTTGGTGATCAAAGCTGGAAGTTCATTAATGCCATAAACCCGCAGCATTAATTGCGCTAACAGCGCACGCGCAGCAAGAAACCGCCCACGACGCTTGTCGGCAAAATGTTGTGCTGTATCGAATACGTCTTGAGAAATGCGCAACCCTTCGGCTAAAAATCCGGGGTCGCCGGTCCAACGAACAAAATGTCCCGCCATCTGTCGCTCCGTGAAAATGGTCAGATAATCATCAATTACATTGTAAGAATTTTCTGAGCTGATTGCATCCAGCACAAGCCGGAATAGAACAAATTAGGAAAAGGACGAAGGCTACGGCCTGTTTTTGCGCACGGTTGTCATCAAATAACCGTGTCGCTTGATGATGATGACATTAAAGAAACGTGCGCGGCACTATCGAAACAGAGGATCAAAACAGGCGAAGTGAAAAGCAAGGTGTGCGTTAAGCCGCTAATATTGCGTCGCGAAGTCTACCGCGACGCCCTGCTCATTATGCGAATTTACAGGCTTGTTCAAAACTCAGGCGTGGTAAACGCGGATGCAATTTGCTGTCATTACCATAACCGAGATTAATCAGCAGATTAACCTGCCATTTACTGCCGGAGAAAAAGGCTTCATTAACTTTTGCTGGATCAAAACCAGACATTGGACCTGCATCCAGCCCCAGCGAACGCGCCGCCAGAATCAGATAACCTGCTTGTAGGCTGCTGTTACGAAATGCCGTTTCTTTTGCTAAATCTGGGCTGCTGGTAAACCAACTGCGCGCATCACCGTGTGGAAACAGCGTGGGCAGTTGCTCATAAAATTCGCTGTCCCAGGCAACGATGACTGTCGCGGGCGCAGCCAGGGTTTTTTCCAGATTGCCGGAAGAGAGTGCAGGTTTGAGCTTCTCTTTACCCTCAGCCGAGGTAACAAACACAAAGCGTCCCGGTGAACAGTTGGCCGAAGTCGGGCCCAGCGCAGTCAGCGCATAAAGCTGCTCCAGCAAGGCGCTGTCTATCGGCTTATCCTGCCAGTAACTGTGTGTGCGGGCTTGGTTAAACAGCGTGTCTAATGCAGCAGTATCAAGCGGTGTACTCATTCTACATTCCTTATTAACAGCAAAATTAAGACCCATGTTTACGACAATAAATGGCTCGCCGAGGTTAGCCGGTGCGCTTTTGCTTTTAATCATGACTTCACGCGCTATGCGTAAGCAGCAATAAGAACAGTGACAGCCGCAGTGAACAAATAACCGCCCAAGGCACTGATCGTTATACTGCAATGCTTCGGCGCAGCCAAATAACATTGTCGCAATAATGCATGCAGAGAAAGGGCTATTAAGCCACAGCGAAGGAGCGCAGGATGGGGCATCTCAAGACACTGACCAAAGCCATTAGGCTTGTCGCTGCGTCATAAGTGCTACGCAAGAATGTAGGAAAAACGTTGAATAGGGGAAGGCTAACGCTCAAGCGAGGGCCTCCGACGGCCGTTTACCGCCGGAGAAGGAATTTGAATGCTACTTACCAATACAGAAACTGGAGAAGATCCGCCCCAGCAAATCGTCAGAGGTAAACTCGCCGGTGATTTCACTCAATGCCTGCTGCGCAAGACGAAGCTCTTCTGCCAACAATTCACCCGCCCAGGCACCCAGCAGCTGATCTTTACCCTGAAGTAAGTGCGTCGCCGCTAACTCCAGCGCTTGCAGATGGCGACGACGAGCAAGGAATCCGCCTTCCACGTTGCCCGCAAATCCCATGGTTTGTTTCAGATGATCACGTAACTCATCAACACCTTCACGGGTGCGCGCTGATAGCCGAATCAATGAGTGACCGTTTACTTCGCTCAATCCCGGCGTTTCGCCTGTAGCATCGGCTTTGTTACGTACCACGGTAATCGGCAATTCAGCGGGTAAACGAGAAACAAAATCGGGCCAGATGGCGGCGGCTTCTGTAGCGTCGGTGGTGGTGCCATCGACCATAAACAGCACGCGGTCGGCCTGTTCAATTTCCTGCCAGGCACGTTCGATACCGATACGTTCCACTTCATCGCTGGCTTCACGTAATCCTGCGGTATCAATGATATGCAGCGGCATACCGTCAATATGTATATGTTCACGCAAGACATCGCGCGTGGTTCCCGCAATATCAGTCACGATGGCGGCTTCACGTCCTGCCAGCGCATTCAGCAGGCTGGATTTTCCGGCATTAGGACGTCCGGCAATCACCACTTTCATTCCTTCCCGCAGCAGGCTGCCCTGACGCGCTTCAGCGCGGACGCTGTCGAGATCGCCAATCACTGTATTAAGCTGCGCTTCGATTTTGCCGTCAGAGAGAAAATCGATCTCCTCATCCGGGAAATCAATGGCCGCTTCGACATAGATTCGCAGGTGCGTAAGTGCTTCCACAAGATGGTTGATACGGGTAGAAAACGCACCCTGCAATGAGTTAACCGCAGAACGCGCCGCCTGTTCTGAACTGGCATCAATCAGGTCAGCAATCGCTTCAGCCTGCGCTAAATCGAGTTTGTCATTCAGGAAAGCGCGTTCAGAAAATTCACCCGGCTGCGCAATACGCAGTCCCGGTAACGCCACAATACGCTTCAGTAATAAATCGAGAATTACCGGCCCGCCGTGACCTTGCAGCTCCAGCACATCTTCACCCGTGAACGAGTTAGGGCCCGGAAACCACAGCGCGATGCCTTGATCCAGCACGCTGCCGTCGGCATCGTTAAAGGATAGATAGTCGGCATAGCGCGGCTTAGGCAGTTTGCCCAACACCTGCTGCGCAACCTCAGCTGCACGCGCGCCGGAAATACGCAGAATACCCACGCCGCCGCGTCCGGGAGGCGTGGCCTGGGCAACGATAGTATCGCTGTGGCTCATAAATTCTCTCTCACTACAAAAAACAAAAGGCGGTCGCTTTGACCGCCTCAGGATAGACCGTTTTAACGCGGGATGTCTCCCGCCTTAATGTCTTACGCTTTCTTCTTGTCGCGGCTGTGAAGACCACGTTTTTCCAGGCCACGATAAATCAGCTGCTGCTGGATAATCGTTACCAGGTTACTGACGATGTAGTACAGCACCAGACCTGAAGGGAACCACAGGAAGAACACGGTAAAGATAACCGGCATGAATGTCATGATCTTCTGCTGCATCGGATCGGTCACGGTGGTCGGTGACATCTTCTGAATGAAGAACATGGTGATACCCATGAGAATCGGCAGAATGTAGTACGGATCCTGCGCAGACAAGTCATGAATCCACAGCGCGAACGGTGCATGACGCAGTTCAACCGAGCCCATCAACATATAGTAGAGAGCAAGGAAGATTGGCATCTGAATCACCAGCGGCAGACAACCACCCAGCGGGTTCACTTTTTCTGCTTTATACAGCGCCATCATTTCCTGGCTCTGCTTCTGCTTATCGTCACCCAGGCGCTCACGCATTGCCTGGATTTTCGGCTGCAGCATGCGCATTTTCGCCATCGAGGTGTACTGCGCTTTAGTCAGCGGGTACATGATGCCGCGCACGATGAAGGTAATCACGATAATGGAGAAGCCCCAGTTACCGATGAAGCTGTGCAGGAATTTCAGCAATTTAAACAGCGGCTGAGAGATGAACCACAACCAACCATAATCGACTGTCAGGTCCAGATGCGGCGCAACGGCTGCCATCTTGTCCTGAATTTCCGGGCCAACCCACAGCGTCGCGCCAAGGTTCTGTTGCGAACCGGCGGCGATAGTCACTGGCGCAGACTTATAGCCTACTGCAGCAACACCGTTACCCAGGTTACTGGTGTAAAGCGCGTTACTGCCTGCGGTACGCGGTACCCATGCAGTAGCAAAATACTGCTGCAGCATCGCCACCCAACCATTGTTGGTGGTGATGTTCAGGTTCTCGTTATCCGCAATGGTATCGAATTTATACTTTTCGTATTTCTCATCGCTGGTCGAGTAAGCCGCACCACGGAAAGTATGCAGAGCAAAGTTATTGCTGCCGGTATCACGATGCTTTGGCAGATCAATGGTTTGCTTCAGCTGACCAAACAGTGATACTTCCAGCGGTTGCTGGGTGGTGTTGTTGACGTTGTAATCAACGTTCACCGCGTATTCGCCACGTTTGAACACAAAAGTCTTGGTGTATACCACGCCATTTTCGGCGGTAAAGGTCATCGGCACACGCAGTTCGGTCTGACCATCAGCCAGTTCGAAATGATCTTGCGATGAGGTAAATAAAGGACGCGCACCGTTGTTCGGATTATCTGGACCATTACGGCCGGTTAAGCCGCTTTGCGCCTGGTAAATAAAACCTGGCGTGGTTTCGAGCAGCTGGAACGGCTGATCAGAACCCAGTTTGTCTGGGAAAGTCAGCAGTTGTGCTTGCTCAACATCGCCACCGCGGGTGTTGATATTTAATGACAGGACATCGGTCTTAACGGTGATCGTTTTGCCCTGACCGCTGGCCGGTACACCTTGACTGGCGGCATCACCCGCTGTGCTGTTAGTGTTTTGCGTGGTCTGAGTCTGCTGTGGCTGCGGAGCGTGGTCCGTCTGCCAGGCTTGCCAGATCATGAAAGACACGAACAGAAAAGCGATGAGAAAGAGATTGCGTTGCGAATCCATCGTTAATGTTCTCTGGTATCTAAGGTTTTTGGCGGCACAGGATCGTCACCACCCGGGTTCAAAGGGTGGCATTTTAATACGCGTTTTAATGTCAACCAACTGCCTTTTAACACGCCAAACCTGCGTAATGCCTCAATTCCGTATTGAGAGCAGGTCGGATGAAACCGACAGTGTGGTCCCAGTAATGGGCTGATAACGCGTTGGTAGACGCGTATCAGGACGATCAGGAGCCGCGCGCCAGGCGACAGTGACGACGCCATAATTTCTCCAACGCTTCCACCAACGTACGGTTGTCGAGATCGGCAACCCCTTTTTTCGCTACCACGACAAAGTCCATCGAGGGTAATTCATGCTGACGCAGGCGAAAGCTTTCGCGGGTCAATCGCTTGATCCGGTTGCGTTCGTGAGCGCGTTTCACATGTTTTTTAGCGACGGTAAGACCGATGCGGGGATGCCCCAGCGCGTTAAGGCGGCCGAGAATAGTAATTTGCGGCGTGCCAGCCCGTTGTGGCTGCTGGAAGACGAAAGTGAAATGAGTGGGAGTTAACAAGCGTAACTCCCTGGGAAATGCGAGCTTACCCATCAGGGTTAGCTTTATTACTTAGAAACGGTCAGACGAGAACGGCCTTTAGCACGACGACGTGCCAGAACCTGACGACCATTTTTATTTGCCATACGAGCACGGAAGCCGTGTGAACGGTTGCGCTTCAGTACGGACGGTTGAAAAGTGCGTTTCATGGCGATTTCTACCTAAACTTGAAAATTTTCACTGGATGACGCGTTTTTGGGCCAGTAATTCGACCTACGCCTCAATGTGTCTTTAATAAAGAGGCGGGATTGTAATAATTGTACAGTCCAGAGTCAATTTACTTCGCTATTCGCGGTACCTGGAAACCCGGATACAGCCCGCTGAGTCCGGGCATTGGGCATAGCACAACAACGCCGGGGGGAGAATTATACGGGCTCCGTACCAAAGCGCAAGGATCGCACAGGATCTTATTGTGATCAGATTGCAGGATCTTGCGAGCAAAACGAGAAGCTGCTAGAAAAATCACATCATTTATACTGAACCCTGCTGGTTTTTCCCCCAGCTAGCGTAAACTTCACTCCGCGCCTTGAACCTGTGGATAAAAAGGATCAAAACTGTGTAGAAAGGGAAGATCTCTGACGCGCTTTGCGCTATGATCCGCCCTTCCGCTGACGATCCTCCAGTGATTGCAGGATGGAAAACCGCTGATAGCGGTCGCAGGCGCTTTCTTTCGTCTGTGTCAAAAATGAACGTTTCTGAGTTTAGCACCTACTATTCTTATTCGAATTTGTACGAGTGGAGTCCGCCGTGTCACTTACGCTTTGGCAACAGTGTCTTGCCCGTTTGCAGGATGAGCTTCCTGCCACCGAATTCAGCATGTGGATTCGTCCGCTACAGGCTGAGTTAAACGACAATACGCTTGCCTTGTATGCTCCAAATCGCTTCGTACTCGACTGGGTTCGAGATAAATACCTCAACAGTATTAATGCACTATTGAATGAATTTTGTGGACCACATGTGCCCTTGCTGCGTTTTGAAGTCGGCACGCGTCCGGTACAGCAGACGGCAGCCGTCAGCCAGCCCGTTATGGCTAGCGTAAGCACGCCAACGCCCGTTTATACGCGTCCAGCACCCACACAAATTCTGCGTCCAAGCTGGGACAACGTTCCCGCGCCTGCTGACGTGACTTATCGCTCAAATGTGAATAACCGCCATAACTTCGACAACTTTGTCGAGGGTAAATCGAACCAACTGGCGCGCGCGGCGGCACGTCAGGTGGCAGATAATCCCGGCGGCGCCTATAACCCGCTCTTCCTTTATGGCGGAACCGGTTTAGGTAAAACCCACCTGTTACACGCGGTCGGCAATGGCATCATTGCGCGCAAACCGAATGCTAAAGTGGTTTATATGCATTCTGAACGTTTTGTGCAGGACATGGTAAAAGCGTTGCAAAACAACGCCATTGAAGAGTTTAAGCGCTACTACCGCTCGGTTGACGCACTGCTTATCGATGACATCCAATTTTTTGCCAATAAAGAACGTTCTCAGGAAGAGTTTTTCCATACCTTTAATGCCTTGTTAGAAGGCAATCAGCAGATCATCCTGACATCGGATCGTTATCCTAAAGAGATCAACGGCGTCGAAGATCGTCTTAAATCGCGCTTCGGCTGGGGTTTAACGGTAGCGATCGAGCCGCCAGAGCTGGAAACACGCGTTGCGATCCTGATGAAGAAAGCGGATGAAAATGACATTCGCCTGCCCGGTGAAGTCGCCTTCTTTATTGCTAAGCGATTGCGCTCCAACGTACGTGAGCTGGAAGGCGCACTGAACCGTGTGATTGCCAATGCTAACTTTACCGGTCGCGCCATAACGATCGACTTCGTGCGCGAAGCGTTACGCGATTTGCTGGCATTGCAGGAAAAATTAGTCACCATCGACAATATTCAAAAGACGGTCGCTGAGTACTATAAAATTAAGGTCGCGGATTTGCTGTCTAAGCGCCGTTCACGTTCAGTCGCACGTCCGCGCCAGATGGCGATGGCGATGGCGAAAGAGCTGACAAACCACAGCTTGCCAGAAATTGGCGATGCTTTTGGTGGCCGCGACCATACCACGGTGCTTCACGCCTGCCGCAAAATTGAGCAGCTGCGCGAAGAGAGCCACGATATTAAAGAAGATTTCTCTAATCTCATCAGAACATTATCTTCCTGACGCTATGAAATTTATTGTTGAACGTGAGCATTTGCTGAAGCCGCTGCAACAAGTCAGCGGTCCGCTAGGTGGGCGCCCGACGCTACCGATTCTTGGTAATCTGCTGATGCAGGTTAATGAAGGATCGTTGTTGCTGACCGGTACCGATTTAGAAATGGAGATGGTGGCGCGTGTGGCTTTAACGCAAGCGCATGAACCCGGAGCCACCACCGTCCCGGCGCGTAAATTCCTCGATATCTGTCGTGGATTGCCGGAAGGTGCAGAAATTACCGTCACGCTGGAAGGCGATCGCATGCTGGTTCGTTCGGGACGCAGCCGTTTTTCGCTGTCGACCTTGCCCGCGAGCGATTTCCCTAATCTGGATGACTGGCAAAGCGAAGTCGAATTTACGCTGCCGCAAGCCACGCTGAAACGTCTGATCGAAGCAACGCAGTTCTCAATGGCGCATCAGGATGTGCGTTATTACCTGAACGGTATGATGTTTGAAACCGAAGGTGAAGAGCTGCGCACTGTCGCTACCGATGGTCACCGTTTAGCGGTTTGTTCAATGCCGATTGGCCAGACCTTACCGAGCCATTCCGTGATTGTGCCGCGTAAAGGTGTCATTGAGCTGCTGCGCTTGCTGGATGGCGGCGAAACGCCGCTGCAGGTAAAAATTGGCAGCAGCAATATTCGCGCCTATGTCGGAGAGTTTATCTTTACGTCGAAGCTGGTTGATGGTCGTTTCCCCGACTATCGTCGCGTATTGCCGAAGAACCCCGACAAAGCACTGGAAGCCGGTTGTGACGTGCTGAAACAAGCTTTCGCCCGTGCCGCGATTCTCTCTAACGAGAAATTCCGCGGTGTTCGCCTCTATATCACTGAAAATCAGCTGAAAATTACGGCGAACAACCCTGAGCAGGAAGAAGCGGAAGAGATGTTGGATGTCTCATACAACGGCAGCGAATTGGAAATTGGCTTCAACGTCAGTTACGTGTTGGATGTACTCAATGCGCTGAAGTGCGAGAACGTCCGTTTACTGCTGACTGACTCCATTTCCAGCGTGCAAATTGAAGATGTCGCCAGTCCGGCCGCCGCCTACGTTGTCATGCCAATGCGCCTTTGATTCTTATCGGCCTGGCTTACTTGTCATTCTGGTTGCGGAGAGTGCCTATCCCTGGAAGCCTACTTCAGTATGCTCCCAGGGTCTGCGTGCTGGCCGTAATCAGACTTATTGCGCTGCCGTCGGCCTGGAATGATGATTTAGCCTCTTCTTGCCCTTCTCTGCTGGATTGATTCATGGCTTTAACCCGCCTACTTATCAAAGATTTTCGTAATATCGAACAGGCCGACTTAGCGCTAGCGCCGGGGTTTAACTTCCTCGTCGGCGCAAACGGCAGCGGTAAGACCAGCGTGTTAGAAGCCATTTATACGCTGGGACATGGACGCGCCTTTCGCAGTTTGCAGGCAGGACGGATTATTCGTCATGACCAGGCCGCGTTTGTGCTGCACGGTCGCCTGGAAGGCAAAGAGCGTGAAATTTCGGTGGGATTGACCAAGAATCGCGCCGGAGACAGCAAGGTTCGCATTGACGGCAGCGATGGTCATAAAGTCGCGGAGCTGGCGCAAATGCTGCCGATGCAGCTGATCACGCCTGAGGGCTTTACGCTGCTTAATGGCGGCCCCAAATACCGTAGAGCCTATGTTGACTGGGGCTGTTTTCATAATACGCCCGGCTTCTTTAATGCCTGGAGCAATATGCGCCGCCTGCTGAAACAGCGCAACGCTGCGCTGCGTCAGGTTTCGCGTTACAGCCAAATCCGGCCGTGGGATCAAGAATTGGTGCCGCTGGCCGAACAAATCAGCCAGTGGCGTGCTGAATACAGCGCGGCTATATCTGCTGAAATCATTGCAACTTGCGGCCAGTTTTTGCCGGAGTTTGAATTAGCCTTCTCATTCCAGCGCGGCTGGGATAAAGAAAGCGATTACGGCGAATTGCTGGAACGCAATTTCGAACGCGATCGTGCCTTAACTTACACCGCCAGCGGCCCGCACAAAGCGGATTTCCGTATTCGTGCTGAAGGGACGCCGGTGGAAGATTTACTCTCACGCGGTCAGTTAAAACTGCTGATGTGTGCATTACGTTTGGCGCAGGGCGAGTTCCTGACGCGCCAGAGCGGACGCCGCTGTCTTTACCTGATTGACGACTTTGCTTCTGAGCTGGATGACAGCCGCCGCCGTCTGTTAGCGGAGCGGTTAAAAGCCACGCAAGCACAAGTCTTTGTCAGCGCCATTTCTGCCGATCATGTAATCGACATGAGCGACGAAAAGGGCAAGATGTTCCGCGTGGAACAGGGTAAAATAGCGGTTCAACCTGAAGATTAAATGAGCGAGAAACGTTGATGTCGAATTCTTATGACTCCTCAAGTATCAAAGTCCTGAAAGGACTTGATGCGGTACGCAAACGCCCGGGTATGTATATCGGCGATACGGATGACGGCACCGGTCTGCATCACATGGTATTCGAGGTCGTGGATAACGCAATCGACGAAGCGCTCGCCGGTCACTGTAGTGACATTATGGTCACCATTCATGCGGATAATTCAGTTTCCGTTCAAGATGATGGGCGCGGTATCCCAACCGGCATTCACGAAGAAGAAGGCGTCTCTGCCGCTGAAGTGATCATGACCGTGCTGCACGCCGGCGGTAAGTTCGACGACAACTCCTATAAAGTTTCTGGTGGCCTGCATGGCGTAGGCGTTTCTGTGGTTAACGCCTTGTCAGAAAAACTCGAGTTGGTTATTCGCCGCGAAGGCAAAGTACATCATCAGATCTATCAGCATGGCGTGCCGCAGTCACCGCTGGCTGTGACTGGTGAAACTGAAGCGACCGGTACGCGCGTGCGCTTCTGGCCGAGCCACCAAACCTTTACCAATGTCACTACGTTCGAGTACGACATCCTGGCAAAACGCCTGCGTGAACTCTCGTTCCTGAACTCAGGTGTCTCTATTCGTCTGGAAGACAAACGCGATGACAAAAGCGATCACTTTCATTACGAAGGCGGCATCAAGGCGTTTGTTGAATACCTGAATAAAAACAAAACCCCAATCCACCCAACAGTGTTCTATTTTTCAACTGAAAAAGATGGGATCGGTGTGGAAGTGGCGCTGCAGTGGAACGACGGTTTCCAGGAAAACATCTACTGCTTCACCAACAACATTCCACAACGCGATGGTGGCACACACCTTGCGGGCTTCCGCGCGGCAATGACGCGTACCCTGAATGCCTATATGGACAAAGAGGGTTACAGCAAAAAAGCCAAAGTCAGCGCGACCGGCGATGATGCGCGTGAAGGATTGATTGCAGTGGTGTCGGTAAAAGTGCCGGATCCAAAATTCTCCTCGCAGACCAAAGATAAACTGGTCTCTTCTGAGGTGAAATCTGCGGTCGAGCAGCAGATGAACGAACTGCTGGCAGAATATCTGCTGGAAAACCCAGGCGATGCAAAAATCGTGGTGGGTAAAATTATTGATGCTGCACGCGCCCGTGAAGCGGCGCGTCGTGCACGTGAAATGACGCGTCGTAAAGGCGCGTTGGATCTGGCGGGCTTGCCAGGCAAACTGGCGGATTGTCAGGAACGCAATCCGGCGCTGTCAGAAATCTACCTGGTGGAGGGTGACTCCGCAGGCGGCTCGGCGAAACAGGGCCGTAACCGTAAAAACCAGGCGATTCTGCCGCTCAAGGGTAAAATCCTCAACGTTGAGAAAGCGCGTTTCGATAAAATGCTCGCTTCACAAGAAGTGGCAACGCTGATCACTGCGCTGGGTTGCGGCATTGGCCGCGACGAATATAACCCGGATAAATTGCGTTATCACAGCATCATTATCATGACCGATGCTGATGTCGATGGCTCGCACATCCGTACGCTGCTGTTGACCTTCTTCTATCGCCAGATGCCAGAAATTGTAGAACGCGGTCATGTCTACATTGCTCAGCCACCTCTTTACAAAGTGAAGAAAGGCAAGCAAGAGCAGTACATCAAAGATGATGAAGCGATGGATCAGTATCAAATCGCCATCGCGCTTGATGGCGCTACGCTGCACACCAACGCCAGCGCACCGGCACTCGGCGGCGAGCAGCTAGAAACCTTAGTGGCTGATTTCAACAGCACGCAGAAGATGATCAAACGTATGGAGCGCCGCTATCCGGTCGCGCTGTTACGTGCGCTGATTTACCATGCAACGCTCAGCGAGTTGGGTAATGAAGCGGAAGTAACAGACTGGTTAAACGGCCTGGTTTCCTATCTGACTGAACGTGAAGCGCACGGCAGCACCTATTTTGCGCAGATCCGTGAAAACCGTGAAGAGCATCTGTTCGAACCGGTTTTACGTGTGCGTACTCACGGTGTTGACACCGATTATGTGCTGGATGCGGAGTTCATTCAGGGGCCAGAATACCGCAAGATCTGTGCTCTGGGCAGCAAACTGCGCGGCTTGCTGGAGGAAGATGCTTTCATCGAACGTGGTGAGCGTCGACAGCCTGTTGCCAGCTTTGAACAAGCAATTGAGTGGCTGGTAAAAGAGTCACGTCGTGGTTTGTCGGTGCAGCGATACAAAGGTCTGGGCGAAATGAACCCAGAGCAGCTGTGGGAAACTACCATGGATCCAGGCAGTCGCCGCATGCTGCGCGTCACCATTAAAGACGCGATTGCTGCCGACCAGCTGTTTACTACGTTGATGGGTGATGCGGTTGAACCGCGCCGCGCCTTCATCGAAGAGAATGCGCTGAGAGCAGCAAACATTGATATCTAATCGTTGATATTCACTGACGCGACGAAAAACCCTTCCTTATTCGGAAGGGTTTTTTTATGCCTGTCGCGCACTTGAAAAGCGAAAACAGGCGCAATGAGCCGTTGATTCCTCGCAACATTCTCTCTGGTTAATGCGCCATCACATCTGTGATGGCTTTTTTTTGCTTTACGCCCCATTCCGAAGCTGTTGCCAAACGTGCCGATAAACTGGTCAATGTGAGCTGAATCGCGCTAGCATTGAATAAAACCCTGACTCAACGAGGACGTTATGGCAATTAAACTGATTGCGATTGATATGGATGGCACGCTGCTCAACCCACAACATCTGATCACGCCGGGAGTAAAAGCAGCACTTGATCACGCACGCCAAAAAGGTGTGTCCATTGTGCTGGCAACCGGCCGCCCGTTTGTTGGCGTGCAACGTTATTTGATGGAGCTGGATCTTCAGGCTGGCCAGTATTGCATCAGCAATAACGGTGCGCTGGTACATCGTGCGGAAGATGGCGAATGCGTCGCAGAAGTCACGCTAACGTTCGACGATTATCTTTACGTTGAGCAGCTGGCACGTGAACTGGGCGTACATTTTCAGGCGTTTGATAAATCTCATCTTTATACCCCAAACAAAGATATCAGCGAATATACCATTCATGAAGCTAGCCTGACCGGCATTCCGGTGCGTTATCGCGCCGTAGAGGAGATGGATCGCAACATGCGTTTTCCTAAGCTGATGATGATCGATAAACCGGGGCTGCTGGATTCCGCTATTGAGCGTTTGCCCGCCCACGCGAAAGAGACTTACACCCTGCTGAAAAGCGCGCCTTACTATCTCGAAATTCTTGACCGTCGCGTCAATAAAGGTCAGGGCGTGAAAATGCTGGCAGAAAAACTCGGCCTGAAGCAGGAAGAAGTGATGGCGATTGGCGATCAGGAAAACGATTTAGCGATGATCGAATATGCAGGCACCGGCGTTGCAATGGGTAATGCCATTGAATCTGTTAAGAAAATCGCGCAGTTTGTCACGAAAACTAATATGGAAGATGGCGTTGCTTACGCGATTGAAGAGTTAGTGCTTTAATTTCTCGGCGGCCAGGCGCCGCCCACTTCCCTTCATTCTACGCTCCTCACCACCTGACGATATGTCTGTTTTGTGATCAACATTGTAGTACAACCCAACAAGGTGGTACTACAATCTTTCCTGCGCATCATTCAGGAAAAGGCAGATAAATCGTGGATCAGCAGGACGTCAGTAAAACCGATCGTATTCTTCTCACGCTAGGTGAAGAAATTGTCTCTGGACAGTTCGCCCCCGGACAGGCGCTGCCTGCAGAAGCGGAGCTGTGTGAACGCTTTACCACGTCGCGCAACATAATCCGTGAAGTTTATCGCTCGCTAACAGCAAAACGGCTTATCGAAATTAAGCGTTATCGCGGCGCCTTTGTCACAACCCATCAGCAGTGGAATTTCCTCGACAGCGACGTGCTGCAATGGTCGCTGAAGCACAACCACGATCCGCAGTTGATTGCAGCGATGAATGACGTGCGTGTATTAGTGGAGCCGCAGCTGGCGCGTTGGTCAGCGGAACGCGCCACATCACAGGATTTAGCCCAGATCGAGCACGCGCTTAATGACATGATTGCGCATCATCACGATCGCCAGGCATTTAATGATGCTGACATGCGTTATCACGAAGCGCTGCTAACCTCCGTCCACAACCCTATTTTGCAGCAACTCAGCATCGCGATTGTTCAGCTACAAAAAGCGGTATTTGAACGCACTTACCAACCCGATCGCGACAATATGCCGCAAACATTGCGTGAGCATCAGATGCTGTTTGAGGCCATTCGTCATCAGGATGCCGATGCAGCAGAAGCGGCGGCTCGCACCATGATTGCCAGCTCAACCCAGCGCTTAAAGGCAATCTCATGAGCCGCTATATCGCTATCGATTGGGGTTCAACCAATTTACGCGCCTGGTTTTACCTGGATGGCGAATGCCAAGAGACGCGACGCTCAGAAGCAGGCGTAACGCGATTAAATGGTCGCAGCCACCAACAGGTATTTGACGAAATCGTGCACGGCTGGCCAGTCAGTGAATTACCCGTGGTGATGGCAGGCATGGTCGGCAGCAATGTTGGCTGGCTACCTGCGCCTTATCTTCCTTGTCCGCTACCACTCGAATCCATTGCCGCACAATTAACTCACGTCGGCGAAAACCGCTGGATTGTGCCGGGATTGAGCATTAACCACGCCGATAACCATAACGTGATGCGCGGTGAAGAGACGCAGCTGCTGGGTGCCCAGGCATTGGCGCCTGCTGCCGTTACGGTCATGCCAGGAACACACAGTAAATGGGTGATTGCCGAAGGCGACTGCATCGTTGATTTCCGCACCGTCATGACCGGTGAACTGCACCATTTACTGCTTAAACAATCGCTTATCGGCAACGGTTTACCCGAACAGCACGATGATACGCAGGCTTTTCACCGTGGGCTGGAAATCGGTGTTAACGATGCCTCAATTTTGTCGCGATTGTTCGAGGTCCGGGCACAACATCTGTTGGGTACGCTACCACGCGAATCGGTTAGCGATTTCCTTTCTGGTCTACTGATTGGTCATGAGGTTGCCAGCCAGCAGCGCCAGCTCGCGCTAGCCACGCCAGTAACGCTGGTGACTAATATGCAGCTGGCGCAGCGTTATCAGCAGGCTTTCACCCTGATCGATATCCCGACGCAATGGCTGGAAGGCGATCGTGCCTTCCAGCAAGGAATACGGAGAATTGTTGATGAACTTACCGATTAAATTACCGCTGATTGCCATTTTGCGTGGCATTAAGCCGGAAGAAGCGGAAGCACACATTCGCGCACTGATTGATGCGGGTTTTGATGCGATAGAAGTCCCACTTAACTCACCAAACTGGCAGCAAACCCTTCCACAAATGGTGCATCAGTTCGGCGATCGTGCAGTGATTGGGGCAGGAACCGTGTTAAAAACCGCACAGGTTGATGAGCTGGCATCAATCGGCTGTCGCCTGATCGTTACGCCGAATACCGATGCGGCAGTCATTCAGCAGGCGGTCAAACACAACATGTGGGTTGCAGCCGGGTGCGCCACGGCGACAGAAGCATTCACCGCCGTAAATGCAGGGGCGCAGGCGCTGAAAATTTTCCCCGCTTCAGCCTTTGGCGCGGCCTATATCAAAGCGATCAAAGCGGTGCTGCCGCCTGAAATCCCGGTATTTGCAGTTGGCGGCGTTACGCCACAGAACCTGGCGGAATATTTGGCAGTCGGCTGCATAGGTGCCGGTTTAGGCAGCGATCTCTATCGTGCCGGTCAATCGGTGACGCAGACTATCGAGAAGGCGCAAGCCTTTGTACAGGCTTATAAGGAGGCGACGCGATGAAAATTACCAGGCTCACGACCTACCGCTTACCGCCGCGCTGGATGTTTTTGAAAATTGAAACTGATGAAGGCGTATCGGGCTGGGGCGAACCCGTGATCGAAGGACGAGCCCGTAGCGTAGAGGCCGCAGTCCATGAACTGGGTGAAGCGTTGATCGGTCAAGACCCAGCGCGTATCAACGACGTGTGGCAAGTCATGTATCGCAGCGGTTTCTATCGCGGCGGGCCAATTTTGATGAGCGCCATAGCAGGTATCGATCAAGCATTGTGGGATATCAAAGGTAAAACCTTGGGTGTGCCTGTTTGGCAACTGCTTGGCGGGTTGGTGCGCGACAAAATCAAAGCCTACAGCTGGGTTGGCGGCGATCGTCCCGCTGACGTGATTGCCGGTATCGAAAAATTGCGCACCATCGGTATTGATACGTTCAAGCTCAACGGCTGTGAAGAGATGAGTCTGATCGACAGCAGCCGCAAGGTAGATGCTGCGGTCAATACCGTCGCCCAGATCCGTGAAGCCTTTGGCAATCAAATTGAATTCGGCCTGGATTTTCATGGTCGCGTAAGTGCGCCCATGGCGAAGCTGCTGATCCACGAACTGGAACCTTATCGCCCGCTGTTCATTGAAGAGCCGGTGCTGGCAGAGCAGGCAGAATATTATCCTCGCCTGGCCGCACAAACCCATATCCCGATCGCGGCGGGTGAACGCATGTATTCGCGTTTCGAATTCAAACGCGTGCTTGAAGCGGGTGGATTAGCGATCCTGCAACCTGATCTGTCGCACGCGGGCGGCATCACCGAATGTGTGAAAATTGCCGCCATGGCTGAAGCCTATGATGTTGGCCTCGCGCCGCATTGCCCGCTGGGCCCGCTGGCGCTCGCCGCCTGTTTGCAGGTTGATTTCGTTTCACATAACGCCGTGTTCCAGGAACAGAGCATGGGCATTCACTACAATCAGGGCGCAGAATTGCTGGATTACGTGGTGAACAAAGCGGATTTTGCCATGAATGACGGCATGTTTTCTCCCTTGTTAAAACCTGGCTTAGGCGTAGAAATCGATGAAGCCTTGGTGATCGAACGCAGCCGCAACGCGCCAGACTGGCGCAACCCTTTATGGCGCCACGTCGACGGCTCTGTCGCCGAATGGTAAAGCGCTAATTCAACCCTCTGCATAACTAAAAAAATCTCTGTGGTTCCGCGCTAGCGTGGAATCCAGGCCAGCTGCACCCTACGTGAGGACATTCCGATGACACAACATCTGCACCTCAGCACCGTCAAAAAAATGAATTTACGCATCATGCCGTTCATCATGTTGCTCTATCTGATCGCCTACATTGACCGCGCCAACATCTCAGTCGCTGCGCTACAGATGAACGCCGACCTGGCGATGACAGCCGAAATGTACGGCATTGCCGCCGGGATTTTTTACGTCACTTACATCATCTTTGAAGTGCCAAGCAACGTGTTGCTAACGCGCGTTGGCGCCCGCCGCTGGATTGCGCGCATCATGGTGAGCTGGGGCATTATTGCCGCGGGTATGAGCCTGGTGCAGACGCCAACCCAGCTCTATGTGATGCGCTTTCTGCTCGGTGCGGCGGAAGCGGGTTTTACGCCCGGCATCATTTATTACCTCTCCTGCTGGTATCCGCGCAGCGACCGCGCTCGCGCCATGTCGATGTTTTACATTGGCGCCGCGCTGGCCTCGGTGATTGGTCTGCCGCTTTCCGGTAGTTTGCTGAATATGCACGGAATGCTGGGCGTCGAGGGTTGGCGCTGGTTGTTCCTGTTGGAAGGGATCCCCGCCTTCTTCCTCGGCATTGTGACCTGGTTTTATCTCGACGATTCTCCGGCAAAAGCGCGCTGGCTCACTGCTGAACAGCGAAACTGGCTGGCACAAACTATCGCCCGCGACGAACAGCACTCCGCTATTCATCATCACAACTGGCGCGTGGCATTAAAAAGCGGTCGTGTCTGGGCGCTGAGTTTGCTGTGGCTGCTGCAGGCATTTGGCACCATCGGCGTCACGCTGTTCCTGCCGCTGATTGTTAAAGGCGTAGCGGAAGATCGCAGCAATCTGATGGTGAGTTTACTGTCGGCGGTGCCGTTTCTGTTTGCCTGTATTTTTATGTATTTCAATGGCCGACATTCTGATCGTACCGGCGAACGCGCACGCCATTTAGGGCTGCCGCTGATGGCTTCCGGCTTGCTGCTGTTGGCCGCGATGGCGGTTTCGCAACAATGGATAGCTTACCTGTTGCTGGTGTTGATGGTAGGACTGAACTGGGCAATCACGCCGGTATTTTGGGCGGTCACTACCGAAACCATTTCTGGCGTAGCCGGTGCCGCCTCTATCGCCTTAATCAATGCAGTCGCGAACATTGCTGGCTTGGGCTTTCCCCCGATTATGGGACGCATAAAAGACGCAACCAACAGCTACAACGATGGCTTGTTAATTGTGGCAGCCGCGCTGATTTTAGGCGGCATATTGGGTTTGGTGATGGGCAGAAAAAAGGCCATTGAAGGACACGAAGCCCCTGCCAAAGCGGTAAATTCGAAGCTGCATCTTTAACGCATTTGGCGTAGCGTGTGGGCAACTCTCTGATCAGGTTGCCCTCATGCGCGAAAAACAACTTACCTTTGCTTCACGTCATCACCAACTCACTAATATCAACGTCTGGACCGCAGACAGCCAATGGCTGGCCTTTGATGTACGTCCTTCAGGCGCGTCATTTACCGGTGAAACCCTTGAGCGTGTCAATGTAGAAAGTGGCGATGTCGAGGTGGTGTATCAGGCAAAAGAGGGGGCGCATGTTGGCGTTGTCACCGTCAGTCCAGATTTGCCGCCCCGCTACGTCTGCATTCACGGCCCGGAACATCCTGACGAAAGCTGGCATTACGATTTTCACCATCGCCGCGGCGTCATTGTGCAAAACGGTGAAGCGCAGAATCTTGATGCCTGCGATATTACGCCGCCGTTTACGGCCGGCGCGCTGCGTGGCGGCTCTCACGTTCACGTTTTCAGCCCAGATGGCTCGCGCCTTAGCTTTACCTATAACGACCATGTGATGCATGAATGGGATACGCGCCAGGATCTGCGCAATGTCGGCATTGCTGTGCCATTGCATGCGGTCACGCCACCTAAACAACATCCACGTGAATATGATGGCAGCCATTTCTGTGTGTTGGTGAGCGCCACCACGGCGCAGCCCAAACCTGGCAGCGATGACATTAATCGTGCCTACGAAGAGTGCTGGATTGGCAATCAAGGCTATATAAAGCCGGATGGCCGCCAACAACGGTGGGCGATCGCCTTTATTGGCGACACGCTCTCGCCGCAAGGGGATAAACAGCCGGACATTTTTGTGGTTGATCTACCCGATGCGCTTGAGGATTACGCCCGCGCTGGCGATACACCGCTGGAAGGCCGCAATGATTGTTTGCCTGCACCGCCCGCTGGCGTCACGCAGCGCCGCGTCACCTTTAGCGGTTTGGCGCAGCAGCCACGCCATTGGTTGCGTGCGTCATCCGATGGCAGCGCCATCGCGTTTTTAAAAGCAGATCGACAAGGCGTAATCCAGTTATGGAGCGTTTCGCCTAACGGTGGCGAGCCACGGCAAATCACCCAACTGGCGAGCAGCATTCAGTCAGCGTTCAGCTGGCACCCCGAGGGCAAGGCGATTGCATTTGTGTGTGATAACAGTGTGATGCGCTGCGACGTGTCGAGCGGTGATTGCCAGCGGTTAACCGTTCAAAGCGATGAAGCGCCGTCCGGCGACGCCGTTGTGTGGTCACCTGACGGAAAACAGATCGCTTATATGCGTGAAGTGAATGGTTGGCGTCAGCTGTTTAGGGTTGCGGCTGAATAGTCGGCATCGGCTGCGCCTGAGCCAGATTCTCTTGCGTATGTGCCAGCTTTTCGCTCCGCAAAACGCGAGCACGTGGGGAATCGAGGGATTGATCGTGGTCGCTGCGATAATAATCCCACGGCAGCAGTAGCGTATCCATCACTGCTGAGAACGGCAGGTCAACCAATGCCAGCGGCTTCAATGCCCAGCTGGTGTTGTCATCCACTAACATATCAGCGCTGGCGCGCGTGCCGGGATAATAACCCTGGCTTGCGCCAGTGTGTGACATCACGCTGGAACAGCCTGTTGTCGCCATAGCGCAGCAGACAATGCCTGCCAGCGGTAAGGTTTTCATTATTTTCATTTCCATCATCCCTTCAGTCGTGATATTCGCCTGACTGAGTTGGCTCGCCTGACTACGTCATCACTCTACGGTGAAGTCCGCCTTGGTCAGACAAAGGTATTCCTGAGTGTATGTCATTTCACCAGATTGGCGAAAAAAATTGCTTTTGGGGCCTTGAAAGTCGCTGGCTGGCACCCATTTTTATATCACGGTCATGCAGGGTGTCGCCGAAAGGGACGCCGAAGACCGAACAACCTGTCCAATAGTGGAAGGTTGCCAAAACTTGCTGAATTTCAGGAGTCTTATTATGCGGAATTTTGATCTCTCTCCACTTTATCGCACCTCTATCGGTTTTGATCGCCTGTTTAACTTGCTCGAATCAAACCAAAACCAGAGCAACGGCGGTTATCCTCCGTACAACGTTGAACTGGTGGATGAAAATCACTATCGCATCACTATTGCGGTCGCGGGCTTTGCACAAAGCGAACTGGATATTACTTCACAAGACAATATGCTGATTGTGCGCGGTGCGCATCCTGAAGAGCAGGTCGAGCGTAAATATCTCTATCAAGGCATCGCCGAGCGTAATTTTGAACGTAAATTTCAACTGGCTGACCACATCGTCGTGCGCGATGCACGGCTTGAAAATGGTCTGCTAAGCATTGATTTGGAGCGCATCGTTCCAGAAGAGGCGAAACCACGCCGCATTGAAATTCTGAAATAATAATCCCTGCCGCACGTTTACGCGACGTTACGCAGGTACAGAAAGTCGATGAGATAAACGCCGCAGCGATGCGGCGTTTTTTTATTGCTTAAGGCTGTGTACGCATCAGAAATCGTTGCGTCACCATACCGCCAAACACATTCACCAACAGCCCAACGATGATCACCGAAGCGCCCAGCATTTGCTGTGCAGAGAGGGTTTCATTGAGAAACAGCGCCGCGCTCAATATACCCACCACCGGCACCAACAGCGAAAGGGGTGCGACACGCCAGGTTTCATAACGGCTGAGCAAATTGCCCCAAATCGCATAACCGACAATGGTGGCGACGAAAGCCAGATAAATCAGCGCCAGCACAGTTTGCAAGGTGATATGCAGCAGACTGAAAACAATTGCCTCTTTGCCTTCAAACAGAAACGCGCAGGCAAAAAACGGTCCGATCGGCACCAGCGCGCTCCAGATCACCAGCGACATGATCGGCACCTTGCGGTTACGCATAATGATTTTGTTGGTAATGTTCCCCAAACCCCACGACAGCGCGGCGGCCAGCGTCAGCATCATGGTGGTTAACGTAATGCCTGCGGTAGCTTGCCCCTTCATACCTGCAGTCGCCAACATAAACATGCCCAGCGTGGCGATGATAATCCCGGCGATGTGATTCCAGCGCAGTTTCTCGGCTAACAGCAATGCGCCGAGCAGAATGGTGAAGAAGGCTTGCGCCTGCAAGACCAGCGACGCCAGGCCAGCCGGCATGCCCAACTTGATCGCCAAAAACAAAAACGCAAATTGACCAAAACTGATGGTGATGCCATACACCACCAGCCAGCGCAGCGGGATCGCCGGACGACGCACAAAGAAAATCGCTGGAAATGCGACCAAGGCAAAACGTAACCCTGCCAGTAAGAAAGGCGGCATTCCCTGCAGCCCCAGTTTAATCACCACAAAGTTCACGCCCCACGCCACCACCACGCAAAGTGCTAACAGCATATCTTTTACGGACATCACGTCCTCCTTCTGCTGCCGTCAGGCGGTGATCGCCATCGGCGTGGCAATCTCTGCACAGCAGTGTTCACCCACAATATGAAAATAGTCTGCTACCGCCAACGCGATCGATTTTTCCAATGCACCGGCGTTAAACCACAACGTGCCCACCTCCTGTAGCCGCGCGTCCACGCGCAGCGCCAATCGGTCATCAAAACTAAACGGCGGCACCGCCCCCATTACGCACTGGGTCAGCGCCTGCGCCATCTCTGGCGTAGCGAAGCTCGACTTCTTGCCGCCAATCGCCCGCGCCGCGCTTTTAAAGTTGATCTTGCAGTCGCCCGGCACAATCGCTAACAGGTAGCGCGAATCCGCGCCTTCCGGCATGGTGACTTCTAATACCATCGCTTTTGCTGCCTGGTTCAACGCGTTACCACGAATCTCGCTGATGACATCGGTCTGACCGATCGCGTCATGCTCTACCACACGGTAATCCGCCTGATGCTCATCCAGTAATGCTGTGATTTTTTCAAATACTGTCATTCGGTTTTCCTCATTGACGGGCCCCTGAATTAACTCCAGGCAATGGCATGCTTCATTTTTTTGTCAGTCAGACCAAAGAAGAAACCCATGGTGATGCGGGTATCGCCTTCGACGCGATCGATTTCATGGTAAAACGCCGGATTAAACAGGTAGATATCTCCACTGCGCGGCGAAAATTCACAGGTTTCGCTGCTGTCCGTCACGCCACTTTGATAGCCCAGCTCTCCAGCGGTTTTGAAACGCTCATCTTCCGGTGACCACTTCTTGTTGTAGATACGCAGCGTCCCGCCGGCATTTGATTCCTGAAGGCACACCACACAACTCAGCTGATGCAGAATCTGAGTTACCACCAGATCAGTCTCTGCGGCATCGCGTACGATGTTGTCGTTATGCAGCGGATTCGCGACACCATTGGCATGAAAGCGCACGATGGAACCCGCGTAATCACCCTTTCCTGGTTCATGCGCAATCCGCAAACTGTCGAGCTTGAGCGTATGTTGCACCCAGTTGTAAATCTGCGCGCGCAAGCAACTCAGTGACGGCGGCAGCGACGGCTGAATATCGCGCAGCTCGGTAAAGTAGTTATCCGGCGCAGCAGTATGTTTTGCCAGATACGGTCCCAGCGTCGTGAGTGCCCCGTTGGGATAGTGGGAGACGCGGATCTTTTCGCGACACGATTGCAAATCATCGACCACCGCTTCGCGCACTTCTGGCGTGATGAAATTACGCAGCACCAGCAAAGGCACACGCGCAGTAACGATGTCATCCAGCCAGGTCGTTTCAACGAACATGTTGGGATTGATGACGCGGATCTGATTAAAAATGGCCATGTTGTTTACTCCCACAAAGGAATCTCATGAAGTTCATGATTGCTCATGCGCCGCCAGGTGTCGGCACTGCCCAGTGTTGAAACAGGTTCTGAAGAGATAAATGTGCAGCCGTCCTGTTGACGGTAATGCATCGTAAAATAGTCAGGATAGGGTGTGTCTTCTGGATACCATTGCCACGCCCAGGCTTTTTCCCGGGTGACGACAAAGGCATTGCCTGCGCTGCCGCCCGGCGCGACTTGTGCCATTTTGCTGCGCAGGTAATCGCGGTTGAAATCGGCTGGTGTGACCTTATCAACCAAATATTGCAAATATTCTGCCGAGTCAAAACGCGACTCCGTTAAGCCAAGATGGCGGTAAACCGTGGGCAAAAACCCGTTGTGCATCATGTACCAATGGTTGCCAGCACTGTTGCGCCACAGCGGATGTGAAAATTCCAGTCCGTGATTTTTGGTCAACGTTGCATGGCGTACATGTACCGCTAAAAAACGCCCGCGTAGTCGATCAATATCAATACCCGGCAGCGCTTCGGCAAAGGTATCGGTGCCGTGCAAAGTACGAATCTGCCCCTCTTCCAGCCACAAACAGCCCCACCCGTTGGGATGTGCTTTTATCGGCCCGTCGTGTTCGGCGCTTTCGCCACAACTCATAGCACGCGCAGCTTCCAGTACAGTAGCGGGGTCAAACTGGCCGTGCGCCAGAATCATCCTGCACATAATAAATTTCTCCCTATGCTGGCTGTTTGCGAAGTAATGATCTGATTAAATATCGCCAAAATGTCGTCACGCCCGCCGGTTGTCAGGCGGAAGGTGGCGAGAATACCGGCGTGGCGGGTTAAATCGGCATACAGCGACGATCGCTGCGAGACCTGCAACGCGGGCAGATTAAGTGGCGGCATCAATACGCCCTGTTGATGCTGCGCGATCCAGGTTTCTGCTGTCTGCAGCTGTTTACTTTGCCGCAAGCGCAGCTGACCTACGGCATGAGGTGGCGCAAATTCCAGTGCAGGCATCGGCTTACCGGCTTCAATTTGAAAAGCGATCTCGGCCCAGTTAATGCCGGTGACTTCCTGCACCAAATTCACCACACCCATGCCGGAAAGGCGAAAGCCCATTTCCAAAAAATGTGGCACGCCATCCACTACGATGAAATCGATATGAAATGCGCCTTGCCGGTAATCAAAGGTTTCACAGCAGAATTTCATCAGGCTGGAAAACGAAGGCGGTAAGTGTTCGGCGGATGCGGCAACATGGCCCGACTCGTAGAAACTGACGCAACCTTCAGCATCACGATGCTGCTCAATCACCTTTTGGCAGCAGGTCAGCGCTTGCGGATGACCTTCATGCACCACACCTTGCAGTGAATATTCATCGCCCGGCAGCCAGCTTTCGACAATAAAACCGGTAAAGCCGCGACCGCCGTAATTCATGGTTTCCACCAGTTTGTTTACCACCGCCGCGAGTTGGCTTTCCTCTTCGATTAACCAAATGCCTAAACCCCCGCCACCATCTACAGGCTTGATCACACAGGGGTAAAGCAGCGCATCCTGCGCATCAAGAATGCTGAGTGGCGAAGCGAAGAAACGAAATTCCGGCTGTGGAAAGCGTGACCAGGCTTTTTTTAACGCCATGCGCTGCGCATATTTATCCAACGGAATAAAGGCTGCGGGCGCATCGGGGCCAGCCAGCATTTCGCGCACCCGACCGGCGCTGGTGTTGTAGGCTTCAAACCCGGCCAGCACCACGTGCGGGTGTTCCAACATCCCGGCGCGCATATAAGCCTGCATCACATCCCACGGGTTTTCGGGCCGATCGAGACGTAAAATCAGATCGAACGGCAGTGACAAGCTAAGCGACTGGTAATCAACAAAATCGCCCATCTCTGCCAGCACGGTAAAATAACCTTCGCGCTTCGCGACGTCGCAATAAGGATTTTGTCCGTCGCGGGTGGCACCAATCTGCAGGAAAATCTTTCTCATCGCTCTGCCTTACCGGGATTAGCGCCCGGAGATCACTTCGGTCACGGTGTCCTGAAGCACGCCGTTATTGACCTGTATCACCGCTTTATGCGGATCAAAACGCAGCACGCGCGACAGCGGATCGGCACTTTTGCCGTCCAGCAACGAACTGACCTGTTTGCTCTGCCAACAATGACGCATTTGTCCCATCGTCATACCGGAAAGCTGGGATAACGAGTGAGCCAGCGTCATATCGTCACTGCGCTGGCTAAGAAAATCGCGAATCGCCGTTTCATCCAGCGCAATATTTTGCTGTGTCAGCCAGCTGTTGAGCTGTTTTCCTTCCTCAATGAACGGGGAATAAATCATGCAAATCAGCTGTGTTTCATCTAAATCGAACGCCTGTTCAGCGAACTGGGCTGCACGCTGGCGCTGGCGCTCAATGGCTGTATCATCCTGATAACGCGCCGCCATCTCATCGATAAGCTGCGGTGGAAAATCTTTTTGCACCATCAAGCCAAGCGCAAAGCGCACATATTCCCGAATGCCTTCGGCATAGTTTCTTTGCAACAGCGTTTCGGCTCGCAGGCCGCGAATATGCGCCATTAAGGTTGGGTTGCCGCAGTCCGATTCAGAGAAGCTGAACATCAGGTCGTCAAAACGAAAGCGCATAAAGTCATTAAGCAGTGCCCAATGCGCACCCGCTTCATAAGCGGTATCTTCATAGATGTTGAAAAACAGCGGATCGCGCGCCAACTGATGCGTAATACGGTGGGCGGGCGTGACCTGATCGGCACCATAAATATCTGAAAAATAGCGGTCGGCTACGCCATCCAGCGTTTGCAGAAAGCCACTAAAGCCGCGGCTTTTATCCGCAACGGGCGCATCAAACAGGCGAGAAAGGTGGCGCGCCCAGGCAACGTAGGATGTTTGTTCCTGTGGCGAATCGCCGGTAATGATCACATCAACGCCGCCGTTGTAATCGGCTGCCAGCCCAAAGGAGTTGACCATGCTGAGGTTGCAGGCATTGCAAAAAGTGGAACGCGCATCTGCGCGAAAGCGGTGGCCGTTCATCAGCACATCGTTGCGATTTTGCTGGCGGACGCTGTCCGGCATCGGCAAATGCCGCTCGAACGGGCGAATCTGTAAGCCATCGACCACCAGACATTCGGTGAATTCATCACCCGGAATAGCCAGTGATTGATAAACGCGATCGATATTTTCCATCACGCTGTCGCTCATCGCCGCATGGCGGTTGGTGCTAATGCGTAGGCGAAAGGTGTTGCCCTGCTGCTGCCAGATAAGGCCTTGAATGTATCGAACGTAGGCGACCATATAGCTACTGTCTTTGCCGCCGCCGTAGGCGAGCAGCACGCGGTTATTATCAAGCTGTTGTGTGTCCGGCAAAGCCGCAAGTAAACGTGTTGAGCAACGATTAGCAGAGTCGATGATTGCGGGCGAAAGAAAGGCTTCAATTTCCCTCATCATGGTGGACAAATTATTCATTTTTCACTTTTTCCTTTGGCTAATAAAATCGCATGAACGACGTGGAAAGAATTGATTCCACTAGAAAACGCCACGGCGTGGTTAGCTAATAAATGTCTCGGTCATTGAGAGCGTTAGACGCAAGCCAGCCTCGGAGAAATACCCGTCTTGCATCATGAATAATTAAGAGATGCAGCCTAAAGTACTTTGAATGTACTCTGTTGAATATGCACAGATCAGCACGATATGGGGTGGAACAGATGGCGGATGTTATCGGGGAGCAGGAGAGTCAAAGCAGTCGTTACCGCCAGATAGCAGAACAGATCAAGCAGGCTATTCATGCGGGCACGCTGCTGCCAGACAGCCGCTTACCGTCGGTACGCACGCTGGCCACGCAATATAATGTCAGCCTGACGACGGCGTTGAAAACATTACGCACGCTGGAGGATGAGCACTACGCGGTAGCACGCCCGAAGTCGGGCTTTTTTGTTGCACCCCGTCTGCTGGAGAAGCATTCACGGGTAACGCTGGGTGAGCAGCCGCGTGAAGTCGCCCCGCTGGATGAGCAAACTGAGCTGCATCTGGCGATGGTCGGCTCAGATTGCCGCGTACGCCTTGATTTGGCGAATGGTGACAGCGCGCTCTATCCCGTGAAGAAAATCGGCTTGCTGATGCGCCAGATGGGTTACAGCAAACCGGCGCTGTTGGGTAACACGGTAAAAGGCACCGGCTACGCGCCGCTGAAAACCGAGATCGCCCGTCGGGCGGTCGATTACGGCTGCAACATCAACACGGATGATATTCTGATCACCAACGGCTGCATCGAAGCGATTTCACTGTCGCTGCGTGCAACCGTCAAACCCGGCGATATCGTGGCGGTGGAATCGCCCTGCTATTTCGTCTTATTGCAGATGCTGCGTAATCTTGATCTGCGAGTGATTGAAGTCGAAGCCGGGCCAGAAGGCTACGTTAACGTAGAAAAGTTAACGGGTCTGTTTCGCCGTAAAGCAGTGAAAGCGTTTCTTACGCTCTGCAACATCAACAACCCATTGGGAAAAAGCATTCCCAACGAACAGAAAGCGTACATTGCGCGCCAGGCCGACGAAAATGATGTGGTGATCATTGAGGATGATATTTTTGGTGATACCGCGTTTGGTGAACGCCGGCCCTTTCCCATGCGGGCCTTTAGCCCGAATGTCATTTTGTGCAGCGGCTTCTCGAAAACCGTGGCGCCGGGGATCCGCATCGGCTGGGTTCACAGCGTGAATTTCATGCGCAAAATTGCCTCGCTGAAATATACCTCCACTATGGGCACGTCAGTGCTGTCGCAGGCGGCGGTTGCAGAACTGCTGCGCAGCGGCGGCTACGATGCGCACCTGCGCAAGCTGCGACGTGAGCTTTCATCACAAATCAGCAAAATGCGTCAGTCGGTGCTACGCGAGTTTCCGGTTGGCACGCGCGTTTCTGAGCCAGAAGGCGGTTATGTCTTGTGGGTAGAGATGCCGGTTAACGCCTTAAATGTGCGAGCACTGTTTTTAAAAGCGCGCAATGCGGGCATTGGCATTGCGCCGGGGCATATTTTCGCCACCGATGACCGCTACGATCACTGCTTTCGGCTGAATGCCGGCTTCGGCTGGAACGCCGAAGTCGAGCAAGCCATTCGTCAGCTGGCACAATGGTGCCAACAATCGTTGATCGAAAAGCAGGTTTAGTCGCGCCAGGCGTCTTCTACTTCTTCCGCCAGAATCTGTATCGCACGCTCGATATTGCTGGCATCTGGGACATAGTTCATACGCATACACTGGTGCGTGTGCGGCCATTCATGTTCAAGCCCGGGGAAGAAGAAATGGCCTGGCACCATCAGTACACCACGCGCTTTGAGTCGTTGATAAAGCGTTTCCGTGCTGATCGGCAAATCGCGGAACCAAAGCCAGAGGAAAATCGCGCCTTCGGGTTTATGGATCAGGCAGCGATCTTCCGATAAATAGCGACGAATAATGGTGATCGTCTGTGAAACCTTATCCTGATAAAACGGCTTGATCACCTCTTCTGACACGCGCAGCAGATCGCCACGACGAATCATTTCACAGGCAATGGCCGGGCCGATGCCGCCCGGTGCCAGGCTAATAATGCCGTTCATGTTGCCAATCGCGCTGATGGTTTTTTCGTCGGCAATGATAATGCCGCAGCGCGCCCCCGGCAGACCCAGCTTGGATAAACTCATGCAGAGAATGATGTTGGGATTCCACAGCGGACGTGCATCGCTGAAGATAATGCCGGGAAAAGGCACGCCATAAGCGTTGTCGATCAGCAGCGGAATATCATGTTGCTGCGCCAGTACATCCAGCTTTAATAACTCTTCGTCGGTAATAACATTGCCGGTTGGGTTGGTGGGACGCGAGACGCAAATCAGTCCCACATCCTCATTCATCGGGAGATGTTCGAAATCGACGTGATACTTAAACTGGCCTGCTGGCAACAGTTCGATATTCGGTTTCGCCGAGACAAATAATCCTTCATCCAGCCCGGCATCAGCATAGCCGAGATATTCCGGTGCCAGCGGGAACAGCACGCGCTTTTTGCTGCCATCGGCGCGACGTCCAGCGAACAGATTAAACAGATAGAAAAAAGCGCTTTGGCTGCCGTTGGTCAGCGCAATATTTTCTGCGCTGATGGGCCAGCCCAGCTTTTCGCGCAGCAGTTCTGCCAGCGCTTCCAGCAAAACAGCCTTACCACGTGGGCCATCGTAATTGCAGAGCGCTTCGCTCAGCTTGCCTTCATCGTGCATCTGTTGCAGCAGTTGCTGAAAATAGTCGTTCATAGCCGGGATCTGCGCGGGATTACCGCCGCCAAGCATGATGGTGCCAGGCGTGCGCAAGCCTGCGCCCATGTCTTCCATCAAACGTGAGATACCGGAATTTTGTGTAAATTTGTCGCCGAATTGAGAAAAAGCCATAGCGGTTAAAAATTTGTAATAACGAATGGGGGGTCCACCATAACGCCCGCCAGTGGCGGGCGCAATGGGAAGGCGCTCGGATTACTTCAGCGCCTGCGGGTTTACGCAGTTTTTCTCAACGTTGCCGCTCAGTGCGGCGATCAAATTTTCCACCGCATCCTGCATCATGCCGTAGCGGGTTTCGTGGGTGGCTGAACCAATGTGCGGCAGCGTCACGACGTTAGGCAGTTTCAACAGCGGCGAATCTGGCGAGACCGGTTCTTGCTCAAATACGTCCAGACCAGCAGCGTGGATCGTCCCGTTCTGTAACGCAGCAATCAGCGCATTCTCATCCACCACCGGACCACGTCCGGCATTAATCAGCACCGCGCTCGATTTCATTAATTTAAGCTGTTCAGCGCCAATCATATGGTGCGTCTGCTCGGTCAACGGCAGGCTGATACAGACAAAATCACTCTCTTTCAGCAGCGTTTCCAGATCGCAGCGCTGGGCGTCAAAGCGTGTTTGCGCTTCTTCATGTTCGCGGCGAGCGTTATAGAGCACCTTCATACCAAAACCAAAATGCGCACGCTGCGCCAGCGCCATGCCGATGCGGCCCATGCCGAGAATTCCCAGTGTTTTGTGGTGTACATCAATGCCAAACAGATCCGGGCCAATGCTTTGCTGCCATTTACCTGCCTTCACCCACGCATCCAGCTCGGTGACGCGGCGGGCGCTGCTTAATACCAGCGCCATCATGGTATCGGCAACGGTTTCGGTCAGTACAGTCGGCGTGTGCATCAGCACCACGTGACGCTGATTCAACGCATCGACATCAAAGTTGTCATATCCCACCGAAACGCTGGAGCAGACACGCAGTTTTGGCATTTTCGCCAGTAAGTCACCATTCACTTTGCCGCCAGATCCCAGTAAACCTTCTGCCTGTTGCAAGGCGTCTGCATATTGCTGTTGGCTTTCTGGCGACAGATCGTTAATTTCAGTCACCGCGCAGTGTTCGTCGAGGCGGGCGCGCAAATCGTCGGGCAGGCTTTTGTACAGAATCACAGATGGTTTCATCAATTGCTCCCTGTAAATGAGTGACGGGCGACACACAGGTCGCCCGGAAAAATACGCTTAGCGCTTACGCTTTCAGGCGTGTTTCGCACCATGTAGCGGCGGCGTTTTGTTTTGTGCTGGTTTGACGATTAACGTCAACCAGACTGAAACCAACAAGGCACCGCCCATAAAGATGTAGGAGGCTGACGGGCTACCGGTCGCTCCATTAAGATAGCCGACAACCCAGGATCCCAGGAAGGAACCGAGTGCACCCATGCTGTTGATCAGCGCCATCGCGCCACCCGATACGTTGCGAGGCAGCATTTCAGGGATAATGGCGAAGAACGGACCATAAGGGGCATACATCGCAGCACCCGCAATCACTAACAGCGCATAAGAGAGCCAGAAATTATCTGAACCCACCAGATATGAACCGAGGAAAGCCAGCGCACCAATCAACAACAGCGGCCAAACAAACAGCTTACGGTTTTGTGTCTTATCCGAAGCCCAGGAGACCACCACCATCGCAATGGTCGCTGCCAGATACGGTACCGCCGACAACCAGCCTGCTTCAACCATGCCCATTTGCGTACCGTTACGCAGAATCGACGGTAGCCACAGCACGAAACCATACACGCCGATGCTCCAGGCGAAGTATTGCAAACACAGGATGATCACGTTGCGGTTACGGAAGGCTTCGCCGTAGTTACGTACCGCTTTGATATTCTCTTGCTCTTTCTGTAATTCAGCTTGTAAGGCCGCTTTTTCCGCTTCACTCATCCAGCGCGCCTGCGCCGGCTTATCTTGCACCAGGAACCACCAGGCAACGGCCCAGATCACCGCCGGAATTCCCTCAAAGATAAACATCTCGCGCCAGCCGAACGATTCAATCAGATAACCGGAAACCACCGACATCCACAGTACCGTGACCGGATTACCTAAAATCAGAAAGGTGTTTGCCCGCGAACGTTCTGACTTGGTAAACCAGTTGCTGATGTAAATCAGCATTGCAGGCATAACCGCAGCTTCCACCACGCCAAGTATAAAGCGAATGGCCGCCAGCATCGGAATGTTGCTTACTACCCCGGTCAGCGAGGCGCAGCCGCCCCACAAAATCAGGCACCAAAAAATCAGTTTTTTCACGCTACGGCGTTCAGCGTAAATGGCACCGGGGATCTGGAAAAAGAAGTAGCCGAGGAAGAACAGCGCGCCAAGTAGCGACGACATGCCTTTGGTAATGCCCAGGTCGTCGTTAATGCCTGCCGCAGAGGCAAAGCTAAAATTCGCACGATCCAGGTACGCCAGACTGTAGGTGATAAACACGATGGGCATGATGAACCACCAGCGTTTAGGCGCAATTGTCTGCTTTTTCATAGAAAAACCCTCTGTCAAAGCGATTGAGATGCAGGTTAGTATTCGCCCAATTGCTGACGCGTCGGCAAACCTTCGCTGTCGCCAATCACCTGAATCGCCAAAGAACCAATTTTGTTACCGCGGCGAATCGCCTGCGGTAGCGTTTTACCTTCCAGCAGCGCGCTAATGACGCCAACCGCGAAACCATCTCCAGCGCCGACGGTATCCACCACGTTGTCGACCAAAATGGCTTCTACCTGCCCTTTTTCGCCCTCCGCAGTTTTAAACCATGCGCCGTCACAGCCGGTTTTGATCACCACCGCTTTCACCCCTTTATCGAGGTAGAAGTCAGCGATAGCTTCCGGTTGACGATGGCCGGTTAAAATCAGCCCTTCATTTTCACCTGGCAGCACCCAATCGGCATATTCCGCTAAATGGTTAAGCTGCTTACGCATTTCATTTTCGCTGCGCCATAAAACGGGACGCAGGTTGGGATCGAAAGAGATCGTTTTGCCGCGTGCACGCATCTCTTTTGCCGTGTGTTTCAACAGCGCTAATGAACTGTCAGAAATCGCCGCCGCCACGCCGCTCAGATGCAGATGGCGCGCAGAGCCAAAATAGTCGTGATTAAAATCTTCCACCGAAAGGTGACTGGCTGCCGAGCCTTTACGAAAATACTCCACCAGCGGGTCAGAACCATCGTCCACTTTTGACTTAAGCTGAAAGCCGGTCGGATAGCGTTTATCACAGGCTACCTGCTGATGATCGATGCCTTCTTTATCAAGTTGCTGACAGATGAAGCGACCAAAGGTGTCATCACCGACACGGCTTACCCAGCCGACCTTCAAGCCGAGACGCGCCAGACCGATTGCCACGTTAAGTTCTGCGCCAGCCGCGCGTTTTACAAACGTTTCAGCAGCGGCCAGATCGCCGGTCTCACGCGCAACGAACATTGCCATCGCTTCGCCGATGGTCACAACGTCAAGCATGCCGGTTTGATGCGTTGTCATGTTTACTCCTTAAACGTTGCGCAGTAGCGCCACGTAATGACGTGTGACGGCCAACAAATCATCGCCTTCCAGCGGAAATTCAATACCGCGCGGTGCATTTTCTGGCAGCTTTTTCAACAGGTTTAGCCAGCTCTCATCCGCGTCGTCCAGCGCAATAGCGCGGAAGCTGTCGCCTTGCGCGACCGCCGCTTTAACATGGATATAGCTGACATACGCACCCAACTCAGCAGCAGCTTGCTCGGCGTTTTCTTGTGTCCAGCACCAGTTAGCCATATCGAACGTCATGCTAATGGGTAAATCTGCTTCGCTGACCGCAGCGAAAAAACGCTGAGACGGCGCCAGCTTGCCCTGTTCAGTTTGATCGTTTTCTACCGCCAGCTGGATATCGCTGCTGGCAAGAAGTGCGCGCAGCTGCTCGGTTGGCAGCGTTTGGAAGTTGCCCAATGCAATTTTCAAACGCTGAGCCTTTAACTGCTGCGCTTCTTCAAAGTAGTTCGTCAGCTGAGGATTTAATCCGCCGTCGTCACAAAACAGCGTATCGGGTACGGAATAGCTGGTACGTAACTGATGCTGCTCAATGGCTTTAGCCAGCGCAGGCAAGTCAGCCAGCGTGGCGTCATCAAACAGTTCGCGGCGGATTTCAACACCGTCTGCACCAGCCTGTTGAATGATCGGCAATAAGGCTAACTGACCACCAAGTGCGGCGATCTGCTGATGCCCATAGGCGGCGGTAACGACGATGATTTCTGCTTTCATGTTTTGCTCCTGCGGGGACATTCCCGTAACGAATATAAAAACGTTAGATGGAACCGGTTCCAAAGCAAAGAAGCAAAACTTGAAATTATGATCGTGCTCACGAAGTGAGCACGGCGTGGCGGGAAAGAGTCTTAAAAATTAGGGCAAACGCTGGCTGGAACCACGGGTAATCAGTTCACCGGGAAAAACCTGTTCAACGATCGGCAGATCGTTACTTTGAATACGGGCGATTAAGCGCTCCAGCGCTGCATAACCAATCTGCCAGGTCGGCTGTTTCAAGGTCGTGATGCCGACACCCGCTAAAGCGGCCCATTCCAGTTCATCAAAACCAAGTAGGCCAATCTCATCGCCCCAACGCAGATTAATGCGTTGCAGAGCACGCGCGACTTGCAGGGTTAACGCGCCGTTAGCCGCCATCACCGCACTGCGCTTGCCCGCATGACGCTGGTAGAAAGCATTCAGGGCTGCATCCATTTCAGCGGGCTGATGCAGCGGCACTTCAGCGTTTTCATGCTGTATATGCGGGTAATCAGCGAGCACTTTTCGAAATGCCTGCAAACGCTCGCGACGCGTATTGACGCTGCCTAGCGGTTCGCTGAGAAACAGCAAGGCGTCATAACCGTTATCCACCAAATGACGCGTCGCCGTTTCAGCAGCTTCGGCATTATTCAGCCCAACCACATCACACGCAAAGTCAGGAATTTTACGGTCAATCAGGACCATCGGCAGCAAAGATTGTTGCAGGCGACTCAATACTTCTTCACGCATCCCAACGGCGTTGACCACAATGCCTTCCACCTGATAACTGCTGAGCAATTGCAAATAATGCTGCTCCAGATCCACTTCGTTATTGGTGTTACACATCAGTAAGGTGAAGCCACATTCACGACAGGCCGCTTCAATGCCGCACATCACGTCCACAGAGTAGGGATTGGTGATATCGGCGATGATCAAACCAATTAGCCGGGTTCGGCCACGTTTTAGGCCGCGCGCCATCTGACTTGGGCTGTAGCTCAGGTCAGCAATAGCCTGCTCAATGCGGGCCTTGAGATCCACAGAAAGGAGATGTTGTTCACCGTTCAGATAGCGAGAAACACTGGTTTTTCCGGTTCGTGCCGCGTGAGCAACATCGCTGATAGTGGCGCGAGGCGGCCTGGTTTTCATGAAATACCCTGCTAAGTAAGAATCAGGCAGAGACTAGCACAGCCGAAGCCGGTCGCAAAAAACCGTTATGCGTGGGCCTGCAACTGTAGCCAGGGCTGCCAAAGGGTTTGTAATTGGTTTAACGGCGCACCATCAAGCAGAGATAAAACCATCTCCGCGACCCGTTCACCGATTTCATTGTTCGAGGCCTGCCGGATAGCAATAATCGGCTGATCGAGAATCGCATCACGCGGCAGACCATCCCAGGCAATCAACGTGACGGCATTGTCGCCCAGCAAACGGCCCGCTTGCTGGAGCGCCATCGCCGCGCCTTCCGCTAGTGGACTGCAATCGGTAATGATGGCCTGTGGCAGCTTGCCTTGCGCCAGCCAGGCGCAGGTTTGCTGATAGCCGCATCGCCGCGAAGGCGCAACCGCAGCCATAGCAAACGGTGGAATCTGGCCCAGAGCATCCAAATAACCCTGACGCCTGTCGCGCACAAACGTGCAGGGTTCGTTGCCGCCAAGCCAGGCAATCTGTTGCAGATTATTTTTCAGGCAATGATTTACCGCCAGCTGCGAACCGGCGTAGTTATCCACATCAAACCAGGCATAGGTTTGTGGTAAATCGCTGCGCCCCATGGCTAAAAAGTTAAAGCCCTTTTGTTGCAGTTGCAGTAAGCGCGGATCTTGCGGCGTGGTGTGAGTCACGATAATGGCGTCTACCGCACGGCTTCGCAGCATACGCGTTAAGGTAGGTTGGCTTTCTTTTGGCTTATTGGCGAGCAGGAGTAAGTCAATTTCATGGCGGGAAAGGCACTGATCCAGCGTCAGTAATATCTCGCTGAAGAAGCCATCACTCAATGGCGGCGCGCTGACCGGATACACTAAACCCACCGCATTAGCCCGGCCTGTTTTCAGATGACGAGCCGCCGCATTAGGGCGATAGCCGCGTCGGCGAGCTTCCTCTTCCACGCGCTGACGCGTTTCCTGCGCCACATCCTCGTAACCATTCAAAGCACGGCTTACGGTTGTCACTGAAAGACCTAATAGGGAAGCAATGGCTTTAAGCGACATGATGCGTTACTCACAGTTCGGATTTTGATCACGCTAGCATAAAGTTTAACCTGGCTCTATGTATCGGCACCTAACTGGAACTTATTGCGCACTTTTTACTCAAAGTTGTCGGAAAATGAGGTGAACATTAACGGTGTGCCCCCGGTTAAGAGGGCGACACAATTAACCAAGCGGCGTCAACGTAATCTCTACACGACGATTCTGGGCTTTTCCGTCTTCCGTGCTGTTGCTGGCGATAGGATTGTCCGGTCCCGCACCTTGAGTACGTAAACGATTATTCGCGACGCCCTGTCCAATCAACGTGCTGGCTACGCTTTCAGCGCGCTGCTGCGATAAACGCATATTCAGCGCACGCGTGCCGGTACTGTCGGTATAACCCACTACGTTAACAGCCGTTTTTGGATACTCTTTCAGGACCATTGCCACGCCAGACAGCGTATTGGTTCCCGCCGCTTTCAGGCTGCTGCTGTTGGAATCAAAGGTGACATTGTTTGGCATGTTAAGCATGATGTTATCACCCTGACGCGTCACGCTGACGCCCGTACCGCGCATCTTGTCGCGCAGTTTGGCTTCCTGTACATCCATGTAATAACCGACACCGCCGCCCAAGGCTGCGCCACCCGCAGCGCCAATCAACGCGCCTTTACCACGATCTTTCTTCGATGATGAAAGCACGCCTACGCCCGCGCCAACCAGTGCACCGAGGCCAGCACCCATGCCTGATTTACCCGCCTGAGATTCGCCGGTATAAGGATTGGTAGTACAGCCTGACAGGGCCAGGCTGCCGCTCAGTAACAAGGTGATCGCTAATAAATTTTTCTGCATTTTCGTTCCTTTACACTCTTCACAGTGGAGAAATGTCTCCTCTAAAACGGATCGATTATGCCGTGGAATGATGAGGAAAGGCGTGAGGGAAAGTCTTATTTTGTAAACAATGGCCGCTAAAGATTATCGGGATGGCAGAAACAGGTTGTTTGATGATCGTTAATCAGCCCGCAAGCCTGCATAAATGAATAACAGATTGTCGGGCCGATGAATTTAAAACCACGCGCTTTTAAGGCTTTGGAGAGCGCAATAGCCTGCTCTGACGTGGTGGGCGCTAAGCGGTAATCGGCGTGATGATGAACAATTGGCGCATTATCAACAAATTCCCAGACGAAACGGGCAAAATCTTCACCCTTTGCTTCCATTGCCAGATAAGCACGCGCGTTGGTAATAATGGCTGAAATCTTACCGCGATGGCGAATGATGCCGCTGTTTAGCAGCAGTTGCTCGATATCATCCTCATTCATTAAGGCCACGATTTGCGGATCAAACCGACCAAAAGCTTCCCGATAATTTTCGCGTTTTTTTAGCACGGTAATCCATGACAATCCCGCTTGCTGCCCTTCCAAACATAACATTTCAAACAGCATTTTTTTGTCAGTTTGCGCGATTCCCCACTCTTTATCGTGGTACGCCAGATAGAGCGGATCCTGTGTTACCCAGCCACATCGTTGCATCGTAGTAATCCTGATTGTAGGAAAATTTTATCGAGACCCTTGATCTTAGGGACAATCGGTTAATAGTTAAACGACAGGCGCAATAACGATCCTTTAATCAAAGCGCCCGATCATTCCTTCAGCCTCGCCTGGAGAATTCATGTTGCAGAAAAGTCCTTGTACAGGCCAGCACTATCCAGTGCGGCTTTTTTGTAGTGCGTTGCTTTTAGCGATCATTCAACCCGCCTTTGCATGGGGTGGCGACTTTGCCCTGCATGACAATCAAAGTTCTACGGTCATCCCTCCCGACTACAACACCATTTTGGCGGAAAAAATCTCTCGCACTCCATTGGAATTTACCGACGAGCAGCAAGGATTATGGGATGCAGCGCTCAATGCGCCGGCATCGATCCCAATGGCATTGCGTAGCGAACCCGGCAGCGTTGGGGCAACGCCGCTAGGCACCCGTTTTAGTGCAGGCTGGGATTTGCCAATCAATCACTCGTTTACGACCGGTCCGGTGGCGCAATATGCTGTTGATCAGCGCCCGCTCACTTGCCCACAATGTGATTTCAGTGAGCGGCCCAATCACGATCAGGTCGCGAGTGTTGGCTGGCGCGTCGATTCAAAGTTAGGCTGGATTACGCCTTGGGCTCAGCTCAGTTACAGCCATCAGCTCGTGGAGGAGAATCTTAATTACCGTGCTGAAGACGATCCCAACAATCGTCAGGAGAATTGGGTAGACGTCAGCGTCGGGGCGCATATGCCGCTTAACAATAATCTGGCGGCTTTCGCCTCTTTTTCTCAAACCGATGCGCTGAATACCGGTGAACAGTTCATTTATAGCTTGGGTGTAAGCGCCAGCTTTTAAGGTGCGGCATAAAATGAGAAGGCGCGCGTGCTGAATAAAATATAATGAGCGCGCTAATCATAATACTGGTAACACTATGCGTGAAAATTTGACAATTATTGGCCGTGAAATGGCCGTTTTTATATTTGCAGCACTTTTCCTTATTTTGATGGTGGCGCCGATTTATATCGACGTTGCCTGGATGAATGATGCGCTGCATGAAACCTCCTTAACGGAAACCACCCAGGAAGCGTTACTGGCCATTGTGGCCGTGCTGTTCTTTGCTGCGGCGTACCAACGCCCTGAGCAGCGTGGCGCTTTAACCCTGATCGGCGGCTTTTACAGCTGTATGCTGATTCGCGAACTCGATTTCCTGTTTGACATTATTCATCACGGGAGCTGGGTATGGTTTTCGCTGGCCGTGACGGCTGGTTGCCTTGCCGTTGCGATTCGCTCACCGAAACGTACTCTGCAAGGTCTGGCGAATCTGCTGCAAAATCGCAGTTGGCCGGTAATGGCGAGCGGCTTTTTAGTCGTGCTGGTGTTTTCACGCCTGTTTGGTACGCATTATTTGTGGGAACACATGATGATGGATGGCTACAACCGCGTAGTAAAAAATATGGCGGAAGAAGGCACCGAATTGCTGGGATACAGTTTGTGCACGCTGGCGTCGGTACGTTATTTATGGCAAACCCGCCCGGTAACAGCCGCAGTTAGCGAGCCAGTCTTAAAACCCATGGCTTCCCATCGCAGCAAAGCGACGCCCATCACGTCGTCCTAAACGCCTCAGCGCTTTTTGAGCGATTCTGCGCGTTAAAAAAGGTACAATATGCACTTCTGCGTCGGACAGGTCATCTCTCCGGCGCAACGTGTTTGCTAACGTCAGGTCTCTTCATGTCAGTCAAAATCTTAACGTCAACGCTTATTGGCCTGGATGCTTTCCGTCAGGATCCACTTAACGCCCTTCAACAGGCTGACAAAGGCACGCTGGCGGTGTTAGAAGATTATGCGCCGGTGATGTACGCCATCACGCCGGAGCGTTTGGCGCAGCTCTTAGCGCTGGAAGCCGCCATACAGCAACCCAATGACGTGGCGCTGGATGACAGCCTGTTTAACGATGCGCCCGCCGCGATTCATACGCCGGTCGGCAAGTTTGCCATGTACGATGGCTGGCAACCGGACGCTGATTTTTCACGCCAAGCCGCAATTTGGGGCGTCGCACTCAGCGAATCGGTGACCGCCTCGGAGCTGGCTGCATTTGTCGCCTATTGGCAAGCAGAAGGCCGATTATTCCATCATGTTCAGTGGCAGCAAAAGCTGGCGCGTAGTATACAGATGAATCGCGCCGCTAACGGCGGGCAGCCTAAGCGTGACATTACGCAGTTGCCCAATCCCGACCGTACTATTCCCGATGGTTTCCGAGGTGAGTAATGAAAACGCCGACCGATCTCTTTAGCCGTCTGAAAAAAATGATGCCTGCCGGCACCCAACCTAAATTCACCAGTGGTGAAGATCTGCTGGCGTGGAATCAGGAACAAGGCCGCTTGCGTTCTGAAGCCATTGTGCGCGAAAACCGCGCGATGAAAATGCAGCGCATCATGGGCCGCTCCGGCATTCGCGAACTGCATATGAACTGCTCATTCGATAACTATCGCGTTGAGAATGAAGGCCAGCGTAAAGCGCTCGAACTGGCGCGACAATATTGCGCAGAGTTTGACGGCAGTATCGCCAGCTTTGTTTTTTCCGGCCGTCCTGGCACAGGTAAAAACCATTTAGCCGCAGCTATTGGCAACGATTTAATTTTACGCGGTAGAAGTGTGTTAATCGTTACGGTCGCCGATCTGATGTCCAGCATGAAAGGCACGTTTAGCGGCACCAGCGATATCACCGAAGAGCGGCTGATTCAGGATCTCAGCAGCGTCGATCTGCTGGTGATCGATGAAATTGGAATGCAAAGCGAATCGCGTTACGAAAAAGTCATTATTAATCAGATTGTTGATCGCCGATCCTCATCAAAACGTCCTACCGGTATGTTGTCCAATCTCGACCACGCAGGTATGAATACTTTGCTGGGAGAAAGGGTGATGGATCGCATGCGCCTGGGCAACAGCCTTTGGGTGCGCTTCGACTGGGAAAGCTATCGCAGCCGGGTTCGCGGCGACGAATATTAAATCTTACTGCCCGCTTCGTCGGGCAGTTTTATTTCAGCCGCTGCCGTTTTAAAGTGCAGCGGGCAGACAGCATCACCTTCCATTTCCAATAACCGTGCCAGGACGCTGTTATCCTGACCAGAGATAAATCCCTTAATGCCGACGACGCTGCTGTGTTCGTTGGGCAGCCCTTCTGGAATCTGCGATGAACGTGCTTGATTATGCGGTAATGGCGCTGTATGCCCTGATGATCGTACTCATTACGCTATGGGCGATGCGGAAAGTGGGCAGCACGCGCGACTTTTTTACCGCTGGCGGCAAAATGCCATGGTGGCTTTCTGGCGTCTCGCATCATATGTCTGGCTACAGCGCCGCCGTCTTTGTCGCCTATGCCGCCGTTGCATATAACATGGGCATCACGCTCTATTTCTGGTGGGCTTTGCCCATCTCCATCGCAGTATTCATTGGCTCACGGGTGTTTGCGCCACGTTGGGCGCGTTTGCGTATCCACATGAATATTGAATCGCCAATGGAATATCTCGTCACGCGCTACAATTTGCCAACGCAGATGGTGCTGGCGTGGAGCGGCGTACTGCTGAAAACCTTTGATGTCGGCGCCAAATGGGCCGCTATTGCGGTCATCATCAACGTATTTACCGGTATTGATCCGATCATCGGAATTTGCCTTTCTGGTGCCCTGAGCCTGTTTTATACCGTAATAGGCGGATTGTGGGCAGACGCCTGCAACGATTTTGGTCAGTTCATCGTGCAGTTTGTGGCGGCGATTGTCATGCTCATCGCCGTTGCCCTGCATTTGGGCGGTTTTCATGCTTTATTGTCCATCTGGGATCATTTGCCAGTCGGTCACACGCAAATCGTGCAGGAACCCTACACGCTGGGGTTTATTTTTGCCTATTTCATTATTTACACGCTGAGCTACAACGGCGGCACCTGGAATTTGGCGCAGCGGTTTATTGCTGCTTCTGGGGGGCGCGAAGCGCGTAAAGCCGCCCTGCTTTCATCCGCGCTTTTCCTGATCTGGCCGCTGGTGCTGTTCTGGCCGATGTGGGCTGCTCCACTGCTCTATCCTGATCTTGCCGATCCGTCGCGTGCATATTCACTGATGGCTATGGAATTGCTGCCCAATGGCTTAGTCGGCCTGGTGTTGGTCGCTATGTTTACACATACGCTCTCAATGACCTCGTCTGATGCCAATGCCATCACCGCCGTTGTTACTCGCGATATTCTGCCCGGCATGATGCCGAACCTTTTCCAGCGCGGTAAAAGCTCTTTGCTGGTGGCGCGTCTCACCGCGTTTCTGTTCATTATTCTGACGTTAATTATCGCGATAAATGCCAGCCACTTTGGCGGCGTTTTATCGTTACTGATTATCTGGTTTGGTGGCCTGGTCGGCCCCATTTCTATCCCTATGCTGCTCGGTTTGCTCCCGTGGTTTCGGCGCAGCGGCAGCGCGGCGGCGCTCACGAGTTGGGCCATTGGCGTTACGACCTTTTTCTACGTGAAGTTTGTATTGAACGATGTCAGTACCGCCACGCAGGTTGCCGCGCCCGTGCTCTCTTCACTGGTGCTGTTCACCGTAATGGGCTGGATGCGGCGCTCACCCGTTGATCCGCAGGTTGATGCACTTCTCCACGCACTTAATAACGATCAGGGCATGCCGGAAAATTCGCGCTGGCCACAGGAAAGCTCCGTTTCGCCAGAGCGTTAATTGTGTAATGCCACGGCGATCGCCGCCGGTTATTGGGCGTTGTGTGAAACAGGGCATGAAAGTGTGGGGTGACGAATGCACAGACGCTGATACACTGAAACTCTTCTCTTCTGTTGAGTGAATGCGTCATGAAAGCCAGTGGCAAAGGGCCAGCATTATTGCGGCTAAATAACCAAAAGCGGGTGATGACGCAACTGCGCAGGATGCGCGTAACGTCACGCCAGGATCTCGCCCAAACCCTGTCGCTCAGTAAAAACACGGTTTCGTTGATCATTGATGACCTGTTGGAACAGGATCTTATCGAGGAGTTAGGCCCGGTCAGCGTGGCGACCGCAGGACGACCAAAGATTGAAATCACGCTGCGCCCGGAAAAGTTAAAAAGTGCTGGCGTGATGGTAGAGCGTAATACCATTCACTGGCGCGTCTGTGACTATTTTTCACAGGTACTTGCTGAAGAAACGCTACGCACTGACACCAGTAATCCCACTAAACTGCTGGCTGAACTGGCAATGGTTTGTCGTGAGATCAGCGATAAATTCCCCGACTTATTGGGCATCGGGCTGGGCTTTCCCGGCATTGTCGATCCGCAACGCGGCTGGATGCACCTTTCTACCCATCTCGGCTGGCAGGATGTCGATCTGCTCACCTCTCTGCGCAAACATGTCCGTATGCCTATCCGCGTCATGAATAACGTGAAAGCGGCAGCGCTGCTCTCTGTGCAGCAACTTGCGCTGACGACAGAAAGCAGCCACTTCTATCTGCGCATTTCGGAAGGTATTGGCGGTGCGTTAGTGCAGGATGGTGAGGTCTTTACCGGCAATAGCTGGACGGCGGGAGAAGCGGGCCATTTAACCGTACAACCAAACGGACCCCGTTGCAGCTGTGGCCGACAAGGTTGCCTGGAAGCTCTGATTAGCCAACCGGCGATAAAACAACAGCTGGCTCAACGTCAGCCGGGCTTAACCTGGCAAAATCGAGAAAGCGCCCCAAAAATTGTGAATGAAGTGATGATGCAGGCGGGAAGTTTTCTGGGTAAGGCGCTGAGTCAAATCATGCTGCTGCTTAATCCGGCCAGCATCGTGATTGATTGCCCATGGAGTGCACATCTCGGGTTTTGCGAGGCAGTCAGCGGCGTGGCAGAGTCCAGCGCATTGGCTTTTACCTATCAACATACCGATCTGCATTTTCTGCAAACCCGGCTTAACCCGGCAAATGGATTGGCGCTAGCTGTGCTTGAACAGTATGAGCAGCGAGTCAGTTAATCCATTCATTTTCCATATAAAGGGCAGCTTTCGCTGCCCTTTCATCTTATGAACGCGACTGATTAGCCGGTTCATTCACCAGAACGCCTTCCTCAGCCTCAACATTGAATTTCTCCAACACGCGCGCATGGATTTTTTCCAGCGGCACGCCCGCCGTTTCAGGTAAATAACGGAAGGTGAAGAAATACATGCCCACCGAGAAGATTGCGAACAACAGCAGCGGGAAGCCGCCATGGAAGACTTCAACCAAGTAAGGGTTGCTGTTCATAATCGGGAACGTGGTACTGATGATGAAGTTTGCCATCGACATTGCGCAGATTGAAATGCCCACGCAGATAGCGCGAATTTCAGTTGGGAAAAGTTCACCCAGCACCGTCCAGACAACTTGTCCCCACGTGATGCCAAAGAACACCATGTAAGCGAATAAACCCACCACAGCCAGCAAGCCAGGCAAACGGTAATAAAACGCGACAAAGGTATACGCCAGGAAGATGGCAGAAGTGATGGCCCCAATCAGCAACAGCTTGCGACGTCCCATTTTATCAATTAATGACATGCCAATCAGCACACCCACAAACTGACAAACCGAGAGCCAGAAAGTTTGTAACAGCGCGGAATCGGTGCTGCTTGCGACATTTTTCAACAAGGTAGGACCGAAATATTGAATAACATTAATGCCGCTGATCTGGTTACCCACCGCTAATCCAATACCGATAATCAACAACGGCACGGTGGTTTTATTCAGGCGGAAGCGGGCTTTGTGCTGACTCGCGGCCTCTGTGGAGAACGAGCTTTTAATCTCCTGCAAAACGCTTTCTGCGTGATCGCGATTAGAGATTTTGCTTAGCGTATCCAGCGCCTCTTTATCTTTTCCCTTCAGAACGTTCCAGCGAGGGGATTCAGGAATGAAAGCGATAAAGAAGACAAACAGCGCACAGGGCACTAATGCGGTCGCCAGAATGTAGCGCCAGCCGATATCAATCATCATTTCTGGCAGCATCGATTTATTGATGAAGTAGTTGGTCAGCAGAACCACTGATTGCCCACCGACGCAGCACACGGCATATAACGCGGTAGTGCGACCACGAAACTTTGAGGGTGACAGCTCAGCAAGGTAAATGGGAGAAATCACCGAAGCCAGACCAATCGCCAGGCCGCCGAGAATGCGGAAGGCGACAAAGGTAACGAAGTTGTGCGCGATGGCGGTGCCAACTACCGAGGCGGTAAACAGCAGTGCGGTGATCGCGAGGGATTTTTTTCGGCCAAATTTATCGCTGAGTTTTGGCGCAATGAAGCAGCCCACCAGGCTACCGAGCAGAATATTTGACACAGCCCAACCGGTTTCAGCTGGTGATAACTGAAAATATTCACTTAGCGGCTCGATTGCACCGGAAATAATCGACGAGTCATATCCCATCAGCAGGCCGCCAAATGCAGCGACCGTACAACAGAGCATGACGTATTTCATGTTGTAGCGTTTTTGCCGGGTATCCATCTTTCAAGCTCCTGTTCTCTACTGCCTGAACGTATCCAGTTCAGAAAGAGGAGTCGTTATTGTCTTCGGGTTTAGCGGCTTCAGAGTGAAAGCACACATGAAATATATTTTCTAAATCGATCAATTTGGATTAATTTTTCCAAAAGTGTGAGCGGGGTTGGAATATTTCGTGATAGTAAAGATGGGAAACTATCAATTTTTGCCTTTAGGAACAGCAGGATAAACAGATAAAACCAAAAAAAGAGAAAACTATCAGTGATTACAAAAGATTAACCCCTGAGAAAGTAACACGCTTACTTTTCAGAAAACTAAGCCAGTACGCTTGATGAAAACTTTTATTTATATAAATCATACTGATAAGAAACAAGCTTTGACTACTTCATGACGTTCAGCTCAAAAATCTGCAGTGAGAGAGAACAGAAATTAAGACAGGAATTGATTTCTTCCCAAAAGATATGAAATTATTTTTCCATTATGGAGAGAGATAAAAAGAGAGAGTTGGAAGCGTTGAAGCTGTGCATTGCTTAACAGCCGCGTAAATAACTGCGGAGCTCACAGCAGTCGAACCTGCCCAGGAACGCTGATGGTCCCAGCTGGCTTTGAAATTTGGCCACCTCACCGGAAACGACGATCTGTCTTTATGATAAGGCCGCTGGGGATAGCATTCGCCAGATTGCCGACAAGACTGCGGCGGGGTTAATCACATCGCAAAAGCTCGCGCATGCGACCTTGATCAATTTCTTCACACGGTTTCAACCTGCCTACGCCATTCCAGTAGATACTGAGCGCGTCATCATTCCACGCAATAGGAGCAGGTCATGTTCATTGGCATTGATCTCGGCACGTCGGGTATCAAGGTGGTGTTAGTCGACGCGCACAGCAATGTGCTGGCCAGTCAAACGGAAAAACTCAGCGTGTCCCGGCCTAAACCGCTGTGGAGCGAGCAAGATCCTGAAGCATGGTGGCAAGCGCTAGACCGCGCAATGCAGGCGCTGAGCAAAGATCATCCTCTGCGCGACGTTAAAGCGATAGGGCTGAGTGGACAAATGCACGGTGCAACGTTGCTGGATAAGGAGTCTCGCGTGTTGCGTCCAGCCATTTTGTGGAATGACGGTCGCAGCGCTGAACAGTGTCGTGAGCTGGAAGAGAGAGTGCCGAATTCACGTCACATCACCGGTAACCTAATGATGGCAGGCTTTACCGCGCCAAAGCTACTTTGGGTACAGCAGCATGAACCAGATATTTTTCGCCAGGTCGCTAAAGTGCTGCTGCCAAAGGATTATCTGCGCTGGCGTTTGAGTGGCGATTTCGCCACCGATCTTTCCGACGCGTCGGGCACGATGTGGCTGGATGTGGCGCAACGCGACTGGAGCGATGAAATGCTTCATGCCTGTAACCTGACGCGTGAGCAGATGCCGCGCCTGTTTGAAGGAAACGCGATCACCGGTACGCTGAATGCTGAACTCGCGACGCGCTGGAAGATGAACGCGGTGCCGCTGGCTGCGGGCGGTGGTGATAATGCCGCCGGTGCGATAGGCGTGGGCATGGCGGAGCCGGGGCAAGGCATGTTGTCGCTGGGCACATCCGGCGTCTATTTCGTCGTGAGCGACGGCTATCTCAGTAATCCCGAACGGGCGGTCCATAGCTTTTGTCATGCATTGCCGCAGCGCTGGCATTTGATGTCGGTGATCTTGAGTGCGGCGTCATGTCTTGATTGGGCCGCCGCGCTAACCGGTTGTGAAGACGTTTCGCAATTATTAAACGAAGCGGAACAGGCCAAAACGGATCTGTCACCGCTGTGGTTTTTGCCTTATCTTTCTGGCGAGCGCACGCCGCATAACAATCCTGAAGCTAAAGGCTGTTTCTTTGGTTTTACCCACCAGCATGGTCGGGCTGAACTCGCGCGTGCCGTGTTGGAAGGCGTGGGGTTCGCGTTAGCGCAAGGCATGGATGCCGTGCATGACTGTGGCGTCACGCCAGAGAGTATTATGCTGATCGGCGGTGGCGCACGCAGCGCAATGTGGCGGCAAATGTTGGCAGATATCAGCGGACAGACGCTGGATTATTGTCACGGCGGCGACGTGGGGCCTGCATTGGGCGCGGCACGTTTGGCGCAGTTGGCGGTCGATCCTGATGCTAAGGCCTCTACATTGGTGCTGGCTCAGCGCCATCAGCCTGATGCGGAACGCTTTGCCCGTTATCAGCCAATGCGCGAGACGTTTAGCCGGTTGTATCAGCAGTTACAGCCTTTAATGGCGTGAGGAAGAAGCCACTGATGGAGCAACATCGCCTTCCCCCGCTTTGTGGGGGAAGGCCGGGATGGGGCCAGCGCGCCTAGCCAAACTTAACCAATTGCGCCTAGCGCATCTTCCTTGCTCTGCTTTTTCGGCAGTAAAAATAGCGTGGCGAGGATATCCAGCAGATAAATCAGCGCCAGCAAGGTAATCGCTGCAACGAAAGAGAACTTACTCGCCAACAGGCCGATCACTACTGGGCCAAAGCCGCCAACGCCGCGTCCGAGGTTGAACAATACGTTCTGCGCTGTGGCGCGCGCCTGTGGTGGGAAGGTGTCAGAAATCAGCGCGCCATAGCCGCCAATCATGCCATTCACAAACATGCCCATCAGCGCACCGGTAAACAGCATCACGGTGGGATCGCGCAGTTGCGCATAGATGATGACCATCGCCACCGCACCAAACTGATACAGCAAAAAAATCTTCCAGCGCGCAAAGCGATCCGCCAACACGCCAAACAGCCAAATACCAAATGTCATGCCGACCACGGTAACTGCCGTCCACAAGCCCGATTTGGTCAGGCTAAAGCCAAAGTTGGAGGAGAGATAGCTTGGCATCCAGATCATCAAACCGTAATAACCGAAGTTCTGTACTGAGCAAAGAATGAAGATGCCGAGGCTGGCTTTTGTGGTATCACGATCGCGAACCAACAGTTTGAGTCGCGCCATAAAAGACAAGGAAGGAACGTGCTTTACCTGCTGCGTGTAACCTTCCGGTTCGCCCATGCTGCGGCGAATGGCAAAGGAAACAATCGCAGGCAGCAAACCAACCAGGAACATGCCGCGCCAGCCGATCACGCTCAATAACGGTGGCGTGATAAACGCAGCCAGCAATACGCCAAGCTGCCAACCGATGCCCACCCACGCTGATGCGCGATTGCGCTTCTCTTCAGGCCAGGCTTCAGCAATTAACGCCATGCCGATACCGAATTCGCCCCCTAATCCCACGCCAGCCAGCGTGCGATAAGCCAACAAATCCCAGTAACCTTGCGCGACTGCGCACAGGCCGGTAAACACCGAAAAAACCAAGATGGTGATAGTCAGCATACGAATGCGGCCAAAGCGGTCGCTGAGATTGCCAAACACAATGCCGCCGATAACTGCGCCGATCAATGTCCAGGTCACTAACGACCCCGCTTGTGACGGATCAAGCGCCAGTGACACGCTAATAGCGGGCAACATAAAACCAAGGATCAGCAGATCAAATCCGTCCATGGCGTAACCACTAACGGCAGCCAGCATGGCTTTAGCAGGCGTGGCGCTCTGCCTGGAGTGGGGAGAAGAAGACATCAATTGGCACCTAAAAGGGGAAAGTGCCGCAAGTATAAAGGAGTGAGGGGGGCAACAGGAAACCCGTGCGTCAGAACAACGCACGGATTAAATCACATCAGGAAGGTTTATTGCTGCCGTCGTCACCGGAAAGCAGTTCATCTAACCGGTCACCGCCAACATGGCGGAAATCCTGACCTTTAACGAAGTAGAAGATGATTTCACAGATGTTCTGACAGCGGTCCCCGATGCGTTCAATGGCGCGGGCACAGAACAGGGCGGTCAATACGCTTGGGATAGTGCGCGGATCTTCCATCATGTAAGTCATTAACTGACGCACAATGCCTTCGTACTCTTTATCGACTTTCTTGTCTTCACGATAGATTTCAATCGCTTCGTTAAGATCCATACGCGCAAAGGCATCCAGCACATCATGCAGCATCTGCACCGTGTGGCGGCCCAATGATTCCAGGCTCACCAACAGCGGCATATGCTGTTGACCAAACTTTTCCAGCGCGGTGCGGCTGATTTTCTCAGCCACATCACCGATGCGCTCCAGCTCAGAAATCGTTTTGATGATCGCCATCACCAAGCGCAGATCGATGGCGGTTGGCTGACGTTTGGCGATGATGCGCACGCAGGCTTCATCAATCTCCACTTCCATCATGTTGACCTTTTGGTCACCGTCGATGACGCGCTGTGCCAGCTCGCCGTCCAGATTGTGCATCGCGGTAATCGCATCCGTCAGCTGCTGCTCGACCATGCCGCCCATGATCATCACTTGGGTACGAATGTGTTCCAGCTCCGCATTGAACTGCCCGGAGATATGTTTATTCAGATTCAAATTGTCCATGGCAATCTCCTGACAAATCAGCCGTAGCGGCCAGTAATGTAATCTTCAGTTTGTTTCTGCGCAGGCTTAGTGAACAGCGTGTCGGTATCGCTGAATTCAATAAGTTCGCCCAGATACATAAATGCGGTGTGGTCGGAACAACGCGCCGCCTGCTGCATGTTGTGGGTAACAATCACCACGGTGTAATCCTGCTTCAGCTCGGTGATTAGCTCTTCAATGCGCCCGGTGGAGATCGGGTCGAGCGCGGAACAAGGCTCATCTAACAGCAGAACCTCCGGGCGAATGGCGATGCCGCGAGCAATGCACAGGCGCTGCTGCTGACCGCCGGAAAGACTGTAACCGCTCTGATGCAGCTTGTCTTTGGTTTCATTCCACAGCGCCGCTTTGGTGAGCGCCCATTGCACACGCTCGTCCATGTCAGCCCGCGACAGCTTCTCAAACAGACGCACGCCAAAGGCAATGTTGTCATAAATCGACATCGGGAACGGGGTTGGCTTTTGAAATACCATGCCCACGCGAGCGCGTAATAGCGCGATATCCTGATGCGTGGCCAAAATGTTATCGCCATCCAGCAGGATGTCCCCTTCAGCACGCTGTTCAGGGTAGAGCGAATACATTTTATTGAAGGTGCGCAGCAAGGTGGATTTGCCGCAGCCCGACGGGCCGATAAACGCCGTAACCTGATTTTTAGCAATATCCAGATTAATATTTTTCAGCGCGTGAAACTTGCCGTAATAGAAGTTCAGATTACGGACCTGAATTTTATCGGCAGATGAAGTCGCGTTACGCATTGTTCGTCTCTCTTAAACGGTGCCGCGCAGGGCAGCACCGGAAGTTAACCGTGTTTACCTTTGGCGAAAATCACACGCGCTATGATATTCAGTAGCAGCACGCACAAGGTAATAATCAGTACGCCAGCCCAGGCCAGGCTCTGCCATTCGGCAAACGGGCTCATAGCGAATTTAAAAATGGTGACCGGCAAGTTAGCCAGCGGCTGCATCATGTCGGTGCTCCAGAACTGGTTCGACAGTGCAGTAAACAGCAGCGGTGCGGTTTCACCGGCGATACGCGCGATGGCCAGCAGCACACCGGTGATAATGCCCGACACCGAGGCTTTTAGCGTGATGGCTGAGATCATCTTCCATTTTGGCGTACCCAGCGCGTAAGCCGCTTCTCGCATGGTATCGGGAACCAATCGCAGCATGTTTTCCGTAGTACGGATCACAATCGGGACCTGTAACAGTGCCAATGCAATCACACCAGCCCAACCGGAGAAGTGCTGCATCTGCGCCACCACGATGGTGTAGACAAACAGGCCGACCACAATCGACGGCGCTGACAGCAGAATGTCGTTGATGAAACGAATCACTTCCGCCAACCAGTGTTTACGCCCATATTCAGCCAGGTAAACGCCCGCCAGGATGCCCAGCGGCGTACCGAAAAAGGTCGACCAGAAAATCAGCAGGCCGCTGCCCGCTAAAGCATTGGCTAAACCGCCGCCTGCCGTATTCGGTGGCGGCGTGGATTCGGTAAACAGTTCCCACGACAAACCATCCAGCCCGCGTGAAACGGTGGTATAGAGGATCCATACCAGCCAGAACAGGCCAAAAACCATGGTCAGTAGCGACAGCGTCAGCGCAATCTTGTTTTTTGTACTGCGCCAGGACTGCATCTTACGGCGTGACTGCTCAAGCTCAGTGCGCGCCTGCAATTCAATTGTTGTCATGAGCGCGCTCCTTCACTTTTCGCCAGGCGTAAAATCATCAATTTAGAAATCGCCAAAACGATAAACGTGATCACAAACAGGATCAGACCCAGCTCCATCAGTGCGGCAACGTGAACGCCGGATTCTGCCTCCGCGAACTCATTCGCCAACGCCGAGGTAATGCTGTTACCCGGCATAAACAACGAGGCACTGTCGAGTTGGTAGGTGTTCCCGATGATAAAGGTCACTGCCATGGTTTCACCGAGGGCGCGGCCCAGCCCCAACATGATGCCGCCAATCACACCGTTTTTGGTGAACGGCAGCACGATGCGCCAGATCACTTCCCAAGTGGTGCAACCGATGCCGTAAGCAGACTCTTTCATCATCACCGGGGTTTGCTCAAACACATCACGCATCACCGAGGCGATGTAAGGGATGATCATGATGGCGAGGATCACGCCTGCCGCGAGGATACCAATACCGAAAGCCGGGCCGGTAAACAGCTCGCCAACAATCGGAATGCCTGACAGCACTTCACCCACCGGCGTCTGAAAGTACTCGGCAAACAGCGGAGCGAAGACAAACAGGCCCCACATGCCGTAAACGATACTTGGAATGGCCGCCAGCAATTCGATGGCAGTACCGAGCGGGCGACGTAACCAGTTCGGAGAGAGTTCAGTCAGGAACAGCGCAATACCAAAACTTACCGGTACCGCAATGATCAAGGCGATGACAGAGGTAACGATAGTGCCGTAGATCGGTACCAGCGCACCAAATTGTTCGTTGGGCGCATCCCAGGTTTTGGTCCATAAAAATGAGAAACCAAATTTCTGAATGCTTGGCCAGGAGGAGATAATCAGGGAGACAATAATGCCGCCCATCAGCAACAGCACAATGATCGCGGAGAGTTTTACCAGCGCGCCGAAAATCTTGTCGCCTTGCTTGCCTGGAGCTTTGAATGCCGGCTTCGTTGCAGCCATAGAAGTCTCAGTCTTCAGAGGTTATCAGGGCGGCTCAACGCCGCCCATGAGGTCTGAACGAACAGATGTCCGATCAGGGTCATTCACTTACTGGTAAAGCGCTTTGCCAGAACTGTCTTTGATATTGGCTTTCCAGGCAGAGCGAATTTGTTCAGTCACGCTGTCTGGCAAGGTGGCGTAATCCAGGCTGGTGGCGGTTTTATCACCATTTTTATAGGCCCAGTCGAAGAACTTCAGCACTTCGCTACCTTTGTCAGCGTTAGCCTGATCCTTGTACAGCAAAATGAACGTGGTTGAAGAGATTGGCCAGGCGTCGTCGCCTTTCTGGAACGTCAGATCCTGGGCAAAAGATTTGCTCCAGTCTGCGCCTTTCGCGGCATTGCTGAAGCTGGTTTCGCTTGGTGCAACCGCTTTGCCATCGGCATCCATCAGCTTGGTGTACGTCAGGTTGTTCTGTTTGGCATAGGCATATTCAACGTAACCAATTGAACCAGGCAGACGCTGTACAAACGCCGCCACGCCATCATTACCTTTTCCGCCTAAACCGGTCGGCCAGTTAACGGTGTTGCCTTTACCAATTTTGCTGTTCCACTCTTCGTTCACTTTCGCCAGGTAGCTGGTGAAAACAAATGAGGTGCCGGAACCGTCAGCGCGGCGAACCACGTTGATGTTAGTTTCTGGCAGTTTGACGCCTGGGTTCAGCTTGGTAATCGCCGGATCGTTCCACTTTTTAATGGTGCCCAGATAGATGTCGCCGACGGTTTTGCCATCCAGCGTCAGTTCGCCCGATTTGATGCCAGGCAGGTTAACCGCCAGCACTACACCACCGATCACGGTTGGAAACTGGAACAGGCCATTTTTTTGCAGATCTTCATCTTTCATTGGCGCATCTGACGCACCAAAATCCACGGTCTTGGCGATAATTTGTTTCACGCCACCCGAAGAACCAATACCCTGATAGTTGATTTTGCTACCTGTGGCTTGCTGATATTCTGCTGCCCACTTGGCATAAACCGGCGCCGGGAACGTCCCGCCTGCGCCCGTCAGATCGGTGGCTGCATAAGCAGAGACCGCGCTTACGGCGAAGGTGGCGGCGAGGATTCGGGCTACGGTGCTACGCATCAGTGTCATGTTCCCTCCAGGGGAGTTAATCTCAGGCTCAAAGCCGTTTTAGTAAGATTTTGTGATTGCTGCTGGAGGGAAAATAGGACAGTTTGGTTACAGTGAAATGTACGAAATATGACAGTTATATGACAGCGTGCAGAAATGAAGCGGGCCCACATCGGGGCCCGTTTTTTATTCCACCGTAACCGATTTTGCCAGGTTACGCGGTTGGTCGACGTCGGTGCCTTTGATCAACGCGACGTGATAAGAGAGCAGTTGGAGCGGCACGGTGTAGAAGATTGGCGCAATCACCTCTTCCACATGCGGCAATGGAATGATCTTCATTCCTTCGCTGTCGCTGAAACCGGCATCTTGATCGGCAAACACATACAGCAAACCGCCGCGTGCGCGAACTTCCTCTATGTTCGACTTCAGTTTTTCCAGCAGCTCATTGTTCGGCGCGACCACAATCACAGGCATATCCGCATCAATCAGTGCCAGTGGGCCATGTTTCAGTTCACCTGCCGCATAGGCTTCTGCATGAATATAGGAGATCTCTTTCAATTTCAGCGCCCCTTCCATCGCGATCGGGTATTGATCGCCACGGCCAAGGAACAGCGCATGATGTTTATCAGAGAAACCTTCAGCCAGGTTTTCGATCAGCTTATCCTGCGCCAGCATCTGTTCAATGCGGCTTGGCAGCGCTTGTAGACCGTGCACAATTTCATGTTCAGTCTCAACAGACATGCCATTCAGGCGACCCAGCTTTGCCACCAGCATCAGCAACACAGCGAGCTGGGTAGTAAACGCTTTGGTCGATGCCACACCGATTTCAGTGCCCGCTTTGGTCATTAACGCTAAATCAGATTCACGCACCAGCGATGAACCCGCTACGTTGCACACCGCCAACGAACCGAGATAGCCCAGCTCTTTAGACAGGCGCAGCGCGGCCAGCGTGTCGGCAGTTTCACCCGACTGTGACAAGGTGATCAGCAGGCTATTTTTGCGCACCGCCGATTTGCGATAGCGAAATTCAGAGGCGATTTCCACATCACAAGGAATATTAGCCAGCGACTCAAACCAGTAGCGCGACACCATCCCCGAGTTGTATGACGTGCCGCAGGCAATAATCTGGATATGCTCAACCTGGCTCAGCAATGTTTCGGCTTGTGGGCCCAATTCGCTGAGATCAACTTCTCCGTGGCTAAAACGACCGGTTAAGGTGTTTTTGATCGCCATTGGCTGCTCGTAAATCTCTTTCTGCATATAGTGGCGATAGATGCCTTTGTCACCCGCATCGTACTGCACGTTCGATTCAATTTCTGCACGCGTGACCTGCTGGCCTGCGCGATCAAGAATAGTCACGTCGCGGCGAGTCACTTCAGCGATATCGCCCTCTTCCAGGTAGATGAAGCGACGCGTTACCGGCAGCAGCGCCAGCTGATCGGAGGCGATAAAGTTTTCGCCCACGCCACGTCCAATCACCAGCGGACTGCCCGAACGAGCCGCCACCAGCAGCGAGGGATCGCGGCTGTCCATGATTACCATGCCATACGCACCACGCAGCTGAGGAATGACACGCAATACCACTTCACGCAGCGATCCGCCCTGCTTCTGCTCCCAATGCACCAGATGCGCCACCACTTCGGTATCGGTTTCTGAGGCAAAGTGATAACCGCGACCGATCAGCAATTCACGCAGCGGTTCATGGTTCTCAATAATGCCGTTGTGCACGATGATGATGTGCTCTGAAATATGCGGATGCGCATTGGCCTCTGAGGGTTCACCGTGCGTTGCCCAACGCGTGTGAGCAATCCCGGTACCCCCGATTAGCGGCTGCTGTTCTGCGGCTTCAGCCAGTTTGTGTACTTTTCCTAAACGACGCAGGCGCGTGACGTGCCCTTGGCGATCCACCACGGCCAAACCTGCCGAGTCATACCCGCGATACTCAAGACGACGCAGACCCTCTAACAGAATTTCTGCGATATCGCGTTGTGCTACTGCACCAACAATTCCACACATAATAGTTTCCTGACTTCATGGCTCTTCGCCATTTTCGTTGTCATACGACCTGATTTCCGGCTTTGCCGGTTCCCCGAGCCTTGTAGAGAGTGGGGATTATAGTTTTGGACGTGCAGCGGCTCGCTCAAGGCGAGCCGTAAAAAAATTTATTTTTTCTTCTGCGGACGTTGCCATCCCGCTTTGTGATTCTGCTCTTTACGGTTATAGACCAGCTCAGCGCCAGTGACATCCTTCATTACCGTGGTACCTGCCGCGATTGTCGCCCCCGCAGCCACCGTTACCGGTGCGACCAGTTGCGTATCCGAACCAACAAAGACGTCATCACCGATAATAGTTTTAGACTTATTCGCGCCGTCGTAATTACAAGTGATGGTACCTGCTCCAATGTTTACATTAGCGCCAATCTCAGCGTCGCCCAGATAAGAGAGGTGGCCTGCTTTAGAGCCTTTGCCCAAGTGCGCTTTTTTCATTTCGACAAAGTTGCCAACGTGCGCGGCTTGCGCCAGCTCGCTGCCGGGACGCAGGCGAGCGAAAGGACCCACCGTACATTCCTGAGCGAGATTCGCATCTTCGATCACCGAATAGGGGCTGATTTCGCAATCATCGCCAATCACACTGTTTTTAATGATGCAGCCCGCGCCGATTTTAACGCGATGGCCCAACGTCACCTGACCTTCAATAATGACGTTAGTATCGATTTCGATATCGCGACCGTGTGCCAGCGTACCGCGCAGATCAAAGCGCGCCGGATCGCGCAGCATAACCCCAGCCAACAGCAGCTTCTCCGCTTGTTCAGCTTGATAGGTGCGTTCCAGGGTTGCGAGTTGCAGACGGTTATTCACGCCATCCGTTTCGCTGATGCGTGCCGGATGCACCGCATTGATCAGTCGGCCTTCCTGGTGCGCTAACGCAATAATGTCAGTGATGTAATATTCACCCTGCGCATTGTTGTTGGTGAGCTGTGCCAACCAGCGTTTTAAATCACCGCCATTGGCGATCAGGATGCCAGTGTTGATTTCATTAATAGAGAGTTGTGTAGGTGTGGCGTCTTTTTGTTCAATAATTCCAACGATTGTTTCATTCTCACGTACAATGCGACCATATCCGCTTGGATTATCTAGCACCACTGTGAGTAATCCGATACCACCTTGTGGTTTCGCATCACGTAAACGCTGTAACGTGGCCTCTGATATAAGAGGAACGTCTCCGTACAGCATCAGAATGTCTTCATCGTCGGCAAAAAATGGCGCTGCCTGCTGCATTGCATGGCCAGTGCCTAATTGCTCAGCCTGTAATACCCAGTTCAAGGCACTGTCGGTTAACGTTGCTTTGAGTCGATCGCCGCCGTGCCCATAAACCAGATGAACATGCTGCGCACCAAGACCTTTGGCGGCGTCAATCACATGCTGAACCATCGGCTTACCTGCCAAGGTATGTAAAACTTTTGGCACATCGGAATACATACGTGTGCCCTTGCCAGCGGCAAGGATCACCACACTCATCGCGCTAATAGACATAATCATCCTGACTGAATTTTTGACTGCGGAAAGTTAAACGGTTTAGGGTTGAGATTACTACATTTTTCTCGGGCCGAAATTAGGTAGGCTCTTGCTTCATGGCTTTTAGACAAAAAAAATGCCAGCCCAAAGGGCTGGCATTTCGTGACGCATAAAGCCGGATTACATCGCTTTTTTGGTCAGCTCGATCACGCGCAGTTTAGCAATGGCTTTCGCCAGCTCGGCAGAGGCTTGAGCATAATCCACGTCGCCGTGGCTGCTGTTGATGTGCTCTTCTGCTTTACGTTTTGCTTCCAGAGCACGCGCTTCGTCCAGATCGGTACCGCGAATTGCGGTATCGGCCAGAACGGTGCTGCTACCCGGCTGCACTTCCAGCACGCCGCCAGAGAGGTAAATAAACTCCTCTTCGCCGTGCTGTTTCACGATACGGATCATTCCAGGCTTAATGGCAGTCAGAAGCGGGGCGTGACCAGGAAAAATCCCCAGCTCACCTTCGCTACCTGACACCTGGATTTTCTGTACCAGACCAGAGAATAACTGCTGCTCTGCGCTGACAACATCCAGGTGATAAGTCATAGCCATATCTTTCCTCCCGGGAAACCGTTATTACAGTTTCTTCGCTTTTTCTACCGCTTCGTCGATAGAACCGACCATGTAGAAAGCCTGCTCTGGCAGGTGGTCGAATTCACCGTCCATGATGCCTTTAAAGCCACGGATGGTGTCTTTCAGCGAAACGTATTTGCCCGGTGAACCGGTAAATACTTCGGCCACGAAGAACGGCTGAGACAGGAAGCGCTGAATCTTACGCGCACGTGCCACCAGCAGTTTGTCTTCTTCAGACAGCTCGTCCATACCAAGGATGGCGATGATGTCTTTCAGTTCTTGATAACGCTGCAGCAGTGACTGCACGCCACGAGCAACATCGTAGTGCTCCTGACCAACAACCAACGGATCCAGCTGACGGCTGGTAGAGTCCAGCGGGTCAACTGCTGGGTAGATACCCAGAGAAGCGATCTGACGGCTCAGCGTTACGGTTGAGTCTAAGTGGGCGAAGGTGGTCGCTGGAGACGGGTCAGTCAAGTCATCCGCAGGAACGTAAACGGCCTGAACAGAGGTGATTGAACCGGTCTTGGTGGAGGTAATACGCTCCTGCAACACACCCATCTCTTCTGCCAGCGTTGGCTGATAACCTACCGCAGATGGCATACGACCCAACAGAGCAGATACTTCCGTACCGGCCAGGGTATAACGATAGATGTTGTCGATGAACAGCAGAACGTCGCGGCCTTCATCACGGAATTTTTCCGCCATGGTCAGACCGGTCAGTGCAACGCGCAGACGGTTACCCGGCGGCTCGTTCATCTGGCCATACACCAGTGCAACTTTATCGATAACGTTGGAGTCAGTCATTTCGTGGTAGAAGTCGTTACCCTCACGAGTACGCTCACCCACACCAGCAAATACCGAATAACCTGAGTGCTCAGCCGCGATGTTACGGATCAGCTCCATCATGTTTACGGTTTTACCTACACCCGCACCACCGAACAGACCGACTTTACCGCCCTTAGCGAACGGACACATCAGGTCGATAACCTTGATGCCGGTTTCCAGCAATTCCTGCGAGTTTGACTGATCTTCATAAGAAGGTGCTGCGCGGTGAATAGAGGCGATCTCTACTGCACTGCCGTCTTCTTCTTTCAGCTCGCCTTTCATGTCGATTGGCTCGCCCAGCACGTTCATGATACGGCCCAGGGTCGCTTTACCGACGGGAACCTGAATCGGTTTCTGCAGGTCGTTAACTGCCAGACCACGCTTCAGACCGTCAGACGTACCCATTGCGATGGTACGTACTACGCCGCCGCCCAGCTGCTGCTGTACTTCCAGCACCAGACGAGCATCACCATTCTGAACCTCGAGGGCGCTGTACACTTTTGGTACCGCGTCCTGAGGGAATTCGACGTCAACAACGGCGCCGATAATCTGGACAATCTTTCCAGTTGCCATCTTGAATCCTCTACCTAATTCCAAACCTGGTTAAACCGCGGAGGCCCCCGAGACGATCTCGGTAAGTTCCTGGGTGATGCTGGCCTGACGAGCTTTGTTGTATACCAACTGCAGCTCTTTGATCAGATTTCCGCCGTTATCGGTTGCGGCTTTCATCGCTACCATACGTGCGGCCTGCTCACTGGCCAGATTTTCCACCACACCCTGATACACCTGCGATTCGACATAACGACGCAGCAGGGTATCCAGCAGCGCTTTCGGATCGGGTTCGTACAGGTAATCCCAGGTCTTCGCCTTCATCTCTGCTTCACCTTCCGCTGGCGGTAACGGCAGCAGTTGGGTAATGGTCGGAGTCTGAGACATGGTGTTATTAAACTTGTTGCTGACGATATACAGCTTGTCGATGCGGCCTTCATCATAAGCCTGCAACATCACTTTTACTGGGCCAATCAGTTCTGACAGGGAAGGTTTATCTCCCATGCCGCTGACTTGCGCCACGATGTTGCCACCTACAGAGCCGAAGAATGACATCCCTTTGGAACCGATAATCGCCAGATCGCTCTGCACGCCTTTATCAGACCAGGATTTCATCTCTGCCAGCAATTTTTTGAACAGGTTAATGTTCAAACCACCACAAAGCCCGCGGTCAGTTGAAACGACCAGGTAGCCGACGCGCTTGACGTCACGCTCTTGCAGGTAAGGGTGCTTGTATTCCAGATTACCTAACGCAAGGTGACCAATCACTTTGCGCATGGTGTCTGCATACGGACGGCTGGCTGCCATGCGTTCCTGCGTTTTACGCATTTTGGAGGCGGCGACCATTTCCATCGCTTTGGTGATCTTCTGCGTATTTTTTACGCTTCCGATCTTACTACGTATCTCTTTTGCGCCGGCCATTAGCTTCTCCTCAAAGCCTTGCGGCTTGCCTTTTCAGACAAGCCGCCAGACATTACCAGGACTGGGTTGCTTTGAACGTATCGAGCAGGCCTTTCAGCTTCGCTTCGATTTCGTTGTTAAAGTTGCCAGATTGGTTGATTTCCTGCATCAGCTCGGCGTGATCGCGATCGGCGAAGGCCAGCAGTGCAGCTTCGAAGCTGCCGATTTTAGCAATTTCAACGTCGTTCAGATAACCGCGCTCAGCAGCGAACAGAACCAGACCCTGTTGCGCAACAGACATCGGCGCATACTGTTTCTGCTTCAGCAGCTCGGTCACTTTCTGACCGTGGCTCAGCTGTTTACGGGTTGCATCGTCCAGATCAGAAGCGAACTGCGAGAACGCAGCCAGTTCACGATACTGTGCCAGCGCGGTACGAATACCACCGGACAGTTTCTTGATGATCTTGGTCTGCGCTGCACCACCCACACGGGATACCGAAATACCTGGGTTAACGGCCGGACGAATACCGGAGTTAAACAGGTTGGATTCCAGGAAGATCTGACCATCAGTAATCGAGATTACGTTGGTCGGAACGAACGCAGAAACGTCACCCGCCTGAGTTTCGATGATTGGCAGCGCGGTCAGAGAACCGGTTTGGCCTTTCACTTCACCGTTGGTGAAACGCTCAACGTAATCAGCGCTTACGCGTGATGCACGTTCCAGCAGACGAGAGTGGAGATAGAACACGTCGCCAGGGAAAGCTTCACGACCTGGTGGACGGCGCAGCAGCAGTGAAATTTGACGGTAAGCGATAGCCTGCTTAGACAGGTCATCGTACACGATCAGTGCATCTTCACCGCGGTCACGGAAGTATTCGCCCATCGCACAACCTGCGTACGGAGACAGATACTGCAGTGCTGCAGATTCTGAAGCAGAAGCAACCACCACGATGGTGTTCGCCAATGCGCCATGCTCTTCCAGCTTACGCACCACGTTAGAAATGGTTGACGCTTTCTGACCAATCGCGACGTAGACACATTTAATGCCTGAATCACGCTGGTTGATAATGGCATCGATCGCCATCGCGGTTTTACCGGTCTGACGGTCACCGATGATCAGCTCACGCTGGCCACGGCCGATTGGAATCATCGCATCGACAGATTTGTAACCGGTTTGAACCGGCTGGTCGACTGACTGACGGTCGATAACACCCGGAGCAATCACTTCAACTGGCGAGAAGCCGTCGTTGTCGATTGCGCCTTTACCGTCAATAGGTGCACCCAGAGTGTTCACCACGCGGCCCAGCAGGCCACGGCCAACTGGAACTTCCAGGATACGGCCAGTACACTTAACTTTCATGCCTTCGGCAAGGTCAGAGTACGGACCCATCACCACTGCACCTACAGAGTCACGCTCGAGGTTCAGGGCGATAGCGTAACGGCTACCCGGCAGGGCAATCATCTCACCCTGCATGACATCGGCCAGGCCGTGTACGCGGATGATACCGTCACTTACAGAAACGATAGTACCTTCGTTGTGAGCTTCACTCACGACATTGAACTGAGCAATGCGCTGCTTGATCAGTTCGCTGATTTCGGTGGAATTCAGTTGCATATGCTCCAGTCCCCTTAAGACTGCAAGACGTCTGCCAGACGCTCAAGACGGCCGCGTACGCTGCCATCAATCACTAGATCACCCGAACGGATGATCACGCCTGCCATTACGGACTTATCAATTTTGCAATTCAGCTTAACTTTGCGTGACAGACGTTTTTCCATCGCGGTGCTGATTTTAGTCAGCTGGTCGTCACTCAGTGTACTGGCAGAAATCACGTCAACTTCCGCTGTCGCTTCATGGGCGTCACGCAGTTGAATGAATTGATCCAGTACAGCTGGAAGCGCTGTCAAACGTCCGTTTTCCGCCATCACCTTAATCAGGTTCTGCGCGGGTTCATCCAGTTGATCACCACAGACTGCGTTGAAAGAAGCAGACAAAGCTTCCGGCGCCAAAGCACCGGAAAGGAGTTCTGCCATCTGTTCATTGCGAGCCACTTCTGCGGCAAACGCCAACATTTTTTGCCAGCGTTCAATACTTTGATGCTCAACAGCAAAGTCAAAAGCTGCTTTGGCGTAGGGGCGAGCTACAGTAATTAGATCAGACATCAGCCCCTCCCTCCTTACAGTTCAGCGACCAGTTTATCAACGATGTCGCTGTTAGCAGCTTCATCCACGGAACGTTCGATGATCTTCTCGGCACCAGCTATTGCCAGCAACGCGACTTGCTTACGCAGTTCTTCACGTGCACGTTTACGCTCAGCATCAATTTCAGCCTGCGCTTGTTCAACGATTCGATTACGTTCGTTCTCAGCTTCGGTTTTGGCTTCGTCCATGATCTGCGCGCGACGCTTGTTCGCTTGCTCGATAATGACCTGGGCTTCTTCTTTGGCTTTTTTCAGCTGGTCGGTCGCATTAGCCTGCGCGAGATCCAAATCTTTCTTCGCGCGTTCAGCAGAAGCAAGGCCTTCAGCAATTTCTTTCTGGCGCTTTTCGATGGCAGCCATAATCGGTGGCCATACGTACTTCATGCAGAACGCGACAAACAGGATGAACGCGATGGCCTGGCCGAGGATTGTTGCATTAATGTTCACAGCACAATGCCTCTAATTAAGTATTTAACTTTTCTGCCGTTATCAAAGATAAACGGCAGAATCCGTTCACTCGTACACAACATGTGATGAGTGAACAAAGGGCTTTAGGCGACAGCAAACATCACGTAGAGACCCAGACCAACAGCGATCATCGGGATTGCATCCACCAGACCCATTACAACAAAGAACTGCGTGCGCAGCAGAGGAATCAGGTCAGGCTGACGAGCAGCGCCTTCCAGGAATTTTCCTCCGAGGATGCCGATACCGATCGCAGCACCGATTGCCGCCAGGCCCATCATCACAGCGGCAGCCATGTACAGCAGATCCATATTCAGGTTTTCCATGACAGTCTCCAGTTTGTTTCAGTTAAACGCTTAGTGTTGAGAAAAAAATCAATGTTCTTCAGATGCCATCGACAGATAGACAATCGTGAGGACCATGAAAATGAAAGCCTGTAGCGAAATGATCAGGATGTGGAAAATGGCCCAAGGCACATTCAGCAACCACTGTGACCACCACGGCAACAGACCGGCAATAAGGATAAAGATCAGCTCACCCGCATACATGTTACCGAACAGTCGCAAACCGAGAGAAACCGGTTTAGACAGCAGGCTCACACCTTCCAAAATCAGGTTGATAGGGATGAAGATCGGGTGATTAAAAGGCTGCAGCGTCAGCTCTTTCGTGAAGCCGCCAATGCCTTTCATTTTGATGCTGTAGAACAGAATCAAAATAAATACGCCCAACGCCATAGACAACGTGATGTTCACGTCTGCAGACGGCACGACGCGCAGCGCCGGCAGGCCTAAGAAATGCTCACCAATATATGGCAGCAGATCGATAGGTAGCAGATCCATGAAGTTCATCAAGAAGACCCAGACAAAAATTGTCAGAGCCAGCGGGGCGATAAGTTTGCTCTTACCGTGATACATGTCGCGAACGTTGTCATCAACGAACCCAACAACCAACTCGATAGCCGCTTGTAATTTCCCTGGCACACCGCTGGTGACGGTTTTCGCCACTTTACGGAACAACACCAGGAAAACCAGTCCCAGCACCAGAGAGAAAAACATGGAATCGATATTTAATACCCAGAACGTCGCGGGAGCGTCGTGCGGATTCACTAACTCGAAAGTACGCAGGTCCAGCTGAAGGTTATTCAGATGGTGTCCTATGTATTCTTGCGGAGTAGAGATTTCTCCTGCAGCCATGATGCCTCTTACCCTTTGTTGTTAATTACCGCCGGTGCCAACATCTGAACCACCAGCACCGATAACCAGGTTATTCCGAGAGGCCAGAAGACCGCTCCGAATACACCCAACGCCACAATGAGCAAAATGATGGTCGCGAACACTTTGGCTATTTCACCCAAAGCGAAGCTCCACGCGACTCGCCCCGAAGCCGGGGTTTGCCCCTGCAGGCGCCAGGCTAAAAACAAAAACAACACGTTTGGCAGCCAGGCTGCCGCTCCGCCAGCCAGAGCAGAAACGCCCCAGTGGACATCTTTCAGAGCAAAGAGTGCACCGATGATGACAGTCGTCACCAGCTGAATAACCAGCAGGGTTCGGGCGTATTTCACACTGTAAAGAGACACTGACATGACGCTGATACTCTCCTGCCCCGTTAGGGGTATGTCGCGTGTCGTATAAGACTGCCTTTACTCATTTGAGTCAAGCAGCAAAAGCCGTGCAAATTATACGGGCCGCACCTGCGATTTCAATCGCTAAGTAGCGAAAAGGTGAACAATTATTTAAATTTCTTTCCGAGCGCCTATTTTTCCAAAGATTAATCCGCTGGAATTGGCAGGCCGTCTACTGAAAATGCAGCCAGGACTTGCTTTTAAAGCGTGCTTTAGATCACATAATAAGCATCTGAACTACAATAACTTTTGTGACAGTACCCAATTTACCGTTTTTAACAGGCAGTTATTTATTTAACTATCATCAAGTTATAAATAGTGTCAGGTCGCAAATCTCTTATTATCGATAAAAACATGTTGTTGACATCGAAGAGTGCAATAAAAGTGTGTAATTCATATTACGCACGCCAAGTTATTACTGCGATATATTTTCCGACGTGACTATCAGTATTCAGATGAACGGCAATATAAGTGATCTTTCTGATAAATAATTGTGAATTAAAGGTTAAATGTAACAGAGTTTTTCGGATAATTTCCGTTGGCTTTTTTAACCTTATTCCTGCGCAACTTTAATAAAAAACGCGCACGATAAAAGAATCAACTGCCGTTTTTTTAGCCACATTTTTTGCTAAGACGAAACCTTAACCTTCCCTTAATCCACAATCTTTAAATGCCTATTCGCGACCAATGATGACCAGATGACGTTCACCATCCAACTGAGGCACTTTCAACTCGACAACAGCATCTAACGTGTATCCGGCAGGCAACGAAGCAATCTCATCGTCTGGGCGAACACCTTTCAAAGCAAAGAAGCGTCCTTCTGGCGCAGGCAGATGATGACACCAGTTCACCATGTCCTCCAGCGAGGCAAAAGCGCGGCTAATAACGCCATCAAAAGGCGGCTCCGAAGGAAACTCCTCCACCCTACTCTGCACAGGCGTGATGTTTTCGAGACCAAGTTCGTGCTGTACCTGCCGTAAAAACCGTACACGCTTTCCCAAACTATCAAGCAGCGTGAAATGTGCTTCTGGCATGACGATCGCCAGCGGAATGCCTGGCAAGCCCGGCCCGGTCCCTACATCAATAAAGCGCGAGCCTTTCAAATGTGGTGCAACGACGATGCTGTCGAGAATGTGGCGCACCAACATTTGCTGTGGATCGCGAACTGACGTCAGGTTGTAAGCTTTGTTCCACTTATCCAGCAGCGATACGTAGCCAATCAGCTGCTGTTTTTGTTGATCGGAGAGGGAAATATTAGCTGCTTGCAGCAGCGAGGTGAGTTTGTTAATCACAGCGTGAGTCCAGTCAGCGGGGGCGAGTTGCCTCGCCCCGTTTCAGGTCAGGCGCTTTTGCGCAGCAGACCCTGTTTTTTCAAATAGATGAGCAAAATCGAGATGGCGGCTGGTGTGATACCAGAAATGCGTGAAGCCTGACCGATTGACGTCGGTTTATGATCGTTCAGTTTGGCAATCACTTCATTCGACAAGCCATTAACCTGACGATAATCGAGATCGACCGGCAGTAAGGTATTTTCATTACGCTGCTGGCGATCAATCTCTTCCTGCTGACGCGCAATGTAACCTTCGTACTTTACCTGAACCTCAACCTGTTCAGCAGCCTGCGCATCTGACAGAGCTGGGCCAAACCCGTTCAACGTCATCAATTTCAGATACGTCAGTTCTGGACGACGCAGCAGATCTTCACCGCTGGCTTCTTTAGTCAACGGCGCGCTCAGCACGGTATTCACGTCAGCAACGTTTTCTGATTTCGGGTGTACCCAGATATCACGTAGACGCTGACGCTCTTGCTCAATGGATTCCAGTTTCTGATTAAAACGCGCCCAGCGAGCGTCATCCACTAAACCGAGCTCGCGGCCAGTTTCAGTCAAACGCAGATCGGCATTGTCTTCACGCAGCATCAAACGATACTCCGCGCGTGAAGTGAACATGCGATACGGCTCTTTGGTGCCAAGCGTGCAGAGGTCGTCAACCAACACGCCCAGATAAGCTTGATCGCGACGTGGAGCCCAGCCTTCTTTGTCGGCAGACTGACGTGCGGCGTTCAGACCTGCTAATAATCCCTGCGCGGCGGCTTCTTCATAACCGGTAGTGCCGTTGATTTGTCCGGCAAAGAACAGGCCGTGAATATATTTGCTTTCCAGCGTCTGCTTAAGATCGCGCGGATCGAAGAAATCATACTCAATGGCATAGCCTGGGCGAATGATCTTCGCATTTTCCAGCCCTTGCATAGAGCGAACGATCTGCATCTGTACATCAAACGGCAAGCTGGTTGAGATGCCGTTTGGATAAATTTCGTTACTGGTCAAGCCTTCAGGCTCAAGGAAGATCTGGTGCGCATTACGATCGGCAAAACGCATCACTTTATCTTCGATCGATGGGCAATAACGTGGGCCGATCCCTTCGATGATCCCGGCATACATTGGGCTACGATCGAGGTTATTGCGGATCACGTCATGGGTTTTTTCGTTGGTATATGTGATCCAACACGGTACCTGTTGAGGATGCTGTGAAGCATTCCCCATGAACGAGAACACCGGCATTGGATTATCGCCATGCTGCGGCGACAACACGCTAAAGTCGATGGATCGTGCGTCAATACGCGGCGGCGTACCGGTTTTAAGGCGGTTTACACGCAGTGGTAAAGCTCGCAAGCGTTTTGCCAGCGGGATGGAAGGTGGATCGCCAGCACGGCCACCGCTGTAGTTATCCAGCCCGATATGAATTTTTCCATCGAGGAAAGTCCCTACCGTAAGAACCACCGTTTTTGCACGGAACTTCAGGCCCATTTGCGTCACAGCACCCACGACACGATCGTTCTCGACAATCAGATCGTCAACCGCCTGTTGGAAGATCATCAGGTTGGGTTGGTTCTCAAGTGCAGTACGTACTGCCTGACGGTAAAGCACGCGATCCGCCTGAGCACGTGTCGCTCGGACGGCGGGCCCTTTACTCGCGTTTAGTATCCTAAACTGAATACCTGCCTGGTCGATCGCACTGGCCATCAAACCGCCTAAGGCATCCACTTCCTTCACCAAATGTCCTTTGCCAATGCCACCGATCGCCGGATTACAGGACATTTGTCCAAGCGTATCAATGTTATGGGTGAGTAACAGGGTTTGCTGACCCATTCGAGCAGCAGCCATAGCGGCTTCTGTACCCGCATGACCACCACCAATTACGATGACGTCAAAAGGATCTTGATAAAACATGAAGTGGTACCTCGTTGATGGACATTCAGGGATCGTTCTCCCTTGGGCCGTGGATTCTACTTAAATTCAGCGCAGGGGGAAAGCGATGGGATCGTCAGTGTTTAAAAGAAAGGATCTTTATTCTGTATATGATCTTCTTGTTAGATCTCTTATTAGGATCGCGATCTGTTGTGGATATGTCTCAAAAAAGCTCATGAAACAACAGGATGTATAAGATCACTAGCTGTTAATGATCGGTGATCCTGCAACGTATAACCTGAGATCAAAATGGCTAGTTATCCACAGCTCAAAAAATAGACTTGGGTTGTTCTTTGGATAACTACTGGTTATACGCAGGAAAAAGGGGTAGTTATCCACAATCAGATGGCTTTCAAATGCATAAAATCAGCATCTTCCACTGGGGATCGTGGCTAATTCCCGATCCTCAGCCAGATCAAATCAAGCTTTTCCAGTCCGCGATCCACTCTTCAGCTGGATCTTCAGGAATCTCATGCTCAAGAACATCGATTTCCAGGCGCTCGCCAATACGTTGAGCACCACGCGCGATCAATAGCGTTTCTATATTACGGATCGCGCCACAAAAAAGATCGTACTCGTGATTGCCAATACCAACGGCACCGAAGCGCACGCCAGACAGATCGGGCTGGCTTTCATTAATAGCGTCATAAAACGGCACAAGATTATCAGGCAGTTCACCTGCGCCGTGAGTAGAGGAGACAATCAGCCAGACGCCTTCCTGCGGCACTTCATCCAGTTCCGGCCCATGCAGCATCTGCGTTGAGAAGCCAGCTTCCTGCAATTTTTCTTCGAGATGTTCAGCGACATATTCGGCGCTTCCCAAGGTGCTGCCACTGATTAAAGTAATATCGGCCATCATGCTCTCCTGAACTAAAGGCGAGCATTGTACGCTGTGATCAAGCAGTGATCCACCTGTGGACAACAGGGTTAATAGATCGGAGGATGCGAACGCAGCCGTTGGGAGACGGCGCATTCACAGGGGATAAGGTTGTGCACAAGGCAGGGGATGGATCAGGGTTTGATGGTGCGCATGATCGGGTTTTGCAGCGAGATCAGCGTTTCAGTCGACTGAATTTCGTCAATTGTCTGTATCTTGTTGATCAGTACCTGCTGCAGCGCATCAATAGAACGACACATCACTTTAATGAAGATGCTGTAATGGCCGGTGGTATACCAGGCTTCAACGACTTCATCCAGTGCATCAAGCTTGCTCAGCGCAGCAGGATAATCGCGGGCACTTTTCAGGATAATGCCGATAAAACAGCACACATCGAAGCCCAACTGTCGTGGATCGATTTCAACGCGCGTACCCAGAATAATCCCAGCCTGTTTCATCTTTTCTACGCGCACATGAATGGTGCCCGGACTGACGTTGAACTGTTTTGCCAGTTCAGCATATGCCGTGCGTGCGTTATCCAGCAGCGCATTCAAAATGCCGCGATCCAGGTTATCCAGTTGCAGATGTTCGGCCATTGCCATCCTCTTTATGTTACTTCTTCATTGAACTGTTGAGAATGTGCAGCAAAACGGGGGATTAGGCAATGTATCGGCAGCGGTGAATACCGCTGCCGGGTAGATTAACGCTTACGCCAGAGGGTTAATTGCGCCTGCGTGTGTTGAAATTTACGCGCTGTTTCACGAATAACAAACGGCACATCCTGTGGTGCGCCAACCTGTTCAAAATCCGCCGCTAAAAGACGCTGCAGCGCTTGTAAGGTCGTTAGCGCTTCGCCATTTTCGCGCACGCCACCAAGCCAGTTCTCTTTTGGCGTGAACGCTTCCAGCCAGGTATAAGGCGAAGAGAGAGCGAGCATACCGCCCGAACGGATCATGGGCGTGATGTCCTGCAGGAAACGCTTCGGCTGGCGCAGGCGATCAATCAGGTTGGATGCCAACACCAAATCATATTGCTGTGGTTGCGGTTTCAGGTTACAGGCATCGCCTTGCACAAACTGGATCCGCTGCGCGAACTCGCTTCCCATATTCAAATCTTTCAAGCGCACCTGACGATATTCCACCAGCTCACCTTCTTCAGGCACCACATAGCGGAACTCTTCGCCACTGGCTAACTGCAGCGCCACATCAATGAAGCGTGCTGAATAATCCATACCCACAACGCTGTCGAAGTGACGAGCCAGTTCAAAGCTGGCACGACCGGTGGCACAGCCGATGTCCAATGCCTTGCCACGTAAAGAGGTGTGCTGCAACGCCAGATTCACCAACGTTTCTGCATAGTTCTCTACGCCGAAATAGCGTGGACCATATTGGAAGTCGAGATATTGCGACACCATACTGTCGGTTTCATACGGGTTAATCGTCATGCTCTCTTGATGTGAAGAGACAACATAACGAAAACCCGCATGCTGGAAAAAGTGGCGACGGAAAGCGTAGCGCGCCGACTTCAGCGCTTCATTACCGGTGGAGATCCAACTGCCGCCTTTGATTAAGGTATGTTTACCGTCAAAGGTTGGCGTTGAGAAGTCATCGTATAAAGGATGCACTCTAAAGCCTTCAAAGCCGCTAGTCGGCGTTGTCGTCCATTGCCAGACATTGCCGATCACGTCGAAAAAGTTACCTTGCGGGAATTGATCAACGGGACTGGAAGAGGCCCAGTACGCCAGGTTTATATTACCCGGTGCACGCTCCCAGTTCGGCTGATCGCCTTCAACCTGCTCACGCAACTGCGCCCATTCCGCTTCGCATGGAAGCTGAATAGATTTTCCGGTTTGGTCAGCTTTCCAGCGGCAAAAAGCGGATGCTTCCAATTGATTCACCTCGGCTGGCCAATCCCATGGCATGGCCACTTCTTCCGTCATCAAGCGCAGTTTCAGCTGATCGGGCATCGTTGGGGTGCCGACCCAGAAAGTAGGCATTTCTGCCTGCGCAAATTCGCGCCAGCCTAAGCCTTCATTATCCCACCAGCGTACATCCTGATAACCGCCCGCGCTGATGAATTCAAAAAACTCAGCATTACTCACCAGCATTTTGCTGGCCTTAAACGGCTTCAGTTCGACGTGCTGCGTTCCATATTCGTTATCCCAGCCGTAAGTATCATCGGTTTTACCTAAGGTAATGCGGCCGCCGGGCATCTCAACCAGCGTGTTGGCGGGAACGCTATTGCGAGCATGACGCGCGTTTGGGCAAGCGGGCCATTGCGGCTGAGGTTTGACCCATTCAATAGGCAGTTGGCGTATCAATACACTGGAGGTTTCCAGATGAATGCGCTCATGTTCAATGCCCATCAAAATAATCCACGCTGGGCTGTCCCAGCTGATCGGCAATTCCAGCGGCATGGTTTGAATAAATTTACTGACCAGCGCTTTTACGCTGCCGCGGTAATCACGCACTTCTTCGATGGTTGGCCATTCATAATGGTCGTCGTTGAGATCATCCCAGCTCATTTCATCAACGCCAATCGCCATTATCGCTTCTATGCGATCGTCTAAGCGTGCATCAATGTAGCGACCCGCCATGAGCTTATTAATGTAAAAAGTGGCGGTATGACCAAAATAGAAGATCAGAGGATGGCGCAGTGGGATGGCTTTATTGAACCAGGCGCGCTGATCGGCAAGACAGGTAAACAACTCTTCGTACTGTTCCCAGGTTTGGGTAAAGTACGCCAACAGTTCGGCACGTTTTTGTTCTACGTTATGGCCGGAGAGCAGCAAAGTACGCGTCGGCGCAAGCAGATCGCGATGAGATTGGGCTGGTGTCACAGAAAGCTCCAGATTGCTGAGTAAGTAAATGCGATTACTCACTATAGCAAATAAGGATTTCTGCCTAATGACTTAGCGCCGCCAGTGACGCAACAGGCGGCTTTTCATTCCGGTATCGAATCGCCAGATATGATCAAAAATGCGCAAAATACCGGGTTTGCCATGCGTCGACATAGCGACAGCATGGAAGCGTTGCTGATGATGACGCTGACGTTGTTTTATCGCGCTGATGACCTCTTCCGGCAGGCGCTGAGCGATAAAATCAGACACAATAACGGCATCAGCTTCCTGCCAGATAGTGCCTTCCATCCGTTTCACCACCGACGACAAACACGCGGCCAGATCGGTGCCGCCACGAAAACGCTGGCTAAGAAAGCGAATCGCCTGCTCCAGACCATCATCGCCGGTTAATTCATAGCCAATGACATCGTGAGCAAACAGCATGATGTAGCAGCGACGGCGATCGGCCAACGCCACTTTTAGCAAAGCCAGGCAGAAGGCTTTGGCGCAGCGTTCATTGAACCCGCCCATGGAACCCGACGTATCAACACAGACAATGAACGGACCGCGCGGCTGCTCTTCATGCTGCTGGTGGCTTACCGGGCGCATCGTCACCTTTTCGTGCCAGGCATCGCCCTGCAACTTATAAGTCAGTAACCGTTTTTCCACCAGCCGCCGATAAAACTCTAACTCCAGCTCGCTGATACTCAGCGCGGCCAGCTCTGGCGGCAGAAGACGCAGCACATCATCACTTTGATGAATACCGCTGACCTCTTCTGGCACAGCATCAGGTTCATGCACCAGATGATGAAAGGCTTCCATCGGCGCCTCTTTTGACGGCACTGATTTTGCTTCGCGACTGCGACCCAGTTGTTGGGCCAGCTTCATTAGCTCCGGCTGCTGCGCCAGAAAATCGCCATATTGCAGCATCAACTCATAATCGCCGTGTTGTAGCGACGACTTACTCATATCCCATAACCGGCCCGCTGCGGCTTCATCATCGTCACTTAACAGGGGCGCGAGTTGGCCGCTTAGCGCCATGCGCTGCTGCAACTCTGCTATCAGGCGTTCACGCTGCTGTTCCAGCAATTGCTCATTCAACGTCAGAGTTTGCAACGTCAGGCTAAGCCGCCAGCGCTGTAAAAAAAGCGTGTGCTGCGCCGAGCTGAGCTGGCGTGCTTCAGTGTGGTGAAGCAGCCGATTGGCTTCTTCTATAAAAGGGGAAGGCAGGCGATCCAGCGTATCTAGCGTGTCCGAAAGCTGGTGGTTAAATTCGTGGTGGCTGAGCAGTTGCACCCGTTGAAAGAGCTGAAATTCCTGCGACAGCATTTCCGGCACGGGCGTGGCTTTGAGTTCCGCATTAATTTCTGCCTTCCAGCGCGGCACATCGCGCAACAGCGCTTTCTTCAGGCCCGGAAACTTTTCAAAGAACAGAGCAAATTGGGGAGACGCCAGCAGCGCGATAATCAACTCTTCAATCAGTTCAGTTTCGCCGATTGAAAGCAGCGTGCTTAGCGTCTCAACCGAAATCATTTACGCGCCTGTTTTAGCTGTTCTGCTACATCTTGCAGGCTGCTTTCAACCCGCGCAAACCAGTCATCGCTGATAAATAAACAGCGCTGGTGTTGGCTAAACAGATGGCGCTGGGCGCGAAGTTGCGCATCCAACTCATCCAGCGCTTCAACGATTTCAGTGGGCAATTCATTGTTGTTGCTAATACCCGGCAGCGTCAGGCGAGTCGCTTGCAGGCTAACATCACGTACCGCCAGGCAATGCTGCGCATCAACCAATAAATCCACCGTTTGAGCAAAACCGATACCGTTGAGTTTGCCGCGAACGTCGCCGCCTTTCAGCAGCCATTGATTAAGCGCATCACGCGCTATAACAATGTGCGTGACCTGCATGTCATGCAGCGTCAGCGGCTGTTGCAGCATTAAAGTGAGTTGTTCATCAGTAAACGTTTCGGGCAGATCGTAATGCGGCTTGCGGCTGAACATTCCGCTGTGTTTCTCCAGGGTGATCGCCTGTGACACGCTTTGTTGCTGCTGCAACGCCATACGGCGCGTTTTGATTTGCTGAAGTTTGAGCAGCATCGGCTGCTGTTGCCAGGCGTGCTGAGTCATCAATTGATCGATTTCACGATCCAGCAATTGCATTGAGGCGACATCGTGCCACAAGCAATCTTTCAGCAGGATCAAATCAATCGGCGCAATGGTGGTTCGGCCACTGTAAAACGCGCTGGCCTGCAACAGATGAATCGCTTTTTTCCAACGACGATCGGAGATGTAAGGCGCTTGCGGCTGATTTTCCAGCTGCTGGCGCAGTTGATAGATCAGTTCAAAAACGTTGTCCGGTAAATTGACCTGACTAATGCCTTGCTGCCATTGCAGATACTCTTCGTCGCTGATGCGCAGCCCTTCCGCTACCGGATTGGCGTTTTCATCTTGCTGGTGGGTTAACATGCTGCGGAAGTTCTGTTTCTCATGCACGTTATCCAGCCACAGGCGGATTAACATGCGGTCATACAGCGCTTCCAGTCCACTGTCCGCTTCAGGCAATTCGTTGGATGCTGTCACCAGCAGACGCATCGGAATTTTTTCTTCGCTATCACCATTACGGAAGCGGCGTTCGTTAATGGCAGTAAGCAGCGTATTCAAAATCGCCGGGCCGGCTTTCCATATTTCATCAAGGAAAACAATCTCGGCATCCGGCAAATAGCCTTTAGTAAGACGCTGATAACGCCCTTCATCTTTTAGTGCCTGAATCGACAGCGGACCAAACACCTCTTCCGGCGTAGAAAATCGGGTCATCAGGTATTCAAAGGCGCGAGCATTCTGGAAGGCGTATTTCAGGCGGCGGGCAATCAGGCTCTTTGCAATGCCCGGCGGCCCCAGCAGGAATACGCTTTCACCGCTCAGGGCGGCCAGCAAGCAGAGGCGAATGGCATGATGACGCTCATATAAGCCTTTTTCTAATGCGTTGCTGAGGCGAGAAATTCTTTCTGCCAAAAGATGGGGTTGAGCCATAATCACATCATTGTCCTTAGGATCATCAAGCTGCCGCGCTTAGCGAACGCAACACTTTATAGATTATGATGCGTGAAAGCGTTGATAGCTGTCAGCTTTTTTGTTTCAGAAGGTTCAACAAGGCTTAAACCCCGCTTAACCCGCTTATTTTAAGGTAAAAACAGCCGGATGGCAGATAACCAGACGGTTTACAAGGATGGGATTTTTTTGGAATACGTGCATACTGTGCGCTTTTTAGAGGCTTGAGCGAGCGGTTTTGTGCCTCTTTGACTCCAACAAAAGATAACTCTATGAGCTCGGATAAGAAGCAGTCGCTTGGTGGATTAACGCTGGCCGCTATTGGTGTAGTTTACGGAGATATCGGTACCAGTCCCCTGTATACCTTGCGTGAATGCCTTTCAGGTCAGTTCGGTTTTGGTGTGGAACGTGAAGCCGTATTTGGTTTTCTGTCACTGATTTTCTGGCTGCTGGTATTGGTGGTGTCGCTTAAGTACATCAGCTATGTCATGCGTGCCGACAACGCGGGTGAAGGCGGAATTTTAACGCTGATGTCGCTGGCAGGCCGCAATACTGGCGCTCGTGCCACTGCTGTGCTGGTGATTATGGGGCTGATTGGTGGCAGCTTCTTCTACGGTGAAGTGGTGATCACGCCCGCTATTTCTGTGATGTCAGCGATAGAAGGGCTGGAGATTGCTGCACCGTCGCTGGATCCCTTTATCGTACCGCTTTCTATCGCCGTATTAACGCTGCTGTTTATGATTCAAAAACATGGCACTGGCATTGTCGGTAAACTGTTTGCACCGGTGATGTTGCTGTGGTTTTTGGTGCTGGCGGTGCTGGGCGTCAATGGCATCATGAAAAACCCGGAAGTGTTGCAGGCGCTGAATCCGGCACATGCGGTTAACTTCTTTTTGCACTACAAAACCATCTCATTCTTTGCGCTTGGCGCGGTGGTGCTGGCGATTACCGGTGTTGAAGCGTTGTATGCGGATATGGGGCATTTCGGCAAAATACCGATTCGACTCGCCTGGTTCTCGGTGGTGCTGCCTTCACTGGTGCTGAACTATTTTGGTCAGGGTGCACTCCTGCTCAGCGATCCTGCGGCGATAAAAAATCCGTTCTTCCTGCTGGCACCAGAATGGGCGCTGATTCCTATGCTGATCCTGGCCACGCTGGCAACGGTGATTGCTTCACAGGCGGTGATTTCTGGTGTGTTCTCGTTGACGCGTCAGGCGGTTCGTCTGGGGTATCTGCCGGGCATGCGTATCATCCATACTTCAGAAATGGAATCGGGTCAGATCTACATTCCGGTTATCAACTGGGTGCTCTATTTTGCTGTGGTTATTGTCATCGTCAGCTTTGAACATTCAAGTAATCTGGCAGCGGCGTATGGTATTGCGGTAACTGGCACTATGGTGCTGACATCCATTCTCTCCTGCACTGTGGCGATCAAAAACTGGCATTGGCAGAAGCTAGCGGTTGGCGTCATTTTGGTACTGATGCTGTGTATCGATATTCCGCTGTTCACTGCCAACCTGGTTAAGATTTTCTCCGGTGGCTGGCTGCCGCTTTGTCTGGGATTAGTGATGTTTATCATCATGACGACCTGGAAAAGTGAGCGTTTCCGCCTGTTGCGACGTCTGCATGAGCATGGAAATTCACTTGAAGCGATGATCGCGTCACTCGAGAAATCTCCGCCGGTTCGCGTACCGGGCACTGCGGTCTATATGTCGCGTGCACTGAATGTGATTCCTTTCGCTATGCTGCATAATCTCAAGCACAACAAAGTGTTGCATGAACGTGTGGTGTTATTAACGTTACGTACGGAAGATGCGCCTTACGTGCATAATGTACGTCGCGTCACGATTGAGCAGCTCTCACCCACATTCTGGCGCGTTGTCGCGAGCTACGGCTGGCGTGAAACGCCGAACGTGGTAGAAGTTTTCCATCGTTGCGGGTTAGAAGGTTTAAACTGCCGCATGATGGAGACTTCATTCTTTATGTCGCACGAATCGCTGATTATGGGTAAACGTCCGTGGTACTTGAGGTTGCGCGGCAAGCTGTTCCTGGCGCTGCAACGAAACGCATTACGTGCGCCTGATCAGTTTGAGATCCCGCCCAATCGTGTGATTGAGCTGGGAACGCAGGTCGAGATTTAAGCGGGTGCGCCACTGATTAGGGCGTGAGATGACCAGCGCAAGGTGACGCACAATCCGCCGCCTTGCCGCTGGTTAAAGGCAATCTGCATGTCATGAAGATGCGCAATGTTGCGCACAATGGATAATCCCAAACCGCTACCGCTTTTTTCCTGTCCCGCTGGCCGCCAAAAACGTTCTCCTAAGCGCTGTAAATCGTCTTCACTCACGCCTGTACCGTTATCCTCAATGCGTAAGCTATTGGCTTCCAGCCAGAGATCAACGTCACTTCCCGCAGGCGTGTAGCGAATCGCATTATCCAGCAGATTGCGCACCAGCAGCGAGAGCAGTAACGGGTGTCCCTGAATTACCGGTTCAGCCTGCGCGTGTAAGCGTAGCGTTACTCCAGCGTTGTCAGCCAACGGCAATTGAGCAATGAGCGTATCCTGCAAGGTTCGCTGTAGATCAACCGACTGAAAAGCACTGCGGGCGTCATCCGCTTCGACGCGCGAAAGAGTCAGTAATTGATCCACTAATCGCGTGGCGCGCGTAATACCGGCATCCAGTTGTTGTAATGCATGGGTACGCATGGCTTCATCATCAGCAGCAAGTTGAATCACTTCACTCTGAACCTGAAGTGCGGCCAATGGGCTGCGCAGTTCGTGGGCTGCGTCGGAGGTAAAGCGGCGTTCGCGATGCATCATGGCGCTGATACGGCTGAACAAGCCATTTAATGCCACGATCAGCGGCTGTACCTCTTTAGGTAAAGGTTTGGGGTTTAAGGGGGTGTCATCATCGGGCTCACGCTGGGTGAGCTGCTGCGCCAGCCGCTTCAGGGGACGCAACTCATACCACACCAGGCCAATGAGCAATAACAGCATCAGCGGCAGCGCGATCAGCCATGGCAAGACGCTGGCGTTGACCAAATCTTTTGCCATGTCATCGCGATATTCCCATTCCTGACCGACAATCACGCGGAACTGCTGGTCCTCGGTGGTCAGCCAGACAAAGCGCCAGCGATCGTCATCATTATCTAAACGTCCATCACGGAAGCCCTGATAATCTGCTTCAAACGGGAGATGTTTGCCGTTATCGCCATCATTAAGCACCTGTTTGCCATCGCGAGAAAAAACGGCAAACGCCAACGCATCATCATCCTGATCGCCACGATTATGACGCAGCAGCCGTTTGGTTTTAGGCAGAGAGACATTATCCAGTGTGGCAAAATCCAGGCTAAGCAGGCGCTTAGCGAGCAGCATCTGTTGAGTATCGAACAGTTCATTGATGGTTTCACGCGTTTGATACCATGCGCTCAGGCTGGCGCTGCCCCAGCAAACGCCCAGCAGCAAAACAAAGCCAATGCCAAGGCGCAGGAACAGGCTCATTGATCGCATGCCGCTTCCCCCAGCGTATAACCCACGCCGTGAACGGTGCGAATGAAACGGCTGCCCAATTTTTTGCGCAGATGATGAATGTGGACTTCTATCGCATTGCTGGAAACGTCGTCATCCCAGTTATAGAGCTTCTCTTCTAGCTGGCTGCGCGTCAGGACGCGACTGGGGTTAAGCATAAATAATTCGAGCAGTGCTAGCTCACGGCTTTTCAGTTCAATCGCTTCGCCGTTCATCATCACGCTGTGGTTGCCGGGCGAGAGCACCACATTGCCGTGGCGCAGTTCGGGTTGAACCTGACCATGACGACGACGAATCAATGCCTGTAAACGTGCTGCCACCTCAGTTAGGGCAAAAGGTTTGCAAAGGTAATCATCTGCACCGAGCTGTAAACCTTCGACTCGCTGATCCAGCGCGTCGCGCGCGGTGAGAATCAGCACCGGCACATCGTGGCCCTGCTGGCGCCATTGACGCAAAATATCCAGTCCGTCACGTTCCGGCAGGGAAAGGTCGAGAATGACCGCATCCCAGGGTGCAGCGGCTAACGCCTGAAATCCTGCTTCGCCGGAGACAAACCAGTCAACGCTGAATCCTAATTTGCTCAGTCCCGCTTTGATGCCATCGCCAATTAAGCGATCGTCTTCGATTAATAAAATACGCATCGATTCTCCCCCGATAGAAAGGGCTTTATACGAAGCACAGCCAAGCTTGTACAGCAGCTTTCACTCTATTTCGGCTATTTTTTATCCTTAAGATCCTGTTAAGAACCTTGTGCTTAACTGTATGCATCAAAACGAAATACATTCATGGACAAGAGGTGGAATGATGAAAAAGCAAGCCGCACTGTTAGCTGTTGTTATGTTGGCCTCTGCGCCGGTTTTTGCTGCTCAGCAAGGTGGATTTGTCGATCCTAATGCGCCTGCTGCCCAGGTTAAACAAGGTGGGTTTAATGCGGACAACACCAGCGTTGTCACCGTAAAACAGGCTGAAGAGATGAAAGATGACAGCTGGATCACTGTACGTGGTCAGTTGGAAAAGCAGATTGGTGACGAGGATTATCAGTTCCGTGATCAAACCGGCACCATGAAAGTCGAAATTGATCACAAGCGCTGGAATGGACAGACCATTTCGCCGAAAGACCGCGTTGAGTTGACGGGTGAGCTAGACAAAGATTTCAACAGCATTGAGCTGGACGTTAAGCAAGTGAAGAAACTGCCTTAAATCCTGCTTTCAGGACCGCTGCGGCGGTCCATTCTTTCCTTTCTCCTGTCCCCTAAGACAAATTCTCTCCCGCTGAAGCGAAACGTTTCGATAGCGATCACACTTCTTTCATTTGCCGATTGAGTTGCTTTATACATTTCATACACTGCAGCCAGCGAAACGTTTCGCTGTGGAGTGAATAGATGAAAAAAGGTCGCTTGTTAAACGCTGAACTCTCTCATGTGATTGCCCGCTTGGGTCATACGGATACGCTCACCATTGCCGATGCAGGCTTGCCGATTCCGGCGGGGCCACAACGTATTGACTTGGCGCTTACGCCGGGCACGCCCGATTTTATGCAGGTGGTCAATGCTGTCACGCTGGAGATGCAGGTAGAAAGTGCCCTGATTGCGGAAGAGATTAAGCTGCACAATCCGCAGCTCCACAGCGCGCTGCTCGCTGTGCTCGAAGCCTTGCAACAGCACCAGGGGAATACCATCGCGGTACGTTACACCAGCCATGAACAGTTCAAACAACATACTCAGCGTAGTCAGGCGGTCATTCGCAGCGGAGAGTGTTCTCCGTATGCGAATGTCATCCTGAGCGCCGGTGTGACCTTCTGAGGCCGCTATGCAACCGTTACTGCAACTCATCGGGATTGAAAAATCGTTCCCTGGCGTGAAAGCGTTGAAAAGTGCTTCGCTGGCTGTTTACCCCGGACGCGTTATGGCGCTGGTGGGAGAAAACGGCGCGGGCAAATCTACCATGATGAAAGTGCTGACCGGCATCTACAGCCGTGATGCGGGATCGCTAAAGTGGCTGGGGAAAGAAACCACCTTTAGCGGACCAAAAGCTTCCCAGGAAGCGGGCATCGGTATCATTCATCAGGAACTTAACCTGATTCCTCAACTTAGCGTGGCGGAGAATATTTTCCTTGGCCGCGAATTCGTCAACCGCTTTGGTCGCATCGACTGGAAACGTATGCATGCCGAAGCGGATGCCTTACTGAATCGGCTTAACCTGCGTTTTAACAGCCACAAGCTGGTGGGCGATTTGTCGATCGGCGATCAACAAATGGTGGAGATCGCCAAAGTCATCAGCTTTGAGTCGCAGGTCATTATCATGGATGAGCCGACTGATGCGCTCACCGACACCGAAACGTTATCGCTGTTTAACGTGATCAACGAATTAAAAGCGCAGGGCTGCGGCATTGTTTATATCTCGCATCGTATGAAAGAAATTTTCGAGATATGCGATGACGTCACCGTGTTCCGCGATGGTCAGTTTATTGCCGAGCGTGCGGTAAGTGATCTTACCGAAGAGAGCCTGATCGAGATGATGGTCGGACGCAAACTGGAAGATCAATATCCTCGCCTCGATCAAGCGCCAGGCGAAGTGCGTTTAAAAGTAGAAAACCTTAGCGGACCAGGCGTAAACGGCGTCAGCTTCACGCTGCGTAAAGGCGAAATCCTTGGCGTCTCCGGTTTGATGGGCGCGGGTCGAACCGAATTAATGAAAGTGCTGTACGGGGCATTGCCGCGTAGTGAAGGCAACGTGTTATTGGATGGACGCGAGGTCGTCACGCGTTCACCGCAGGATGGGTTGGCAAACGGCATCGTTTATATATCGGAAGATCGTAAACGTGACGGTTTAGTGCTGGGCATGTCAGTAAAAGAGAACATGTCTTTAACCGCGCTGCGTTATTTCAGCCGCGGCGGTGGCAGCCTGAAACATGCTGAAGAGCAACTTGCGGTAGGCGATTTTATTCGTCTGTTTAATGTCAAAACCCCGTCGATGGAGCAGCCGATTGGCCTGCTTTCTGGCGGTAATCAGCAAAAAGTGGCGATTGCGCGTGGTTTGATGACGCGGCCCCATGTGCTGATCCTTGATGAACCAACGCGCGGTGTTGATGTTGGCGCAAAAAAAGAGATTTATCAGTTAATTAACCAGTTCAAAGCCGAAGGGCTGAGCATTATTTTAGTGTCGTCGGAAATGCCGGAAGTGTTAGGCATGAGCGATCGCATTCTGGTGATGCATGAAGGCCACTTAAGCGGCGAATTTACCCGTGAAGAAGCCACTCAGGAAAGCCTGATGGCGGCAGCCGTTGGCAAGCAACACAGCGAGGATTTAGTTGTATGAGTACCCAAACCTTACCTTCCAGCCGTCGCTGGTTCAGCAAAGAGTGGCTGCTGGAGCAAAAATCGCTGATTGCGCTGATCGTGTTGATTGCCGTTGTCGCGAGCCAAAGTCCGAACTTCTTTACCATCGCTAACGTGTTCAACATCCTGCAGCAAACCTCGGTGAACGCCATTATGGCGGTGGGCATGACGCTGGTGATTTTAACCTCTGGCATCGATCTCTCGGTGGGCTCGTTACTGGCGCTAACCGGCGCGGTAGCTGCATCGCTGGTGGGGCTGGAAGTCAATGCGCTAACGGCGGTAGCGGCCTCGCTGGCGCTGGGTGCTGCAATTGGTGCAGTAACGGGCACGATTGTGGCGCGCGGCAAAGTACAGGCGTTTATCGCCACGCTGGTAATGATGCTGCTGCTGCGTGGCGTCACGATGGTTTATACCAACGGTAGCCCCATTAATACCGGCTTCAACGATAACGCTGATCTGTTTGGCTGGTTCGGTATCGGCCGCCCGCTGGGTATTCCCACGCCGGTCTGGCTGATGGCGATCGTGTTTATCGTTGCCTGGTACATGCTGCATCACACCCGCCTTGGACGTTACATCTATGCATTGGGTGGCAACGAAGCGGCAACGCGCTTATCCGGCATCAATGTGAACCGCGTCAAAGTGATCGTCTATTCCCTGTGCGGCATGTTGGCGGCGCTGGCAGGCACCATTGAAGTGGCGCGCTTGTCCTCAGCGCAGCCAACGGCAGGAACCGGTTATGAGCTGGATGCTATCGCTGCGGTGGTGTTAGGTGGAACCAGCCTGGCAGGCGGTAAAGGGCGGATTGTCGGCACGTTAATTGGTGCGCTGATTTTGGGCTTTCTGAACAACGGCCTGAACCTGATGGGCGTTTCTTCGTACTACCAGATGATCGTTAAAGCGGTGGTAATCCTGCTCGCGGTGCTGGTGGATAATAAAAGCAGTAAATAACTCTGACCTTTACACAGGATGAAATGATGAAAAAGTTGACCGCATTGGCTGTCATTCTTGGCGCTACATTAAGTGCTGGCGCAATGGCAAAGGAGACTATCGCGCTGGTTGTCTCTACGCTGAATAACCCATTCTTTGTTGCGTTGAAAGATGGGGCGCAAAAAGAAGCTGACAAGCTGGGTTACAACCTGGTGGTGCTGGATTCGCAAAACAACCCAGCAAAAGAGCTGGCTAACGTGCAAGATTTAACAGTACGCGGCACCAAGCTGCTGCTGATTAACCCAACAGATTCCGATGCAGTTGGCAATGCAGTGAAAATGGCTAATCAGGCCAAGATTCCTGTTATCACCCTTGATCGTGTGGCATCACAAGGCAGCGTGGTGAGTCACGTTGCCTCTGACAACCGTTTTGGCGGCAAAATGGCAGGTGACTACATCGCTAAGAAAGTCGGTGAAAATGCAAAAATCATCGAACTGCAGGGCATTGCTGGCACTTCTGCGGCGCGCGAACGTGGCGAAGGCTTTAAACAAGCCGCCGATGCGCACAAATTCCAGATCCTTGCCAGCCAGCCGGCAGATTTTGACCGTACTAAAGGTCTGAACGTGATGCAGAATCTGTTGCAGGCGCATCCTGACGTGCAAGCTGTGTTTGCCCAGAATGATGAAATGGCGTTAGGTGCACTGCGTGCGCTGCAAACTGCGGGTAAAACAGATGTGATCGTGGTCGGCTTTGACGGCACTGCTGATGGCGTTAAAGCGGTTGAAGCGGGCAAACTGTCAGCGACTGTGGCACAGATGCCGGACAAAATTGGCATGATTGGCGTTGATACCGCTGATAAAGTGCTAAAGAGCGAAAAAGTGCAGGCGGTTAATCCAGTTGACCTGAAGCTGGTTAGTCAATAAATCAAAGAAAAGCAGGGCATTGCGCCACCTTTCCGGTGGCGCACTCTTTCTGGATCATTCCCTATGAGCAAAAACTCAAAACTGACCGTTCTTGGCAGCATCAATGCTGATCACATCCTTAATTTGTCGCACTTTCCGCGTCCCGGTGAAACGGTGATCGGGACGCAGTATCACATTGCGTTTGGTGGCAAAGGGGCGAATCAGGCCGTTGCCGCTGGGCGCGCAGGCGCGGATATCGCGTTTATCGCCTGCGTGGGCGCTGATGATATTGGCGAGCGCATTCGTCAGCAGCTGGCGCAGGACAACATTGACGTTGCGTCAGTGGAAAGCGTTGAGAATGAATCTACCGGTGTGGCGATGATTTTCGTGAATGGCGAAGGCGAGAACAACATTGGTATCTATTCAGGTGCAAATGCCGCGTTAACGCCAGCCTGCGTTGAACGTCATCAGCAAATCATTGCGCAGGCTGATGCGTTATTAATGCAACTTGAATCACCGCTGGAAAGCGTATTGGCGGCAGCCAAAATCGCCAGTCAACATCAAACGCAGGTCATTCTCAATCCTGCCCCAGCGACCAGGCTGTCAGATGAACTGCTCGCGTTGATTGACATCATTACCCCGAACGAAACCGAAGCAGAAATCCTGACGGGGATTGCGGTAAAAAGTGATGACGATGCGGCCCAGGCAGCTAAAGCGCTGCATGCGAAGGGCATTGAAACAGTGTTGATTACTCTCGGGCGTCGTGGCGTATGGCTGAGTGAACAGGGCAATGGCCAGCGTATTGCGGGTTTCAGCGTCAAGGCCGTAGACACCATCGCGGCGGGCGATACGTTTAATGGCGCGTTTATTACTGCACGGTTGGAAGGTCAAGCTATGCATAATGCAGTGCGCTTCGCCCATGCTGCCGCTGCCATTGCCGTAACGCGTCCGGGCGCGCAGCCTTCCGTGCCGTGGCGCGCGGAAATCGATGATTTTTTGCAACAGCAGGATTAAGCGCTTGGCTACCATGAAAGATGTCGCCCGTAGAGCGGGCGTCTCAACCTCAACCGTTTCTCACGTTATTAATAACAATCGTTTTGTGAGCGAGGGCGTACGTGAAAAAGTTGAGCGAGTCATCCGCGAACTGAACTATGCGCCTTCAGCGTTGGCACGCAGCTTGAAGATCAACCAAACGCACACTATCGGCATGCTGCTTACCGCCAGCAGTAACCCATTTTATGCCGAAGTGGTACGCGGCGTGGAAGACAGTTGTTATGAACGCGGATACAGTCTGATCTTGTGTAATACTGCAGGCGATGAGCAGCGGATGAATCGTAGCCTGGAAACCTTGCTGCAAAAGCGTGTTGATGGTCTGCTGATCATGTGCACGGAAAGTCATCTACCTTCAGCGGATATTCTCAACCGCTATCCTTCTATTCCTACCGTAATGATGGACTGGGCGCCGTTTGAAGGGCGCGGCGACATTATTCAGGATAATGCCTTACTGGGCGGCGAACTGGCCACGCAGCATTTAATCGACAGCGGTTATACGCAAATCGCCTGCATTGCGGGACCACTGGATAAAACCCCGGCGCGCATGCGTCTTGAGGGTTATCAGAATGCGATGGCGAAAAATGGTCTGGATATCTTGCCGGGATATATAGTGAAGGGAGATTTTGAATTCCAGGGCGGCTACAACGCGATGATTGAGCTGCTCGCGCTTGAAACCCCTCCTCAAGCGGTGTTCACCAGTAACGATGCCATGGCGGTTGGCGTTTATCATGCGTTGTATCAGGCGGGATTGCAGATTCCTCAGGACATGGCGGTGATGGGCTATGACGATATCGAACTGGCGCGTTATTTATCGCCGCCGTTAAGTACCATCCATCAGCCAAAAAATGAACTGGGCGAGTTGGCGATTGATACCTTGATCCATCGTCTGCGCGATCCCGACGTCAGCCAGCAAACGTTGGTGCTGACGCCGGAACTGATTGTACGCGGCTCCGCTTAAGCCTTTTTCTTCTTTTTATCGCGATTGCTGATCAAATTGCGGCCATCGCCATTGCGCAGCATCATGAATGTCAGCGCTGACAATACGGTGACCACACCCATTGTCAGGAAGGTCTCATGGAATTGCTGCACAGTGCTGGTTTCAAACTCCTGATAAAAGCGCAGCACCGCGGCGCTGACGGCAACACCAAAACTGATCGCCAGCTGCTGCGTTACGGCAAGCACGCTGTTGCCGCCGCTGGCGTTGTCATCATCTAAATCAGCCAAAGTTATGGTGTTCATCGCCGTAAACTGTGTCGACATTGCCATGCCAAGAATAAACAGCGGTATTAATAAGAGGAAAACGCTTTCTGCGGGTGACTGTAGCGAAAACGTGGTGATCAGAATACCGATAATGACGGTGATGCTGACTAACACACGACGATAGCCAAACCAGCGCAGCAACTGCGTTACCGTTGATTTAGCCAAAATCGATCCGATTGCGGTAGGTGCCATCATACATCCAGCAATAATCGCCGAATAACCAAAACCAACTTGCAGCATCAATGGCATGAGAAACGGCACGCATCCAGTACCCAGACGCGAAGCGATATTGCCAATAATGCCAACTGAGAAGGTGCGGGTTTTAAACATGGGTAGGCTGATCAGCGGTGAAGGATGACGGCGCGCATGCATTATATAAAGAAGAAGTAATAAAACTCCGCTGCACAATATGCCTGCGGCCAGCCAGGCAGAGACGATACGCTCACCAAATAACTCAATACCGATTGAGATCATCACTAATCCAAAGCCAAACAGCATAAAACCAAGGAAATCGAAGCGACGTTTAGGCGTGGTGAAGTCCGGCATATATTTTCGCGCATAGAAAATGCCAAGAATGCCGACAGGAATGTTAATCAGGAATATCCAGTGCCACGTGGCGTAAGTCACCATTACCCCACCGAGCAGAGGACCCAGTATTGGGCCGACCAAACCCGGCATAGTGACAAAATTAAGCACAGGCAATAATTCACTGCGCGGATAGGCGCGTAACAAAGCAAGTCGCGCAACGGGCATCATCATCGCACCGCCGACACCCTGAATAATGCGCGAGATAACCAGCATTGAAAGCGTTTGTGAGAATGCGCAAGCCAGTGAACCCAACGTAAATAGCGAAACCGCCACAATAAATACTTTGCGCGTGCCATAGCGATCGGCAAGCCAACCGCTGACGGGAATTAGCATGGCAACAGTCAATGTATAACTAATGACGGCGGATTGCATCGCAAGGGGAGAACGTTCAAGGCTGGTGGCTATAGCAGGTAAAGCGGTGTTGAGAATGGTGGCATCCAGTGCCTGCATGAAAAATGCCATGGCAGCTATCCATGGCAGACCGGCCATACTGCGCGCGGATCGAATCATTGAGCATCCTTTTAAGGGTTATCCAGCAGTAAGATTGAAAAAGAATAGCATTGGCAACAATGCTGGGTATGCGCGTTTTTGCTATTTGAGCGGTTTTCTGTGCGTTATTCCGGCAGGAAATGCCTGTTTTTAACCCGTTCGTTTAAAAAAGAGACGGTCAGTAATTTTATTCAAAGAAATG
>NZ_JAKYXB010000007.1:0-241164 GCF_022761075.1 Pantoea sp. MQR6
CACATAGTCGGCGTGGCCTGGGCAGTCAACGTGTGCGTAGTGACGAGTCGGGGTTTCATACTCAACGTGAGAAGTGTTGATGGTGATACCACGAGCCTTCTCTTCTGGCGCGTTATCGATCTGATCAAACGCGCGAGCCTGGCCGCCGTAAGTTTTAGACAGAACGGTAGTGATTGCTGCAGTCAGAGTGGTTTTACCGTGGTCGACGTGACCGATGGTGCCCACGTTTACGTGCAGTTTGTTACGCTGAAATTGCTCTTTCGCCATGGCGATAATTCCTTACGTTATGCCTTCATCATTTGGATGAAGGCATCAGTTCAAATTTAAACCGTAGCCTTATTTGCTACGAGCTTCAATAACGGCCTGCGCTACGTTGTTCGGCGCATCGTCATACTTCAAGAACTCCATGGAGTAAGAAGCACGACCTTTGGTCAGAGAACGCAGCTGAGTTGCGTATCCGAACATCTCAGACAACGGAACTTCAGCGTGAATCTGAACGCCAGTAGCGTTAGATTCCTGCCCTTTGAGCATACCACGACGACGGCTAAGGTCACCGATGACATCACCCGTGTTCTCTTCTGGCGTTTCAACTTCAACCTTCATGATAGGTTCAAGCAGAACAGGTGTCGCTTGTTTAAAGCCTTGTTTGAAGGCAATAGACGCGGCCAGTTTAAACGCCAGCTCTGAGGAGTCGACATCGTGGTAAGAACCGAAGTGCAGACGCACGCCCAGATCCACAACCGGGTAACCAGCCAGAGGGCCTGATTTCAGCTGCTCCTGGATACCTTTGTCAACCGCAGGGATGTATTCACCAGGAATCACACCACCTTTGATGTCGTTGACAAATTCGTAGCCTTTCGGGTTCGAACCTGGCTCCAGTGGGTACATGTCGATAACAACATGACCATACTGACCACGACCACCAGACTGCTTGGCGTGTTTACCTTCAACATCGGTAACTTTGTTGCGAATCGCTTCACGGTAAGCAACCTGTGGTTTACCCACGTTTGCTTCAACGTTGAACTCACGCTTCATACGGTCAACGATGATGTCGAGGTGCAATTCACCCATACCGGCGATGATGGTCTGGTTAGATTCTTCATCAGTCCATACGCGGAATGATGGGTCTTCTTTTGCCAGACGGCCCAGAGCCAGACCCATTTTTTCCTGGTCAGCTTTGGTTTTTGGCTCAACGGCGATAGAGATTACCGGCTCCGGGAACTCCATGCGCTCAAGGATGATGACGTTATCTGGGTCACACAGGGTGTCACCAGTGGTCACATCTTTCAGGCCGATCGCAGCTGCGATATCACCCGCACGAACTTCTTTAATCTCTTCACGCTTGTTAGCGTGCATCTGAACGATACGGCCCAGACGCTCACGGTTTGACTTAACCGGGTTGAAGACGGTGTCACCCGTGTTAACAACACCAGAGTAAACGCGGAAGAAGGTTAAGTTACCCACGAACGGGTCGGTAGCGATTTTGAACGCCAGTGCAGCAAACGGCTCGTTGTCATCAGAGTGACGAACAGCCGGCGTGTCTTTACCGTCGTCCAGCATACCGTTGATCGCGGTAACGTCAGTCGGTGCTGGCAGATATTCAACAACTGCATCCAGCATCGCCTGAACACCTTTGTTCTTAAATGCAGAACCACAGGTTACCAGGATAATTTCGTTGTTCAGAACACGCTTACGCAGAGATGTTTTGATCTCTTCTTCAGTCAGTTCTTCACCACCGAAGAATTTCTCCATCAGCTCATCAGAGCCTTCAGCAGCGGCTTCAACCAGTTTCGCATGCCATTCTTCAGCCAGTTCCTGCATATCAGCTGGAATATCTTCGTAGTCGAAGGTTACACCCTGGTCTGCGTCGTTCCAGTTGATTGCTTTCATTTTCACCAGGTCAACAACACCGGTGAATTTCTCTTCTGCGCCGATAGCCAGCTGCAGAGGAACTGGAGTTGCGCCCAGACGAACTTCCATCTGCTTAACAACTTTCAGGAAGTTAGCACCCATGCGGTCCATTTTGTTAACGAACGCAATGCGTGGAACTTTATATTTGTTAGCCTGACGCCATACGGTCTCAGACTGTGGCTGAACGCCACCAACTGCACAGTAAACCATTACCGCGCCATCAAGCACACGCATAGAACGTTCAACTTCGATGGTGAAGTCAACGTGTCCTGGGGTGTCGATGATGTTGATGTGGTGTGGTTCAAACTGCTTGGCCATACCAGACCAGTAACAGGTGGTCGCAGCGGAAGTGATGGTAATACCACGTTCCTGTTCCTGCTCCATCCAGTCCATGGTTGCTGCGCCGTCATGTACTTCACCGATTTTGTGGTTTACACCGGTGTAGAACAGAACGCGTTCGGTAGTGGTAGTCTTACCGGCGTCGATGTGCGCACTGATACCGATATTACGGTAGCGAGCAATGGGTGTTTTACGAGCCATTTGATTCCTCTGATTCTCGGACGTTCAAAGTAAGTTGAACCCAGCGGGTTAGCTTTTTGAGCGCCCGCTGGTTTAACAACAACTACGTGGCTATTACCAGCGGTAGTGAGCGAACGCCTTGTTGGCTTCTGCCATGCGGTGAACGTCTTCACGTTTCTTAACTGCAGTACCTTTGTTCTCTGCAGCATCAGAAAGTTCGTTCGCCAGGCGGAGAGCCATAGATTTATCACCGCGTTTACGAGCAGCATCTACGATCCAACGCATTGCCAGAGCATTACGACGAACCGGACGGACTTCTACTGGTACTTGGTAAGTAGAACCACCAACGCGACGTGACTTAACTTCGACAGTCGGACGCACGTTTTCGAGGGCTACTTCAAAAGCTTCCAGGGAGTTTTTACCAGAACGTTGAGCCAGGGTCTCAAGAGCGGTATAAACGATTGTTTCTGCAGTAGATTTTTTACCATCTACCATCAGGATATTTACAAATTTGGCCAGCAGCTCTGATCCGAACTTAGGATCTGGCAGAATTTTACGCTGACCAATGACGCGACGACGTGGCATGGAAATACTCCGTTGTTAATTCAGGATTGTCCAAAACTCTATGAGTTTATTTTGACATTTAATTTAAAACGTTTGGCCTTACTTAACGGAGAACCATTAAGCCTTTGGCTTCTTCACGCCGTACTTGGAGCGAGCCTGCTTACGGTCTTTAACACCTGAGCAGTCAAGCGCGCCACGAACGGTGTGGTAACGCACACCTGGCAGGTCTTTTACACGACCGCCACGGATCAGGATCACGGAGTGTTCCTGCAGGTTATGACCTTCACCACCAATGTAGGAGGTAACTTCAAAACCGTTGGTCAAACGCACACGGCAGACTTTACGCAGTGCGGAGTTTGGTTTCTTAGGAGTGGTGGTGTACACACGAGTACAAACGCCACGTTTTTGCGGGCAAGCTTCCAGCGCCGGCACGTTGCTCTTTGCAACTTTGCGGACGCGTGGTTTGCGAACCAGCTGGTTAACTGTTGCCATTAAATAGCTCCTGGATTTGCTTTTGCTTCGTAAACACGTAATAAATCGCCTCGTAGAATTACGAGGAGGCAGAATTTTAGGGCTGAGTCAAAGGGGTGTCAAGAAATAACCAGGTTTTACCTCATTACCAGGTCATTTGTTGTGAATGCTTTTCTGTCAGCGCGACGAAACCATTATAGTTCACTGGCTGTATTTTGGTTGAAGTTTGTTCAGCCAGGCCGCGCGCCATCAGGTCTTCTTCCAATACCCACAAGGTTGCTGGTGTGCTTAACAGCCGTGCCAGCGCCCGACTTCCATTCAATGCAGCGAAAACACCATCCTGCATGAGCAAGACATCATCTTCAGCGTTAAGGAGCAAAAGTAAGGTATCAAGATCGCTATAAGCAGGAGAATGCATCAAGGTGTGCAGCATGAGTCTCTCTTAAAAAGTCAGAATGCGATCATACTGTGCCAGCTTTTGACGCAGCGCAGCAGCGGCAACGAGTTCTACATCCAATATGCGCGATTGCTCAGCAGCCAGTCCCCGCGTCTTGAGGGAATCCAGGCAAAGATAGCAGTGTTCAATATCATAGAGTGCTAGCACGCCGAACGTTGCAGCATAGTGACGACTAAGAATCGCATCAGGTTGCTGGTTCATCATTAATTGCAGCACGCCATCACCTATAAAAAACAGGCCGACCTGATCGCTGAGCGCAGCGGTGGCCAATGCCGCATCTAAACCTTCTCGCCCTGCACTGCTACCATGTGGGCCGCGAGTAAAAACAAAAGCCACGCGATTCATTAAAGAAGCACCTTGTTAAAATTGCACCAGACGGTCGCAGCTCAATGCAGCTTCTGCCAGCGCACCCAAACCACTTAACTCAAAACCGGGCTGCAGATTATTTCCTGAAAGCTGTAAACGCTCCGCCTCTTGCGCATCGGCTACACCGCGTCGCAATGCCGCCGCCACACAAATGTTCAATGCCACGCCCTCTTCATTACTTAGCTTCTGCCAGGCCCGCACCAGATCATATTCATCATTTGCCGGTGCAGTGAGCTGATTAGCGTTCATCACACCTTCGCGATAAAAGAAGACGCTTTCCAGGTGATGCCCTGCCGCTAATAACGCCCGGGCAAACAGCAGCGCACTGCTGGCTTGCTGCGTACCATAGGCAGGACCTGTCACCAACAAGGTGTAGCGCATCAACGATCCTGTCCCTGAAAATCGCCATTCTTGAATTGGCGAATATAAAGGTAAACCGTATGCTTTGAGATATTAAGGCGATCGGCGACCTGGTTGATGGCATCTTTAATGTCAAAAATACCTTTCTCGTACAGATTCAATACTATCTGGCGATTCTTAGCATTGTTTGAAACGTTACGATCTGCGCTCACTTCTTCAATAGTGAACTCCAGCGTTTGCATCACCAAATCGTCCACTGAGCTGGCAAAGTTAACATTCGAATCAACCTGCTGCATTTCGGGCGGCATAAATGTCGACATGATTTGCGAGAACGGCACATCCAGATTCATGTTGATACACAACAAACCGATGACACGTTGCTGGCGATTACGAATGGCAATAGTCACCGATTTCATTAGCACGCCACTCTTGGCGCGTGTGAAATAGGCGCGGGAAACGTTGCTGTCTGCGCCGTGCATATCGTGCAGCATGCGCAGCGCCAGATCGGTAATCGGCGATCCCACTTTACGTCCCGTGTGCTCACCATTTGCGATGCGCACGGCGGAACATTTCAGGTCTTCCAGAGAATGCAGGACAATTTCGCAATGCGAGCCAATTAACATCGCCAGACCATCAACAACGGCCTCGTACGACTTTAAGATATCGTAATCGCTTTGTTCGAACGGACGCTGCTCCAGAAGATCGAAGTCGCTTAGTTCGCCGGGATTGAATGGATTAGACATTGAAGACATCACCCTAAGTGGCTGGAGCCTGTCACAGCGCTGCAGGGCAGACTCAATATTGGGATAGTTATGCAGGCGCTAGTCTGGCAAATGTCGCCCGCTTATGCCAGAGGTTTGTGGTGATGCGGAAATGAAACCGCCGCCCGAAGGCGGCGGTGAACAGATTACTGCGATTTTTTCGCGTCAGCCGCAGGAGCCTGCGCTTTTTCATCTGCTTTAGGTGCAGGTTTGATGTCGAGCAGTTCTACATCAAATACCAGCGTGGAGTTTGCCGGAATACCCGGAACGCCGTTTTTACCGTAAGCCAACTGCGGTGGGATAACCAGTTTGATCTTGCCACCTTTTTTCACGTGCTTCAGACCTTCGGTCCAGCCTGGAATCACGCCGTCTAAACGGAATGACAGCGGCTCGCCACGTGTATAAGAGTTGTCGAACTCAGTACCGTCAGTCAATGTACCTTTGTAGTTCACAACCACAGTGTCGCTGTCTTTCGGTGCGTCACCGGTACCTTCTTTCTCGACTTTATACAGCAGACCACTTTCAGTCTTCTTCACACCGCTTTCTTTAGCAAATTTGGTCGCATAAGCGTCGCCTTTGTCGGCATTTTCTTTCGCGTCTTTTTCCATCTTCGCTTGGGCTGCGCCTTTCACGCGGCCTTCGAATGCTTGCAGAGTCTGCTCAATTTCTTCATCGGACAGTTTGCTTTTGCCACCAAACGCATCCTGAACACCAGAAATCAGCTGATCTTTATCCAGTTTGATGCCCAGTTTTTCCTGCTCCTTCAGGGAGTTGTCCATGTAGCGACCCAACGAGGCGCCCAGCGCGTAAGCGGATTGCTGATCTTCATTTTTGAAGGCCGCATTTTTTGGAGCCTGAGGTGCAGACGTCGCTGCTGCTGCTGCTGGTGCAGCGGCAGTTTCTGCAGCCATTGCCAGCGGAGCATTCAGCGCGACGGCCATGGTGGTAGCTAACAATGTGACTTTTAACAGTGATTTCATCCTTTCTCCAAAACCGAAGCCTCTAACCTCGGGAATCATTGCAGACTTGAGGGCCCACACTATAACTGTACGTGGCAGTGGCGAACACTCCCACAACGTAATTACCCGGTTAACCTCCGACCTTTTTTGCGACAGGAAGTTTCATCAGAGATGATGCCGTAATGTGCTTTTTCAAGCGTAACGCCAGAGAATGGTAAAAAATCGGGTAATTCTGTGCCGTCAGGCCGTAGAATCACGCCCTTAGCCAATCACATCACCCATATTATGAGGAGGGGTCATGCAACAATCAGAGTGGGAACAACGTCTCGAAACGCTGGAAAGCAAACTGGCCTTTCAGGAAATGACCATTGATCAACTGAACACCACCGTGGTGCAACACGAATTGGAAATGGTAAAAATGCGCGAACAGATGCGCATATTACTGGATAAACTGAAAGCCAGCGCGCCATCAATGATTGCTTCGCAATCGGAAGAAACACCGCCACCTCATTATTAAGTCTGGCGCGGCCCGCGCAGTCACGAGACAAGCCCTTACGATACCAAAAGAAAGGCCACCCGAAGGTGGCCTTTTTATCACGCTTTACTTAGTGGCTGCAGCCACAACCGCCCGTACCGCAACCACCTTTACCGTGGTCATGGTCATGGTCGTGATCATGGTCGTGGTGATGACCATCAGCACCGTGAACGTGGCCATGAGCCAATTCTTCCGGCGTTGCTTCACGAATCGCTACCACTTCAACATTGAAGTTCAGGTTCTGACCCGCCAGCATGTGGTTACCGTCGACCACGACGTGATCGTCTTCCACTTCGGTGATTTCAACCGGAACGGGACCTTGATCGGTTTCTGCCAGGAAGCGCATGCCAACCTGCAGTTCGTCAACGCCCATAAATACATCTTTTGGTACACGCTGAACCAGGTTGTCATCGTACTGACCATACGCATCGTTAGCGGGAATATGCACGTCAAACTTATCGCCTGCTACGTGATTTTCCAATGCGTTTTCCAGACCAGAAATCAGGGAACCATGACCGTGCAGATAGTCCAACGGTGCACTCACCGGTGACTCGTCAACCAACACGCCGTCTTCTGTACGTACCTGATAGGCCAGGCTTACCACCAGGTCTTTTGCTACTTTCATGATATCTCCTAACCGTTGAGAGCTGAGATCCCGTCTCATTGGTCTATTTTTGCGTGCAATAACACCAACCAGAAAGGTTCGGGGCTGGGTACGAGAGGGTTTTACTTTCTCTCGCGACCTCAGCGTTAATGGCGCCAATTGTAACGGAATTCAATCCCGCTGTAAGTTCAAGCTTAAAAAAAGCTGCGCCATTCCGCTACTCAGGATGGAAAATTCCAATAACTTGTTCATTGCTGCGAACCTGATCGCGAGCCTGCTTATCAGCCTCACGCATCTGATGGCCGCATTTTACACACTCAACCACATCAACATTATTTTCACGCCACATCGCTAGCGTGTCTTTTTCCTGACAGTGCGGACAGACCGCACCAGCAATAAATCGTTTACGCATTGTGTCCTGCCTGTGTTGTCTTTTTACTCGTCATCATCCCAACCATCCAGCTGACGCTTCTCCTGTTGCATCTCGCGGCGGAAGATATCTTCCAGTTCACGACGCGCCTCACGAACACGAGAAACCTGCGCGCTGTCCGCATGGTTAGGCATAAGCTCACGTAACATGCGCATATCCAAACGACGGAAATGCAGCTGCGCGCGCTGTGCCTGATGTGGATGCATGCCTAACGACATTAATGCCTTACGGCCCAGCTCCAGCGCACTGGAGAACGTCTCACGTGAGAATTGTGTCACGCCCGACAGTAGCAGTTCGTGAGCTTCAACACGTCCACGCGCGCGCGCCAAAATCTGCAACTGCGGAAAATGCTGTTGGCAAAGATGAACAATAGTCATAGTGTCTTCGGGTTCATTACAGGTAATCACAATGGATTGGGCGCTGGCTGCACCTGCTGCACGCAGCAACTCCAGCTCAGTTGCATCACCGTAATAAACCTTGTAACCATATTTGCGCATCAGGCTGACCGCGCTGATGTCACGTTCCAAAACGGTAATCCGCTTGTTATTAGCCATCAACAAGCGTCCGATAACCTGACCAAAACGTCCAAAACCGACCACAATCACCTGCGGCTGGTCGTCTTCAACAAAATGCTTCTCTGCATTCTCATCCGTTTCGTTGAAACGGCGCGCCAGTAGCCGATCAATTCCTTTCATCAGCAGCGGCGTGGTCATCATTGATAAGGTTACTGTCACCAGCAGCAACGGCAGCTGATCGCCAGAGAACAATTTTGCCGATGAAGCGGCGGAAAAGAGCACGAAGGCGAATTCACCACCTTGACTTAACACACCGGCAAACTGCTGACGCTCTGAACTGCGCAAGCCGAACATTCTGCCCAACACATACAGCACCAGCGTTTTAACCACTACCAGAATCAGCACGCCGAGTAAGATGGTAAAGATATGGGTATAAAGCACGCCAAGGTTTAACGCCATGCCCACGGAAATAAAGAACAAGCCCAGCAGCAAGCCTTTGAAGGGATCAATAGCCACTTCCAGCTCATGGCGATATTCGCTTTCCGCCAGCAGAATCCCGGCGATGAATGTGCCAAGCGCCATAGACAAACCCAGCGCGTCCATAAACAGCGCCGATCCCAGCACCAACAGCAGCGACGCGGCAGTAAACACCTCACGCACGCCCGAAGCGGCGATGTAACGGAATATCGGGCGCAGCAAATAGCGGCCACCAATCAACATGCCCGCAAACGCCAGCACTTTCATGCCAAGTTTTAGCCAGTCGATGTGTCCGCTGTCGGTTCCGGCTAAAAGAGGTATCAATGCCAGCGCTGGAATAACCGCGATGTCCTGAAATAGCAGCACAGAAAAGCCCAGCTGCCCTGACTCGCTGCGGTTCATGCCTTTGTCACGCATCAACTGCAATGCCATTGCGGTGGAGGACATGGCTAAACCAATCCCGCCAATCACTGCAGCTTGCCAGTCAAAATGACTCAACCAGAGCAGCGTGCCAAGAATCGCGGCTGAGAAGATAACCTGAGCGGCGCCTACGCCAAAGATTGATCGACGAAGTGACCAAAGCTTTGAAGGGTTCAGCTCCAGCCCAATGATAAACATCAGGAAAACAACGCCAAGTTCGGAGAAATGCAAAATTTCTTCGACGTCGCTAATAAATCCTAATCCCCACGGGCCGATAGCGATGCCCGCCACCAAATACCCCAAAACTGCACCAATACCGAGGCGAGCCGCCACGGGTACAATCAGCACCGCCGCAACCAGATAAATCACTCCTGCGGTCAGCAGCGTTTGTCCTCCCATTACAACCCTCCATTCGACAGCGGTGCTGCCAGCCAATCGCCATAGGCGCGGGCATAATTTTTCATCAACTCGGGATTCTGGCGGCGCGCCCAATAGATAATCATCGGTGGCATCCAGTGCATACTGCACATCTGCGCGGTCAGCTCAAACGGCAGCATGATGTCATTCATGCGATAGCGATTCAGGCCCTGGCTTTGAAAAGCGCCTTCAGGTTCCCCGGTCGTCACCACGCTGCGCCAATATTTCCCTTCCAGCGCATTGCCATCGATACCATTGGCAAACCCGCGCGACAATACGCGATCCAGCCACTCTTTCAGCAGCGATGGACAGCTATAAGTATAAAGTGGGTGTTGAAAAACAATGACCTGATGTTCACGCAAGAGTTCTTGCTCGCGGTGAATATCAATAAAAAAGTCCGGATAGATCGCGTAGAGATCGCGAACCGTGACATGTTCCATTGCCTGAGCCGGTTGCAGCAAAATCCGATTAGCAACCGAATCCTGTGATTCCGGGTGGGCGTAAAGCAGCAAAATCTTCGGTGGCTGCGACATCGTTACCCTCCAAATCGTCGTCATTGGTGCGCTTTTCCGCTACCATGCACGACCAGCAAAATCTTATTATGTTGCCTGTAAATTAACATATTCTGACGATACGGCGCTTATGATTGTCTTTTCAGCCTTACAAATACGCCGCGGCATCCGCGTCTTGCTCGACAATGCCACCGCCACCATCAATCCTGGCCAGAAAGTCGGATTAGTGGGGAAAAACGGCTGTGGTAAATCCACACTGCTGTCGCTGCTAAAAGGTGAGATCACCAGCGATGCCGGCAGCATGACCTTTCCTGGTAACTGGGCATTGGCCTGGGTTAATCAGGAAACCCCTGCCTTGAGCAAACCGGCTCTTGACTACGTTATTGATGGCGATCGCGAATTCCGCCAGCTTGAATCTGAATTAGCTGACGCGAATGCACGCAACGATGGCAACGCCATTGCGCTTTTGCACGGCAAACTGGATGCGGTTCAGGCGTGGAGCATACCGGCTCGCGCCTCAAGTCTGCTGCACGGTTTGGGCTTTAGTCAGGAACAATTGCAACGTCCGGTAAGCGACTTCTCCGGTGGCTGGCGTATGCGCCTCAACCTGGCACAAGCGCTGATTTGCCGCTCTGATTTGCTGCTGCTGGATGAACCAACAAACCACCTCGATCTTGACGCGGTGATTTGGCTGGAGCGCTGGCTTAAAAGCTATGAAGGCACGCTGATCCTGATTTCCCATGACCGTGATTTCCTCGATCCCGTTGTGGACAAGATCATCCATATTGAACAGCAATCGCTGTTTGAATATACCGGCAATTACACGTCGTTTGAGCGTCAGCGCGTCGCCAAACTGGCACAGCAGCAGTCGCTGTATGAAAGCCAGCAAGAAAAGGTGGCGCATTTACACAGCTACATTGATCGCTTCCGCGCCAAAGCATCTAAAGCTAAACAGGCGCAAAGCCGCATCAAAATGCTGGAACGCATGGAGATGATTGCGCCTGCGCACGTGGATAACCCGTTCACCTTCAGTTTCCGTCCACCGGAAAGCTTGCCGAATCCATTACTCAAAATGGAGAAAGTCACCGCCGGCTATGGTGATCGCATCATTCTTGACGCCATCAAACTGAACCTGGTGCCGGGTTCGCGCATCGGTTTACTGGGCCGTAATGGCGCGGGTAAATCAACGCTGATTAAGCTATTGGCAGGCGAACTGGATGCGCTTCAAGGTCAGATTGGTTTAGCAAAAGGCATCAAACTGGGCTACTTCGCTCAGCATCAGTTGGAATTTTTGCGCGCCGATGAATCACCATTGCAACATCTCGCCCGCATTGCGCCCAAGGTATTGGAACAGCAGTTGCGTGATTATTTAGGCGGCTTTGGTTTCCAGGGCGATAAAGTCAGTGAAATTACTGAACGCTTTTCTGGCGGTGAAAAAGCGCGTCTGGTGTTGGCACTGATTGTCTGGCAGCGCCCTAACCTGCTGTTGCTTGATGAACCGACCAACCACCTTGATTTAGACATGCGTCAAGCGCTGACTGAAGCATTGATCGACTTTGAAGGCGCGCTGGTGGTGGTGTCGCACGATCGTCACCTGCTCCGCGCCACCACCGACGATCTCTATTTAGTTCATGACGGTAAAGTTGATGTTTTCCCGGGCGATCTGGAAGATTACCAGCAATGGTTGAGTGATTTGCAGAAGCAGCAGGCGCAACAAGATAGCGCGCCCAAGCAGGATAACGTCAACAGCGCGCAGTCGCGTAAAGATCAAAAGCGCCGTGATGCCGAATTGCGTAGCCAAACTCAGCCGCTGCGTAAAGAGATCGAGAAGCTGGAAAAGCAGATGAGCAAATGGCAAAGCCAGTTGGCTGACGCTGAAGCGCAGCTTTCCGACAGCGCTATTTACGATCAAAGCCGCAAAGCCGATTTAACCGCCGCGCTGCAGCTTCAGGCAGAGAGTAAATCGGCGCTGGAAGAGGTCGAAATGGCGTGGCTTGATGCGCAAGAGAAGTTAGAGCAGATGATGGCGTCAATTTAAGGCGCTTTGCGTGCGAGGTCGTTTGTCCCCCACCTCAGTCCTCCCCCATACATGGGGGAGGAAAATGCTGCAACATGCGAATTCGGTGTCAGCATGTGGCAGCACTTTACCAGCATGTGGCAGCGTCTCCTTCCCCCGCTTAGCGGGGGAAGGCCGGGATGGGGGACAGCCAGCACTGTCTGAGGCACAAACTTCGAATCCAGCCCGCAAAATCAAACCGGTTTATCGCCTAACACTGTCGCCCGATGCATCACCCGCCGCGCCGGATAATAATCCGCATTGGCATAATGCTGTGTTACGCGATTATCCCAAATAGCGACATCGTTCGGCTGCCAGCGCCAGCGCACCTGAAACTCAGGTTTAGTCGCATGGGCAAACAAAAAGCCTAATAGCGCCTCGCTCTCTTTCTCACTCAAATCAACAATCCGCGTAGTAAAGCCTTCATTAACGAACAATGCTTTTTTACCGCTGACCGGATGGGTACGAATAACCGGGTGTTGTACCGGCGGATGCTTCGCCACCGCTTGCTGCCAGCGCTGATGCTCTTCTTCACTCTTGCGGTATTTAAATTCCTGAAACGATTTTTTGAAATCGTGTTCGGCATGCAATTCCGCCAGCAATGTTTTAAGCGGCGTAGAAAGCGCTTCATAGGCGGCAATGCCGCTGGTCCACAACGTATCGCCGCCAGACTCCGGCAACACCTTTGACGCTAAAATCGCAATCGCGGGTGGCGTATCGATAAACGTGACGTCGGTATGCCAGTTATCGTTGTCTGGTGGATTATCCTGATGCGTATCCAGCACGATAATCTCTTCCACGCCTTCAGCATGCGGATAAACCGGATGAATATGTAAATCGCCAAATCGTATTGCCAGCGCCCGCTGCTGCTCCGGGGTAATCACCTGATCGCGTAAAAAAAGCACCTGATGACGCAGCAAGCCATGATAAAGCTGCTCAAACTGCGCATCGCTTAAGGGACGCGCTAAATCAAGGTTAGCAACCTGCGCACCAATGTTCGGACCCAGTGCAGTGATATTCAGACGTTCGTTCATTGTTGTTCTCCATTCCAGGGCGTCAGGCGGCGCTGCAATGCACGCAGCCCGAGTTCTAAGCTAAAAGCAATCACGGCAATCACGGCAATTCCGGCCAGCACCACATCGGTAGCAAGGAATTCTCCGGCTGACTGCACCATAAAACCGAGTCCACGCGTTGCAGCGATCAGTTCAGCAGCCACCAGCGTTGACCAGCCCACCCCCAAGCCAATACGCAGACCGGTAAGAATTTCTGGCAACGCACCGGGCAAAATAACCCAGCGCAAGATTTGCCAACGGCTGGCACCGAGCGCTTGCGCGGCACGAATGCGCACCTGCTGCGCATTACGTACGCCAGCCAGCGTTGACAGCGCAACCGGCGCGAATATCGCCAGGTAAATCAGCAAAATTTTCGAGGTTTCGCCGATGCCAAACCAGATCACCATCAGCGGCAAATACGCCAGCGGCGGTACTGGGCGATAAAGCTCTATTAGCGGATCGAGTAACCCACGCACTGCCGGACTCAGCCCCATCGCAATGCCAACCGGGATACCGATTGCCGCCGCCGCCAGCAAAGCAATGACCATGCGCGTCAGGCTCGCGGCCAGATGCTGCCACAGCGTGGCGTCCATAAATCCTTGGGCGCTGGCAATCAGGAACAGCTTGCTCAGCACCTGCTGCGGTGAAGGCAAGAACAGCGGCGCAATCAGGCCAAGCGCCGTGACGCCCCACCACACCAGCAACAGCATCAGTAAACTCAGCAAGCTCAGGCTGAGTTGCATGGAGAGCGGCCAATGCAGGCGGCGTCGTGCCACGCTGGTTTTGTCGTTGATTAAGGCGCTCATACAAAAGCCTCTCGCTGGGCAAAGACGCGGCTCAGCACATATTCGCGTTGAGCAATGAACGCTGGATCAGATTTGATACTGCGGCACGCTTCACCGCTGGCAAAGCGCTGTCCAAAATCAAGATGCAGTCGCTCAACAATGCGGCCCGGCCCCGGTGAAAGCAGAATCAATTCGCTGGCGAGAAAAATGGCTTCTTCGATATCGTGGGTAATCAACAGAATCTGTTTGCCGCTGTCGCGCCACAGCGTCAGTAGCAACGTTTGCATCTGTTCGCGGGTAAAGGCGTCAAGTGCCCCAAACGGTTCGTCCAGCAATAACAGTTGTGGATCGGCAGCTAAGGCTCGCGCAATCCCTACACGCTGGCGCTGTCCGCCGGAAAGCTGCCAAATCTGGCGTTTTTCCGCGCCTTCCAGTCCCACTTTTTTGATCAACCGACGCGCAATAGTTTCGCGTTCCTGACGCGCCATGCCGGCTAGCTGTAAGCCAAACGCAACGTTGTCGAGAACATTGCGCCAGGGCAGCAATCCTTCATTTTGAAATACCACGCCACGCTCCGCGCCTGGGCCATTGATCGTCTTGCCTTCCAACGTGATGCTGCCAGATTCAACCGGAAGAAAACCGGCAATCAGGTTGAGCAGCGTGGTTTTGCCGCAACCCGATGGACCCAGCACCACCAGCAGTTCGCTTTTATCCACTTGCAGATTGATGTCTTGCAAGGCGGGTTGTCCGGCGTAACGAGCATTAAGATGCGCGATGCGTAGCATGGTGACTCCTTACAAGGTGACTTAGGGTTTAGCTAACGGCGCAACAAAACGCGTAGTGACGAAGCTGCTGTAGTCACTCTCCGCCTGCGGCACACGGCCCTGCTCTTTCAGGAACTGCGCGGTATCGACAATCGCCTTGTTAACCGGCTTGCCTAACTGCTCAACCTGCTGCTGTGCAGTGAGATAAGTGTTGCCTTTCACCAGCCCCGCAACTTGCGCTTCCGGCACGCCGCTCAGACGAGACAGCTTGCTCAGGTTGTCTGGCTGTTTCAGCCATTCATCGGGGTTATCGATGTAAGGTTTCTGCGCTGCCAATGCACTACGGGCGAAAGCCGTTACGATATCGGGATGCTGTTCGGCGAAGTCTTTGCGTACCACCCAAACGTCGAGGGTTGGCGCGCCCCAGCTGCCCACTTGTGAAGAATCTGTCAGCACCTTGCCCTCTTTCTCCAGCTGGTTAACGGCGGGAGCCCAGACGTAAGCGCCATCAATATCACCACGCTGCCAGGCGGCAATAATGGCGGGCGGTTGAAGGTTAACAAGCTGAACCTGCGAAGGCTTGATGCCCCAATGCTTAAGTGCGGCCAACAAGCTGTAATGCGTCGTTGAAATGAAAGGAACAGCGATGCGTTTACCGATCAGGTCTTTCGGGCTGGTAATGCTTTTTTTCACCACGAACGCTTCTGAATTTCCCAGCTGAGAGGCCAGCAGGAATGCTTCTATGGGTAACTGCTGCGTCGCCGCAACTGCTAGCGGGCTAGAACCGATATTACCGATTTGTACGTCACCCGAAGCGAGTGCACGCAACACGCCTGCACCACTGTCGAATTTGCGCCAGTCAACCGTTGCGCCGCTCTCTTTCGCAAACGTATTGTCCGCCTGCGCAACTTTGGCTGGTTCCGCTGAAGTCTGGTACGCCACTGTGACGTTTACCGCTGCCGCCTGGAATGTCAGCAGCGCCAATGCCGCCGCTAAAATTGACAATCGTCCTTTTACTACCATGATGCTGCACCCCGATGCTTTTATGATGCAGGCAGTTTCACTGAGACGTTTAATTTCATGAAGGAATTAAAAATTATCCCTAATAGAAATAAGTTCTTAGATCAAAATCCGCAAAACTCATGCACTGGATGCAATTAGAAAAGCAGTCAAGACTGCAGTTGATAACGTTAAGAAAGCGTAAAGGAGGAAATAGGTTATGCGCTCACATTCGGGTTGTGATATTGGTATATCCTCTTTTTTTGCTGGCTAATGAAGGGCTTTGTGTTCGATGTCGATAGAGAAAGTTGCTCAGTTGGCTGGCGTATCCAAAGCCACCGTTTCAAGGGTTCTGAACCAACATCCCGGCGTTAAACCGGCTACCCGCCAAAAGGTCTTATCAGCTATTTCCGCCAGCGCTTATCAGCCGAATTTGTTAGCGCGCCAACTGCGTACGTCACAAAGCCATATGTTAATGGTGTTAATTTCTGACATCACTAATCCCTTCTGTTCACGGGTAGTTCAGGGGATTGAAGCTGAGGCTGAAATCCACGGTTATCATATTTTGCTCTGTCATTCGGCTTCACAGCTGCAGCGCGAAGCGGCCTATCTGGCCTTGCTGACCGGGAAAGTAGTGGATGGCGTGATTACTATGGATGCGGCGGCAGGTTTACAAGATCTCAACACCATCATCGGCAATGCGCCTTGGGTGCAGTGTTCGGAATTCGATCCGCTGATTCAGGCTTCTTCTGTCACCATCGATCATCTTGGTGCCGCACGTGACACCGTGCATTATCTGGCAGGCAAAGGGCGTAAACGCATCGGGCTGGTAAACGGCGATATGCGCTATCTCTACTCACATCATCGTGAAAAAGGGTATCGCCAGGCGATTGAAGAACTGGGTTTGGATTGGATGGGCGTGGCCTATGCCGAAAACATCTCCTGCGAAGCGGGTAGCAAAGCGTTACGCGAACTGATGACGAAGCCGGAACCACCGGATGCGGTGTTTGCCGTTTCTGACGTATTAGCGGTTGGCGTGATTCATACCGCGCTGGAAGCCGGGTTTCGGATACCCGAAGATTTAGCCGTTGTGGGCTTTGACGGTATTCCTTTTACCAGCAGCCTGAATCCGCCGTTGACCACTATCGAACAGCCGATGTATCAGCTCGGCGCGCGCAGCGTGCAGCTGCTGCTGGAAAAAATTCGCCATCCACGCGCGCCGATTATTAGGGAAGTGTTGCCCTGGAAGCGCGTTGAACGCGCTTCCAGTTAACTCAATGCCAGATCAACAGCACGCAGGCTGCGGTTAATGCGCCCATTGCCACGTTGAAAATTGTCCAAGCCCGGCGGCTGCGAAGGATGCGGCCAATCATCGCGCCAAACCCCATCCAGATTACCCCTGACAGCAAATTCACAATGAACATGCCAAGGCTAATTGCCATCACGGAATGGCGGTACGCCTCGCCCGCCAGACTAAAGCTGGCTACCGCGCCCAACGCCATTAACCAGGCTTTGGGATTGATTAACTGTAATAATCCGCCCTGCCAAAATGGCATGGGTGCTGCGGGTGCATCATCGGTTTCCAGTTTTTCATAAGCTGCGGTCGCAATCTTCCACGCCAGCCACAATAGATAGAGGCTACCGGCAATCTTAAGGAATAAATGCAGTGAAGGATAAAGCACGATCAGGCCGCCCACACCGAACGCCACCATCAGTAACATGACCTGCATGCCGATCATGATGCCAATCATCAGCGGAATGGTGCGCATAAAGCCAAAATTGGCGCCCGAGGCGGTGAGTAACATATTATTAGGGCCAGGCGTGATCGCGGCGACCCAGAGAAAACCCAACATCGATAAAAAAAGGCTCAGTTCCATGAAAATCGGGTGCTCCTCACCCCATCAAGCAAAAAACCTATCGAAGCTAACAGTGTGATATGGAACAGACAAGCCTTTACGACATGAAATTTACTGGCAGTGCAGATGAACGTTTTAACGCACCCGCGGGCTTACGCAACCCGCATCTGCAAACCGTGCTGCCGCGCCTGCTCAGACGCCATGTAACGTTGCAGCCACACTGGCAGCGGCTCGATCTGCCGGATGGCGATTTTGTTGATCTGGCGTGGAGTGAAAATCCGCAGCAAGCGCAGCACAAGCCGCGCGTGGTTCTGTTTCATGGCCTTGAGGGGAGTTTTACCAGCCCTTATGTACATGGTTTGATGGAGATGTGTCAGGCGCGCGGTTGGCTGGCGGTGGTCATGCATTTTCGCGGTTGCAGTGGCGAGCCAAATCGCCTGAACCGTATTTATCACTCCGGCGAAACCGGCGACGCCAGCTTTTTCCTGCACTGGTTACGCGCGCACTGGGGCCATGTTCCCACCGTGGCGGTTGGTTTCTCGCTTGGCGGTAATATGCTGGGCTGTCTGCTGGGTCAACAAGGCAACGAGGCCGCACTGGATGCAGGCGTAATCGTTTCGGCCCCACTGATGCTTGAGCCCTGTAGCCTCCGGCTGGAGCGAGGTTTCTCACGCTTCTATCAATATTACCTGCTCGCTCAACTCAAGAAAAACGCTGAACGCAAGCTGCTTGCCTGGCCGGAAACGCTGCCGGTGGATTTAACTCAATTGAAGGCGTTGCGCCGTTTACGTGATTTTGATGATGCGATCACCGCACGTGCCCACGGCTTTACGGATGCCAGCGACTATTATCGTCGTGCCAGTGCTTTGCCTTTATTAAAGGCGGTGCGTAAACCGCTGCTGATCATTCATGCCAAAGACGATCCGTTTATGAGCGATGAAGTGATACCGCGCAAAGAACAATTATCTGCCACTATTACTTATCAGCTGACGTCACATGGCGGCCATGTTGGTTTTGTCGGTGGTACGCTGCGTCAACCGCAACTGTGGCTGGAACAGCGCGTGCCGCAATGGATTTCCCCTTTTTTGGATTGCTAACCCGTGATTATTCCCTGGCAAGATGTTTCGCCCGAAACACTCGAAAATCTGATTGAAACCTTTGTCCTGCGAGAAGGTACCGACTACGGCGAGCATGAGCGCAGTCTGGAAGACAAAGTTGCTGATGTGCGCCGCCAGCTTGAGCGTGGCGATGTTGTGCTGGTGTGGTCTGAACTGCATGAAACGGTAAATATCATGCCGCGCAATGAATTTCGCAGCTAATGCGCTAACGAGAAATTCATGCTAACAATGCTCTTCGCCCGACCTCACAGGGAGTTTTTTTATGTCTGCTCGGCATCCAATTATCGCGGTGACCGGCTCCAGCGGAGCCGGAACCACCACCACCAGCCTCGCCTTTCGTAAGATTTTTCAGCAGCTGGATCTGCACGCGGCAGAGCTTGAAGGTGACAGTTTTCACCGCTTTACCCGCCCGGAAATGGACATGGCGATCCGCAAAGCGCGCGATCTTGGACGTCATGTCAGCTATTTCGGTCCCGAAGCCAATGACTTCGGCCTGCTAGAACACTCTTTTATCGAATACGGTAAAAGTGGTCAGGGTGAGTCGCGCAAATATCTGCATACCTATGATGAAGCGGTGCCGTGGAATCAAGTGCCCGGCACGTTTACACCCTGGCAGCCGCTGCCGTCGAATACGGATATTTTATTTTACGAAGGCCTGCACGGCGGCGTTATGACAGCACAACACAATGTGGCTGAAAACGTCGATTTACTGGTTGGCGTAGTGCCGATTGTGAATCTGGAATGGATTCAGAAGCTGGTGCGTGATACCAGCGAACGCGGGCATTCACGTGAAGCGGTGATGGATTCAGTGGTGCGTTCAATGGAGGATTACATCAATTTCATTACCCCACAGTTTTCCCGCACGCATATTAACTTCCAGCGCGTTCCTACCGTAGACACGTCAAACCCGTTTGCCGCACGCACCATTCCGTCGCTGGATGAGAGCTTTGTGGTGATCCATTTTCAGGCGTTGGAAGATATCGATTTTCCTTATCTGCTGGCGATGCTACAGGGATCGTTCATTTCGCACATTAATACGCTGGTGGTGCCGGGCGGCAAGATGGGATTAGCGATGGAGTTGATTATGGGGCCATTGGTAAAACGATTAATGGAAGGTAAGCGGATTGAATAAATATCTACCCTAAATAATTCGAATCGCAGGGAGATGGCAACGAATCAATCCTGATGAGCTGATTAAAGTAGATGATACCGGTGAATGCGGGCAGTCAACGCACCAGCAATTTGAAAAATGATGGATAGAGAGGCCGAGAGTCGGCCTCCAGCAATTACCGTTCTTTCACTTCATAGCTGTGGGTCATTTCTACCCCTTTACCCAACATGATCGCGACTGAGCAATACTTCTCAGCCGAAAGATCGACAGCACGTGCAACCGCTTTATCAGCCAGCGCTTTGCCGCTGACAATAAAGTGCAAATTAATATGCGTAAAAATACGCGGCGCCTCTTCGCGACGTTCGGACGTCAGCTTCACTTCGCAATCCACTACATCATTGCGGCCTTTCTGCAAAATGGTGACTACATCAATCGCGCTGCAACCGCCCGCTGCCATCAACACCATTTCCATTGGGCTAGGGGCTTTATCGCCGGCGTTGCCGTCCATCAAAACCTGATGACCAGAAGAGGATTCGCCAAGAAACGTTAGACCTTCAACCCATTTCACTCTTGCCTGCATGATTTAGCTCCCAGAATATGCTGATTTGCCGCCAGAGTACGCTTTCACCTGGTAAACAGCAATCCAGAGAAATCCGCACTTTGCTGAAGCGAGACAACACAAGACAGTCGGCAAAAGCTGTGCTACAAACAGAGCTGAAAATATTTTTCGTCACTTGATGACGGAGCCGGGAAGAATTAAGCGCACTGCGCCAAATGCAGCCCGAATAATTTCCAAAATGGAAAATGCTTTACGCTTTCATCGCCTGACAGGGAAACTGTCCCCTGTATTTTGGGCACGATTACAACAGAGGATAATAGCGAATGGTTCTCGGCAAACCGCAAACAGACCCTACACTCGAATGGTTCCTGTCCCATTGCCATATTCACAAATATCCATCCAAAAGTACGCTGATTCACCAAGGTGAAAAAGCTGAAACGCTTTACTACATCGTGAAAGGTTCCGTTGCGGTTCTGATCAAAGATGAAGAAGGCAAAGAGATGATTCTCTCCTATCTGAATCAAGGCGATTTTATCGGCGAGCTTGGCCTGTTTGAAGAAGGTCAGGAACGCAGCGCTTGGGTACGTGCGAAAACCGCGTGCGAAGTGGCGGAAATTTCTTACAAGAAATTCCGTCAGTTGATTCAGGTAAACCCGGATATTTTGATGCGACTGTCGTCGCAGATGGCGCGTCGCTTACAGGTAACGTCAGAAAAAGTGGGTAACCTCGCTTTCCTCGACGTGACTGGACGCATTGCACAAACACTGCTTAATCTGGCCAAACAGCCAGACGCCATGACGCATCCCGACGGCATGCAAATTAAAATTACTCGTCAGGAAATTGGCCAAATTGTTGGTTGTTCACGTGAAACCGTGGGCCGTATTTTGAAGATGCTGGAGGATCAGAACCTGATCTCAGCACACGGCAAAACCATCGTCGTTTACGGCACCCGCTAATTCCTGTCACTCCCGGCGTGATGGCAACATCACGCCGTTATTATTTGCGCTGAGCTGATGTGGCGTCGAATCATTTATCATCCTGAGATCAATTATGCCCTGCGGCAAACGCTGGTCCTTTGCGTGCCCGTTGCGCTCGGCTGGCTGTTTGGCGATCTGCAAAAAGGTCTGCTGTTCTCACTGGTTCCCGCTTGCTGCAATATTGCTGGCCTTGATACGCCCCACAAGCGCTTCTTCAAACGCCTGATCGTTGGCGGCGGCCTGTTTGCACTTGGCAGCTTTCTTATTCAGTGGCTCACGCTGAAAGGCATTCCCCTGCCCGCGATTCTGTTTGTCGTGCCGCTTTTGCTGGGTGTAACGGGTGAGATCAGTCCACTTCACGGGCGTTTACTGCCCGGCGCGCTGATCGCCTCAATCTTCACCTTGAGCCTGATGGGTCACATGCCTATCTGGGTTCCGCCGCTGCTCTACATTGGCGGTACGCTGTGGTATGGCCTGTTTAACTGGTTCTGGTTTTGGTTGTGGAAAGAGCAACCAATGCGTGAAAGCCTGAGTCTGGTCTATCGCGAGCTGGCAAATTATTGCGACGCGAAATACACCTTGCTGACACAACTCACCGATCCTGAAAAGGCGCTGCCACCTCTGCTGGCGCGTCAGCAAAAAGCGGTGGATTTGATTAATATCTGCTATCAGCAGATGCATATGCTGTCTGCCAACGGTGATGAAACCCATAAACGCCTGAAGCGGGCTTTTCAAGTTGCGTTGGATTTACAGGAGCATATTTCGGTCAGTCTGCATCAGCCGGAAGAAGTGCAAAAGCTGGTTGAGCAAAGCCATGCCGAAGCGGTGATCCGCTGGAACGCTAAAACCATTTCTGCACGGCTGCGCGTCTTAGCTGACAACATCCTTTATCACCAGCTTCCCGATCGTTTCTCAATGGATAAACAGCTGGGCGCACTGGAAAAAATTACGCGCCAGCATCCCGATAACCCGGTCGGCAATTTTTGTCTTTACCATTTCAACCGCATCGCCCGCGTGTTACGTACGCAAAAGCCGCTCTATCAACGTGACTTAATGGCCGATCGCCAACGTCGCCTTCCGCTTCTGTCTGCGTTGCGTAGCTATCTAAGATTCAGATCCGCCGCACTGCGCACCGCCGGACGGTTTTCTGTGATGCTGATGTTTGGCAGCGCGTTGGCGATGTTTTTCAATATCCCCAAACCCTACTGGATTTTGATGACCATTATGTTCGTCAGCCAGAACAGTTACAGCGCCACGCGGGTTCGTATTCAGCACCGTGCGCTGGGTACTTTTGCTGGATTGGTGATTGCGGCCGCCACGCTGCGCTTCGCCGTCCCGGAATCGCTGGTGCTGTTGATCATGCTGGCCATTACTTTTATCAGTTATGTCTTCACTCGCCAGTTTTATGGTTGGGCAACGATTGGTTTTACCGTCACAGCGGTTTATTCGTTGCAGTTGCTGTCACTGAATGGCGCGCAATTTCTGCTGCCGCGCCTGATGGATACCATAATGGGCTGCCTGATCGCCTTTGGCGGTATGGTGTGGCTGTGGCCACAATGGCAGAGCGGTTTATTGCGTCAAAATGCGCATGATGCGCTGGAAACTTACCAGGATGCGCTGCGCATGTTGCTGGGGCCTGAACAATCGGCTGAAAAACTGGCTTATCAGCGGGTGCTGGTTAATCAGGCACATAACGCCTTGTTCAACTCGCTCAATCAGGCGATGCAGGAGCCGGGTTTTAATTCGCAATATTTAAAAGATATGCGCATGTGGGTGACACACAGTCAGTTCATCGTTGAACACATTAACGCCATGACCATTCTGGCGCGTGAACATACCATGTTGCCCCCTTCACTGGCGGAGAGCTATTTGCAGTCGTGTGAAATTGCCTTGCAGCGTTGTCAGCAGCGGCTGGAGTATGACGGGAACAGTTCTCAGACCAACGTGTTGGAAGCCGCAGAGAACATCAACGAAGGCCCGATTACGGTGTTAGAGCAGCATGTTAAACGCATTCAGGCCCATCTGAGCGTGATGCATACCATCTCGTCTTTGGCCTGGAGCCAGCGCCCGCAACACGGTCGCTGGCTGGTGAGGCATTTGCGGAAAAGCTAATTCACGGAGAAAAGGCGTTACGCGTTAAGCACCTTTTCTACCGCTTTGGCGAAACGCATCATGCCTTCTTCAATATCGGCGGGCTCGATCACCAGCGATGGCGCAAAACGAATCACGTCGGTGCCAGCCACCAAAATCATCAAACCTTCTGCCGCGGCAGCATTCAGGATGTCTCGCGCTTTGCCTGCGTACTGCGGTTTCAGCGCCGCGCCAATCAGCAAACCTTTACCGCGAATATCTGAGAACAGATCGTGCTTCGCATCAATAGCCTTCAGCGCTTCAACATATTGCTGACGACGCGTTTCAACCCCGTCCAGGACTTCCGGTGTGTTGATGATGTCCAACGCAGTTTCGGCAATGGCGCACGCCAGCGGATTACCGCCGTAAGTGGTGCCGTGCACGCCCGGCGCCATGGTCGACGCGATTTCATTGGTGGTCAGCATCGCGCTTACCGGAAAACCGCCGCCCAGCGCTTTGGCCGAGGTCAGAATATCTGGCGTCACGCCATAATGTTCATAGGCAAATAGCTTGCCGCTGCGGCCCATACCGCTTTGTACTTCATCCAACACCAGCAGCGCCTGATGTTGATCGCACAATGCGCGTAGGCCTTGCATAAATTCCGGCGTGGCGGGCATCACGCCGCCCTCACCCTGGATCGGCTCAACCACGATGGCACAGGTGTGATCGTCAATCACCGCTTTGACAGCGTCCAGATCGTTGAAAGGCACATGCACAATATCCGCCGGTTTTGGACCAAAGCCATCGGAATACTTCGGCTGCCCGCCAACCGATACGGTAAACAGCGTGCGGCCATGAAAAGCATTGTGGAAAGCGATGATTTTGCTTTTGAAAGGACTATGACGCTTATAGGCATAATAACGCGCCAGCTTGAAGGCGGCTTCGTTAGCTTCTGCGCCAGAGTTGGCGAAAAAAACGCGGTCAGCAAAGGTGGCGTTGATTAACTTGCTGGCAAGACGCAGCGCCGGTTCGTTAGTAAAAACATTGCTGGTATGCCACAGCGTTTCACCCTGGCTTTTCAGCGTTTCTACCAGCGCCGGATGGCAGTGGCCCAACGCGGTCACCGCGATGCCGCCTGAAAAGTCGATATACTCTTTGCCTTGCTGGTCCCATACGCGACTGCCTTTGCCTTTCACCGGCACAAACTGCGCTGGTGCATAAACAGGCAAAATAACGTTATCGAACGTTTCCCGCGTTACCGCAATTTTTTCCGCTGCCATTGACGACCTCATTTGATTGTTTGTTGAGCCAATGTGAAATAATAATCACAAAATATGCATAAAAAATCATTCAAAGGCAAACAGTGTTTTACTGATCAAGAAAATTGCGCAGCAGTTGATGCCCTTGTTCGCTAAGAATGCTTTCTGGATGGAACTGTACGCCTTCCAGCGCCAGGGTTTTGTGGCGGAACCCCATAATTTCATCGGGTTGCCCGTCGCGCAGGCTCCAGGCGGTAATCTCAAATTCGTCTGGCAACGTATCACGCTGGACGATCAAAGAGTGATAACGCGTTACGGTAAGGGGATTCTTCAGAAGGCGGAACACGCCGCAGCTGGTGTGTTGAATGGCAGAGGTTTTCCCGTGCATCACCTGACGCGCGCGCACCACTTTGGCTCCATATGCTTGCGCGATAGCTTGATGACCCAGACAGACGCCCAGTATCGGTATACGTCCGGCAAAATGGCGAATCGCCGCCAGCGAAATCCCCGATTCATCCGGTGTACAAGGGCCGGGCGAAATCACCAGATGCGTCAAAGGCAGCGCCTCTATTTCTTCCAGCGTGATGGCGTCATTGCGCACCACGCTGACTTCTGCGCCGAGTTCGCAAAAGTATTGGTAGAGATTCCAGGTGAAAGAGTCGTAGTTGTCGATGAGCAGCAGCATGACCAATCCTGAGTGGTTAAAAGCGCCGCCATTCTACAGCTGTTACGCTATCTCACTCACCACTTTCGTAAAGACCTTCTCAAGCGGCTTGAGGTCGCCGGAAGCACCCGCCTGATTTGCAGCGTTCCATGCTTCAGACTCGATTTTTCCCCACTCCAGCAAATAACCTGCATGCAGCGCTAACTGTTCGAAGAAGATGCGTTGCGCGCGGCCATTTCCCTCACGGAAAGGATGCAGCACATTGATCTCGCAATAATAATGCGCCATACGCTGCACAAACGCTTCTGGGGAAAGATCGGCTAAACCATTCTCCTCCTCCAATGCGCTCATGAGGGTATTCCCCTCTTTTTCGATATATTCGAAATGGCAAAATGGCGTATCGCCGCGCCAGATATCGATAGTACGTAGCTCGCCTGCCCAGCTGTACACATCCTGGAAGAGGGTGCGGTGAATATAACAAAGATAGGGCAAACCCAGCGTATAGGTGCTGAGCTCTAACGTAGCAAGCCGCGCTGCGCTGAAGCTTAACTCCGCTTTGCGTAGCTGAGCGGCATCGTGAATATCAAGACGATTTTTCAGCACATCATCGTTATGCCACAGATAAGGATCGCGGGCGGCAGCAATATTATTGGCCATATTGCCTCCTCAACGATTCCAGTCGCGCCTGAGCATCTTCACCTTTCAAAGCCAGCTCATTTAACGTGAAGCCTTCCAGCCGACAGCTCGCCTGATAGCTGGCAGCACGCCGCTGTTGCCAGAGCGCAGATTTTTGTTTGTCTGTGAGTTTATGTGCCATGTCGCCTCCTGCTGGGATTTGCCCTAAGTATAAGAGCAAAATTTTCCTTTGCCGGAGGCGGATAGGGTTCGCCATCGGGAGATGGCGATATAAGTGCGTTAAGGCAGGACTTTTGCGGAAATGATAACTACCGGTTTTGACGGTACATTCTGGTATGGGCCTACATCTTTCGTTGGCACCTGAGAAATTTTATCGGCCACTTCAATGCCTTTCACAATTTTACCAAATACCGCATAACCAAAATCACGCTGGCCGTGATCGAGGAAGGCGTTATCTGCCACGTTCAGGAAGAACTGGCTAGTGGCGCTGTCTTTATCAGCCGTACGCGCCATTGAAATGGTGCCACGCAGGTTACGCAAGCCATTGTCCGCTTCATTTTTGATTGGCGCATTGGTCTGTTTCTGCTGCATATCCGTGGTGAAGCCGCCACCCTGAACCATAAAGCTCGGGATCACACGGTGGAAAATAGTATTGTTATAAAAACCGTTGTTCACATAATCGACAAAGTTTTTCACTGAAACCGGCGCTTTTTGGTCGTTCAGTTCGAGTTCGATATTGCCGGCAGAAGTAGTAAGCAGAACGTGTGTATCGCCTTTAGCGGCTAATGCCGAGGCGGAAACTGAGGAGAGCGCTAACAGGGCAACTGCCGCTGTCAAAGTACGTTTAAACATGAAAGATTCCTTACCTTGGAGAGCGAGCTCAAAACGTGATTGATTGTAAAGAGCATGTAATACAAGAGCCAGCGTTTTACCTTAATTTACGCTGAGCTCAACGAAACAGCGCAAACGTTAAACCCAACGTCTTACGTGACTAAAATCACACATTCAATGAAATATGGATCCTGATTTTCACTGGTTGTTTATTAAGATCACAGTTGCGTTTACACTTTCTGACACTTTTGCCGACCTTCCGGTTCTTAACAGGTTCAGAACATGACAAACCGCAATCGACTAGGCCTTACCTGGATCAGCTTCTTTTCGTATGCGCTTACCGGCGCGCTGGTGATCGTCACCGGCATGGTAATGGGTGATATTGCGAAAGATTTCCAGATCCCTATTTCTAGCATGAGTAATACGTTTACCTTCCTTAATACCGGCATCCTGGCGGCAGTTTTTCTTAACGCCTGGTTGATGGTTATTATCCCGCTGAAGCGCCAGTTGATTTTCGGCTTCATATTAATGGTGTTTGCCATCATTGGCCTGATGACCAGCCGCGATCTCAGCATCTTCTCGCTATGCATGTTCGTGCTGGGTGTGGTCAGCGGCATTACCATGTCGATTGGTACTTTCCTGATTACCCATATGTACGAAGGTCGTCAACGCGGTTCACGCCTGCTGTTTACCGACTCCTTTTTCAGCATGGCAGGCACGCTGTTTCCGGTGCTGGCAGGGATTCTGCTGGCGCGTCAGTTGCCATGGTACTGGGTTTATGTCTGCATCGGCGTTATCTATGTGGCTATTTTTGTTCTGGCGATGTTTATTGAATTCCCCGTGCTGCGCAAACCAGAAAACAGCCCAACCGTAGAAAAAGAGAAATGGGGCGTGGGCGTGCTGCTGCTTTCCGTTGCCGCGCTGTGCTACATCCTCGGCCAGCTTGGCTTTATCTCTTGGGTACCAGAATACGCGACCAAAACCATGGGCATGGATATCGCCAGCGCAGGTCAGTTGGTCGGTAACTTCTGGACAGCCTACATGGTTGGCATGTGGGTGTTCAGCTTCCTGCTGCGTTTCTTCGACCTGCAACGCATTCTAATGGTGTTAGCGGGCCTCGCCACGGTATTGATGTACTGGTTTGTCAGCAGCAACGACGCCAGCATGTTGAGTTGGATCATCATGATTCTGGGTTTCAGCTCCAGCGCAATTTACACCACCATCATCACGCTGGGTTCGCTGCAAACCAAAGTCGCTTCACCGAAGCTGGTGAACTTTATCCTGACCTGCGGCACCGTTGGCACCATGTTGACCTTTGTGGTTACCGGCCCGATTGTTGAAAAGAGTGGCGTACACACTGCGCTCTCTACCGCGAATGGCTTGTATGCTGTGGTGTTCGTCATGTGTGTGCTGCTGGGTTTTGTTACCAAGCATCGCCAGCATGGTCACGTTACGCATTAATCCCCGAAGGCGGCGTTACGGCGCCGCCCTGCCTCGTTCAGCGTTTAAAATCCACCCGCTCTGCTTCCCGTAAATAAATCTCGCTCTGCGCCGGTTGGGTCGCCGCAATCAGTGCGCCACCACGAATCGAATAGCGTACGGGAACCTGCCGCCTTACCGCATCAAAACCGTTCTCTGCCGGTAGAATAATCAGATTGGCATCATTACCGACCTCAAGACCGTAACCGCTGAGATTCATGGTCTTCGCGCTGTTGTGAGTAATCAGCTTTAGTCCTGCATCAATCTGTTCATATCCCATTAGCTGACAAACATGCAGACCCATGTGCAGCACCTGCAGCATGTTGGCGGTGCCAAGCGGATACCAGGGATCAAACACATCATCATGACCAAAGCAGACATTAATATCCGCTTCCAGCAGCTCTTTTACCCGCGTAATACCGCGTCTTTTGGGATAGGTGTCGAAGCGTCCTTGCAGATGAATATTCACCAGTGGATTTGCCACAAAGTTAATGCCTGAAAGGCTGAGCAAACGAAACAAGCGTGAAGCATAAGCGCCGTTATAAGAGTGCATTGCCGTGGTATGACTGGCGGTTACGCGCGCGCACATGCCATCTCGATGTGCCAGCGCCGCCACGGTTTCCACAAAGCGCGACTGCTCATCATCAATCTCATCGCAGTGCACATCCACCAGCTTGTCGTAACGATTAGCAAGGGCAAATGCCTTATGCAGCGACTCCACGCCATATTCGCGGGTAAATTCATAATGGGGGATCGCGCCGACCACATCCGCGCCCATGCGCATCGCCTCTTCCAGCAACGCTTCACCATTGGGATAAGAGAGAATCCCCTCCTGCGGAAACGCCACAATCTGGATATCAATCCACGGCGCCATGTCCGCTTTCAACGCCAGCATGGCTTTCAGCGCGGTCAAGGTGGGATCAGAAACATCTACGTGGGTACGCACAAACTGAATGCCATTCGCGATTTGCCACTTCAGCGTTTGCATCGCGCGCTGCTTTACATCTTCATGGCTGAGCAACGCTTTGCGCTCAGCCCAGCGCTCAATGCCTTCAAACAGCGTGCCGGATTGATTCCACGTCGGTTCGCCCGCCGTTTGCGTGGTATCGAGGTGAATATGCGGCTCAATAAATGGCGCACTGGCTAATCCGCCTTCTGCATCCAGCACCGCATTCATCTGCTCGGTGTGCTGCGACTGCTGATGAATAGCGGCGATCTTGCCTTCAGCAATATCGATCTGCCACTCTCCATCACGCCCGGGCAGGCGCAAATTGATAATCGACTTCAGGGACGGTTTAGTCATAGCGATGCGTTCTCCATTCAGACGTATTCGCTTAAAGCTAGCACGATTCAGCTTCATGATGAGAGCGAGCCAGATAACGCTTTTTTCAGCAATATAAGCGGGTTAGATAAAATCTTTCAAAATCAGCCATATAACTCTAAATAGGTATATAAAGCCCTTATTGATATACATCAATAAGGGCTAAAAACGTCGCGCTATTGTAGCCGCAGATATCGCAAATTTGAGGCAACAATGAGCAAGCACAATGTCGTCATTATTGGTAACGGCATGGTCGGCCACCGCTTCATAGAAGAGCTGATCGACAAAGCTGATCCTGGCCAGTTTTCGTTGACCGTTTTTTGTGAAGAACCCCGCGTCGCCTATGATCGCGTTCACCTTTCTGCATACTTCTCCCACCACACCGCCGAAGAACTTTCCCTGGTTCGCGAAGGTTTTTATGAAAAACATCAGGTCAAGCTGCTGCTTGGCGAACGCGCCATTACCCTCAACCGGGAAGAGAAGCTGATTCACTCTAACACCGGTCGCGCCGTTCATTACGATACGCTGATTTTTGCCACCGGTTCTTATCCCTGGATTCCGCCCATCAAAGGGGCCGAGGGCAGCAACTGCTTTGTTTATCGCACGATTGAAGATCTCAACGCTATCGAAGCCTGTTCACGTCGCAGCAAACGTGGCGCGGTGATTGGCGGTGGATTACTGGGTTTGGAAGCCGCAGGTGCGCTGAAAAATCTGGGTGTCGAGACGCACGTTATTGAGTTTGCGCCCGTCTTAATGGCGGAACAGCTCGACAAACAGGGCGGCGAACAGCTGCGTCGCAAGATTGAAGAGATGGGCGTGCAGGTACATACCGGCAAAAATACCCAACAGATTCTTCATCATGACAAAGGCGGCAAAACGCTGCAGTTTGCGGATGGCAGCGAGTTGCAGGTCGATTTTATTGTCTTCTCAACCGGTATTCGTCCGCAGGACAAACTGGCGAAGCAGTGCGGACTTTCAATCGGTACGCGCGGTGGCATTGCCATTAATAACCGCTGCCAAACCAGCGATCCCACTATTTACGCCATCGGTGAATGCGCCGCCTGGCAAGATCGTGTATTTGGCCTGGTTGCGCCGGGCTATAAAATGGCCCAGGTCGCCTGCGATACGCTATTGGGCCGTGATAACGCTTTTTCTGGCGCGGACATGAGCGCCAAATTAAAACTGCTGGGCGTAGATGTCGGCGGCATTGGCGATGCTCGTGGCAACACGCCGGGCGCGAAAAGTGTTGTCTGGCTGGATGAAAGCAAATCTATCTACAAGCGCCTGATCCTCAGCGAAGATCAGAAAACGCTGCTTGGCGCAGTGCTGGTCGGTGATACCAGCGATTATGGCAATCTACTGCAACTGGTCCTGAATGCGATTCCTTTACCTGGCAATCCGGAAGCGTTGATTCTTCCGACCGGCAGCGGCGAAAAGCCGTCAATTGGCGTGGATGCGCTGCCTGACAACGCGCAGATTTGTTCCTGTTTTGACGTCACTAAAGCCGACATCATCACAGCAGTAAAAGGCGGATGTCACACCGTGGCGGCGTTAAAAGGGGAAACCCGTGCCGGCACCGGATGTGGCGGCTGCATACCGCTGATTACGCAGGTGCTTAACAGCGAGCTTAGCCGTCAGGGCATTGAAGTGAATAATCATCTTTGCGCCCACTTCCCTTATTCGCGCCAGGAGTTGTATCACCTGATTCGGGTAGACGAAATTAAAAGCTTTGATGCGCTGTTGGCTAAATATGGTCAGGGTTACGGCTGCGAAGTGTGTAAACCCACGGTGGGATCGCTGCTGGCTTCTTGCTGGAATGATTATGTCCTGAAACCGCAACATACGCCGCTGCAGGACAGCAATGATGTTTTCCTCGGCAATATTCAGAAAGACGGCACTTATTCAGTGATCCCGCGTTCACCGGGCGGTGAAATCACCCCGCAAGGTCTGCAAGTGATTGGCGAAGTCGCACAGCAGTACAACCTCTACACCAAAATCACCGGTTCACAACGTATTGGCCTGTTTGGTGCCCAGAAAGATGATCTTCCGGCGATTTGGTCCCAGCTGGTTGCTGCGGGCTTTGAAACCGGTCACGCCTATGCGAAAGCATTGCGCATGGCAAAAACCTGCGTTGGCAGCACCTGGTGCCGCTTTGGCGTCGGCGACAGCTTGGGCTTTGGCGTGATGCTGGAAAATCGTTACAAAGGTATTCGTACGCCTCACAAAATGAAATTTGGCGTGTCGGGTTGTACCCGTGAATGTGCTGAAGCTCAAGGCAAAGATGTCGGCGTGATTGCGACTGAGAAAGGCTGGAATCTTTATATCTGCGGCAATGGCGGCATGAAACCTCGCCATGCGGATCTGCTGGCAGCCGATCTCGATCAAGCCACCTTAGTGACCTACCTCGATCGTTTCATGATGTTTTACATCCGTACCGGCGATCGCCTCCAACGCACGTCGTTGTGGCTAGAGAGTCTGGAAGGCGGCGTTGAGTATCTGCGCAGCGTGATCGTTGACGACAAATTAGGCATCAATGCGCAGCTGGAAAGTGAATTGAACCGCCTGCGCGGCAGCGTGAGTTGTGAATGGACCGCCACGCTACAGGATCAACAAAGCCAGGCGCGCTTCGCCCACTTTATCAATTCGCCGCAACGCGATCCCAATGTACAAATCGTGACTGAACGCGATCAACATCGCCCGGCGCGCCCATCTGAACGTATTGCCGTCACGCTGATTGAGGAGAGTGAAGCATGAGCCAGTGGACTGTCGTGTGTCAGTTGACACAAATCTTACCCGCGACCGGCGTCTGTGCGTTGGTCAATGGTCAGCAGATTGCCATTTTCCGTCCACGTGATGATGAGCAGCTGTTTGCCATCAGCAATATCGATCCTTTTGCCGACGCCAGCGTGCTGTCGCGCGGCATTATCGCCGAGCATCAGGATGCATTGTGGGTGGCGAGTCCGCTAAAAAAGCAGCGATTTCGCCTCTATGATGGCCACTGTATGGAAGATGAAGCACGCTCGGTCGCTGCGTATCCGGTGCGCGTTAGCGCGGGCCAGGTCGAAGTTTGCGCCTGAATTTCACTTTATGAGACAACACCATGTTTACTGACACACTGAATAAAAGCGCGGCCAACGCGGCGCGTATTGTCCGTACTGCGCAGGAGAGCCCGCTGGCTTTCTGGATTAGCTCGGCGATGGCGGGTGCTTACGTCGGTTTAGCGATCATTTTGATCTTCACGCTGGGTAATCTTGTCGATCCTGCCCTGCGGCCGTTGGTGATGGGTGCCACTTTTGGCATCGCGCTGACGCTGGTGATCGTTGCGGGTTCGGAACTTTTCACCGGCCATACGATGTTCCTGACGATCGGTGTTAAAGCAGGCAGTATTTCGCAAGGCCAGTTGTGGTGTGTTTTGCCGCAAACCTGGTTGGGTAATTTAGTCGGCTCCGTTGCGGTTGCCCTGATTTACTACTTTGCCGCTGGCCCGCTGCTGCCTAATGCTAATTCGCTTATCCACGCGGCTGCACTGGCGAAAACTGCCCAACCCGCCATGGCCCTGTTCTTCAAAGGCGCACTCTGTAACTGGTTAGTTTGCCTGGCGATTTGGATGGCATTGCGTACTGAAGGCGCAGCGAAAATGATTGCGATTTGGTGGTGCCTGCTGGCGTTTATTGCTTCCGGTTTCGAGCACTCCGTGGCTAACATGACGGTTTTTGCACTCTCTTGGTTCGGTCAGCATAATGAGAGCCTGACATTGGGCGGCATCGGTCACAATCTGCTTTGGGTGACGTTGGGTAACATGCTTTCCGGCATGGTGTTTATGGGGCTCGGTTACTGGTACGCCACACCGCGTGCACAGCGCCCACAACCTGATCTTTCAGTCGGACCGGTTAAAACAGCTTAATCCCCCCTATTTCAGCCCGCTTAACGCGGGCTTTTTTCAGGAGTTTTCATGGAGTATTTCCCCCTGTTTTGTCGTCTACAAGGTAAACGTTGTTTACTGGTGGGCGGCGGTGATGTCGCAGAACGCAAAGCGCGTTTGCTGCTGGCAGCGGGCGCAGACCTGTATGTCGGCGCGCTGGATTTCTCTCCGGCTTTCCAACATTGGGCGCAACAGGGAGAGCTGACTTTACTGGATGGCCATTTTGATCCCCGCTGGTTAAAAAATTGCTGGCTGGTTGTCGCAGCGACTAATGACAACAACATCAATCAGCAGGTGGCAGATACCGCTGAAGCCCAACAAATTTTCTGCAATCTGGTCGATGCCCCCGAACAGGCCAGCGCCATCATGCCATCAATTATTGATCGCTCACCGCTGATGGTTGCGGTGTCGTCGGGTGGATCTGCCCCGGTGTTGGCTCGCTTGTTGCGCGAAAAACTCGAAGCGATGCTGCCACAGAATCTTGGTCAACTTGCGCAGTTCGCCGGTAAACTACGCGCTCGGGTAAAAACAGAATTTCATTCAATGGGTCAGCGCCGCCATTTTTGGGAGCGCTTTTTCAATAGCGATCGTCTGGCGCAAACCCTGGCGAATGGCGACAACCCGCGCGCTCAACAAATAACGGAAACGTTATTCAATGCCGCGCCCGAAGCGCTAGGTGAAGTCGCTTTGGTCGGTGCCGGACCGGGCGATGCGGGATTGTTAACGCTGAAAGGTTTGCAACAGATTCAGCAGGCCGATGTCATTGTTTATGATCGGCTGGTATCAGACGACATTCTCAATCTGGTACGCCGTGACGCTGAGCGGGTATTCGTGGGTAAGCGCGCCGGATATCACTGCGTTCCACAGGATCAGATCAATCAGCTGCTGTTGGAGCAGGCGCAGCGCGGTAAACGCGTGGTGCGATTAAAAGGCGGCGATCCGTTTATCTTTGGTCGAGGCGGTGAAGAGCTGGAAGTACTGGCGCAACATAAGATCCCGTTTAGCGTGGTGCCAGGTATCACGGCTGCGTCAGGCTGCGCAGCGTATAGCGGCATTCCACTTACCCATCGCGATCATGCGCAAAGCGTACGGCTGGTCACTGGACATCTACAAAAAGAGGGCAAACTCGGCTGGCAAAAACTGGCTGCCGAGCAACAGACGCTGGTGTTTTACATGGGGCTGGCGCAAGCCCCGGAAATTCAGCGGCAATTGTTAACGCACGGAATGCGCGCCGATATGCCTGTTGCCTTGGTGGAAAACGGCACCAGTGCTCGCCAACGCGTTGTGACCGGCACGCTGGCACAGTTGGGTGAACTGTCGCAGCAGGTAATCAGCCCGAGCCTGATTATTGTGGGCAGCGTAGTGAGTTTACGCGAAACATTGCGTTGGTTTTAAGCACGACAAAATGCTGTACAGAAAGAGGGTGATGCGCGCCTGTTCTGGGAGGGTGCTGAGTTTTCGCTGCATCGAATAAAATCGGAATAAATAAAAACGGCGGGCTATTTCAGCCCGCCGTTTCTGTTTTTACCGATGAACGCTTATGGCTGCGCAACAAACCCCACAGCCTGATACACCTTTTTCAATGTCTCTTGTGCCTGCGCGCGCGCTTTGCTCGCGCCATCACGCATGATCTGTTCAAGCAACGCTTCATCATTACGGAAATGGTTATAACGCTCCTGCAACTCTGTAAGCATGCCAGAAACCGCATCAGCAACCGCGCCTTTCAGATGGCCATACATTTTGCCTTCGAACTCTTGTTCCAGCTCGGCGATGGTTTTGCCGGTGACGCCGGACAAGATATCCAGCAGGTTAGAAACGCCCGCTTTCTCTTTAATGTCATAACGCACCACTGGCGGTTCTGCTGAGTCGGTCATTGCACGTTTGATCTTTTTCACCACCGACTTAGGATCTTCCAGCAGACCGATAACGTTGTTACGGTTTTCGTCAGACTTGGACATTTTCTTGGTCGGCTCAAGCAGCGACATGACGCGCGCGCCCGATTTTGGAATAAACGGCTCAGGCACTTTGAAGATATCACCATACAGCGCGTTAAAGCGGCTCGCGATATCGCGGCTCAGCTCAAGATGCTGTTTCTGATCTTCGCCTACTGGCACCTGATTAGTTTGATAAAGCAGAATGTCTGCTGCCATCAATACCGGATAATCGAACAAGCCCGCATTAATGTTTTCTTCGTAGCGCGCCGATTTATCTTTGAACTGCGTCATACGGCTGAGTTCGCCGAAGTAGGCATAGCAGTTCAGGATCCAGCTCAGCTGAGTGTGTTCTGGCACATGCGACTGAACAAAAATGGTGCTTTTCTCAGGATCAATACCGCAGGCGAGATAAAGCGCCAGCGTATCCAGCGTGGCTTTACGCAGCGCAGTAGGATCCTGACGAACGGTGATGGCGTGCAGATCGACGATGCAGTAAATGCAGTGGAAATCATCCTGCATCTGCACCCACTGACGCAGCGCACCCATATAGTTGCCAATGGTCAGTTCGCCGGACGGCTGTGCGCCGCTGAAAACAATGGGTTTGCTCATGCTTATGTCCTGATAATTACAGCCCGATAGCGGGCAAAAGTTCTTCGAAAGAGTCGAGTGTTAAATCGGGCTGGCTAGTGGCAATGGGTTCACCATAGTTGTAGCCAAACGTCATGCCGATATTCGGTACGCCAGCCGCCTGGGCAGCGAGAATATCATTGCGAGAATCGCCGACAAACAGCAATTGTCCGGGCAGTACACCGAATTTACCCAGCACCAGGAAAATGGCTGCGGGATGCGGTTTTTTCACAATCACATCATCACCGCCGATCACCAGCGGAAACGCATCGGCAATACCCAGGGATGCCAGCAAAGGCGCAACAAAAGGCGTTGGCTTGTTAGTCACGATTGCCATCGGAATCCCTTTGGCTTGCAGCGCTTCCAGGGTCGCTTTTACTTGTGGAAACAGCGTACTGCCCGCTTCCACCGTGTCAGCATAATGCTTGTCAAACAGCGCACGCGCATCACGTTGTTCATCGGGTTGCGGCTCGCGGCCCAACGCATAGGTCAGCGCGCGCGACATCATCACGTCGGCCCCATTACCAATCCAGGTAGAAACGCGCTCAATACCTGCGGCAGGTAATTTTAAATCGGCCAGCGCAAGATCGATGGCATCCGCCAGACCAGGTGCGCTGTGCACCAGAGTGCCATCAAGATCAAAGGCCAGCGCACGAATATCAGTGAAATGAGCCATTGGCTTTCTCCAGTTCATTGCGCATGTCATCAATCACTTTTTTGTAATCGGGATGACCAAAAATGGCAGAACCCGCGACAAACATGTCGGCACCCGCCGCAGCGATTTGTCCAATGTTATCAATCTTTACGCCACCATCAACTTCCAGGCGGATGTTGTAGCCGCTCTGGTCGATGCGTTTACGTGCTTCGCGCAGCTTGTCTAGCGTACCAGGAATAAAGGATTGTCCACCAAAGCCTGGATTCACTGACATCAACAGAATGATGTCTAGCTTATCCATTACATAATCGAGATAGCTAAGTGGCGTTGCCGGATTAAACACCAGACCCGCTTTACAGCCATGTTCTTTGATTATCTGTAGCGTACGGTCAACGTGCTCGCTGGCTTCCGGATGAAATGTGATGTAGGTAGCGCCGGCTTTGGCAAAGTCAGGGATCAGAGAATCGACCGGTTTCACCATCAGATGCACATCGATAGGTGCGGTGATGCCATAGTCGCGCAGCGCTTTTAGCACCATCGGCCCCATGGTCAGATTGGGAACGTAATGGTTATCCATGACGTCGAAGTGAACCACGTCGCCGCCAGCCGCCAGGGCTTTTGCGGTATCTTCACCCAGACGGGCAAAATCCGCCGAAAGGATTGAAGGGGCCAGCAAATATTGTTTCATCCGATTCTCCCACTGTTGTGGCCAACCATACGGTTGGCGTAATGCGTTGGTCGCGGACGAAACAGACTAGCTATAGAGCGCCAGCAGTTCGTCGACCTTCGTGCGACCGCTTATGCTTCGGCTAATAGAACGCCGGGCTTTAACCACATGTAACACTGCATCCTGATACCACAAACGCGTTAGCGCAGTATCGTGATTGGAAATCAATACAGGAATTTGGCTTTCAGTCGCCAGTTTGCCCGCCAACTCCGCCAGATGCTGCTGTTCACGCAGGCTAAAACTGTTGGTGTGATACGCCGTAAAATTAGCCGTTGTCGAGAGCGGTGCATACGGTGGATCACAATACACCACGGAGCCTTTAAGGGCATTGGTCAGGGTAACATCGTATGACTCACAGACAAATGTCGCTTTCTGTGAGCGTTCGGCAAACCATAACAGTTCCGCTTCAGGAAAGTAGGGTTTGCGATAACGACCAAAGGGCACGTTGAATTCGCCGCGCAGGTTATAACGGCACAAACCGTTGTAGCAGTGGCGATTCAGATAGAGGAACAGCAGCGCACGCTGATAGCTGTCAGTGCTGAGATTAAATTCGGTACGGCGCAGGTAATAACAGACTTCGCTGTTCCCTTCTGGGGTGAATAACAGCTGTGCATCACGAATAAATTCTGCCGTGCGGTTTTTGACAATGTTGTAGAGATTGATTAAGTCGTTGTTGATATCAGCAAGGATGTAGCGATCAAATTCAGTGTTAAGAAACACCGATCCGGCACCAACAAAGGGTTCAATCAGGCAGTCGCCTTGCGGCAAGTAGCGATGAATCTCTTCTACTAAGGGAAATTTTCCTCCCGCCCATTTCAGGAAAGCGCGATTTTTCTTCATGCTGTCGTGGTAATACATCTTATGGTAAGGCTGTGGCTGGACCGACAGCAGATCTGCGCTTAAAACGGGGCCAACATCGCTGGCCCCACATCTATTATTGGGCTTCTTTCTTAACCTGGCTCAGCGGTTTGACCCATGGATTCTGCGCACGCACACCGGCTGGCAGCGAGGCAACGGCACGTTTGGCATCGGCTGGTGTCGCATACGATCCACTCACCAGTACGAACCACGACTGACCGTTACGGGTAGTTTTGTATACGTGATAACTGCTTAAATTCTGCTTTTTCGCCCAGGCATTCAGGCTGTCAGCTCGCGATGCCCCGCTCAACTGCAAGGTGTAATTGCCGCCCGGCAGCGATGTGCTGCTCGCGCTATTTGCCGTGCTGCTGGTGCCCGAACCGCTGGTTACTGGACGCGCTGGCGTGGTGTGTGTTTTGCTTTCGCTGGTCGCAGGTTTCGAAGCAGTTCTGTGCGGCTGCTCCTGCTGAGCACGCGCTGGCGTGCTGTTTTTTACCGGTGCTGGACGGATAGCAGGCGCTGCTGTTCCACTATTTGCGTTACCGCTTACCGTCGCAGGCGCCGTTGGCAAAGAGCTGGTAGCGCTCTGGGTAGCATTATCAACTTGCTGCTGCTGATTGCTCAGCGCGCTGTTGAGATCGCCTGGCAAAGTAACACGCTGCTGGTTCGCAGGCGCTTCTACCGGTGCGGCTTGCGTTGGTGTAGAAGAGACCGCTGGCATGGAGACATCACGTGGCGCGCTGCTGGCATTATCCGCCACAGGCGCGCTGTTTTCCGCGGGTGCCTCGGTCGCAGGCGTGTTTTGTCCGCCCGCCATGGAGGTCGATTCGGTAAGATCGATATTCCTGTCACCCGTAGCGTTAGAGCCGCCAGAAGATGCAGGATTGTTTCCAGTCGACGCCGGTTTGCTCTCGTCTGAACCGTTTAACGCCGAGCCAATGCCCAACACTAACAGCAGCAAAACCAAAATGCCGATACCCATCATCATGTGTTGACGGGAAACCGGCACTTTAGGTGCAGAAGACGACTTGCGTGGACGCGAGGGACGGCGGTCACTGGCGTCAGGTTTTAACTCATCTTCCGGTTTGAACTCATCCATTTTGCCTCCTCCGTAAAGCGGTTATCGCGTTACGCTTTTACGCGCCGCTTTACCGCTTAACTGCTAAATATCAAGATTTCTGGCAATCGTTAATTGCAGCCAGCACCCTATCATGAGTCACGCCACTACGCACTTCAGAGCGGCCGATCGACAAAGGCAACACCAGACGCAATTCGCCGGCGAGCACTTTCTTGTCGCGCATCATATGGGGCAAATAATCTTCCGCTTTCATCTCTTCTGGGCCGTGCACGGGTAAACCAGCGCGCTGCAGTAAAGCGATAACACGATCGACATCGTCTGTTTTGAACTGACCTAAACGTTCAGCAGTACGTGCGGCCATCACCATGCCTGCCGCAATCGCTTCGCCGTGTAGCCAGTTGCCGTAACCCATGTGCGCTTCAATCGCGTGGCCATAGGTATGGCCCAGATTCAACAGCGCACGCTGACCATTTTCACGTTCATCAGCCGCAACGACTTCTGCTTTTAACTCACAACAGCGGCGAATACAGTAAGCCATAGCTTGCGTATCCAGCGTCAACAGCAAGTCAAGATTACGCTCCAGCCACGTGAAAAATTTGCCATCAAGAATGATGCCGTACTTAATGACTTCCGCCAGACCCGACGCCAGTTCACGAGGCGGCAGTGAGTGCAAACAGTCGGTATCAATCACCACCGAAGCGGGCTGATAAAATGCCCCGATCATGTTTTTGCCGAGCGGATGATTAACAGCGGTTTTGCCGCCTACCGAGGAGTCAACCTGCGACAGCAAGGTGGTCGGCACCTGAATAAAGCGCACGCCACGTTGATAGCTGGCGGCGGCGAAACCGGTTAGATCGCCAATCACGCCGCCGCCTAAGGCGATGAGCGTGGTGTCGCGACCATGCGGTTTTTGCAGCAATGCTGTAAAGACTTGATCCATCACGGCGAGCGTTTTGTATTGCTCGCCGTCGGGTAAAATCACCTGATCCACTTTCACGCCCGCCGCTGTCAACAGCGTCGACAGTTTCTCAAGGTAGAGCGGTGCCAATGTCTGGTTAGTTACCAGCATGACATTATCGCCTGCCTTTAACGGCCAAAAAGAAGCCGGATCGTTAAACAGTCCGGCGGCGATAGTGATGGGGTAACTACGTTCCCCCAATGAAACAGTGATCTTCTCCATGATGCTCAATACCTGTTACAGAGCTTTTGGGTGTTGGATCAACTTTTTTCCAACATGTGGATAATCTGATTCGCCACCACTTTCGCACTCTGATCATCAGTACGGATGGTGACATCAGCGATCTCTTCATACAGCGGATTACGTTCGCCAGCCAGCGCTTCAAGCACTTCGCGTGGCGGTGAATCCACCTGCAACAGCGGACGTTTTTTGTCACGCTGCGTGCGCGCCAGTTGCTTCTCGATAGTGGTTTCTAAATACACCACGACACCGCGGGCGGAGAGACGATTACGGGTTTCTCGGGATTTAACGGAACCACCGCCCGTCGCCAGGACAATGCCTTGCTTCTCGGTCAGTTCATTAATGATTTTTTCTTCGCGATCGCGAAAGCCATCTTCGCCTTCGACATCAAAAACCCAGCCCACATCCGCTCCGGTGCGTCGCTCAATTTCCTGATCGGAATCGAAAAACTCCATATTGAGTTGCTGAGCCAACTGACGGCCAATAGTGCTTTTGCCGGCACCCATCGGCCCAACCAGAAAGATATTGCGTTTCTCTGCCATTTTGTCGGTATTACTAAGAATTCGTTAATGATACCCCGCGTTCAGCTTCTCGCTGGCGGGACAGGAACTGAGACCTCATGAGCATTAGCAAGAGTCAGATGGAAAATTATCTCAACACTCAAGGCTGTTTGGCAACCGATTATATTGCTTGCAGCACATCCATTTCTGAATTGGCCTGTCGTTCGCGAAACTGTAACGCGTCAGCACTGCGTTTTTACAACGCGGCTTTCAGAGGAGATTACTGATTCCTTTGCTGGATTTTAACCAACATGGACGGTTACAACGTATTGAAAATCGCTAAACCTTGTATGCTAATTCCTGCGCTGCGTCAACGTAGATGGCATTTAGGGCGCTATTTTCCGGTTTATCCGGCGGTAAGCGCTGCTTCCCTGACCAATCGCGGTGTAATAAAGATAACCAGCTCCTTTTTTTTACGCTCTTCCGTTTGTTGACGAAACAGCGCGCCTAATAGCGGTATATCACCGAGTAGTGGCAGCTGATTTTGCCCCCGGCTTCGCTGCTGCTGAAAAATACCACCGAGCGCTAGCGTCTGACCATCTTTCAACGTCACTTGCGTTTCAATCTCTTGTTTATCAATGGAAAGCACCTCGGTTTCACCCGTTTTAATGCTGCGGCCCGGCACATTCTGACTGATGCGAATTTTCAGCTGAATGCGCCCATTGCCCAACACCGTCGGCGTGACTTCCATGCCCAGCACCGCTTCTTTGAACTCAATGCTGGTCGCACCGCTGTTTCCCGCTGATACTTCATAAGGAATTTCAGTGCCCTGCTTAATAGAAGCGGTTTGCTGATGAGACGTAAACAAACGTGGACTGGCAATGATTTCGATTTGATTCTCTTGTTCCAGCGCGCTTAGCTCCAGGTCAAGCAATTGTCCACCGATTCGTGCCAGCGTAACGCCGACGCTTACGCCAGCCGCATTGATAGCAAGGGGTATATTCAGTTGAGGATTGCGTAAGGCATTAATCACAGCACCTTCGGCAGTGTGCAAACCCCAGTTCACACCCAACTCATGCAAATGCTCCTCACTGATGGTCACAATATGCGCGGCCAGCTCCACCTGCTCCAGCGGCACATCTAGCGCTTGCAGCCAGCGCTCAGTTTCTTTCAACGCCGCCTCGGTATCGCGTAACAGCAACGTGTTAGTACGACTATCGACAGTGGCGCTGCCGCGCGGCGTCATCAATGACTGGCGTTCTCCCTGCAGGCTGCGATGCACATCGCTGGCATTAGCGTAATGCAGCACGACACGACGCTGTTTCAAGGGTAGCTGATGTTGCTTCTCTTCCTGCTGCGCTTTTTCCTCTTTCTGCTGTTGCTGCTGCCAGCTTTCGGGATAAACCAGTAGGACGTTCTCCTCTTCAATCAGCGTCAGGCGCGCCATACGTGAAACCAGATCCAACGCCTGGGACCAAGGCATATCATCCAGCCGCAGCGTGAGAGCACCTTGTACGTCGGGTGCGATCAGCAGATTGATACCTTGATAATCAGCCAGCGCCTGTAAAATGCGCTCCACCGGTGCATCATCAAAGGCAAGGCTGAGTTTTTCATCATTGGCGAAGGCTGGCGTCAGACAACACAAGGCCAACGTTAAAATGATCGTCCTTATCACGTGCGCGTCCTTTTAATTGGAATGAGATTGTTTGCATTGAGCAGCTGTTTTCAACGCTCAGCGAGACGCTATGCCGCGTTAATGTCTTCACTCTCCACGGCACAAGCGGAAAAGGATCACCTGTATGTACTTTGACGGCTTTTCCCTGTGGGGCGAGCAGCCATGCCTGGAAATGGTTGTCACGGCCAATGATGCCCTGCAAGCGCCAGCCCGCTAGCGGTTCAATTGGCTGAACACAGGCTGTATCCAGAACAGGTTGAAACGGATCGCGTGCCAGCACGCTGCAACAACACAGCAGTAAAAGGAGCAGGCTACGGTGCATCTTCATGCTCCAGCCAAAGTTCAGCCACTAAGTGCGTCTGCTGCATAGCCAACTGAAAACGCTGAGGAAACGGCGCAGAAGATGTAGCCATTTCGGCGAACAGCGGCTGAAATTGCGCCCACTGAAGATGCAATGTTAACGCTCGCGGTTGAGCATCCGGCTGCCATTGTTCCAGTTGCTGACCCCGCGCCGCTAAAAGGGCTTCTAACGCGGGGGCTGAAGAAGCGGAACGCAACTGCGCCGATGCTTGCACCCACTGTTGTTGCAATGTTTCCAGTGAGGGATTTTGCGCAAGCTGGTGTTGACGCCGTTGCAAGCTATGTTGCTGCTGTTCCAGAGAAAGCAGCAATGCGCTCTGGGCTACTTTTAGCGGACGCAATATCGCTATCCAGCAAATGAGTAGCAAACTCAGCGCTGCCGCCATTAACAGGATATAGCGCGGCAATGTACTCAGATTTAACCAGCGCTGTATCCACTCATTCATCGGTTATCTCCTGCAGTTGCGCCCGCAATGAGAAACGATAATGTCCTTCTGACTGGCGCTTTACGCTGCCCTGCTGCACTAAAGTGAAAAGTGGATAATTCGCCAGTTGATGACGGAAAGCGCGAATTGCCTGCATATCCTGCGCATGCCCCTCTAAAAATAGCTGGAGGTCGCGCATTTCCAGCCGTTGAAGCCAGAGCGTGTCAGGCAGTAAGGCCGGTAAATCGAGCCAAAATTGTTGCCAGCGGGCAAGCTGTTGAATCTGAATTTGCTGGTTATCCAGCCGCTTTTGCTGCGTAGCCAGCCGTTGCATCGCCTGTTTTTGCAGCGTCAGGCGTTGAGCGATCTCATCCAATGCCGTGCGTAGCGTCTCTTGTTGCTGAAGCGCGGCTTGCGAAATCGAATGCGTACGCCACGCCTGTAGCGCAACGAGTAACACAATGGCAGACAGCAACAGCGAAACAATACTGAAGCTTTGTCGCCGCTGACGCTGCCAGTGCAACTGACGCCAGGGCAGAAGATTCACTGCGACCATCAGCGATCCTCCGCACGTAAAGCAAGTCCAGCAGCGAGCGTAAAATCGCTGGCGTATTCCGGCATTGGTGGCTGCTTATAGTAAAACAAATCGAAGGGGGAAAACGGCTCTGCGCCAGCGGAAAGGGCAATTTCTCTGTTATCACATAATCGGATATTGATACCTTGCGGCAGTAACTGCTGTTGCAGTTCTGCCAGCGTGGCGAGTTCGCTAGTGCCGTGGCTTGCGGCGCCATTGCTCCACAGCCAGCGCGTCTCATGACGTAAAACCAGTACGCCATTTACAGGTAACCTGGCGGCTTTAGCTGTCACATTAAATGCCTGAGAAGTCAGTTCAAATACCGCGGGTTGTAACCCTGCCTGGTGTAACGGTGCATACCACTGTTCAACCACGGCTTGCCGCGCCGCCGTGACGCAGAGCTGGCCGCTCGCGGGATCGGCACGGTAATCAAGCGCCAGCGCCTCCGGCTCAATGGGAAACAGTTTTCGCGCCGCGGCCTGAACGTAACGCCGCATTGCGGGTTCTCGCAGCAATTGTGTTGGCAGCGGCAAAGGCCGTTGCAGTATCAGATGATCAGGCAGTGCAACGCGTAGCGAATAGCGCTGCGGTAAGCGCTTGCGCCATGTGGTTAACGCCGCGACTAATTCAGGCGAAGATTGCAGCACGCCGTTTCTTAACGTATCTTGCGGCAGCCGCTGCTGCCACCAGTGGCACAACTTCCAGCCTTCTCGACGAGGCTGGATGGCGAGGGCACAAAGCTGCCTATTCTGAATATCCAGTCCAATTTGCCATGTGTGAAAAGCCATGCGCGCGATCTCCTTATCGTCAGGGGAAAATGGACATATCAAAGCGTCTGGCTTGCCTTTATACTACCGCGCGGTTGTTTATAAACTGCCCAATTGACAACAGATGGGAAATCTCAGGTGAAGTTCGTAAAGTATTTATTGATCCTTGCAGTGTGTTGCATTTTGCTGGGAGTCGGCTCGGTTTATGGTCTTTTTAAGTACATAGAGCCGCAGTTACCCGACGTAAACACACTGAAAGATGTGCGCCTGCAAACCCCAATGCAGGTTTACAGCGCAGACGGCGAATTGATGGCTCAATATGGTGAGATGCGCCGTATTCCACTGAGCTTGCAACAGGTGCCGCCTGAGATGGTAAAAGCGTTTATCGCGACCGAAGACAGCCGCTTTTATGAGCATCATGGCGTCGATCCGATCGGGATATTTCGTGCCGTCAGCATTGCGCTGGTCTCTGGCCACGCTTCGCAAGGTGCAAGTACCATTACTCAGCAGCTCGCCCGTAATTTTTTCCTTAGCCCTGAACGCACCTTGATGCGTAAAATCAAAGAAGCATTTCTGGCGATCCGCATTGAACAGCTGCTGACGAAAGATGAAATCCTTGAGCTTTACCTGAATAAGATCTACCTCGGCTATCGCGCGTATGGCGTGGGTGCTGCTGCACAGGTCTATTTCGGTAAGCCAGTGGATCAGCTTTCCTTGAGCGAAATGGCGATGATTGCCGGTCTGCCAAAAGCGCCGTCTACCTTTAACCCGCTCTACTCTCACAGCCGCGCGCTGTCGCGCCGCAACGTGGTGCTGGCCCGTATGCTGGATCAGCATTACATCACCCAGCAGCAGTATGATGAAGCGCACAACACACCGCTGGTGGCCAAATATCACGGACCGGAAATCGCCTTCTCCGCACCCTATCTCAGCGAAATGGTGCGTCAGGAAATGGTGAAGCGGTACGGCGAAAATGCCTATACCGAAGGATTCAAGGTTTACACCACCGTGACGCGTCGACTGCAGCAAGCTGCGCAGGAATCGGTGCGCAACAACGTGATGGCTTACGATATGCGTCATGGCTATCGCGGCCCAACCAATGTGTTGTGGCGAGTGGGTGAACCCGCACTGAACCAGACGGAAATCGAAAAAGCACTGAAAAAGTTGCCGGTTTACGGTCCGCTGATTCCGGCGGTGGTCACCAATGCGAACAGCGATGAAGCCACAGCCATAATGAAAGATGGCACCAACGTGTCGTTAACGCTGGCCAGCGTGCGCTGGGCGCGTCCTTATAAATCAGACACGCTGCAAGGGCCAACGCCGAAGAGCGTGACGCAAGTGTTACAGGCCGGGCAGCAAATCTGGGTACGCAAAGTCGGTGACAGCTGGTGGCTGGGACAGGTACCAGATGTGAACTCTGCGCTGGTTTCACTCGATCCGACAGACGGTTCAGTTCGTGCACTGGTGGGTGGATTTGACTTCAATCAGAGCATGTTTAACCGCGCAACTCAGGCGCTGCGTCAGGTCGGTTCAAACATCAAACCGTTCTTGTATACCGCAGCGATGGATCGCGGTTTAACGCTGGCTTCAATTCTGAATGACGTACCGATTTCGCGCTGGGATGCAGGCGCAGGTGCGGACTGGCGTCCGAAAAACTCACCGCCAACCTACGACGGCCCGATTCGTCTGCGTCAGGGTTTAGGTCAGTCGAAAAACGTCGTGATGGTGCGAGCAATGCGTGCAATGGGTGTTGATTATGCTGCTGAGTATTTACAGCGCTTCGGCTTCCCTGCACAAAACATTGTTCATACCGAATCGCTGGCGTTGGGTGCAGCCTCGTTTACGCCTCTGCAGGTGGTACGTGGATATTCAGTCATGGCGAACGGCGGCTTCCTGATCAATCCTTATTTCATCAAAAAGATTGAGGATGAACAGGGACAAACCCTGTTTGAAGAGAAGCCAAAAATTGCCTGTCCGCAGTGCAATCTGCCGGTGATTTATGGTGATACGAAGAAAGCCCTCGCGTTAAACGAGGAGAGCGTCGAAAACGTCGCGGCTTCCGATCAGAATCAAAACAGTGCAGTGCCGCAGCCGGAACTGGAGCAGGTTCCCACTCAGTCACAGCAAAATGGCGATCAGCAATATGCGCCACATGTGGTTAATACCCCGCTGTCGTTCCTGATCAAGAGCGCGCTTAACACCAATATATTTGGCGAACCGGGCTGGATGGGAACGGGCTGGCGCGCCTCACGCGATCTGAAGCGTAATGATATCGGCGGTAAAACGGGTACCACTAACAGCTCAAAAGATGCGTGGTTCTCAGGGTACGGCCCGGGCGTAGTCACGTCGGTGTGGATTGGCTTTGATGATGCACGTCGCGATTTGGGTCGTAGCACCTTGTCTGGTGCGATTCCCGATCAGATTTCTGGTTATGAAGGCGGCGCGAAGAGTGCGCAACCGGCGTGGGACGACTATATGAAAGCCGCGCTGGATGGCGTACCGGTGCAACCGTTAACACCTCCCGATGGCGTGGTTACGGTCACTATCGACCGTAACACCGGCAAACTGGCTAACGGCGGAAATACGCGTCAGGAATTCTTCATTAATGGCACGCAGCCTACTGAGTATTCTGTCCATGATGTTGGTACTACCATCATGGATAATGGCCAAAGTCATGAGCTGTTCTGATGTAAAAAGGGACGACTAACGTCGTCCCTTCCGAATGCCGAGGCTGACGATGTCAGCCTTTTTTTATGCCTTAGCTTTTTGAAGTTTCGTATTGAATACGGCCCTGCTTCACCAGCCATTCACGCACCATAAACAGCGCGCTGACGTTGCGTGCTTCGCGGAAGTCGGGCTCCTGCAACAGCGAAAGCATGTCGCTCAGAGGCCAGCGGCGCACGATTAACGGTTCCGGCTCATCCCCTTCCAGCTTCTCTTCATACAAGCCTTCCGCCACCACAATATTCATTTTGCTGGAGAAGTAAGAAGGTGCCATGGTGAGTTTGCCAAGCGACGTCAGCTCACCCGCGCCAAAGCCTACTTCTTCTTTCAGCTCTCGATCGGCCGCTTCATTCACCGACTCGCCCGGATCAATTAAGCCTTTAGGAAAACCGAGCTCGTAGCTTTCCAGCCCGACGGCATATTCCTCAATCAAAATTAGATGATCATCCACGATGGGCACGATCATTACGGCTTCACGTTCCGAAGGTTTCATGCGTTCGTAAACGCGATGAGCACCGTTACTGAAGGTTAAATTGACCGCTTCGATCGTGAATAGCCGCGAGCGCGCCACAGTTTCCACCTTGAGGATGTCAGGTTTTTTTAACGTATTTTTCATATCAGCCTCAAACATTGCTGCACTAGCGGTCAGGAGCGGATCAGCATACCTAACCGCGTCCAAATGTGCGACAGTCAGTTAATCGGGGGAAGCAGGAAGCGTCAGCACAATGCCATAAACCTCTTAGGTTACTACTGAACACTATTTTTAATTAGTCAATGCTCCACTTTAAAATTCAGATAATACCGATATTTAATTAAGCATTTGCCAGTTACCATTCCGACAAGGCATGTTGTAAAAACTTCTAATTAAATGATTTGCAGCAGTATTTCATCTGGTGTTTAACTTGTCAGCGTTGTTTATTCCCGCATAATTTGTCTTAACTTGTGGGAGCATCCAGGAGTGCGTATTTAACGTGAAGGCAGTATTTTGGCTGAATTGAGCAAAGCATGAGCACAATAATTACCCTATTGGCCGTAGTGCTAACCTGTTCAATTTTGGCAGGCATCGGATTTTGGTACGCTATGCGGCATCGCCCGCCGTTGGCGAAACCACTGCCATTTATCAGTCCGCCTTGCAGAAAACTCTCTGATGAAGAACGCATCGCCGTTGAAAAATATGTCGCGACACTGGAAAAGCAGCCGCGCGATGCTTTGCCCGGCGAGAAACGCCCTAGCAATGGCAAAATCGCGCTAACCGCGCAAAGCAATAATGTCTATCCCGTTACCCGTGCAATTACGCGCTACGGTTTATCGACCGACGATCCGCACAAGTGGCGTTATTATCTGGATGAAGTCGAAGTTCATCTGCCGCCATTATGGGAACAATACATCGCCGACGAGAACTACGTTGAGCTGATTCGCACCCAATCCATTCCTTTGGTTATTTCGCTTAATGGCCACTCGCTGATTGATTACGCCTTAAATCAATCTGCCCTGCCGACGTTGATGCGGCCCATGTCCACCAACGCCTCCATTCGTAAAGCGGAAAGTGAGAACGTTGAGCTACTGCAGGTGCGCAAAGAGACGCCGGAAGAGTATCGTCTCTCCCGCCCGGATGGCACACGCGAAGCCGTGACTATCTCGTTGGCCTTTTTGCTGTTTTTTGTCAGTCTGCTGCTTCCCACGAGTTTGATGATCTGGCTGCTGCTGGCTGGATGCGCCATGATTGGCGTTAGCCTGTGGTTGTTGTATCGCTTTCCCGCTGAAAGTAGCCTGCGTGACATTCACTGTTTGCGTGGCGCACCTAAACGCTGGGGCTTGTTTGGCGAATCTAATCAAGAGCAGAGCAACATCACGCTAGGCATTATTGATTTAACCTATCCGCCACACTGGCTGCCTTACGTCGCCCACGATTTGGGCCAGGTGACTGATGTCGAGATCTACCTCAATCGACAAGTCGTGCGTCAGGGACGTTTTCTTTCTCTGCAGGACGAAGTCAAAAATTTTCCGATTCAACGCTGGCGTAAGAACGTGGTACTGGCATGCGGGTCGCTGCTGGTGCTGACGCTACTGGTAACCTGGGTTCCACTTAGCATGCCGATCAAGCTCAGCCTTGCCTGGGCGAAAGGCACCGATAGCCTGCAAGTCAGCAGCGTAGATAAACTTAATGGCGTTGCTCTCAATATTGGTGACAGCCTGAAGGTCAGCGGTACAGGCATGTGTTCAGTGCCTGATAATTATCAAAGCAATCGCAGCTACGCTTACATGCCATTCGATTGCTCAGCCGTTTACTGGAACAACGCCACGCCGTTACCCCAGCCGCAATCAGATATTATTGATAAAGCGGCTGCGCTGCTGGATACCACTACCCGACAGTTGCACCCGGAAACCAATACCGATCCCAAACTCAACCCGCAACTGGCTTCAGCCATTCAAAAATCGGGCATGATTTTGTTAGACGATTTCTCAGATTTAGTCCTGAAAACACAAGATCTCTGTAGTCAGCAGCAAGATTGCGTACGTCTGAAAAATGCGCTGGTTAACCTGGGCAATGCAAAAGACTGGGAAGCGCTGGTACGTCGCGCGGACTCGGGCCAGTTGAATGGGATGAACGTGCTGCTGCGTCCGGTCAGCGCTGAAGCGCTGGAAAACCTGGTTAATACCGCCACATCGACTTTCTTCTTCCGTGAAACGCGTCGTGCGTCTGAAAATCTGAATAGCCCGCCGCCGGGTGGTTTCTTGATTGTCAGCGATGAGGGTCGTCAGTTAGTGAATCAGCCGCAGCCGGGTGTGTCACTGTTTGATCTGGATGCACCTTCGCAGTGGAATGAGCTGCAGCGTTTGTCCGCTATGTTGCTGCACACTCCCTTTAGCGCCAATGGTATTATTACCAGCATCACCACCGATGCGAACGGCACGCGTCACATTGCCCTGCATAACGAACCTGACGCGATGGCGCAGTGGCGCTATCTCGGCACCGCGCTGCTGCTGCTGGTGCTGGTGACTTGCGGGATCATTAACGGTTTGCTGGCGCTACGCCGCATGCACCTTAATCGACAGCGCATGACCGACATCCAGCACTATTACGATAAGTGCTTCAATCATAACCTCGGCTCTATACAGAGCGTGCGCTCGTTATTCTGAGCCCTCTCCTTCTGTGCTACCCTGTTGCCCAATTTTTTCGGGTAAAGCTTCGGGGTTAAACCAATGATGTTCGACTGGTCTGAAATTGATACCGTGCTGCTCGATATGGACGGCACGCTGCTTGATCTGGCGTTTGATCGCCATTTTTGGTTGGAGCATGTACCGGAAGCACTCAGCCTGCAACGGGGTATTACGCTGGCGCAGGCCGAGCAGATCATTGCGGAAAAGTATCAGGCCGTCGCGCATACGCTAAACTGGTATTGTCTGGATTATTGGGCGCAGGAGCTGGCGCTGGATATTCGTGCCATGACCTGGGAGAAGCGCAGCCGCGCTAAGATGCGCGAAGATACGCTGCCTTTTTTGCAGGCTCTTCGTCGCGCCGGCAAGCGCACCATTTTGCTCACCAATGCGCATCCTTACAATCTGGACGTCAAACTGGCTCAAACCGGTTTAGCGCCACACCTTGATTTATTACTTTCTACCCACACCTTTGGGTATCCGAAAGAAGACCAACGTTTATGGCAAGCGGTACAACAGCAAACCGGATTTATTAGTCCGCGTACGCTGTTTATTGATGACAACGAAGCGATTCTGGATGCCGCAAAGGTTTGGGGCATTGGCTGGTGCTTAGGCGTGAGTAATCCCGATTCGGGTCGACCTGAGCAACTCTTTCAGCGTCATGTCGCAGTAAGCGATTACCGCACGCTGATTTGATTCAGGAGCAGCGATGAAAGAAAAAGTTAGCGAGGGCGTGCGCCTCGACAAATGGTTATGGGCCGCGCGCTTTTATAAAACCCGCTCAATCGCGCGTGAAATGATTGAAGGCGGCAAAGTGCATTACAACGGCCAGCGCAGCAAACCCAGCAAACTGGTTGAGCTGAATGCTGAGTTGACGCTGCGGCAGGGCAATGACGAACGCACCGTGGTGATTATGGACGTAAGCGATCAGCGTCGTCCCGCCAGTGAAGCACAACAACTGTATCGTGAAACCGACGCCAGCATTGAGAAGCGCGAGAAAATGGCGCAGGCGCGCAAAATGAATGCACTCACGATGCCACATCCCGATCGCCGACCAGATAAAAAAGAGCGTCGCGATCTGATGAAATTTAAATTATCGGGCGATGAGTAGCGCTACACCTTTCAGGCGCTGAAACGCCTCGCCCTCACCGAGAGAAAACCTATGTCTGTACAAGATCAACTGCATCGTTACCTGTTTGAAAACGCGGCCGTGCGCGGCGAGCTGGTGAACGTCTCCAATACCTGGCATGAGACCGTTAAAAATCATGATTATCCTGCGCCAGTGCAGACGCTATTGGGCGAAATGCTGGTTGCAACCAGCCTGCTGACCGCAACGCTGAAATTTGACGGTGAAATTACCGTACAGCTGCAGGGCGATGGCCCGCTGTCGCTGGCGGTGATCAACGGCAACAATAACCAGGAACTGCGCGGCGTAGCACGTTTTAAAGGTGAAATCCCCGATGACAGCACACTGAAAAGCATGGTGGGCAACGGTTATCTGGTCATCACTATTTCGCCAGAAAAAGGCGAGCGTTATCAAGGCGTAGTGGGTCTGGAAGGTGAAACGCTGGCCGAGTGTCTGGAAGATTATTTCATGCGTTCTGAACAGCTGCCTACGCGTCTGTTTATTCGTACCAATGAAAAAGGCGCGGCAGGCATCCTGCTACAAGTCATGCCTGCACAAGAGACCAATAAAGACGATTTTGATCATCTTGCAGCGCTCACCGAAACCATCAAAACCGAAGAGCTGATTGACCTGCCAGCCAACGACGTGCTGTGGCGTTTATATCATCAGGAAGAAGCCACCGTTTATGAACCGCAGCCAGTCGTTTACAAATGTACCTGTTCGCGCGAGCGTTGTGGTGATGTGTTAAAAACGCTACCACAGGAAGAAGTCGATGAGATCATTGAAGAAGATGGCAAAATCGACATGCACTGTGATTATTGCGGGTCGCATTACATTTTTGATGCAGTAGACATTGCGGCTATCCGCACCAATACGGTCGAAAACAGCGATCGTTTGCACTAATTTTTTGCGGGCGGCCTTGCCGCCCTTTTCAATTCCTGCCACCTATCCCCATAATTTTCAAAGCAAATTATCTTTTTTTACTTTCTTAACAACTTCAAAACGTTCGAAATATCACCTTAACGCGCCCTGCGTCGCATTTCTGAGGAACAAGACTTTTACCGAGGTTTCAGAAGAGTAAACTGCGCGCGATCGTGCAGTTGCCTGAAAAATGACGGCATGAAAACTGCATGACTCCAACCTTTCTCTGCCTTTGCAGAACAGATACTGATTTGAGGAGCAGTAAAATGCGCGTTAACGGCCTGACCTCGCAAGACCTTGCCGACATGGGCATCATTGATACTACGGAAGTGGTTTATAACCCTGATTACGACACGCTATTTCAGGAAGAGACTCGCCCGGAACTCGAAGGTTTTGAACGTGGCACCCTGACGCACAGCGGCGCAATTGCGGTGGATACGGGTATTTTCACCGGTCGCTCGCCCAAGGATAAGTACATCGTTCGTGATGACACCACGCGCGATACCCTGTGGTGGAACGATCAGGGAACCGGCAAAAATGACAACCAGCCGCTTTCTCAGGAAACCTGGCAAGCGTTGAAAACCTGTGTCACGCAGCAGCTGTCCGGGAAACGTTTATTTGTAATTGATGCCTTTTGTGGTGCCAACCCCGATTCACGTTTAAGCGTACGCTTTATTACCGAAGTCGCGTGGCAAGCGCACTTTGTTAAGAACATGTTCATTCAGCCAAATGAAGAGGAACTGGCGACCTTTAAGCCCGATTTCGTGGTCATGAATGGCGCTAAATGTACCAATCCAAACTGGCAAGAACAGGGCCTGAACTCTGAGAATTTCATTGCTTTCAATCTCACTGAACGCATGCAACTGATTGGCGGAAGCTGGTACGGTGGCGAGATGAAGAAAGGCCTGTTTGCGGTAATGAACTATTTGCTGCCACTCAAGGGTATTGCTTCTATGCACTGTTCGGCAAACGTCGGCAAAGCGGGCGATGTAGCGGTGTTCTTTGGTCTTTCCGGTACCGGTAAAACGACGCTGTCGACCGATCCTGATCGCCAGCTGATTGGTGATGATGAACATGGCTGGGATGATGACGGCGTGTTTAACTTCGAAGGGGGTTGCTACGCCAAAACCATCAACCTTTCTGAGCAGGCCGAGCCGGAAATTTACCGTGCTATTCGCCGCAATGCCTTGCTGGAAAACGTGGTGGTACGCGCCGATGGCAGCGTGGACTATGCCGACGGCAGCAAAACTGAGAATACCCGCGTCTCCTACCCAATCAATCACATCGACAACATCGTTCAACCCGTATCTAAAGCGGGACACGCAAAGAAAGTGATCTTCCTGACGGCTGATGCCTTCGGCGTTCTGCCAGCCGTTTCGCGCTTAACGCCAGAGCAAACGCAGTATCACTTCCTTTCTGGCTTTACCGCTAAGCTGGCGGGTACGGAACGCGGCGTCACGCAGCCGACACCAACCTTCTCTGCTTGTTTTGGTGCCGCCTTTCTGATGTTGCATCCCACTCAGTACGCTGAGGTACTGGTGAAGCGCATGGAAGCCGCGGGCGCGCAGGCTTATCTGGTCAATACCGGCTGGAACGGCAGCGGTAAACGCATCTCGCTGAAAGATACCCGCGCCATCATCAACGCGATTTTGGCCGGCGAGCTGGATGATGCACCCACTGAAACACTGCCGATTTTCAATCTGCAGATGCCGAAAAGCTTGGGTGATCTGGATGCCTCGAAGCTGGATCCCCGCAGCAGTTGGGAAAGCGAAGAGAAATGGCATGAAGCCGCGCAGGATCTGGCGCAGCGCTTTATTGTTAACTTCGAGAAATATACCGATAACGCTGCAGGCGCCGCATTGGTAAACGCGGGTCCACAACGCTAAAAAACAGAGGCGCGGCGATCACTGCCGCGCCTGATTTAGCTTGGTACGCTCAGGCTGGTGACGGCCGGAGCGGGTGTTTCGACTAACGGCAACCAGGCTCGAATGCGTAACCCTCCGCGTTCGCTTTCACCAATTTCCAGTGAACCCTGATGCGCATCAATAATGCGCTGTACAATCGCTAAGCCTAAACCGGTGCCGCTGGTGCTGCGTGCACTGTCACCGCGTACAAAGGGCTGGAACAGATGCGCAAGCTGATCGGGCTTAATGCCCGGACCATCATCTTCAACCTGAAACCACGCGCGATGCAGTTCATGGCCACTACTCACTTTTATCCAGCCGTTGCCGTAGCGTGCCGCATTCACCACCAGATTCGCTAATGCACGCTTAATCGAAAGTGGGTTGATATTGAGCATCAGCTCTTCTGGCATCACCGCATTTTCAATCTCGCGCTCGTAGCCGCTTTCTGCTGCGACAACTTCACCTAACACGCTGTTCAAATCGGCACGCTCGGTTTGCATCTCCTGACCCGTGCGAAGGTAGTCGATGAACTGTTCGATGATGGCATTACACTCTTCGATGTCTTTGTTAATCGACTCGGCAAGGTAACCATCCTGCTCGCTCATCATCTCGGTTGCGAGACGAATACGCGTCAGCGGCGTACGTAGATCGTGGCTGACACCCGCCATCAGTAATGTGCGATCGTCAGCCAGCTGCTTCACGCCCGCCGCCATTTGGTTAAAAGCACGCGTCACCGAACGCACTTCTGAAGCGCCATATTCGCGCAGCGGCGGCGGAATCATGCCTTTACCCACCTGCAACGCGGCGTGTTCCAAATCGACCAAGGGTCGGTTCTGAATACGAATAAACAGCCAGGCGCCACCAATCGCCAGCAGCATGATGGCTAAGGTGTAACGGAACAGTGGCGAGAAGTCGCCTTGATGGATCTCGGTCAGCGGCACACGCACCCAGATATCGGGCGACAGCCAGGTTTTCAGCCACACGACCGGCGAATTTTTGTTAACTTCAACCCGCACATCGGTTGGACCACCGAGTTGCTGGCCCATTTGTTCACTGAGAAATTCATAGTGCTGCGCCCAACGCAATCCGCCCTCCTCTGCTGCCGCGTTGGTGTAGAGCGAAATACCCAGCTCGCGATAGATTTCCCGACGAAACGCCGGTGGCACTTCTAACTGCGTCCCATCTTCCAGCTGCAATCGGTCTGTCATCAACATACGAACTTCGTAAGCGAGGACTTTATTGAACTGCTGCAAACTTGGCAGAATGGCGAAGTTAAGCACCACCAGATAGGTCGTTACCAGGCTGACAAACAGCAAGGTAACGATCAACAGCAAAGTGCGGGCAAAGGAACTGCGGGGCGAGAAGCGCAGCCGCCTCATGCTTTACTGCCGTCCGGCACAAAGACGTAGCCCAAACCCCAAACGGTCTGGATATAGCGCGGGTGCGCCGGATCTTCTTCCACCATACGGCGCAGGCGGGAGATCTGTACGTCGATAGAACGTTCCATGGCGCTGTATTCGCGGCCACGCGCCAGGTTCATCAACTTATCACGCGATAACGGTTCACGCGGGTGGCTAACCAGCGCTTTCAATACCGCAAACTCACCGCTGGTTAATGGCATCGGCTCATCTTCACGGAACATTTCGCGCGTACCCAGGTTCAGCTTGAATTTACCAAAGGCGATTACCGCTTCTTCCTGCGAAGGCGCGCCCGGCAATTCGTTGGCCTGACGACGCAGCACAGCACGAATACGCGCCAGCAGTTCACGTGGATTAAACGGTTTTGGAATGTAGTCATCCGCGCCAATTTCTAATCCAACGATGCGATCAACCTCTTCCCCTTTTGCCGTCACCATAATGATCGGCATTGGATTACTTTGGCTGCGCAAACGGCGGCAGATCGACAAACCATCTTCGCCCGGCAGCATCAAATCCAGCACCATCAGGTGAAAAGATTCGCGGGTTAACAAACGATCCATCTGTTCGGCGTTAGCGACACTGCGCACCTGAAAGCCCTGCTCGGTGAGATAGCGTTCGAGCAGCGCGCGCAAACGCATATCATCATCCACGACCAGAATTTTGTAGTTCTCTTGCATTTTTGTACTCCCAAAGGCGCTATTGCCTGAGCCGATATTGTTAAAAAAACATGCCTTATAGTGACAGTCATTAATGGTTTATATTCTAGCCGAAATTGTTACAAAGCATATTAAACAGGAGCTTATATTTAAATTTACCGCTTCGCTGGAGCGTAAAAAGCTCGTTTAACAGCGGGTTGAGATGTTTCCAACAATTCCGAAATTTCGCCAAATTTTCTTTGATTCACTGGCGCCATAATGAAGCCGATTTTTATTCGAGCATGAAATTCAGCGAGTTAGCAGATAATTTGACTTAAACGCGAGCTTTCGATCCCTGTGAACTCCATTTAAGCCACTTCTGAAGCAAAATATCAGCATAAAATCCCGCTAATTAGCGCTTATTCACATTTCCCCTCTCGGATTAATTTCAACGCCTTGCCCTTCAAGACCAATATCGGTTAAAGCCCAATAAATCAATCAGTAAAGTCATCTTTTCGCCCTGAATAATTTCACTCAGACTGCATTGGCATCACGCTTTGCGATGTCATTACGGGGATAAAACTATGAAAAAAATCGTATTACTGCTGAGTGCGCTGGCGCTGACCAGTGTTAACCCGGTTTATGCCGCTACGGCAACAGGTGAAGCCGCAGGTGCACAAGCGTCGACCACGGCACAAGGTAACTCAAACGCCATTGGCGTGGGTGCAGTCGCCGCGCTGTTTGGCGTTGCGCTCGCAACCGCGGGCGGCGGCGGTGATGGCCACGGTAATGGCACATCAACCACCACGTCGACTCAGGCCGGAAAATAATTAAACCACGTTTAGAATACCCTTTCTGTGTTAGCCAGTTTCGCCACCGGGGAAGTCAACGTGGGTTTTTAACCTTTAAAAACCCTTTCCCCGACTCTTTTTTGCCAACCTGCATTTGTTTTACACTGCGCTTCTTTAAACACTTTTGGCTGCTGCTGTATGAAAACCCGACTTATTACCCGCGAAGGCTTTAACCAGCTGAAAGCCGAACTCGATTATCTCTGGCGCGAAGAGCGACCCGAAGTTACTAAGAAAGTGACCTGGGCCGCCAGCCTGGGCGATCGCAGCGAAAACGCTGATTATCAATACAACAAAAAACGCCTGCGTGAAATTGATCGTCGAGTCCGTTATCTCACCAAAAGCATTGAGCAGTTACGCATCGTAGATTATTCACCGCAGCAGGATGGCAAAGTCTTTTTTGGCGCGTGGGTAGAAGTTGAGAATGATGCCGGTGAGACGAAACGCTTTCGTATCGTCGGTTACGACGAGATTTTTGGCCGCAAAGATTACATCTCTATCGACTCACCCATGGCGCGCGCGTTGCTGAAAAAAGAGGTCGGCGATGCCGCAACGGTAGAGACGCCAATCGGCCCCGCGCTGTGGTACGTCAACGAAATTAATTATCTGGAATAGCGATTCAGAATATCGCCTAAAGGCGCCCGCATCGCTGGCAATTTCAACCATCAATCCGTATAACTGTCCGCTATTTCTTAACCCTGTAAGCAAGACAGTTGATGATGATGAAAGATACGCTGAGCCACATAATTGCAAGTGAGCTGCAGGCGCGAGCAGAGCAAGTTGATGCCGCCGTTCGCCTGTTGGACGAAGGGAATACCGTGCCGTTTATTGCACGTTATCGTAAAGAGGTGACCGGCGGATTGGATGATACCCAACTGCGCCAGCTGGAAACCCGCCTCAGCTATCTGCGTGAACTGGAAGAGCGCCGCCAGTCGATTCTTAAATCGATTGATGAGCAGGGTAAACTCACCGACGACCTCGCTAAATCCATCAATACCACGCTCAGCAAAACCGAACTCGAAGACCTTTACCTGCCTTATAAACCCAAGCGCCGTACGCGTGGGCAGATAGCGATTGAAGCCGGGCTGACACCGCTGGCTGAGACTTTATGGCAAGATCCTTCTCACGATCCTGAGCAGTTAGCCGCAGGTTACGTTGATGCCGACAAAGGCGTCGCAGATGTTCGTGCTGCGCTGGATGGCGCACGCTACATTTTGATGGAACGCTTCGCTGAAGACGCCACGCTGTTGGCTAAAGTGCGTAATTACCTGTGGAAAAATGCGCATCTGGTCTCACGCGTGGTCGAAGGTAAAGAAGAAGCGGGTGCAAAATTCCGTGACTATTTCGATCATCATGAAGCGCTAAACAGCGTACCTTCACACCGGGCACTGGCGATGCTGCGTGGACGTAATGAAGGCGTATTACAGCTGTCGCTGAATGCCGATCCACAGTTTGACGAAGCCCCACGTGAAAGCCACGGCGAAACGCTAATTGCTGATCACCTAAACCTGCGATTGAATAACGCGCCAGCCGATACCTGGCGCAAAGCGGTGGTGAGCTGGACGTGGCGCATCAAAGTGATGCTGCACCTTGAAACAGAATTGATGGGCACGGTGCGCGAGCGCGCAGAAGACGAAGCCATCAATGTGTTTGCCCGCAACATGCATGACCTGTTGATGGCTGCGCCCGCAGGTATGCGTTCCACCATGGGCCTTGATCCAGGCCTGCGTACGGGTGTGAAAGTGGCGGTTGTTGATGCCACCGGCAAGTTGGTCGCGACTGATACGATTTATCCCCATACTGGCCAGACCGCGAAAGCTGCTGCCGCTGTTGCCGCGCTTTGTGCGAAACATCAGGTTGAACTGGTGGCGATTGGTAATGGTACCGCTTCACGCGAGACCGAACGCTTCTTCCTGGACGTACAAAAACAGTTTCCACACATCACCGCACAGAAAGTGATCGTCAGCGAAGCGGGTGCATCCGTCTATTCCGCATCAGAACTGGCGGCGTTGGAGTTCCCTGATTTAGATGTCTCCATTCGTGGTGCGGTTTCCATCGCTCGCCGTTTGCAAGATCCGCTGGCTGAGTTGGTGAAGATTGATCCGAAATCGATTGGTGTCGGTCAGTATCAACATGACGTCAGCCAAAGCCAGTTAGCGAAAAAGCTGGACGCCGTAGTAGAAGATTGCGTGAACGCCGTAGGCGTTGACCTGAATACGGCTTCGGTGCCGCTGCTCACTCGCGTAGCGGGTTTGACACGCATGATGGCGCAAAACATTGTCAGCTGGCGTGATGAAAATGGCCGTTTCCAAAACCGTCAACAGCTGTTGAAAGTCAGCCGCTTAGGGCCGAAAGCCTTTGAGCAATGTGCCGGATTCTTGCGCATTAACCATGGCGACAATCCGCTTGATGCCTCAACGGTTCATCCGGAAGCCTATCCCGTGGTGGAGCGCATTCTGGCCGCCACTGAGCAAGCGCTGAACGACCTGATGGGAAATCCATCTGGCCTGCGCGACATCAAAGCCGTGGATTTTACCGATGCGCGGTTTGGTCTGCCGACCGTCACTGACATCATTAAAGAGTTGGAAAAACCGGGCCGCGATCCCCGTCCAGAGTTTAAAACAGCGCAGTTTGCTGAGGGCGTTGAAACCCTGAACGATTTGATGCCAGGTATGGTGCTGGAAGGCGCAGTAACCAACGTGACCAACTTTGGCGCTTTCGTTGATATTGGCGTCCATCAGGATGGTTTAGTGCATATCTCTTCGCTTTCCGACAAGTTCGTGGACGATCCTCACAAGGTGGTCAAAGCCGGTGATATCGTTAAAGTGAAAGTGATGGAAGTGGATTTGCAGCGCAAACGTATCGCGCTGACCATGCGTCTTGATGAGCAGCCAGGTGAAAGCAATGCGCGCAGCAGTAACCGCAGCGCACCGCGTGAAAACGCTCGCCCAGCGGCGGCAAAAGGACGCTCACGTCCTGCCAACTCGCCGGCGGGTAATAGCGCAATGGGCGATGCATTAGCGGCGGCTTTCGGTAAGAAGTAGTCGCATCGGAAGCCTTGTTAGATTGACGCCGTTTGTCCCCCATCTCCGCCTTCCCCCGCTTTGCGGGGGAAGGCGACGCTGCTACATGTTGACACCGAATTCGCATGTTGCAGCGTCTTCCTCCCCCATGTATGGGGGAGGACCGAGGTGGGGGACAAACGACCCCGCACAATAAAGGACCGAGGTGGGGACAATTCCACCACCCAATCCAACCCAAATCTCATTGCCGAAGTGGAAAATCCTCGCTAGCACACTACGCTAAAAACACGCCTGTCATAAAAACAACACCTGCTGTGGCACCCAATTTGCGATGGAAACGATCACTGCTTTAATCGATAAGATTTATGCTGACACCTTTCCACAGGCCTCGCGTGAGCGCCTGCTTGCCAATATTGCCGAGGCGCGCGACGCAGTAAAGTTGCCGCGAAAAGCGCATTGGGATGAACAGGATGTGGTGTTAATTACCTACGCCGATCAGTTTCGCGAGCCGGATAAACCTACGCTCAGCAGTTTCTCACACTTTTATCAGCAGCATCTGCAATCCACCTTTCCGCTGGTGCATCTGCTGCCATTTTTTCCTTACTCTTCCGATGATGGTTTTTCAGTGATTGATTATCACCAGGTTAACCCGCTGTGTGGCGAATGGTCGGATGTCGCCACGCTGCATCAGGAAACCCGGTTGATGTTTGATTTCGTCTGCAACCATATGTCGGCGCACAGTGCGTGGTTTAAACACTTCCTGGCGCAGGATCCCGGTTGGGACAACTTCTTTATCAGCATGCCGCCCGCCACCGATCTCAGCGCCGTAACGCGGCCGCGAACGTCACCATTGCTCACACCGTTTGAGATGGCGGATGGCGAAACACGCTACATATGGACCACTTTCAGCGCCGACCAAATCGATCTCAATTTCGCCAATCCCGAAGTATTGATCCGTATGGTGAATGTCCTGCTCGATTATTTGGCGCGCGGTGCCGATTACGTGCGGCTGGACGCGGTGGGCTATATGTGGAAAACACCTGGCACCAACTGCATCCATCTGGAAAAAACGCATCAGCTGGTTAAGCTGTTCCGTGCAATTTCCAATGTGGTCGCGCCAGGCACGGTGATCATCACTGAAACTAACGTGCCGCATAAAGATAACATCAGCTATCTCGGTAACGGCCAAGATGAAGCGCAGATGGTGTATCAATTTTCACTCCCGCCACTGGTGCTGCATGCGATCCATTCTGGCTCAGGTCGTGCGCTGCGTCAGTGGGCTGGCACGCTCGATTTAAGTCATCGCGGTACAACTTTTTTTAACTTTCTGGCTTCGCATGATGGGATTGGTTTGAACCCAGCTCGTGGCATTTTGACGGAGATAGAGATCGTAGCGCTGGTGCGCGATCTGGCACTGGAAGGCGCCTTGGTCTCGTATAAAAACAATGCTGATGGCACCACCAGCCCCTATGAAATCAATGTTACCTATCTCGATGCGTTGAATCGTCAGGAAGATAACGACGAAACTCGCCTCAAGCGCTTCCTGCTGGCACACGCTATTTTACTGGCATTTCCTGGCGTGCCGGCGATTTACATTCAAAGCATGTTGGGGTCGCGAAATGATTATGACGGCGTGCGGGCAGCAGGTCATAACCGCGCCATCAACCGTCAAAAGTATGATTTGCACGAGATCGAATCGGCGCTGGTGGGTGGCGACTGGTTGCGGCAGCAGGTTTATACCCAACTCAGCCAGCTGATTCAGTTGCGCCGACGCCAACCCGCCTTTCATCCCGATAACGCCATGACGCTGTTCGACAGTGAAAATGCTTTACTGGTGCTGAAACGCCATCTGCCTGATAGCGAAGCGGGTTTACTGTGCGTGTTCAATCTCAGCAGTCGAAAAGTAGAAACGCGTTTGCCAGAGGCGCGCACATTGCAGGACGTAATCAGCGGGGAAAAAATAGAAGGCACCCAGCCTTTAACGCTGGATGCCTGGCAGTTTATGTGGCTACGAGGTTAATTATTTATAGACGTCAGCAACGGCGCTGAATTTGCCATGTTCACGACCCGCAATCACCAGATAATAGCGACCACCCTTTTCGTCAGCCATTTTAGAGAGTTCTTTTTTTGCATCCATCGGCGAAGTGGTTTCTGCCGTAGTGGTTACCGTAGCAATTTTCTCAAGATTCATTTTCTGCACATCTTCTTTGGTTACTTCTTTAGCCGCCAGAGCAGAAAACGAAACGGCACTCATCATCACTGAAGCCAAAACCCATTTCATAACCTTCATTTGTTTACCCTCATTCATTATCCATTGTTGAGATGTAAGCAGCCGCAAAATGCGATAAGGCAATATGGAACGGCATAGTCCAATCCATGACTATTCACATATAAATACTCTTCATATTTCGAACCGCAGGCGTGTTGGCTGTTCTCGCTCATCCGAATCACTGACTTTAGTCAGCGCATCGCGATTCACTCTTTTGCCGCCTTCCTGCAATTCGAATTATTTAGGGTATAAGTGCAGCGGCTGTGCTCACGAATGAAGTATTGCCGCTACCTGCGATTTTGCCAGTTTTGTAACACGTTATGTCGGCAAATCTTTGATGAAACACAGGATATGTTGAACGAAAGTGTCGGGATGGGAAATAAAAGGAGCATGGGACGCCTTCTCCATCACGATAGAAGGTGACGCGGGCAGCGCGTCGTCTAGCGGCTGCGCAATACGGCGCGGCACCAGGCCATCCAGCGATCCGTAAAGGCGCAGGAACGGCAAATTAATCTCAGGTAATGCGCTGCGCAGATCCACGTGATGCAGAATCTCCAGTCCACCTTCAAGCACCTCTACCGCAGGCATCGGTTGCGACAATACGATCTCTTTGAGCTGACGTGCGTCGGCGCGTGCGCTTTCACTTCCCAGCGTCTGCAGCGCTAAAAATCGTTCAACAGTGCGTTGAAAATTATGACTCAACTGCTGTTGAAAGCTCTGAAGCGTTTCTGGTTTGATGCCTGGCCATTCATCGTTGGCGGTAAAACAAGGTGAGGAGGCAACGGTAATCAACGCACGTAGCCGCTCCGGCGCAGTTAATGCTAGCTGCGTCGCTACTAAGCCGCCTAATGACCAACCCAGCACCACAGCGCGTGGCGGCAGCAACGGCAGCAGCTGTTGCACCATCTCATCCAACGTTAGCGCGGAAAAACCCTGACTGCGGCCATATCCCGGCAGATCCACCAGATGCAGGCGAAATTGTGCACTGAGCCGCGGAACAATGCTTTGCCACACTTCCGCATTCAGTCCCCAGCCGTGCAGCAGCACAAGATCTGCATCCCCTTCTCCGCAGGTGTGCCAGTAAAGCGACGTCATCAGTTACTATCCCAAAATTGATAAGGAGGTCGCTATGCTACCAATGCCCGCCCTTTGTTGGCTATGCGCATTACCGCTGCGTTTTGCCCATCACGGTATTTGCAGTTGCTGCTTACGCGGTTTACCGAAGCTGCCCATGCTTTGCCCACGATGTGGATTACCCGCTTCTTCCCTGCGTTCACCGTGTGGCCGATGCCTGCGTGAGCCGCCCGCGTGGCAAGCCTTGATATGCGTTACCGGCTATCACGCGCCGCTGAGTCACTGGATACATCAGCTAAAATTTTCTCGCGTTACCGCACTCAAGGTGATGCTGGCGCGGCTGCTTTTGCTAAGCTGGTTGTATGCATACCGCACACGGTTACTCACGCGGCCCGATTTACTGCTGTGCGTGCCGCTGCATCACCGACGTGGCTGGCAGCGTGGTTACAATCAAACTGCCCTGTTAGCTCAACCGCTGGCGCGCTGGCTGGGATGTGAATTTAGCCAAGGCTTGCGGCGTCATTATCAAGGCGCATTGCAGCATCAACTCAGCGCAAAGCAGCGCCGCACCAATTTGCGAGGTGCATTCGGTCTTGAAATTGCGGTACGCGGACGCCATATCGCCCTTATCGACGATGTGATCACCACAGGCAGCACGGTAGAAGAAATTAGCCGTTTTTTACTGGCGCAGGGCGCGGCCAGTGTGCAGGTTTGGTGCCTGTGCCGTACCTTGTAGAGCATCCGTGATGGGCGTATTATAACCAACTAAATTAGTCAACTATTGAGCAATCGACATGATCCGAATTACTGATTCTGCCCAAGAGCACTTTTCAAAACTGCTGTCCAAACAAGAAGACGGCACCCAGATTCGCGTATTCGTGATTAACCCGGGTACGCCAACAGCGGAGTGCGGTGTTTCCTACTGCCCGCCAGATGCCGTTGAATCTACTGATACCGAACTCAAGTTCGAAAAACTTTCTGCCTATGTAGACGAGCTGAGCAAACCTTATTTAGAAGATGCCGAAATTGACTTCGTTACCGATAACCTCGGTTCGCAGTTAACGCTGAAAGCGCCAAACGCCAAAATGCGTAAAGTCTCTGACGATGCGCCGATGATTGAGCGCGTTGAATACCTGCTACAGGCGCAGATCAACCCGCAGCTCGCCGGTCACGGTGGCCAGGTTTCATTGATGGAAATTACTGAAGATGGTTATGCGATTCTGCAATTTGGCGGCGGCTGTAACGGCTGTTCAATGATCGACGTGACGCTGAAAGATGGCATTGAGAAAGAGCTGCTGGCGGCTTTTCCAGAGTTAAAAGGCGTGCGTGATCTGACCGAACACCAGCGTGGCGAACACTCTTATTACTGATCAGATTTAACGATCATTAAGCGCGACAGTTTAGCTGTCGCGCTTTCATTTTCAGTTCGCTTTACGTCGCTGACTCACCGTTTTCAGCAATTTCTGCACCTCTTTATCCGCAAAGATTTCCTCTAACGGCTGCGTCAATTTGCGTCGCCAGTTGGGATATTGCTCAACCGTGCCCGGCACATTGACTGGCGTGGTCATTCCCAACCAATCTTCCGGCTGCAATCCCAGTAATGCACTTTGGGTATCGGCCAAAAATCGATGAATCGCCTGATTAAGCTGCGGCGACATCGCTAATTTATCTGCCTGTTTTGCACTGCGTGCCGGCAGTGATCCGGCTTTATGCAGCGCATTCAGCAGCGCCTGTTTCTGCGCCGTTCGCTGTTCAAGCAGCGGCTGCACCGCGTCAGCGGGATACAAACCTATCTTTTCGCCCAACTGCAAATCACCGGCATCCCAAAAACCGCTTAACGTCGGCAGATCGTGGGTGCTGGCGCTGGAGATCGACTGCCGTGGATATTCCTCGGGTGAGCGATACTCCCCGTCGCGCTGTTGTTCAAACCACAGTACCTTCCAGGAGAAAATACCGCTGTTGCGCAGCAGGCTGATAATCTCTTTCGGCACGGTGCCAAGATCTTCTCCAATCACCATGCAGCGCAAGCGCTGGCTTTCCAGCGCTAAAATGCCCAGCAAATCGTCTACCGGATAGGCGACGTAAGCGCCTTTATCCGCGGTTTCTCCAGCGGGCACCCACCAGAGCCGCAGTAGCGACATGACGTGATCAATACGCAGCGCCCCACAATCGCGCATATTAGCGCGCAGCATATCGATAAACGGCTGATAACCCCGCGCTTTCATCACATGCGGATCCATCGGCGGTAATCCCCAATATTGACCCAGCGGCCCCAGCCGATCGGGAGGCGCGCCGATGGAAGCTTTCAGGCGATAGAGCTCCGGGTCGTGCCAGGTTTCCGCGCTGCCTTCCGCCACGCCAACGGCTAAATCCCGGTACAGCCCAACGCTCATGCCCAATGTTTGACTGACTTGCCAGCATTGGGAAAACTGTTGCTGCGCCAAAAATTGCAGCCATTGCCAGAAAGCGATTTCATCTTCGTTCTGTTCACACCAATGTTGCACGTCAGGAAGCTGGCTGTTGCGCCACCCTTCTGGCCAGGCCGGCCAGCCCCAATGCTGTGCATTGCCTGCACGACGCTCTGCCTGCACACCTTCGTATACCGCCTGATAACGTAGGCTATCTCCGCCTTCACGCACGAAAGCCGCAAAGGCGCGCTTCTCTTCATTTTCTTCATCACGTGGCTGAAATTCTGTCCACGCATGGCGCAGCGCCGTCAGTTTCAGCGCCATCACCGCCTCGTAATCAACCAAATCATTTTCACGAGCTTCAGCCAGCGCACGCTGTGTTTTGGCGCTTTTCCACCACTTTTGTGCCGCCGCGCTCTGCTGGAAATCCACCACTTGCGACACGTCTATATAGATGATGTTCAGCCAGCGTCGTGAAGAAGGACTGTAAGGGCTGGCGAATTCGGGACTGGCGGGATAGAGCGCATGCAGTGGATTCAACCCTACAAAGTCGCCGCCGTTTGCAGCAAGCTGTTGCACCAACTGCTGTAAATCACCGAAATCGCCGATACCCCAGTTTTTAGCTGAGCGCACGGTATATAACTGCACCAGCGCGCCCCAACGCTTTTCACCGTCACGCAGTGCTGGCGGCAGATAACAACGGCGCGGCGTAACGATAATACGCGTTTGCCATTGCTGCTTGCCCTTGCTGAGTGTCAGCTGGTGATAACCCTGTCCGAGCGGCGAAGGCAGGGTAAAAAGTTCACCGCCAACAAGTATTCCCTCAAACTGCTTCCCTGCTTCACTGCGCAGCTGCCAGTGATACTCGCCCCGCCCTTGCGGTGTCAGCTGACGTTTGCGACTACCACTGAATACCGCAACCGGTGGTAAGGGCGTTTTTTTGCCTTTATCGGGGTTATCCATCACCGCCAGCAAAGCGCGTTTGGTTTCATCGCTGATCGCTTCGGGTTGACCTTTGGCATTGATATATTCCAGCGAAATTCCAGCAGCACGCGCTGCCTTATCAAGTGCATTTTCTTTCATCGCCGCTCCTTAGCATTTAGCGTGCTTTGAGTGTTGCCATTGATGGATTAGAGCGGCTTCAAAATGTGCTTTTTCGAGATTTTGCAGCGACATATCACTCCCTTCTGAATCCGTTGGAGGTTACGCGAAACCGGCATGCGCACGAGCTGACCACAACGAGCCAGCGAAGAGTTAAGTAAAGACGCGAGTGCAAAAAAAAGCGACAGTAATCAAAGAAAAACGCCAGCATTATGCTGGCGCTGAGGGGATTAGCAGAGTTCGAGGTGAACTTCGTGTTGTTCAATCACTTTTAATACGCTGGCAGGTGGCGCTTGGTCAGTGTAGAGATAATCGAGCAGGCTCATATTGCCCAAATTAACCATCGCGTTGCGACCGAATTTAGAGTGATCCACCACCAGCATGACGCAGCGTGAGTTCTCAATGATGGCACGCTTGGTACGAACTTCATGATAATCAAACTCCAGCAGCGAGCCATCCATATCAATGCCGCTGATACCGAGAATGCCGTAATCGAGGCGGAACTGCGAAATGAAGTCCAGCGTGGCTTCACCCATGACCGCACCGTCGCGGGTGCGCACTTCGCCACCCGCAATAATCACCCGGAAATCAGGTTTGCCCATTAACAGCATCGCTACGTTAAGGTTGTTGGTCACAACCCGCAAATCGTTATGGTTGAGTAGCGCATGCGCTACCGCTTCCGGCGTGGTACCGATGTCGATAAACAGCGTAGCGCCGTCCGGGATCTGGCTAGCAACACGCTGAGCAATACGCGCTTTTTCTTCCGACAACATCATTTTACGATCTTGCCAGGCGGTATTTTCAGAGCTGGAGGGCAGCGCCGCGCCACCATGATGGCGTTGAATTTTGTTTTGATCGGCAAGGTCGTTCAAATCGCGACGAATGGTTTGCGGGCTCACTTCGAAGTGATCTACCAGCTCTTCGGTACTGACATAACCCTGGCGCCGAACCAGATCGATAATGGCGTCATGACGTTGCGTCTGCTTCACATTGCTCTCCTGTTTTCGGCCGGTGGCCGCTGTTCTTTTTATTACGCCTGACGGCGCTTCGTTTTGCGCGTATCAACAAAAGCCATGGCTAATCCCACCACTAAACCGGCAACGTGCGCCGCGTTGGCAATGGCCAGACCCAATGCGCCAAACCAGCCAATCACTAGCCAGACAAGGGCGAATCCAATCAAACCTCGTTCGAGGTAAATACCGCTGTCGGGATCGCGTTCGCCGCGTAGCCAGCAATATCCCATCAAGGCGTAAACCACACCCGACAAACCACCAAACCAGATACCGCTGAATTTAGCCTGCATCCAGCCACTAAGCAGGGCGGAAATCAGCAGGATGACAAACAGCTTACCGCTGCCTAGCCGTTTTTCGACGGCGCCGCCGAGATACCACCACCACATCAGGTTGAACAAAATGTGCAGCAGCGAAAAATGCAAAAAGGCGTGGCTGAACCAGCGCCACACTTCCAGATATTGATCCGGGCCATCTGGCCAGGCGAGCCAGTACATTACGGTACGGTCGCCAACGATCTGCATCAGAATAAACACCGCAATACAGACCACCATTCCAGTAAGCGTTAGCGGCCCCGCTCGCTCGCGGATATTCGCCCAGAAGTTAGTGCGCTCATAGCGCAAACCGCTGTCGGTTTTGCCGCTGTGCCAGCTGGCTGCTCGATACCGTGGATGATTCGGATCGTGCACAAACTGTTGAAGTTCGTTTTCGACCATCGACAGTTTGCTTTCATCATCCAACATGATGACGTAATGGCTTTCGTGCTCAATACGCAGCGTAACGCCGCGCGTTGCCATGTAATCGACGAACGCCTGCGCCATGCGCGGCTGATTGAATTGGGTAATGCGCATGATACGTAACTCTCCATGTGACGATGTGCTGTTTAAACGCTGCCGTTAGCGACCTGCATCGGGAAAGCAGCACGCCAGGCATCAAAACCGCCATCAATGCTATAAGCCGCCGCAAATCCCTGACTCAACAAATATTGTGCTGCGCTTTTGCTGCTGTTGCCGTGATAACACATCACCAACACCGGTAATGTTTGATCGGCATCCGCAATAAAGGCGTTGAGGTTGCTGTTTGACAGGTGCAAGGCTCCCGCAGCGTGGCCAAGCGCGAAACTTTGTGGATCGCGTATATCCACCAGCAGCGCGCCCTGCTCCAGCTGCGCCTGTGCCTGCTGAACATCAATACATTCGAAGGTTTCCATGGTGTCTCTCATTACTGCGTCACAATTAGCGCCTAGTGTAACCCGAGAATTAGCGCCAATAACCTGACAAACACTGCGGACTTGTATTTTTTTCACGTTCAGAATGTTAGCTATATCACGCAAAAATGTTTTTACCGGGTTAAAAGCTGGCATCAATGTTGGTTTACGATTATTATTATGCTCGAAAACGAACATTAATGAACTATTCCGAACATCGGAGGAGATGACGTGGAAACCAAAGACCTGATCGTGATCGGCGGCGGCATCAACGGTGCCGGCATTGCAGCGGATGCTGCAGGACGCGGACTGTCGGTGCTGATGCTGGAGGCGCGGGATCTGGCTTGCGCGACCTCTTCTGCCAGTTCAAAACTGATTCACGGTGGCCTGCGCTACCTTGAGCACTACGAGTTTCGCTTAGTGAGCGAAGCGCTGGCTGAGCGTGAAGTGCTGTTAAAAATGGCGCCACACATTGCGTTTCCAATGCGCTTTCGTCTGCCGCATCGCCCGCACCTGCGTCCAGCATGGATGATTCGTACCGGCCTGTTTATGTACGATCACCTCGGTAAGCGCACCAGCTTACCCAGCAGCAAAAGCCTGCGTTTTGGCGCGGATTCCGCCCTGAAGCCTGAGATCACGCGCGGATTCGAATATTCCGACTGCTGGGTTGATGATGCGCGCATGGTTGTCCTGAATGCGCAGGAAGTGGTGAAGCACGGCGGTGAAGTTAAAACGCGTACTCGTGTGACGCGTGCCTGGCGTGAAGGCGGTTTGTGGATGGTAGAAGCTGAAGATGTCGACAGCGGAAAAACCTTCACCTGGCGCGCTAAAGGATTAGTGAACGCGGCGGGTCCGTGGGTGAAACAGTTCTTTGACGACGGCCTGAAGCTAAAATCGCCTTACGGCATTCGCTTAATCAAAGGCAGCCACATTGTGGTGCCGCGCGTTCATACTGAGAAACAGGCTTATATCCTGCAGAACGAAGATAACCGCATTGTGTTTGTCATTCCGTGGATGGATGAGTTCTCGATTGTCGGCACTACCGACGTCGAATACAAAGGCGATCCGAAAAGCGTCAAGATCGATGATAACGAGATCGATTATCTGTTGAAGGTGTACAACGGTCACTTCAAAAAACAGCTGGTTGCTGACGATATCGTTTGGACTTATTCCGGTGTGCGTCCGTTATGTGATGATGAATCTGATTCACCGCAGGCCATCACCCGCGACTATACGCTGGACGTGCGTGATGAAAATGGCCAGGCGCCGTTGCTGTCAGTGTTTGGTGGCAAGCTGACCACCTATCGCAAACTGGCGGAGCATGCGCTGGAAAAACTGACCAAGTATTTCCCGAATGCGGGTCCAGCCTGGACCAAAACCTGCGTATTGCCAGGCGGTAACATCGCGGGAACGCGTGAAGATTATGCAGCTAGCCTGCGTCGTCGTTATCCGTTTATCAGTGAAAACATGGCGCGTCATTATTCACGTACCTATGGCAGCAATACTGAAGTTTTGTTAGAAGGCGCGAAAAGCCGGGAAGATTTAGGTGAGAACTTTGGTCATGAGTTCTATGAAGCAGAGCTGCGTTATTTAGTGCAGAACGAATGGGTTCGCGAACTGGATGATGCAATCTGGCGCCGCACCAAGCAAGGCATGTGGCTGACCAAAGAGCAGCAGGCGCGTGTGGCTGAGTGGCTGGCGGCTAAACCGGCGTTGTCGCTGGCTTCATGATAATGTGAGTCGTCCACTCTTCGGTTAGCCGAAGAGTATTCAGACGATAAAAAAACGCAGAGGACGCTTTTTGTTCTCTGCGTTTTGCATTTTACGCTTCTGGATTCTCATCCACGCGGCAAGATTACAACCTTACCGGCGCAATGTGCCAAATCTCATCCGCATATTCCTGAATCGTTCTGTCCGACGAGAAGTAACCCATCCCAGCAATATTTAACGCGGCGCGACGTTGCCATTCATCCGGCTGACGATACAGCGCATCCACTTTGTCCTGCGTATCCACATAGCTACGATAATCGGCCAGGAGTTGATAGTGGTCGCCGAAATTCACCAACGAGTCGAACAGATTACGATAGCGACCCGGATCGGAAGGGCTAAATACGCCCGAGGCAATTTGGGTCAGCACCTGATGCAGCTCCGCATCCTCTTCATAATATTTACGCGGGTTATAACCTCCCCGGCGCAACGCTTCGACCTGCGGTGTAGTGTTACCGAAAATAAAGATATTCTCTTCACCAACATGGTCGAGCATTTCAACATTGGCGCCATCCAGCGTCCCAATGGTCAGCGCGCCGTTGAGTGCGAACTTCATGTTACTGGTGCCCGAGGCTTCTGTTCCTGCGGTAGAGATCTGCTCAGAGAGATCGGCGGCGGGAATAATGATCTGCGCCAGACTCACGCTGTAGTTGGGAATAAACACCACTTTCAGCTTGTTCTTTACCTGCGGATCGTTGTTGATCACTTTCGCGACATCGTTGATCAAATGGATAATGTGCTTCGCGACGTAATAGGCCGACGCGGCTTTACCGGCGAAGATATTGACGCGCGGCACCCAATCTCCATCCGGCTCAGCTTTAATTCGGTTGTAACGGGTAATCACGTGCAACACGTTGAGCAACTGACGTTTGTATTCGTGAATACGCTTGATCTGCACATCAAACAGCGCATTAGGATCGAGCACCACATCAAGATTTTTGGCAACCCAATCCGCTAAGCGACGCTTGTTCTGGTATTTGGCATCAGCCACTTTTTTGATAAAGGCCGGGTAATCAATCTGCGCTTTCAACTCATTTAACTGGCTCAGTTCGGTACGCCAGTTACGACCAATCTCGTCATCTAACACGTCAGACAGCGCTGGGTTAGCCAACGCCAGCCAGCGACGCGGCGTTACACCATTGGTTTTATTGCAGAAACGCCCAGGGAATAGACGCGAGAAATCAGCAAACAGCGACTGCACCATCAGATTAGAGTGCAATTCCGAGACGCCGTTAACTTTATGGCTCACCACCACCGCCAGCCACGCCATACGAATTCGTCGGCCATCTTTTTCATCGATAATGGAGATGCGCGACAGCAATTCCCAGTCATCTGGGTAATAGTCCTGAATGGTTTTCAGGAAGTAATCGTTGATCTCAAAGATGATGCCAAGATGGCGCGGCAGAATTTTGCCGATCATGTCCACTGGCCAGGTTTCCAGCGCTTCCGTCATCAACGTATGGTTGGTGTAGGAGAAGACCTGACAAATCACTTCAAACGCGTTGTCCCACGTGAACTTGTGCTCATCAATTAACAGGCGCATCAGTTCAGGAATCGCTAACACGGGATGCGTGTCATTGAGGTGAATGGCGATTTTATCCGCGAGATTGTCCCACGTTTGATGCATGCGCCAGTGACGATTAAGAATATCCTGCACCGTTGCCGACACCAGGAAATACTCCTGACGTAAACGCAGCTCACGCCCAGAATAGGTTGAATCATCGGGATAGAGCACGCGCGAGACGTTTTCTGAATGGTTCTTATCTTCAACTGCCGCAAAGTAATCACCCTGATTGAACTTGCCCAGGTTGATTTCATTGCTGGCCTGCGCTCCCCACAATCGCAGCGTGTTGGTCGCGTCGGTGTCAAAACCAGGAATGATTTGATCGTAAGCCATCGCCAGGATCTCTTCCGTTTCCAGCCAGCGCACCTTGGTGCCCTCATGCTGAATACGTCCACCGAAACGCACTTTGTATCGGGTGTTGAAACGTTGAAATTCCCACGGATTACCATATTCCAGCCAGTAATCGGGCGACTCTTTCTGCTCGCCATCCACAATGTTCTGTTTGAACATGCCGTAATCGTAGCGAATGCCATAACCGCGGCCTGGCATGCCCAAAGTGGCGAGAGAATCGAGGAAGCAAGCAGCCAAACGGCCTAACCCGCCATTACCTAAGCCCGGATCGTTCTCCTCTTCCATGAGTTCAGCCAGATCGAGACCCATTTCGTCTAATGCCTGGCTAAGATCGTCATAAATGCCCATCGACAACAGCGCATTCCCCAACGTGCGGCCCATCAGAAACTCCATCGACAGGTAATAAACCTGGCGCACATCCTGCGATAGCTGAGCACGGCTGGAACGCAGCCAGCGTTCAACCATGCGATCGCGTACCGCCAGCAGCGCGGCGTTGAGCCACTCATGCTTATTGGCAATGGAAGGATCTTTACCAATGGTGAACATCAGCTTATAGGCAATCGAGTGCTTTAAAGCATCAACCGTCAACGTCGGTGAGGCGTAAGTGAAAGGTGCATTCATATCCAGTATCCCATCCGTTACAACAAACGTTGGTAAAGGTCGCGGTAGGCTTGCGCTGCCACCTGCCAGCTAAAATCCATTCCCATCGCCTGACGCTGGACATAACGCCAGAGCGAGGGACGGGACCACAGTACAAAAGCGCGTCTAATCGCCCGTAACAGTGACCAGGCGTTACTGTCTTCAAAACTAAAACCGCTGGCGATGCCGTCTGCCAGGTTTTCCAGAGAACTGTCGTTAACCGTATCCGCCAAACCACCGGTTCTTCTTACCAGCGGCAAGGTGCCATATTTCAATCCATAAAGTTGCGTGAGTCCGCAGGGTTCGAAACGGCTTGGCACCATGATGACGTCTGCACCGCCAACAATGCGGTGGGAGAAGGCTTCGTGATAACCAATTTGTACCCCTACGCTGCCAGGATGCTCCGCTGCCGCCGCTAAAAAGCCCTGCTGCAATTCCGCATCGCCCTGGCCAAGCAGCACCAGCTGTCCACCCTGCGCCAGCAGGCCGGGCAACGCTTCGAGCACTAAATCTAGCCCTTTCTGCCGCGTCAGGCGGCTGATGACGGCAAACACCGGGGCTTTTTCATCCACTTTCAACCCCATCGCGACCTGCAACTGGCGCTTGTTTTCTGCTTTGGCTTCCAGCGTGTCGCGGTTGTAGCGGGCACTGAGCAGTAGATCGTGCGCCGGATCCCAAATGGAGGGATCCACGCCATTTAAGATGCCACTCAACCGCCCTTCGAGCATGCGCTGCGCCAGCAAGGTTTCCATGCCGTAACCAAACTCTGCCGAGGTAATCTCATGCGCATAAGTTGGACTCACTGCCGTAATATGATCGGCATAAAACAGCCCAGCTTTAAGAAAAGAAATTTGGCCAAAAAATTCAAGGCCGTGCATGTTGAAAAACGACTGCGGCAGCTGAATCTCAGCCATGTGATGCGCAGAGAACAAGCCTTGATACGCCAGGTTGTGCACCGTAAACACCGATTTTGCCGGACGCCCGCGCGCTTCCATGTAGGCGCAGGTGAGTCCCGCATGCCAGTCGTGCGCATGCACAATGTCAGGACGCCAGTAAGGATCAAGCCCACACGCCAGCTCGCACCCCATCCAACCCAGTAGCGCAAAACGCATATAGTTATCGACATAGGCGAACTGCGATTCGTCGTGATACGGACTTCCCGGTCGGTTATAAAGTCCGGGCGCATCGATTAAATAAATACCCACACCATCGAACTGTCCAAAAAGTAAGCTTACAGGACCCGCAAAGGTCTGTAGCTCGGCAACGACTTGTGTATCAGGAATGCCTTTACGCAATGCAGGAAACGCGGGAAGCAGCACCCGCGTATCCGTTCCACCTGCAATTTGTGCTTGAGGTAATGCCCCGACTACATCAGCCAACCCGCCAGTTTTTAGCAGCGGAAAAAGTTCTGAACAGACATGTAAAACCTGCATCCTCGACCTCATTAAGTTATCAGACACGATCCGCGTGCCGATTGCGTGTGCCGCTTATCGCTTACTGCCCCGCAGTAGCCAATTTGGCCAACATGGCGCGGGTAACCAGTACGATGCCCTCTTCCGAACGGTGAAACCGGCGACTGTCTTCATCTGGATTTTCACCAATCACCATCCCTTCTGGCAGCACGCAGGCGCGGTCAATCACACAGCGGCGCAGACGACAGGATCGGCTCACTACCACATCAGGCAGCAGCACGGTGGAATCGATATTGCAAAAAGAATTAACGCGCACGCGTGGGAAAAGCACGGAGTTCACCACCACTGAGCCGGAGATAATGCAGCCGCCGGAGACCAACGAATTCATGGTCATGCCGTGGCTACCGGATCGATCCTGCACAAACTTGGCAGGCGGCAGCGGTTCCATATGCGTGCGTATTGGCCAGGTAGAGTCATACATATCCAACTCAGGTGTTACCGAAGCCAGGTCGAGGTTGGCACGCCAGTAAGCTTCCAGCGTCCCCACATCGCGCCAATAAGGCGGCGCGTTGTCATCGTTTTGCACACAGGAGAGCACAAACGAATGGGCATAACCTTCGCCGCTCGCCACGATTTTTGGCAAAATATCCTTACCAAAATCGTGATTCGAATTAGGTTCCTGTAAGTCTTCTTCTAGCAGTTGATAAAGATAATCTGCGTTAAAAACGTAGACGCCCATGCTGGCCAATGCCTTGGTGTCATCACCCGGCATGGTCGGCGGTTTTGGCGGTTTCTCAACAAAATCCACCACCATATTCTCTTCATCTACCGCCATCACGCCGAATGCCGTCGCTTCATGCACCGGCACCGGTAAACAGGCGATGGTGCATTTCGCCTCTTTGCCCACGTGATCCAACAGCATGCGCGAGTAATCCATTTTATAAATGTGGTCCCCGGCAAGAATCACGATGTATTGCGCCTGATAGCGACGAATGACGTCAAGATTTTGGGTCACAGCATCGGCGGTGCCGCGATACCATTGGTCGGTGGCTAAACGCTGCTGCGCTGGCAGCAAATCCACAAACTCATTCATCTCTTCGTTGAAGATCGACCAGCCACGCTGAATATGCTGGGTTAGCGTATGCGACTGGTATTGAGTGATAACGCCAATGCGGCGGATGCCGGAGTTGACGCAGTTGGAAAGCGCAAAGTCGATGATGCGAAACTTGCCACCGAAATGCACTGCGGGTTTGGCACGTTTTGCCGTCAGATCGACCAGGCGCGTACCGCGTCCTCCCGCGAGGATCAGGGCCACCGTTTGTGAAGGGAGTTGGCGGGCCAACATCAGGTGTTCTGTTCTATCTAATTTAACCATGTCTGACTCCTTATGATTGCTTTTGGAACACGCACACACCGTGTGCGGGACCATGCCAGACAGTTAACAAAATGGGGTTATCGTCCCCGGCGAAAGGAGGAAGGGCACGCCATTCTCCGTCTGGTAAGGCGATATCACTCACCGATTCCGTGGCGTTTATTGTTATTAACCAGCGGCCGGAGAGCAGGATCTGCAATCTATGCGCCCCCTGCGTCCATTCTTCGTGCTGCAGTGGTTTGCCGCTGGCATTGAGCCACTGCACATTGTCGTCACCCGGCTGCCACCAGCGATCCTTGGTCAGCGCGGGAATGCGCTGGCGCAGATGGATCAATGCAGCGGTGAAATCGACCAAGCCGTTATCGCCTTCCTGCCAGTCAAGCCAACTAAGCGCGTTGTCCTGACAATAAGCGTTGTTGTTTCCGTGTTGGCTGTTGCCACGCTCATCGCCAGCCAACAGCATAGGTGTGCCTTGCGACAGCAGCAGCGTGGTGAGTAAGCCATGCACGCTGAGGCGTCGGCGCTCAATGACATCGAAGCTAACGCTAAGCCCTTCTTTGCCGTGATTGTGGCTAAAGTTACTGCCATGACCGTCGCGGTTGTCTTCGCCGTTGGCTTCGTTATGTTTATTGTTGAAGCTCACCAGATCGCACAGCGTAAAACCGTCATGGGCGGTAATGAGATTAATCGTGGCATGAGGTTGCCTTGCCTCACGCTGATAAAGATCGCTGGAAGCCGCAAAGCGCCGGACAAAATCACTGTTGCTCATTTCGCCGCGTAGCCAATAGCGGCGCGCAGTATCACGAAACTGATCGTTCCATTCAGCAAAGGGCTGCGGATAGTTACCCACCTGATAACCGTGGGGACCGATATCCCAAGGCTCGGCAATCAATTTGCACGTCGACAGCAGCGGGCAAGCGCGTATCGCCTCGAATAGCGGCGCATCGCGCTGGTAATCGGGTGTGCGGCCCATTACCGTAGCGAGGTCAAAACGGAAACCATCAACGTGGCAAACGCGTACCCAATAGCGCAGCGCTTCCAGCGTCCATTCCATTACCCGCGGATGATTAAGGTTGACTGTGTTGCCACAGCCGGTCCAGTTTTCGTAATCGCCCTGCTCGTTGAGCCAGTAATAGCTGGCATTGTCGATACCACGCATCGAGATCGTTGGGCCCGCCTCGTGCAGTTCTGCGGTGTGGTTAAACACCACGTCCAGCAGCACTTCAATACCTGCGGCGTGCAGATTTTTCACCGCCTGTTGGAACTCCTGCAAAGGCGTTGCACCATCCTGCCCAGCGGCGTAACGTGGGTCGACAGCCCAAAGTGCAAACGGGTTGTAGCCCCAATAATTGCTTAATCCAAGCCGCAGCAAACGCGGCTCGCTGGCAAAGTGGGCAATCGGCAGCAGTTCGATGGCGGTGATGCCAAGGTGGCTGAGATAATCCACCATAACAGGATGGCCTAGCGCCGCGTAAGTCCCGCGCAGCGTTTCCGGAATATCCGGGTGCTGGAGGGTTAACCCACGCACGTGAGCTTCATAAATAACCGTTTTTCCCCACGGCGTGCGCGGTGCAATATCATCTTCCCAGTCGAAATCTTCCGCCACCACCAGCGACTTAGGCGCTATCGCCGCGTTATCCAAGGGATCGGGTTCAACTTCACCACTTTGAAAACGCGGATCACCCGGTACATCGCCCACCACCTCGCGGGCACAAGGATCCACCAACAGCTTGGCCGGATTAAAGCGATGCCCTTTTTGCGGTGCCCAAGGGCCATGAACGCGATAGCCATAGCGCTGGCCTGGTTTAAGCGCAGGAAAATAGCCGTGCCAGATATCTTCAGTGCGGCCCGGCAAGTCAAAACGGTGTTCAACGCCATGATCATCAAACAGACAAAGTTCGACGCGTTCGGCATGCTGTGAAAACAGGGTAAAGTTAACCCCTTTACCATCGTAAACAGCACCTAACGGTTCAGGCTGACCGGGTTTTAATGTCATTCGGCCTCCCGCACCAACCACACAGTGGCAAGCGGTGGCAGACTCAGACTCAGCGATTGTGGTCGTCCATGGCTTTCAATCTGATCGGTATGCACTAAATGGTTACGTACATCGCTGCCATGATATTCGTGCTGGTCGGTGTTAAGCACCTCGCGCCAGTTGCCCGCTTGATTCACACCAAAACGGTAACCGGGACGCGTAACTGGCGTGAAGTTACTCGCAACAATCATCTCGTTACCTTCACGATCGCGGCGGATAAACACAAATACCGAATTTTCAGCGTCATCAACCACTAGCCACTCAAAGCCTGCCGGATCGTAGTCAAGCTGATAGAGCTGCGTGTAGTGGCGATAAGTGAAGTTAAGGTCGCGCACCAGGCGATGTACGCCGTGGTGCCAGTTGTCTTCGCCTTCCAGCAGATGCCAGTCGAGGCTGGTATCGTGATTCCACTCTCTGCCTTGGGCAAATTCATTGCCCATGAACTGCAGCTTTTTACCGGGAAACGCCCACATCCAGCCGTAATAAGCCCGCAGATTGGCAAATTTTTGCCATGCATCGCCCGGCATGCGATCCAGAATAGAGCGCTTGCCATGCACCACTTCATCGTGCGACAGCGGCAACACAAAGTTTTCGGTGTAGTTGTACATCATGCCGAAACTCATCAGATTGTGATGAAAACGACGATGCACCGGATCGAGTTTCATGTAGTCCAGCGTGTCGTGCATCCAACCGAGATTCCATTTGAACCAGAAGCCCAATCCGCCACTTTCCGGTGGGCGTGAAACGCCAGGGAAATCGGTGGACTCTTCCGCCATGGTGATCGTGCCTTCTGCCGCATGGCCCAAAGTACGGTTGGTGTAACGTAAGAAGGTAATGGCTTCGAGGTTTTCACGGCCACCGAAATGATTGGGAACCCATTCACCTTCAGCTCGGCTGTAATCGCGGTAAATCATTGATGCCACCGCATCTACGCGCAATCCATCAATGCCAAACCGCTCCAGCCAGTACAGCGCGTTGCCGGAGAGGTAATTACTGACTTCACGGCGACCGAAGTTATAAATCAGCGTGTTCCAGTCCTGATGATAGCCTTCACGCGGATCGCTGTGCTCATAGAGTTCGGTGCCGTCAAATTTCGCTAAACCAAAATCATCGCTAGGGAAATGGCCCGGCACCCAATCCAGCAGCACGTTCAGGCCCGCCTCATGAGCGCTGGCGATGAAGTCACGGAATTCATCGCGCGCACCAAAGCGACGCGTTGGTGCGTACATACCCAGCGGCTGATACCCCCAACTTCCATCAAACGGATGTTCGTTAATCGGCAGCAATTCAAGGTGGGTAAAACCCATCTCTTTGACGTAGGGAATCAGCTGCTCAGAGAGCTCTTTATAACTCAGCCAGAAATTGTTGTCGGTGTGACGACGCCAGGAGCCCAGATGCACTTCATAGATTGAGATAGGCTGGTCGAAAGCATTGGCGGCTTTGCGCTCGGCACTCATCTCCACTTTGTTGGGCAGGCCACAAATCATTGACGCGGTTTCTGGACGCATCTGCGCTTCAAAGGCAAAGGGATCAGCTTTGATGCGCAACTTGTCGTTGGCATCGATGATTTCAAATTTGTAGAGCTGACCGTTAAACGCGCCGGGAACAAACAGTTCCCAGATGCCCATCTCCTGACGCAGGCGCATCGGGTGACGACGTCCATCCCAGAAGTTGAAATCGCCTACCACCGAAACGCGGCGTGCATTCGGCGCCCAGACGCAAAAGCGCGTACCGTTAACGCCATCTATCACCGCGCCGTGTGCGCCTAAGGTTTCATAAGGACGTAAATGCGTCCCTTCCGCCAGCAACCACGCATCCATCTCTTCCAGCAGCGGGCCAAAGCGATAAGCATCATCCAGTAAATTTTGCTGGCCGTGCCAGTTTACCGCCAGCTGATAGCGAAACGGCTTTTTACGACGCGGAATCACGCCGCTAAAAAAGCCACGCGAATCGACACATTTCAGTTGGGCCAGTTTACGCCCGGTGTTGGTTTCAATAACCCAGACTTCCGAGGCTTCGGGTAGCAAGGCTCGCACTTCAAGTCCTTGCTCAGTCTGGTGCATCCCTAATAACGAAAAGGGATCGGCGTAATTACCCGCAAACAGGGCATTGATCGCCTGGCGATCGGGAAGCTCTGACATGACTTTCTTCCTGTGATATTTGGCAGGCGAAATGGATGCGACTTGTCTCGCGCAACAGATGCACTGCTCTTCATTGAGCCATGAGTACGACGGCAAGGGAGATAAGCCAGTCCGTGGGAAAGAGTCTTTGCCGTGTACAACAACCATTCAGTTCAAAAATCAAAACAGTTTACTAGCGGCACATCATTGTTAAATCATAGCTTGGCGAGAGAAGTTGCCAGGGAAGAAACCAAAAAAATTATTAACTAACAGACAAAAAGGGGAAGCGGATCACTTCCGGGAGGCAAGCTAATTGACTTATTACAGGATAAAAAGAGAAAAGGCCGAAGTTTTTCGGCCTTTGAAAGAGGTTTTCAGAATTAGTCGACCAGCAGGCGCAGCATACGACGCAGCGGCTCAGCAGCGCCCCACAACAGTTGATCGCCAACCGTAAAGGCGGAAAGGTATTCCGGCCCCATATTGAGCTTGCGCAAGCGACCCACTGGCGTAGTCAGCGTGCCGGTGACAGCGGCAGGCGTGAGTTCACGCATCGTTAATTCACGATCGTTTGGCACGACTTTTACCCATTCATTGTGCGAAGCCAGCAGTTGTTCAATGTCGGCCAGCGGCAGGTCTTTTTTCAGCTTCAGGGTAAATGCCTGACTGTGGCAGCGCAGCGCGCCGACGCGCACGCACAAGCCATCGACTGGAATAGTGTGCTGCGTGCCCAGAATCTTGTTGGTTTCGGCCTGGCCTTTCCACTCTTCGCGGCTCTGGCCATTGTCCAACTGCTTGTCGATCCATGGAATCAGGCTGCCCGCCAGCGGCACGCCGAAGTTATCGGTTGGCAGCGTGCCGGAGCGAGTGAAGTCAGTCACGCTACGTTCGATATCAAGAATCGCTGAGGCGGGATTCTGCAGCGATTTCGCTACGTGATCGTGCAACATGCCCATTTGAGTCAGCAGTTCGCGCATGTGACGCGCACCGCCACCTGATGCAGCTTGATATGTCGCCACCGAGGCCCACTCAACCAGATTTTGCGCAAACAGACCGCCGAGCGACATTAGCATCAGGCTTACGGTACAGTTCCCGCCGACAAAGGTATTGAGACCACTGTCAATGCCCTGACGAATAACCTGTTGGTTTACCGGATCGAGGATGATGATGGCATCCTCTTTCATACGCAGCGTGGACGCCGCATCAATCCAGTAACCTTTCCAGCCGCTGGCGCGCAGCTTAGGATAAACTTCACTGGTATAGTCGCCGCCCTGGCAAGTAATAATGATATCCAGCGCCTTTAGTGCATCGATATCAAACGCATCCTGCAGCGTGCCATGGTGTTTACCGCCAAACTCTGGCGCCGCCTGGCCATGCTGCGAGGTGGAGAAGAAGACCGGATTGATGACATCAAAATCGCGTTCTTCGATCATGCGGGACATCAGCACAGAGCCGACCATACCGCGCCAACCAACTAAACCTACATTCTTCATGTTGTGTCCGTCTCAGGCGGTGTTAACGACCTGACTTTTATCGATGGGAAGAGCGGAATGCCACTTTCACTCCACTCTGCGTAATAATGAGAATTACCGTTACCCTACAGACTTCGCGTTGCAGGAAGGCGGCAAGCTGATTCAGCCCCAAGCGCTTACTCTGGTAAGTGACTGGGGTGAAGTCGTGTAGCCAACGCACCGGCGGCGTGAAGTCTGTAGGGTATATGACGACCAACTCTACAAAATGCAGCACATCTGGCAAGTGAATTAATTCGATGGCGCTAACTTTTTCAGCAGCGCACCTAATAACAGTAATTTATCGACAATAAGATGATGTAAAACGAATGACTGAAATGATCTCTGCGACAATATTATTGTTGCTAATTATGGATCCGCTGGGCAATTTACCGATTTTTATGTCGGTTTTGAAGCATCTGGAACCCAAGCGGCGGCGTATTGTGTTGATCCGCGAAATGCTGATCGCCCTGGCAATTATGTTGCTGTTTCTGTTTGCGGGTGAACGCATCCTGGCGTTTTTGAATCTGCGTACGGAAACCGTTTCAATTTCGGGTGGCGTGATCCTGTTCCTGATCGCAATAAAAATGATTTTCCCTTCTCCTGAAAGCAGCAGTACCGGTTTGTCTGCGGGAGAAGAACCTTTTCTGGTACCGCTGGCGATTCCGCTGGTTGCAGGCCCTTCACTGCTGGCAACCTTGATGCTGTTATCGCATCAATATCCCCATCAAATGTCGTATCTGGTAGGCGCGCTGCTGATCGCCTGGGGCGCTACGGTGGTAATCCTGCTGCTGTCAGGCCTGTTTCTGCGGTTACTGGGTGATAAAGGTGTGAATGCGCTGGAACGTCTGATGGGGTTAATTCTGATCATGCTGGCCACGCAGATGTTTTTGGATGGGATTCGGGTTTATTTAAAGTTGTAGTTTGGGTAGATCCTGCTTACTGCGCGTTATTGGCCTCTGCGCGCTGTCCCCCACCTCAGTCCTCCCCCATAAATGGGGGAGGAAGATGCTGCTTTATGTTAGTGATGAGACGGCATGTGGCAGCGTCTCCTTCCCCCGCGATGGGGGGGAAGGCCGGGATGGGGGACAAACGACCTCGCACTTGAGAGGACAAACGATGCCTCATTACGACAACAACGTAAACGCGATCATACCGACAATGGCACCGACCGTGCCGAGGATGGTTTCCATCAACGTCCACGTTTTCAATGTTTCCGCTTCGCTGGCACCGGTAAAGCGCCCGAACAGCCAGAAACCCGCATCATTCACGTGACTGATAATGATCGACCCGCCGCCAATACAAATCGACAACGCAGCCAGCTGCGCGCCACTGTAATGCAGCGGCTCAATCACCGGCATGATCAACCCCACCGTGGTTAAGCACGCGACGGTCGCCGAACCTTGAATCACACGTACCGCGCCAGAGAGAATAAAACAGGCCAGCGCGATCGGCAGACCAGCTCCGGTCAGCGCATTGCCCAACACCGGGCCCACGCCAGAATCGACCAGTACCTGCTTAAATACACCGCCCGCACCAATCACCAGCAGAATAATCCCCGCCGGTTGCAGCGCACTGCCGCATACCTGCATCACCTTCTCTTTGTCCATGCCCTGACGATAAGCCAGACCATAAATCGCCACCAGGCAAGCCAGTAAAATCGCAATAAACGGATGGCCAATAAACTCCAGCCATTGATACAGCGAAGTGCCTTCGGTGGTAAAGCGCGCGCCAATGGTTTTCAGGCCAACCAACACCAGCGGAAACAAAATCAGCGACAGGCTAAAACCAAAGGATGGTAGCTTGTTTTCATCAACATCAGGTTGATGATCTTCCGGCGGCGAACTGAAGGTCACGTGATTACCGATGAAGTTGCCGAACAGCGGACCAGCAATCAACATGCCCGGAATGGCGGCGCACAGGCCCAGCAAAATCATCCAGCCGAAATCGGCGTGCATCTGTGAAGCCAGCAACATTGGCGCAGGTCCCGGCAGTAGAAAAGCCGCCGCCGCCGCAACGCCCGCAAACAGCGGGATCACCAGTTTCACCAGATTACCTTGAGTGCGACGTGCCACCGCGAAAGCGATGCTGATCAGCAACACCACTGCGACTTCAAAAAACAGCGGCAGCGCACAGATCAATCCTGCGATACCCATCGCGTAGTGCGCACGGCTTTCGCCAAATGCTTTCAACATGCGAATGGCGATTTGGTCAACTGCGCCAGTTTCATGCAAAATTTTGCCGAACATTGCGCCCAACGCCACGACAATAGCCAAAAAACCGAGCGTACCGCCCATCCCTTTCTGCATGGTTTCAGCGATTTGATCCAGCGGCATGCCGGAAAACAAACCCGCCCCCACAGAGACAATCATCAAAGCAACAAAAGCATGCATGCGGGCTTTCATCACCAAAAACAGCAGCAGCAGGACTGAGCCTGCTGCCGTCAAAACGAGTGTTGCGGTATTCATTGCCTAGCCTTGATTGATTGCTTCCTTGATGGTCGCAACCGTAGCCGCTACAACCTCGTCGAGTGAATGATCAATATTCACTGATAGTACGTCCGGCTCGTCACTGCCCGGCTCTTCCAGCGTGGCGAACTGCGTCACCAGCATTTGCGGCTTGAAGAAGTGGCCTTTGCGCGCTTTCAGGCGTGACTCGATGGTGTCGAAATCCCCTTTCAGGTAGACAAAACTCAGGTTGGCATTGCCCTGACGCAGGATGTCACGGTAACGCTTTTTCAGCGCGGAGCAGACAATAATGGAGATCTCTTGGGTGCGCTGCATCGCAAACGCTGCATCATTAAGGGCTTGTAGCCACGGCTGGCGATCGTTGTCATCCAGCGGATGACCCTCTGCCATTTTCATGATGTTGGCACGCGGATGGAGAAAATCACCGTCGAGAAAGGCGGTATTCAGTTGATGCGAAACCTGGTTGGCGACGGCAGATTTGCCGCTGCCTGAAACGCCCATCAGGATAAAGACGTGATGCGACGGGGAGTGCGTTGTCATTTTTCTTCTCCGGCAGGTGGAATTGCCAATGTTACCGATAACAATGTCATTTCTCATTGTCTTGACCGCTTAACAGCCTGGCAACCCTTTTACCCGGAAAAGCACAAAAGTGTGAACTGACTCAAAGATTCGACAGAATCAGATGCTGCCGCCTTCCGCTATTTCAAAACCCACATCCAGCGGCTGGCTTACACTGTGATCGCCCGCAATACGCGCCAGTAACAGCGCGGCAGCTTCACGTCCCATACGGTCGCGTGGCGTCAGCACTGTCGCTAAAGGCGGCGTCACCACTAGCGCAATATCATGTCCGTGGAATCCAGCAATCGCCATTTGTGTCGGTACGTGTAATCCCTGACGCTGGCACTCAAACATCGCACCAACCGCCAGGTCATCATTGGTACAAAACAGGCTGTCTGTTTCAGGGTAAAGACGTTGCGCTTCACATAACAACTCACCACCGGCACTGAACGAAGAGGCATCTTCCATCATCACGCTGTGCGGCGTGAGGCCTGCTTCCTGCATCGCTTTTTCGTAGCCACGCTGCTTTTGCAACGTACGTTCATCAAGGCGAGCACCTAAATAGACGGTGTGTCGATGGCCTTTATTCAGGATAGCCTGTGTCATCTGACGTGCCGCTTCGACATTGTCAAAACCCACCGCCATATCCAGGCAAGGCGTTACGCTGTCCATTACTTCTATGACCGGGATCCCCGCCACTTCAAGCATACGCAGCGTGCCCGGCGTATGGCTGCGTTCCGTCAGGATCACCCCATCAATATTCCAGCCCAACAGCGATCGTAGCTGTAACTCCTCTTTTTGCGGGTTATAGCCAAAGTGCGCCACCAGCGTCTGGTAGCCCGCTTCATCGGTAACGGCTTCGATACCACGCAGTACATCGGCAAATACCTGATTGGTCAGCGAAGGCAGCAGCACGCCGATGGCGCGACTGGTGGCGTTAGAAAGCATATCGGGGGCGCGATTGGGGATATAACCGAGCTCATCCAGCGCCACGGCGATCTTCTCGCCCAGCGCAGCGGAGACCTGCTGGGGATTGCGCAGGTAGCGGCTGACGGTCATTTTAGTAATGCCGACGCGATCGGCAACGTCCTGTAATACCGGTCTTTTTTTCTTCATCGTAAGCGCCTGGAGTCAGCTGAAAGCTAATTTACGATGAGTCTAACATTAAATTGTCATGGAATTGCCAATGGGGCGCGACGATGCGCGCCCCTTAACGTTTTAGACTGGCGGCAGATCAAACAGCAGCACTTCGGCAGCGCTGTCCGCTTCAATTGTCAGTGTATTTTCATCCCAAATAGCGAACGCATCGCTGGTTCCAGCGGGCTGACCATTGACCTTTACATCGCCCTTCACCACTTGGATCCAGACGCGGCGACCCGCTTCAATCTCCACGCTGTCGCTATCCCCGGCGGCAAACAGCCAACGCGATAGCGTCATATCCTGATAAACCTTCAACGAGCCGTCACGCGCATCCGGTGTCAGGACAAATTGGCGACCTTTTATATCCGGGAACCGGCGCTGATCGTAGCGCGGTTCAATGCCGGTGCGCTCAGGGATAATCCAGATCTGATACAGATGCAGCGCATCCGTTTTGCTGGCGTTGTATTCCGAATGACGCACACCGGTACCGGCGCTCATGATCTGGAATTCACCGGTGGGAATCTGCTCTTTATTGCCCATGCTGTCCTGGTGCTCAACGGTGCCGGACAACACATAAGTCAGAATTTCCATGTCTCTGTGCGGATGAGTGCCAAAACCCTGCCCTCCATCGATCACATCTTCGTTGATCACGCGCAGCGCCGAGAAGCCCATAAAGTTGGCATCGTAATAGTCGGCAAAGGAGAAAGTGTGCCAGCTATCCAGCCAACCGTGATTGGCATGGCCGCGTTCTTCAGCTTTACGTAAATAGATCATGTTCAAATCTCCTCAATGTTTTATGTAGTCTGTGCCTGAGGGGAAAAGATTGATAGCTGAAAAACTTCATTCCTCTGTTCAAAAAAAATGATGAAGATGGCGTCCCGTAGACGCGCATTTTGTACCATACCGTCATTGGGGCTGGCTGGTGGGAACGAAGGTAAGAAACCGCTTATACGCAGTAAAAAAAAAGCCAGCACCCGGGCTGGCTAAATAATACTGGAAGCAATGTGAGCAATGTCGTGCTTTCTAAGGACGCCGTTGGAGTCCCGAGAACGCATGGCAATAATAATCATTATCATTCGCGTCTGTAAAGTGTTTTTGAGAATAATTTTCATTTAATTAATTCAAAAAACCCTTGATGTTAAAAGGGATTATTCGAATCCAAACGAAAACCTTTCAGTTATTCCCCCTAAAAAAGGCACCTAACCAGTGCCTTAAAGACTTAATAACCCGCGCTGAGATCGTCCACGCTGCGCGGATCGGATGCGCCATATAATGTGCCATCTGGCCCAATCATAATGCTCTGGGTGCTGCCCATAGCGGGCAGAACTTTTACGTGCTGACCTTTATTCTCCAGCAGGCGCAGCGTATCCGGGCTAAAGCCTTTTTCAACGCGTAGCTGATCCGGCAACCATTGATGATGGAAGCGCGGCGCGTTAGTCGCTTCTGCCACATTCATACCAAAATCGATACTGTTCACCACCATTTGCAGCACAGTTGTGATGATTCGACTACCGCCTGGACTGCCAGTAACCAGCCAGGTTTTACCCTCTTTCGCCACAATGGTCGGAGACATCGATGAGAGCGGACGTTTCGCCGGTTGTACAGCATTCGCTTCTCCGCCAACCAATCCGTAAACGTTTGGCGTGCCGGGTTTGGCAGAGAAATCATCCATTTCGTTGTTCATCAGGATGCCGCTGTTGCCCGCCACAATGCCGCTGCCGAAATAGGTGTTGAGCGTGTACGTTACCGCGACCGCGTTGCCGTTCTTGTCCACCACCGAGAAATGGGTGGTCTGATTGCTTTCATAAGGCGCGAGTTTGCCGGGTTTGATCTCACTGGAAGGACGCGCTTTTGCCACATCAATCTGCTGCGCCAGCGATTTCGCATAGGCTTTGCTGGTCAATGCCTGCCAAGGAACTCTGACGAAATCTGGGTCGCCAAGATATTCAGAGCGGTCAGCGTAAGCGTATTTCTCCGCTTCAGCCATTACCTGCATTGCATCGGCGCTGCCAAAGCCCATCTTCGCTAAATCAAAGTTTTCCAAAATATTGAGGATTTGAACGATGTGAATGCCACCGGAAGAAGGAGGCGGCATCGAAAAGACCTCATAACCGCGATAGGTGCCGCTGACGGGCTTGCGCTCAACCGCGCGGTAGGCCGCTAAATCCGCTTTGTTGATCAGACCACCGTGCTGCGCCATTTCCCCGGCAATTTCGTCGGCAATATTGCCTTTGTAAAATGCGTCCGGTCCCTGCTGCGCAATTAACGCTAAGCTGTGCGCCAGATTCTTCTGCACCAGACGATCGCCCTTCTGCCACGGCGTACCGTCCGGCTTGTAGAAAATAGCTTTGCTGTTGGCATGGGTGATCAAGACTTCTTTGCCGTAGGTTTTCAGATCATCAGCCAGCGCATCGTTAACCACAAAGCCGTCGCGCGCCAGTTTAATGGCCGGTGCCAGCAAGGTGCTCAGTGGCAATGTGCCATATTTCTGCGCGGCTAAGGCAAAACCGGCCACGGTGCCTGGCGTGCCAGACGCGAGATGAGAAGTCAGTGAAAGCTTGCTGTCAGCGTTGCCTTGCTTGTCGAGGAACATATCGCGTGAAGCGTGGCCCGGCGCCATTTCACGAAAATCGATGGCAGTGGTGCGGCCTGATGCAGTGCGCAGCAGCATAAAACCTCCGCCACCCAGGTTGCCCGCCTGCGGATGCGTCACGGCTAAGGCGAATCCCACGGCAACGGCTGCATCAACGGCATTGCCGCCCTGACGCAGAATATCAACACCGACGTTTGTCGCCATCGCATCCACTGAGGCCACCATGCCGTGCTGCGCTTTTACCGGGTGAAAGGTGTCACTGTCGACGCCATACGAAACCGGCGGAGTCGAATTAGGGACCGCACTGGCCCCACTCACCACCACGAAACTCATTAACAACGACCAGCCGAGCTGGCGCACCTTGCCTTGAATTTTCATCCTGCCACCATCCTCTGTTATTTACATTTTTTTATCATTTCTTCAAGTGATTACAAATACAGCAAATTATTGAGGGTTAAGTCAAATTCGGCACACTCTTAAATGTGGAGTTTGTGATATCTAATAAACTAGAAGAGGCAATCTAAAGGTTGATTTCAGCCTATTGCACACAGCAGCGATCGCGCTTACGGAGGATTTTTTATGAAGAGATGGCTAATTGTTTTTGCGGCGCTCTTGCCGTTAACCAGCATGGCGAACACGCTGAACAGCACTAATGATCCGAACAAACCGGGCTACAATCCGAGCCAGCAGCGGATGCAGTCGCAGATGCAGAACCAGCAGCAACAGCAAAAAAGGAAGTTGCAGCAGGATCAGCAGCAGCAAAATCAGGACGTGCAGCGCAAAATGCAGGAACAGCGTGACAGTGCCCAGCAGCGTGTGATTAGAACGCAGCCGGGCCAGCAACAGAATCAGAACTAGGTAAAATCGGGGCCAATGATGTCGATGCGATCGGTACAGATGGCATCGACGCCCCACTTCAGCAACGCCCGCGCCCGCTCTGGGTTATTTACGGTATAAGCCAAAATGCGTAAGCCTGCTGCTTTGAGTTCAGCAACGCGAGCTGCACTCAACACCTTGTGATTAAGGTGTATCGACACGCAATCCAGCGCGGTGGTCTTCTCCTGCCACTGTTTATCCCAACTGTGCAACAACAATCCGCGCGGCAGCTCAGGTTCAACCTGCATGGCGGCTTCCAGCGCTTCATAAGAGAAAGAGGAGAGCAACGGTGCGGTTTGACCTTGCCACAGTTGCGCCGCAGCCTGTGCGATAGCGCGACCGGTTTCAACTTCGCTGTTAGTTGTAGGTTTGATTTCGATATTCGCCATCATCTGATGCTGACGGCAGCGCGCAGCGACGTCGGCCAACAGCGCCAGCGGCTCACCGTTAAAGTCACGGCTAAACCAGCTGCCCGCATCGAGTTTCGCCAGCTTGTCCCAGGACAACTCTCCGGCGATGCCCCAACCGTTACTGGTTCGATCAAGCGTGTCATCGTGCAGCAGAAAAATTTGCGCATCGTTCGACAGTTTGGCATCGAACTCAATCATCAAATGACCATATTTCGCACCGATATCAATCGCCGCTAAGGTGTTTTCCGGTGCCAGTTTACCGCCACCGCGATGCGCGACGATGTGCGGGTAAGGCCAGTTTTTTTGACTCATTCCAGACGCTTTCCATGGGTTGAATCGAAGAAGTGTAACGCATCTGCTGGCAGATGCAGCCACAGCGTGCTGCCCACCTTGGGACGTTCGCTGTAGGACAAGCGCACCACTAAACGTGACTCGCCAATACGCCCATGTACCAGGTTGTCCGCGCCCAGCATCTCCAGCGTTTCGACCACCATCGGAATGCCTGCCTGCTCGCGGCTGCTGATCTGAATGTGTTCCGGGCGAATGCCGAGTACCATTGGCCGGTTTGCCCATTTCGCTTTATTTATGCCAAGCGGCAGCGCGCAGGAGGCATTAAGGGTGAAACGCGTGCCGTCGCTGTTGATGTCTCCTTTCAGCAGATTCATGGCCGGCGAACCGATAAACGCGGCAACGAATTGGCTGGCGGGCCGTTCATAGACATCAACCGGCGTGCCGATCTGCTCGACAATGCCTTTGTTCATCACCATCACTCTTTGCGCCAGCGTCATCGCTTCCACTTGATCGTGCGTGACATACAGGCTGGTGGTTTTCAGGCGGCGATGCAACTGTTGCAGTTCCAACCGCATCTGCACACGCAGCCGTGCATCTAAATTGGACAGCGGTTCATCAAACAAAAATACCGCCGGTTCGCGCACAATCGCCCGGCCCATCGCAACGCGCTGGCGCTGCCCGCCAGAAAGCTCACGCGGACGGCGGCTTAAAAGTGGATCCAGCTCAAGACTGCGTGCGGCATCCAGTACGCGCTGGCGGATCTGCTCTTTTCCCATGCCGCGAATCTTTAAGCCATACGCCATGTTCTCTTCTACCGACATGTGCGGATAGAGCGCGTAATTCTGAAACACCATCGCAATACCGCGATCTTTCGGTTCTTCGTGGGTGACACGTTTGCCATCGATATAAATATCGCCTGAGCTGACGCGCTCCAGCCCAGCGACCATGCGCAGTAGGGTTGATTTGCCGCAGCCGGACGGCCCCACCATTACCATAAATTCGCCCTCATTCACCGTGACATTCAGCGGTTGAATGACCTGATTTTTTCCATCGTAGGATTTTGTCACCGCCTGAAGCGTTACACCTGCCATCTCTTATTTCTCACTCTCAACCAGGCCACGCACAAAGGCGCGCTGCATGACGAATACCACCACCACCGGTGGGATCAGGGTTAATAGCATTGCTGCCATGACTTCGTTCCACTGCGTAGGCGAACCGCTGCTGGAGATCATGCTTTTTATCCCGGCTACCGCGGTTCCCAGGCTGGCGTCGTTGATCACCAGCAACGGCCAAAGATATTGGTTCCAGCCGTAGATAAAGGTGATGACGAACAGCGCTGCCAGATTGGTTTTGGAGAGCGGCAGTACGATGTCCCAGAAAAAGCGCATCGGGCTGGCGCCATCAATGCGTGCCGCTTCAACCAGCTCATCGGGCAATGACATAAAAAACTGGCGAAACAGGAATGTCGCGGTAGCAGATGCCATCAGCGGCAGCGTTAAACCGCTGTAGCTGTCGAGCATGTTCAGATCCGCGATCACCTGCACAGTGGGGAAAATACGCACTTCAACCGGCAACATCAGGGTGATGAAAATCAGCCAGAAGAACAGCGTGCGCAGCGGAAAGCGAAACCACACCAGCGCAAAAGCGGAGAGGATCGACACCACGATTTTGCCGAAGGTGATGCCGAGCGCCATGATCATGCTGTTGAGCAGCATCATGCCAAAAGCCGGGCCGTTACCGTTGACGCCCTGTGTCCAGATGCGCGAGACGTTCTCCCATAAATGCGTGCCGGGAATTAGCGTCATTGGCACCTGATAAACCGCTTCGTTATCCAGCGTGGCGGCCACGAAAGCGACATACAGCGGAAACAGAATGGTCAGCACGCCAAGCACCAAAACGATGTGGCTAAAGATATCCAGCCCGCGTCGATTTTCAATCATTGGTATTGCACCTTACGCTCCACAAAGCGGAACTGAATCACCGTTAAGCCAATCACCAGCAGCATCAGCACCACGGATTGCGCCGCCGAGGACGACAGATCCAGGCCAGTAAATCCTTCGCGATAAATTTTGTAGATCAGCGTGGTAGTGGCCTGAACCGGACCGCCGCCGGTGGCAGCATCGATCACCGGGAAGGTATCGAAGAAGGCGTAAATCAGATTCACGACCAGCAGGAAGAAACTCACTGGTGTTATCAGCGGCAGCGATAAATTAAAGAAGCGGCGCACCGGACCTGCGCCATCGATTGCCGCCGCTTCCACCAGCGACTTAGGGATAGATTGCAGTGCAGCGAAGAAAAACAGGAAGTTATAGCTCATCTGCTGCCAGATAGAGGCCAGCACAATCAGGAACATCGCCTGTCCGCTGTTTTGCGCGTAGTTCCAGTTATAACCGACATGGTTCAGCAAGTAGCTGAACAGGCCAAGCCCAGGATTAAACAGGAACATCCACAATACCGCTGCGACAACCGGCGCGACGGCATAGGGCAGCAGCAGCAGCATTTGATAGAGCTTGCGCAGGCGAATGACGTAATCCACCAGCGCTGCCAGCAGCAGCGAAAAGGTCATGCCGCACACCGTGACCAATCCACTGAATTTTATCGTGGTCCAAAACGACGCCAGGTAATACGCATCAGCGAACAGGCGCTTGAAATTATCTAAACCGACAAAAGTGCTGGAGAGGCCAAAAGGATCGAGGTTTTGTAGCGAATACCACAGCGCTTCTCCGGCAGGCCAGAGAAAGAAAATAGCCGTAATCAGCAATTGCGGCAGCACCAGAAGATAGGGCAACGCGCTGGTGCGAAATACCGGACGAGATGAAGACATAGCGTGCTCTGCGTAAAGGAGAACAAGGGCCAGGATAAGCTGGCCCTGAAGGGCAATTACTTAACTTGCTGTTCGAAACGACGCAGCAGATCGTTGCCACGTTTCACGGCGTTATCCAGCGCGTTTTGTGGTGACTGCTTGCCGGTCCAGACGCCTTCCAGCTCCTCGTCAATCACGGTACGGATCTGCGGCATGTTGCCCAGACGCATACCTTGGGTAAACGGCAATGGCGGTTTGTTCAGCATCTGACGAGTGGCGATATCGGCACCTGGATTTTTGTCATAAAAACCCTGCTGCTTGCTCAGTGTATAAGCCGCGGTGGTAATAGGCAGATAACCGGTTTTCTGATGCCATTCGGCTGCAATTTCTGGCTGCGCGAGGAACTGCATGAATTCCGCAACGCCTTTATAAGTGCCTGCATCTTTGCCCTTCATCACCCACAAACTCGCCCCGCCGATGATGGCATTTTGCGGCGCGTTCGCGACCGTTTCGTCATACGGCATCATGCCTACGCCGAAATTGAATTTCGCATAATGGCGGATGTCGGCCAGCGAGCCGGAAGAAGCGGTGGTGATAGCGCAATCGCCGTTATAAAACTTGGCGGTGGATTCGTCTTTACGACCAAAGTAGGTGAAGTCACCTTTTTTGTTCATCTCTTCCAGCATCTGGATATGACGAACCTGGACCGGTTTGTTGAACTCCAGCACCGCGTCAGTGCCATCGAAACCGTTGTTTTTGGTTGCAACCGGCAACGCGTGCCAGGCGCTGAAGTTTTCAATTTGGATCCAGCCTTGCCAACCGCTGGCGTAGCCACAGCTCATGCCCGCTTTACGCAGCGCATCGGCGCTTTTCGCCAGTTCTTGCCAGGTTTTTGGCGGTTGATCGGGATTCAAACCCGCTTTTTTAAACGCATCTTTGTTGTAGTAAAGCACCGGCGTAGAGCTGTTAAACGGTTGTGAGATCAGATGGCCGCTTGAGTCACTGTAATAGCCGGAAACGGTAGGAACGAACTGTTTTTCATCAAACGCGATGCCTGCATCCTGGAAGAGCTGATGCACGGGCACAATGGCTTTCGATGCCATCATGGTGGCAGTGCCGACTTCATAAACCTGCAAAATCGCCGGCGCTTTGCCGGTACGCACCGCCGCAATGCCAGCGGCCAGGCTCTGCTCGTAGTTACCTTTGTAGGTCGGAACAATTTTGTAATCGGGGTGCGCCTGGTTAAAACGCTGCGCCAAAGAGTCAACTTCTTTACCCAATTCGCCCTCCATTGAGTGCCAGAAAGGAATTTCAGTGGCGGCGAGCGCATTGCCGCTGAGCGTCAGGCCCAGCACCGCACTCATCAGGCTACGACGAAAAGTAAACACGGACATATTGTTTTCCTGTGCAGGTAAGTACGCGCAAGATCGCGCATTTTTTTGTTCGCGACGTAACATGACACGGGAAAATGACGAATAAATAACGGCTTAATGACAGAGAGGTTACAGTGGAGTTTCAGGATTTAAGCAGAGTGAAGTGGATCGAAGCGTTTTTTGATGGTGCGCGCTGTCCCCCATCCCGGCCTTCCCCCGCAAAGCAGGGGAAGGAGACGCTGCCACATGCCGCTTCCTCACTAACATAGAGCAGCGTCTTCCTCCCCCATTTATGGGGGAGGATTGAGGTGGGGGGCAAACGACCTCGTACTTGAATTAGAGCAACAGGAAAACTAGGCGCCTAAATAAGCACTGCGTACCGCTTCATTGGATAACAACGCAGCGCCGGTATCTTCCAGCACCACATGGCCGTTTTCCAACACGTAACCCCGATCGGCCAGTTTCAATGCCTGATTCGCATTCTGCTCCACAAGGAAAATGGTCATCCCTTCGCTACGCAGCTGCTCAATGGTATCGAAAATTTGCTGAATAATAATCGGGGCCAGACCGAGTGAAGGCTCATCCAGCAGTAACAGACGCGGCTGGCTCATCAATGCACGACCAATCGCTAACATCTGCTGTTCGCCACCGGACATAGTTCCTGCGCGCTGTAATCTGCGCTCATCCAGACGCGGAAACAGCGCATAAACGCGCTTGATGCGCTCCTGATACTGCTGACGGCTGGCAAAAAAACCACCCATCGCCAGATTTTCTTCCACCGTCATGCGTGAAAAGACGCGACGCCCTTCCGGCACAATCGCAATCGCTTCACGCATGATGCGTGCAGTTTGCCAGTCGGTTATGGCTTTACCGTCAAAGGTGATGGAACCCTGCGTGGCGCGAGGTTCGCCACACAACGTGCCGAGCAGCGTGGTTTTACCTGCGCCGTTCGCGCCAATCAAGGTGACGATTTCGCCTTGGTTGATATACAGGCTGACATTGTGCAGCGCCTGGATTTTGCCGTAATGCGCGCTGACGTTCTCAATGGTTAGCATCGTGTTGGCCATGTTACGCCTCTCCTAAATAGGCACGGATCACATCCGGGTTATTGCGAATCTCTTCCGGCGTGCCGTTGGCTAATGGCGTTCCTTGGTTCACCACGTAAATACGATCGGAAATACCCATCACCAGCTTCATATCGTGTTCAATCAACAACACGGAAACCTTGTGATCACCGCGCAGTTCAGCAATCAACTCATCCAGTTCGTGGGTTTCTTTGGGGTTCAAACCCGCCGCGGGTTCATCCAGCATCAGAATTTCTGGGCGTGTCACCATGCAGCGGGCGATTTCCAGACGACGCTGCTGACCATACGCCAGGTTGCCCGCCTGCCGGTTTGCCATTTCCAGCAAGCCCACGCGATCCAGCCAGGTTGCGGCGCGATCCAACGCTTCACTTTCGCTGCGGCGAAACGCTGGCGTTTTCAATAATCCAGAGAACACGCCACTTTTTAGGTGCTGATGCTGCGCCACTAACAGGTTTTCAATCACCGTCATTTCGCGGAACAGACGCACATGTTGGAAGGTGCGAACGATGCCCATGCGCGCAATCTTTTGGCCCGGCAACCCTTCAAGATGCTGATCGCGCAACTTGATGCTGCCGCCGGTGGGTTTGTAGAAACCGGTCAGGCAGTTAAAAACGGTGGTTTTGCCGGCGCCATTTGGGCCAATCAAAGAAACGATCTCTTGCGGACGCAGTTCCAGCGCCACGTTATTCACGGCTAACAGGCCGCCGAAGCGCATCATCAGGCCTTCAACGGCTAACAAAGGCTGACTCATGCCTGCTCTCCTTTTTTACCCTGCTTGAGTTTCAGGTGTGGACGCTTCATCGGCAGCAGACCTTGCGGGCGCCAAATCATCATTAGCACCATTAATCCACCCAGCACCAACATGCTGTATTCATTGAGATCGCGCATAAGTTCACGCGAAACCACCAACAGAATGGCGGCGAGAATCACGGCAAACTGCGAACCCATGCCGCCCAACACCACAATCGCCAGTACAAAGGCGGATTCAACAAAGGTAAAGGATTCGGGGCTAACAAAGCCCTGTCGTGCTGCAAACAGGCTACCGGCAAACCCGGCAAAGGCGGCGCTGATGGTAAAAGCGGTGAGCTTGATGCGCGTTGGGCTGAGGCCCAGCGAGCGGCAGGCAATTTCATCTTCACGCAGCGCTTCCCACGCACGGCCCAGCGGCATGCGCAGCAGACGATTGATCACAAACAGCGTGAGCACCACCAGCAGTAGCGCAACCAAATAGAGGAAAATGATGCGGTCGCTGGGATCGTATTTCAGGCCAAAGACGTTATGGAAGGTATCCCAGCCGCCATCACGCGGGGTACGGTTAAACTCCAGCCCGAAAAAGGTGGGTTTGGGGATCTGGCTGATGCCGTTTGGACCACCGGTGATGTCGGTGTTATTGAGCAGTAAAATACGCACAATTTCGCCAAAGCCAAGCGTCACAATCGCCAAATAGTCGCCACGCAAGCGCAGCACCGGGAAACCCAGCAGTAGACCAAACATCGCTGCCACAATGCCCGCCAGCGGCAGACATTCCCAGAAACCTAAACCGAAATAGTGATTAAGCAGCGCGAAAGTGTAAGCGCCAATCGCATAGAAACCGCCGTAGCCCAATACTAACAGGCCAGAAAGGCCAACCACTACGTTGAGGCCAAGGCCAAGCATGATGTAAATCAACGTCATGGTGGCGATATCGACGGTACCGCGTGAGACCAAAAACGGCCAGGCAACAGCGGCCAGGATCATGATCCCCATCACCAGTTTCTGCTTTGGCGTGGAACCATCAATGCCGGGTAATACGAACGCGGGCAACGAAACTTTCTTCATGCCGCTCTGCCACACTGGGCGCATCAGCTGGAATAAGAATACCACCACGCAGGCAACAGCGATCCATTCCCACCGCAGACTACCGGCGTTCTGTACTATCAAATTCGTGCCATCCAGGTTCAGGCGCAACCCCATGAAAAAGGTGGCGAGAACCAGCAGCATCAACGAGGAGATAAGTGCATTAACGAAGGAAGACTTCATACTTTTTCGACCTCCGGACGCCCCAGAATTCCGGTCGGCATCACCAACAGCACCACAATCAGCAAGGCAAACGAAACCACATCTTTGTATTCAGTGCTGAGGTAGGCCGATGTCAGTGCTTCAGCAATACCCAATACTAATCCGCCAATCATCGCGCCGGGAATGCTGCCAATGCCGCCTAAAACCGCCGCGGTAAACGCTTTCATCCCCGCCATAAAGCCGATAAAGGGGTTGATTGAACCGTAGAACTGGCCTAACAGCACACCTGCAACTGCCGCCATCGCCGCACCGATCACAAAGGTCAGCGAAATCACGCGGTCAGTGTTGATCCCCAACAGGCTGGCCATTTTCAGGTCTTCAGCGCAGGCGCGACAGGCGCGGCCCATGCGGGAATAGCGGATAAACGTGGTCAACGCCAGCATCGCCAGGAAGGTCACAATCCAAATAACAATTTGCATGGTTGAAATGGTGGCGGCAAAGCCGTTGCTTTCGCCTACCGTCCATTGCCCGGTAATCAAGCTTGGCAGCGCGAGGTCGCGGGAACCTTGCGTCAGGCTGACGTAGTTTTGCAGAAAGATCGACATACCGATCGCGGAGATCAGTGCGATCAATCGCTTAGAAGAGCGCACCGGCTTATATGCCACGCGCTCAATGCTCCAGCCGTAAGCGCTGGAAATGATCACCGCCATCACGAAACCGGCGGCAATCATTAGCCACGTAGTGTCGATGCCCATCATCATCAGGGCGGCAATCACGATGAAGGAGACATAGCTACCGATCATGTAGACCTCGCCGTGGGCGAAGTTAATCATGCCGATAATGCCGTAAACCATGGTGTAACCGATGGCGATCAGCGCGTAGGTGCTGCCAAGGGTAACACCGTTGAACATTTGCTGAAGGAAATAGAGGAATTGCTCGGACATAGAATGTACCTTAAAAAAAACGTCCGTGAACTGAATGCGTTAGCGTGAATCTTTGACAGCCAGGCGGAAAGTAAAGCCGTGTTGATAAAGGCGGCATTAAAGCCGCCCCTAAAACTTATTTCACCGCAGTAGACGTACCGTCGGCATGCCACTTGAACACACCAAATTCGAAGCCTTTCAGGTCGCCCTTCTCATCCCAGCTCAGGTCGCCCATCACGGTCGGCACGGCTGCGCCCTCTTTCAGGTTCTTCACAATATCTTCTGGCTCTGCGCTCTTGCTGCGCTCCATACCAGCCACCAGCGATTGCAATGCCGCGTAGGTGGTCCAGACGAAGGGGCCGGTTGGATCGAGCTTTTTGGCTTTCAGCGCATCAACAATGGTTTTGTTGGTTGGCACTTGATCGTAACGCTTCGGTAACGTCACCAGCATGCCTTCAGAGGCAGCACCAGCAATGTTCGACAGCGAGGCATTGCCCACGCCTTCTGGTCCCATAAACTGGGTTTTCAGGCCCGCTGCACGCGCCTGGCGTACGATCTGGCCCATTTCTGGGTAGTAACCGCCGAAGTAGACGAAATCGACGTTATCTTTTTTCAGGCGGGCTACCAGCGTAGAAAAATCTTTATCGCCTGCGGTGATACCTTCAAACATCACAATGTTAGCGCCTGCGTCTTTCAGACTTTTTTGTACCGAACGCGCTAGGCCTTCGCCATATTGCTGTTTGTCATGAACGATAGCGATACGCTGTGGTTTGATCTCGCTCATCGCATATTTTGCCGCCGTAGGGCCTTGGTCAGAATCGAGGCCGGTGGTACGCATAATCAGCTTGTATCCGCGAGAGGTTAAGTCTGGCGCGGTAGCGGCTGGCGTAATCATCAGTACGCCTTCGTCTTCATAGATGTCAGAAGCGGGCTGAGTTGAAGAGGAGCAAAGATGGCCAATCACATAGCGGATGCCATCGTTAATCACTTTGTTCGCCACGGCGACCGCTTGTTTTGGGTCACAGGCATCGTCATATTTTACCGCAACCAGCTTGTCACCGTTGATGCCGCCTTTCGCGTTGATGTCTTCAATGGCCTGCGTTGCGCCTGCGAACTGCATATCGCCATATTGTGCAACCGGACCTGACATCGCACCAACGATGGCCACTTTAATGTCTTTTGCCAGCGCAGCATGGCTCATCGCCAGTGCAACGCATCCTGCCAGTAACGCGCGACCTTTCATCTTCATCCGAACTACCCCATCTGTTATGTCGTGTTTGTTGTGAGTTGCTTTATTTTCTGCCAGATAAAGTTGAAAACTGATTAAACAATAATGAGTTAGCACGCTTTTCTGGCATTTATTGGTAATAAGGCTTTATTTTTCAGCTCATTAAACAGGATGTTTCTTCGGTAAATCAACTGACATATTCAGTAACGGCAGGGTTACGCAGCATAATCTACTGGATGCAATGGCCGTATTTTCACCATTTCTCCAGCGCATTATGCTGGTTTATGCCTCAGGTTTACTTGTTTACAACTATCATTCTGGCATCCAGGCCAACTTTTGACCTGTTTTATTCAGGAAAATCTGTTGGCGCTGTGGTTGTATAATTTCGCTACACTTCCTCTTTTAAACCAACAGGTGTTTGCCATGAAACTCACTATCCTGCGCTTAACAGCGTTTACAACGCAGGACCGCATCGACTTAGGCAAAGTTTGGCCTGAACTGGACATAGAAAAGTTAGAGCAGTCGCTGAGCGAGAATCATCGGCTGTATGCGGCGCGTTTTAATGACCGCTTGTTAGCTGCGCTGCAACTGGAAATTTCGGGGATACACGGAAAGGTACATCGCTTAAGGGTGCGGGATGCCACGCGGCGTCGCGGCGTTGGGCAATATCTGCTGGAAGAGACCATGGCGCAGAATCCGTCGCTGGCGGATTGGTGGATTGCGGATGATGGCAGTGATGATCAAAGAATTCGTGCGGCGTTTATGCAGGCCTGTGGATTCAGGGCGCAAACCGACGGCTGGGTGAAGTGAGTTTCAGGCTATAAACCACAGGCAACAAAAAGGGCGACATGTTGTCGCCCTCTTTCATTAACGCTTCGCGTTATTACGCTTCGATCGCCATACGCAGTTTTTTCATGGCATTCTTCTCGAGCTGTCGCACACGTTCTGCTGACACGCCGTACTGATCGGCTAACTCTTGCAGCGTGGTTTTGTTGTCTTCATCTAACCAACGTGCACGGATAATGTGCTGGCTGCGTTCGTCGAGGCCTTCCATCGCATAGCTCAGCTTGTCTGCCGCATGCGAATCCCAGTTATCCTCTTCGATGCCGTCCGCGAAGTCTGAGGTTTTATCCTGCAGATACAACACGGGTGCCATGGATTTACCTTCACCGCTTTCATCGTCTGCGGACATATCGAAGGTCATATCCTGTGCGGCCATACGTGATTCCATTTCACGCACGTCTTTACTGCTTACGCCCAGTTCACGCGCAACCATTTCAACTTCATCCTGGTTAAACCAGCCCAGACGCTGCTTGGTTTTACGCAGGTTAAAGAACAACTTACGTTGTGCTTTCGTGGTAGCGACTTTCACGATACGCCAGTTACGCAGCACGTATTCGTGAATCTCGGCTTTAATCCAGTGCACGGCAAAAGAAACCAGACGCACACCCACTTCAGGGTTGAAGCGACGCACGGCTTTCATTAAGCCGATGTTGCCCTCCTGAATCAGGTCCGCTTGCGGCAGGCCGTAACCGGAATAATTACGAGCGATATGAACTACAAAGCGTAGGTGAGACAGGATCAGCGTCTTTGCCGCATCCAGATCGCCCTGGTAATGCAGCCGTTCAGCCAACGCTTTTTCCTCTTCTGCCGACAGCATCGGCCAGACATTGGCAGCCCGAATGTATGATTCCAGGTTACCAAGAGGAGCAATAGCTAAAGTTTGCATTTCTTTGGTCATTCAAACCCTCACAAATCAAGTGGAATAGCTGCACAGTTCTTTGAACCGTCGTCCTTGAGCAGACGCTACAGTATGTCAACGCCGCTAAAAGTTCGAAAGCAATCTGTGCTACTTATTGGATGATAAAGTTATCCACAAGTTCAATATTAGCGGTGCATATTTTACACACAGATGACAAGAAGGAAAGCGGGGAAAAGATCCTCTGCTTTCCCTTGTCGATAGCAGAGGACCATTATAGCAAAAAAATGTTGCAGGCGTTTACTGGGGCGTAAAACGACGTAAATGTTGAACTGTCGCCAGCCAGGCGGCGATCCAACCAATGATCGCGGCAATCAGTAATAGCAGCAACGCTTCATCCCAGGAAAAACCTTCCAGCAAGAATGTGGTGCCAAACACCGATGCAACGTTAGCCACTACCGATTGTAGCCTTAACACCAATACTTCCGACAGGATCAAGGATAATACCGCGCCGCTTAGGCCTAACAATGCGCCGCCGTATAAAAACGGACGCAGAATAAAGCCGTCGGTGGCGCCAATCAGTTTCTGCACATTGATGGTGTCGCGCCGGGCAAAGATGCTGAGCCGCACGCTGTTGCCTATCACCAGGAACACCGCGATGATCATCAGGATGCCAATCATCGACGCAATTTGACCGACTAATCCTGTTAATGCCGCTAACCTGGCAAACCAGCTGTCATCCATACGCACTTCATCCACGCCCTGCACTTTCGCCACGCTGTCGCGCAGATTTTGCATAGTGTCTGAATTTTGGAAATTAAGTTTCGGCGTGATGATAGCCACTGCCGGCAGCGGATTTTGCTCCAGCATATCCATTGCACCACCAAACCCAGACCAGTTGCGGAACTCGTTCAACGCTTCTTCGCGGGTCAGATAATTGACGTTATCCACACCATCGACTTGCTTAAGCTGTGCCACCACGTTTTCTGCTGCTGTATCATCCAACGTTTTGGAGAGATAAACCGTCAACTGCGGCGCGGGATACCATTGCGTCGCGGCCTGACTCACGTTTTTCCACACCATGTAGCAGACGCTGGGCAAGGTAAGCGAAATCGCAATGACCATCACCGTTAACAGCGTTGCCAGCGGTTGACGCCACATATCTGACAGCGTGCCGCGCAGGGCATAACGCCACTGTTCCTGCCAGCCGCCTTTCAGCGCTTTGCTTTTTGACGGCTGCTTCGCTTTTGGCGCCGCTGGGCGTTTATTGCGTTTATTGACCATCGTGGCCTCCATGCAAACGTCCCTGATTCAGCGTCATCACACGATACTGACGACGCGCAATCAAGCCGCTGTCGTGCGTTGCCATCAACACCGTTACGCCAACGCGATTAAACTCCTCGAACAGCCGAAGAATATCTTCCGACAGTGCATCGTCAAGGTTACCGGTGGGCTCATCCGCCAGCAATACAGCGGGTTTGTTAACCACTGCGCGCGCAATACCAACGCGCTGCTGTTCACCACCAGAAAGCTGAATCGGAAAACTTTTCGCTTTGTCGAGTAAGCCGACTTTATCCAGTGCCGCTGACACGCGACGACGAATATCTTCGCCGCTGGCACCCGAAATGATCAGCGGAATCGCCACGTTTTCATAAACGGAACGATCCATCAGCAGATGATGATCCTGGAAAATCATGCCGATTTGGCGACGCAGGAATGGCACCTCGCTGTTGCGCAGACGAGAAATATCATGACCGCTAAACCAAATTTGTCCGGCGCTTGGACGTTCAATGCCGCATATCAACTTCAGCAACGTACTTTTACCGGCACCAGAATGGCCGGTCAGGAACGCCATTTCGCCGGGACGCAGATGAAAATCCACGCCCTGCAACGCCTGACGTCCACCGAGATATGCCTTACTCACCTCTTGAAAGCGAATCATCCCAATTAGTCCTCTCGGGCAAACAGTGCCTCAATAAAATCTTCAGCCTTGAACGGCCGTAAATCCTCAATGCCTTCCCCAACACCGATATAGCGAATCGGAATACTGAACTGATCGGCTATCGAGAAGATCACGCCGCCTTTGGCCGTACCGTCCAGCTTGGTGAGGGTAATACCGGTTAAACCCACCGCTTCATGGAACAGTTTGGCTTGGCTAACGGCGTTCTGCCCAGTGCTGGCGTCCAGCGTCAGCATCACTTCGTGCGGCGCAGAATCATCCAGCTTCTTCATGACGCGAGTGATTTTCTTTAGTTCTTCCATGAGATGCGCTTTATTCTGCAAGCGACCCGCAGTATCGGCAATCAACACATCTACGCCGCGTGATTTGGCAGCCTGAATCGCGTCAAAAATCACCGAGGCGGAATCAGCGCCGGTATGCTGAGCAATAACAGGAATGTTGTTGCGTTGGCCCCAAACCTGAAGCTGTTCAACAGCAGCGGCACGGAAGGTGTCACCCGCCGCCAGCATCACTGATTTGCCTTCGGCCTGATACTGGCGCGCCATCTTACCGATGGTGGTGGTTTTACCCACGCCGTTCACGCCAACCATCAGGATGACGAAAGGTGTTTGACCGGTCACATCCAGCGGCGCATCAACTTTAGCAAGAATATCGGCCATTTCAGTTTTCAGCAGACCGTATAGCGCTTCAGCGTCACGCAGCTGTTTGCGGTTTGCCTGTTGCGTCAGATTGGTGATGATGCGACGCGTGGTTTCCACGCCGACATCAGCGATCAGCAGTTGCTCTTCCAGTTCTTCAAACAGCTCGTCATCAATTTTCTTGCCGCGGAACAGACTGATAAAGCCCGAGCCAAGATTCTGACGGGTTTTAACCAGGCTACGCTTCAGGCGCGCAAAGAAGCCCTCTTTAGTAGGACGTTCCTGCTCGTGGGAAATGATGGGTGCGGCCGCTAACGGCAGATCGCTGACGGTATCTTCCGGCTCAACGACTTCCGCCTCTTCGATGATGCCTGCATCGGCGAGTGCCAGCGCTTCCAGCTCTTCGTCGCTGAGTGGCGTGTCGTCTTCGACGTCTTCCACGTCGATGTCGACAACTTCAGCCACGTCTGGTTCTGGCTCAAGTTCAACTTCTGGCTCAACTTCAAGCAGCGCTTCAGGATCGGCTTTCACCGCTTCTGGTGTCGCCAAAACGTCGGGTTCAGCGACGATCAGTTGAGGTTCTGGTTCAGATTCAGTTTCGAGTTCAGGTTCAATTTCCGCTTCGCGTTGCTGTTCGGCCACCGCTTCGGTAATGGCGACAGTCTCTTCCGCGTCCGCTTCGGCCTCGTTGAGCGCCTGGGATGGATGTTCCGGCTGCTGAACCTCAGCTTCAGCAGGCTGTTGTTCCTGCTCCTGCTCTGGCGTCTCAACCGGTTTTTGCGTTTCTTCCTCTTTGCCAAATCCTAGCCAGGAAAAAAAGCCACGTTTTTTCTCTTTTGCCATTGTGTGACTACACTCCTCGATGGCTTTATCCCGGTCGCACACTGTTCCCAGGTGTAAAATCAGTAGTGGTATTAAACGCCAGACCGGCGCAAAACCGCAGAATTATGCATGACTTCAGCAACTCAGTAGTCTAACACTTTCCAGCCAGCTCACCACAGCACCCTTTTTTAACGTTTCTTCTCATCGTTTCGCCCGTTAAACTACGCAACAAATTATGACGAGTTGTGAGCAAGATGATAAAAAATCCCCGCAATACGGGCGGTGCCGGGCAGATCCGCATTATTGGCGGTCAATGGCGCGGACGTAAATTGCCGGTGCCAGACAGCGCCGGTCTGCGCCCCACCACCGATCGCGTGCGTGAAACGCTGTTCAACTGGCTGGCGCCCGTGATTCAACAGGCTAATTGCCTGGACTGTTTTGCCGGCAGCGGCGCATTGGGCCTTGAAGCGCTGTCGCGCTATGCAGGTGCGGCAACACTGCTGGAGCTAGAACGTCCGGTCGCGCAGCAGTTGGAAAAAAACCTGCAAACGCTGCGTGCCACTCACGGCAAGGTGATTCAAACCAACGCGTTGACCTGGCTCGATCAGCCCGGCCAGCCTTTTGATGTGGTGTTTATCGATCCGCCGTTTCGTAAAGGCTTGCTGGAGCAAACATTACTGCTGCTGGAGCAAAACGGTTGGCTGGCAGAAGAGGCGCTGATTTACGTCGAAAGCGAAGTAGAAAATGGCACGCCGCCAGTACCGGCGAACTGGGATTTGCACCGCGAAAAAATTGCAGGTCAGGTAGCTTATCGTTTATATCAACGTCAACAGGAGACGCATGATGTTACTTAATTTAGGACGCCTGTTGATGCTGTGCGTTTGGGGATTTCTACTGTTCAACGTGATACATCCGTATCCGAAGCCGTTGACCTATTTCATTAACGTCGCACTGTTTTTCATGATTATGATGCACGGCTTGCAGTTGGTGTTACTGCGCGCAACGCAAACCAAAGATGCGCCGCCCATTGACCGCTTAACGCAGGCAAAAGTTTTCCTGTTTGGCGTGTTTGAACTGGTGGCCTGGCAGAAGAAGCACTTTCCACGTAAAAAGTGACGGTAAGCGGGCACAATGCCCGCTTTTTAATGCACAGGCGTAAAACTCACAAAACGCGAACCCTGCATTTTTAGCTCGCCTTTCGATCCTTTATCCATTTGATGATAATCATCTTCTTTTACCTGCACTTTTATATCACTCGCCCCGTTCAGTGGGTGAAACCAGGCTTCGTAACGCATCTCTTCACCAGCAATCACTTCTCGCTGACGTGAGCGGCGATTGGGTGCTGGGAATTCGCGTTTAGTCTTCACTTCAACCGTCAGACTGCGGATCGGTGAAACATCATTCACGGCAGCTTCACGCCGTTGCTTAATGAACTGACGGGTCGCCAACACGGCGATAATGGCCAGGACGATAAAAAAGAGTAGCGGTGGTTTGCTCATATTTTCGCTCGTTCTTAATCGGTTACAGGAGAGATTTATTGCGCGGCAAGCATACAACCAGAGTTGCCTGATTGTCACATTGCTGAGGCGTAACCTAAACTGAGATCGACATTTTGGGAACATTCACCATTTTTGGTTAAAAGGGAGAAACAATGCTCTGGTCTTTCCTCGCTGTACTTTTCTCCGGTTGGCTGTATGTCGATGCCTCATATCGTGGTCCACAATGGCAACGCTGGCTGTTTAAACCGGTTACGCTTCTGCTGCTGGTTGGCCTGGCATGGCAAGCACCTACGCTTAACACCACCGATTATCTGATCCTTGCCGGGTTAATCGCTACCTTGGTTGGCGATGCCCTTACACTGCTGCCGCGTCAGAAAATGCTCTATGCGCTGGGTGCGTTCTTTCTTTCGCATCTGCTTTATACGCTGAGTTTTGCCGCTAACATGACGATGAGCTTCTTCTGGCCGATTCCCCTTACGCTGCTGATTATTGGCGTGGTGGTGATTGGTGTTCTTTGGAACAAGCTGGCCGATTTGCGGTGGCCAATCTGTACCTTTATTGGCATGACATTGGTCATGACCTGGATGGCGACCGAGCAATATTTCTTCCGTCCAACCGATTACAGCTTTTCGATCATGGTCGGTGCCGGCCTGTTGCTGTTAGCCAATATTATTTGGTTTATCTCTCATTATCGCCGCCGTTTCAGCGCCGATAGCGCCATCATCGCAGCCTGCTATTTCGCCGGTCACTTCATGATTGTGCGTTCACTGTGGCTCTACTGAAGAAAAAATGACCAAAGGCTTGACTCTGGAGTTGACTCCAGAGTGTAGGATATCAGAGCGGGCACTTCCGCCCGCTTCTGGAGGTCATATGCATCAACATCAATCCTGTGGCTGCGGTAAATCCCGCACCATGCATGCTGCATCAAAGCCCCTTTGCAACCTAAGCCACATTCGCCCGACAACACTTTCTATTAGCGCTGCCACGCCGATTTCATCAGATACGCCTGCCTGCTGTTCTGGCGATAGCCCTTCCGGCCCCGCAAGCGAAGCTGAAGAGGAAAGCGACCGGCGAGTCGCCAGAACGCAGCAAAGTACGCAACAATTCAGCTGGCGCGTAAGCGGCATGGATTGTCCCAGCTGTGCCCGCACGATTGAAACCGCCGTTCGCCATTTACCTGACGTTGCCGCCGCCCGCATCCTTTTTTCCAGTGAAAAACTGGTGGTCGATGCCTATCGTGATGTGCAAATTACCGTTGAAAATGCAGTAAAAAAAGCCGGTTTCACACTGTCATCATCTCAAACCCAGACGTCTCCCCCTTCGCACTGGCAAGCCAATCGCAGTTTCATTCTGCTTGGTGTGCTGATGGTTGTCAGCGCGTTAGTTAGCCACTTTGACGCCGTTTGGGGCGATCGCCTGTTTGTTATTACCACACTGATTGGGCTAGGCCCAGTAGCATACAGCGCCTGGCTTCGACTGCGCAGCGGCTCTGCCTTTACGATTGAAATGTTAATGACACTGGCCTCTGCGGGCGCATTAATCATTGGCGCGCATATAGAGGCTGCCATGGTACTGCTGCTGTTCCAGCTGGGTGAACGCCTGGAAGCCTATGCTGCCTCACGCGCGCGCAGCGGCGTCACCAGCCTGATGGCACTGCGCCCAGAATTCGCCATGCGTATTCAAGGCAGCACGCGCTCGCAGATTGCACTGGATGCGTTGCAACCCGGCGATGTGATTGAAGTTGCTGCGGGCGGGCGTTTACCGGTCGATGCGCGTTTGTTAAGCGGTAGCGCCAGCTTTGATGAAAGCGCATTAACCGGAGAATCATTGCCGGTCTCGCACGAAAGCGGCGAAAAAATTATGGCGGGTGCCACCAGCGTAGATCGGCTGGTGACATTGGAAGTCACGTCGAAACCCGGCGAAAGTGCCATTGACCGCATTCTGCAACTGATCGAAGAAGCCGAAAGCCATCGCGCGCCCGTGGAGCGTTTTATCGACTCTTTCAGCCGCATTTATACGCCCGCCATTATGTTGTTATCGCTACTGGTGATGGTGCTACCGCCGCTGCTGGGCTACGGCGACTGGCAACCCTGGATTTATAAAGGGCTTACGTTATTGCTGATTGGCTGTCCTTGCGCGCTGGTGATCTCAACGCCCGCCGCCATTACTTCCGGGTTAGCCGCTGCCGCTCGTCAGGGCGCGTTGATCAAAGGTGGCGCAGCGCTGGAACGGCTGAGTTCGCTACACATGCTGGCGTTTGATAAAACCGGTACGCTGACCGCCGGGAAACCGCAGGTTACGCGCATCTTACCGTTTATCGGGATCAGCGAAGCACAGCTGTTAACACTCAGCGCCGCCGTGGAGCAAGGTTCCACGCATCCGCTGGCGACAGCGATTATTGCGGCTGCACAGGCACGTGATCTGCAGATTCCGCAGGCCAACTCACAACAGGCACTCGCGGGAAGTGGTATCGCCGCACAGGTCGCAGGCCAACGAATAGAATTACTTGCCCCGGCACGCGTGACGACACTGACGCCAGCGCAGCAGACGTTGATTGCCGAGCAGGAGGCGCACGGTCAGACGCTGGTGATTGTGCTGCGTGATGGCGAAGCGTTGGGTGCACTGGCGTTGCAGGATCAGCTGCGTAGCGATGCGATAGCAGCCATAGCCGCGTTGAAAAAACTCGGCATTAAGAGCCTGATGTTAACCGGTGACAATCCGCGTGCCGCAGCGAGCATTGCTCAGCAGCTTGGCATCGATTACCGCGCCAGCCTGCTGCCCGCCGATAAAGTCGAGGCGGTTCGTCAGCTCAGTCAATACTCTTCATTGGCGATGGTCGGCGATGGCATCAACGACGCGCCTGCCATGAAAGCCGCAACGTTAGGCATCGCCATGGGCAGCGGCACAGACGTCGCACTGGAGGCTGCCGACGCCGCATTAACCCGTAACCAACTGACGAATCTGGCACCCATGATTGCATTAGCCCGTCGAACACGCAGCATCATCCGCCAAAACATCGCGCTGGCGCTGGGGCTGAAAGCGCTGTTTCTGGTGACAACGCTGATGGGATTAACCGGATTATGGCTGGCGGTTTTAGCCGATTCTGGCGCTACCGCGCTGGTCACGGCAAACGCCTTGCGGCTTCTGCATTCACGAACGCGGTAAAATCGACGGCGGTTATCTGCCGCCGTTAACCTTCCAACCCTTTTTGCAGCAGAAACTGGTAAGGCAAGGTTTCCGTCTGCTGGGCTAAAAGCCGATGTTCCATAAAGCGGCAGAAGCCTGGAATATCACGTGTCGTCGCCGGATCATCGGCAATGATCAGCAGCGTTTCTCCATCCTGCAAATTGCGGACGGTTTTACGCACCATCATTACCGGCTCAGGACAGCGCAGGCCGCGCGCATCGAGCTGATGGTCGGCAGAAGTAAAAGCATCGCTCATAATGGACTCAGTTTTGATGTGGGTCGGCTATTCTAGCGCGTCAATAAACCGACGCAAGACGATAACGATTGCGTTAAAATTAGCCATTGCATAAATAGCACAACGCGGTAAGATGCCGCCGCTTTTTCATCCGTTTAATCGCAGGATATTGCTGGCAATCTTCTGCAATGGGTTCCCTCACCCCAACACTAAAAAGGCTTATTATGATCGCATTCTCATCGCGTCAGCGCATGCACGCGCTGTTTTGGTTGTCGTTGTTTCATTTGTTGGTGATCACCTCCAGCAATTATCTGGTGCAATTGCCGGTTTCCATTTTTGGCTTTCACACCACATGGGGCGCTTTCAGCTTCCCGTTTATCTTTCTTGCTACCGATCTCACCGTGCGCATTTTTGGCGCGGCGCTGGCACGCCGCATTATTTTGGCGGTGATGATCCCTGCGCTGTTTATCTCTTACGCTGTTTCTAGCCTCTACTATCAAGGCGAATGGCAAGGCTGGCACGCGCTGGAAGAGGTAAATCTTTTCGTCGCCCGCATCGCCTGCGCCAGCTTTATGGCTTACGCGCTGGGCCAAATCCTTGATGTGCATGTGTTTAATCGCCTGCGTCGCTTGCCACAGTGGTGGATTGCGCCCGGCTGCGCGATGTTCCTCGGTAATATCAGCGACACGCTAGCCTTCTTTTCTATCGCCTTCTATCAAAGTCCCGATCCGTTTATGGCGCAGCATTGGGTTGAGATCGCTTTAGTAGATTACACTTTTAAAGTGTTGATCTGCATGGTGTTCTTCCTGCCCGCTTACGGTGTCCTGTTGAATGCCACATTAAAACGCCTGACCGAGCACGCCAACAATGCACACGTTAATTTCGGCTAAACGGAAATAGAGCTTTTTGCCACGACAGGCTAAGATTTCCTGACAATCATCGGGTTGCGTTTGCAACCTGATTACTGTTGTATACCCGTCATACTTCAAGCTGCAGGTGCGTTGGCAACGCGCGTTCACCCAGTCACTTACCCGAGTAAGCTCTCTGGGATTCACACGCTTGCCGCCTTCCTGCAACGCGAAGGGTGTAAGGTATATAAACGGCTGTCTGGAAAGATAAAAGGGATTCTGATGCGTAACCTAGTGAAATATGCGGGAATGGGTTTACTGGTTTTAGGCTTAGCCGCCTGTGACCAGAAAAAAGACGAAGCGGCGAACGACAACGGTGTGAGCGCCAGCCAATCCAGTCAAAACGTCACGCTGATGGATGGCAAGCTGAGCTTCTCGCTGCCGCCAGGCATGTCTGATAAGAGCGGCAAACTGGGCAATCAAACCACCAACATGCATGTTTATGCTGACGAAACAGGTGCACGCGCCATTATTGTTATTGCGGGTGACGAAACCACCGATGGTCTGGATGTGCTGTCGCAACGTATGGAGCAGCAGCAACGTAACCGCGATCCGCAGTTGCAGGTGGTATCGAACAAATCCGTTACCCTGAAAGACCAACCAGCACAGCAGTTGGATACGGTAATTTCTGCCAACAATCAGACCTCATGGTCCTCCGTGATTCTGGCAAAAGTGGACGGTAAGCTGATGACGATGCAGATTACGCTGCCAGGCGATAATCAGCAGCAAGCGCAAAGCGATGCCGACAATATCGTGAAGAGCGTAACGCTGAAGTGATTTGATGGGGAGTTCCGACTCACCGAAGGGCTTATCGGGCGCGATATCGCGCCCGATCCTCTCTTTAACCTCGCGCTTCGCGCCAGTAACCAATGAGGCGCAAATAATTACCTTTCACCGTATCAATCAGCGCCTGATCGTCCAGCTCACCTTGCAGCCACATGCGTGAAGGCTGACCAAAAATGGTCCGTCCGACAGCAAAGCCTTTCACCCACGGTGCCTTAGCGGCGGCGGCAAAGCCTGCTTTCAGCTTTTCTTCTGGCGCATCAAGTCCCAGTAACAGAATGCCGCGGCAGTATGGGTCTTGCTGCTCAATCAAGCCGCTTATCGCCTGCCAGGTTTCTGCTGACATCGGTGGCAGTTTCCACCAGTCTGGCTGAACGCCCAGGCTGTAGAAATGGCTCAGCATCTCCAGATAATAGGCTTCTTTATGGTCCGGGTTGCTCTCTGGCAAAATCACTTCCAGCAGCAGCTCATGCCCGCTTTTGTTACAACCTTTCCACACGTCAAGGATCAGATCATCCTGCTCTTTGCGCAGTTCGGCGCTGTCATGCGGATGATAAAACACCAGACATTTCACCACGTGTTCAGTAGGCCAGTCGATAAGCTGAGAACCGATGTTTCCATGCTCAAGACGTAGCGGCCGTGAACTTGGCAGTTCAATCGGACGGCCAATCCACCAGTTTTTTCCGGTAATCGCATTCAGCGCTTTCTGCCCATATGTGGTGTCGGCCAAAATGCCGCTCTTGTTCTCCAGGCCCGCTTCTTGCGCCGCTTCTTCTGCTGCTCTTAACAGCAGGACTTTTAACTGCGGAATTTTGCTTTCATCAACACCGGCTTCACGCGCCATATCCGCGAGCTGCTTGCGATGGTCAAAGGCAAAAACATTCAGTTCTGGCCATTGCTGCTTACGTGTTGTAACGCGGTGCAGATGGTTCAGTCGGCTGTCGAGATCGGGGCGTTTAACGTCTTTGTCACGGCTGAGGAAATCATCCAGCTCCGCTTTGGTCGGCATGGCTGGCGCACAACCGTGACGTGACACCACCAGCGCGCCGCAGGCATTGGCGTAGCGGCAAGCTTGCTCCCAACCTTCATCATTCAACCAGCCGCGCAGCAGGCCAGACATAAAGGCATCGCCTGCGCCCAGTACATTTAGCACGTCTACGCGTACGCCAGTTTGCAGTTTGGTTTGTTCCCAGCTGTCAGGAATATCGCCTTCAAACACCACGCATCCCATTGGACCGCGCTTACAAACCAGCGTCGCCTGACTCGCCTGACGCACATTTTTCAATGCGGTTAACGTGTCAGTGCTGCCACCAGCGATATGAAACTCTTCTTCGGTTCCAACAATCAAATCGAAGTAATGCACTACTTCTTGTAGCTGCTGCGTGACCTGAGCCGATTCGATGAAACGCGTTTCACCGTCACCCAACGAGGTCAAACCCCATAAAACCGGGCGATAATCGATATCCAGCGCGGTACGTAGGCCATTGCGCTTGGCAATATCCAGCGCTTTCAGTACCGCTTCACGCGTTTGCGGATGCGATAAATGGGTTCCCGTAACCGCCACGGCGCGAGAAGCAGTGATAAATTCCTCTTTAATGTCTTCTGGCACCAGGCCCATATCGGCGCAGTTATCACGGTAGAAAATCAGCGGAAAGGTCTCTTCATCTTTAATGCCAAGGATCACCATGCCGGTAAGACGTTTCTCATCGGTAATCAATCCCTCGGTATTACAGCCCACGCGCTGTAACTCTTCACGCAGGAAGCGGCCATTATGCTCATCACCCACCCGCGCCAGCATGGCGGATTTCAAACCCTGAATGGCCGTACCGTAAGCCACGTTCCCTGAAGAACCGCCAAGGTATTTAGCAAACGAGGTGGCATCCTCCAGGCGAGCGCCAATTTGCTGACCATAAAAATCGACGGCGATGCGTCCGATACAAATCACATCAAGCCGCTTCTGTTGTGTACTCATACCTGTGGTTTCCTTCTGTGATAAGCAGACACTGTCGGCGAAAAGCCCGATAACGCGCGCTTTGCTTCCGGGGTCTCAAGGTGCCTGATTGGCTATTTCCGAAGTATGGGGAATAAAAATTCCAAATTCAATATGAAATGAAATATCCATCGCGATTTTGTGAACCAGGTAAAACTCTGGAAAGCTATCAATACTGGAAAGATTCAACCCCGCCAGTACCCGCTGTTGCAGGGTTGTGAGACAGATCGCAGGAAAAGCCTGATAAAAAGGGGAATCTACTGAAATGAAATGAAATTTTTCATATGGCAGTGAAGCCTACCGGGCGTTCCACTTTACGGCGTGACAAAAACGATCAAAGGCTCGTTCTGGCGTTAAATTTGATCTCACTCGCAAAATGAAATGTTTCTTCTGTAATCGTGTTTTATGAAAAATATATTTGTTTATAATCGCTTCACGTTTCAATTACCCCCGGTCGCCTTTTCCGAGGTTCTACATCGCCTACCGCGCTCGGATTTCAGGCACCACCAGCATGTAAAGGAAGAGCATATGGGCACAATCAGACTGACCACTGCACAGGCGCTGGTTAAATTTCTTGATAACCAATTCATTGATGTTGATGGCGTTGAGACGAAGTTTGTCAAAGGCATCTTCGCCATCTTCGGTCATGGCAACGTTCTGGGTTTGGGTCAGGCGCTGGAGCAGGATAGCGGCGATCTGGTAGTGCATCAGGGACGTAACGAACAAGGCATGGCGCATGCTGCAACGGGTTTTGCTAAGCAATCGCTGCGTCGTCAAATCATTGCTTGCACCTCTTCCGTTGGGCCGGGTGCGGCAAACATGATTACCGCCGCCGCTACCGCCACGGCAAACCGTATTCCTCTGCTGCTGCTGCCGGGCGACGTGTTCGCGACCCGCCAGCCCGATCCGGTGCTGCAACAAATTGAACAAGCGCACGATCTCAGCATCAGCACCAATGACGCCTTCCGCGCCGTCAGCAAATACTGGGACCGTGTCAGCCGCCCAGAACAGCTGATGACCGCCTGTATCAATGCGATGCGCGTGCTCACCGATCCGGCAGAAACCGGCGCGGTGACAATCTCTCTGCCACAAGATGTGCAAGGCGAAGCCTGGGATTACCCGGAATATTTCTTCCAAAAACGTGTTCATCGTCTGGATCGCCGCTTACCCACCGCGGCACAGTTAGAAGATGCCCTTTCGCTGATTGTGCGTAAACGCAAGCCAATCATTGTTTGTGGCGGTGGCGTGAAATACTCCGAAGCGGGCGAAGCGCTGCGTCAGTTTGCTGAACGCTATCAAATCCCTTTTGCTGAAACCCAGGCGGGTAAAGGCACAATCATTTCCGATCATCCGCTCAACGTGGGCGGCGTCGGCGAAACCGGCTGTCTGGCCGCCAACTTGCTGGCGAAAGAGGCTGATTTGGTGATTGGCGTGGGGACGCGCTACACCGATTTCACCACCGCATCGAAATGGATTTTCCAGAACCCCGAGGTCAGCTTCCTCAACGTTAACGTCAGTAATTTCGACAGCTACAAGTTAGATGGCGTGCAGTTGCTAGCGGATGCGCGTGAAGGATTAACGGCGCTGAGCGCGGCGCTGGTTTCCCAAAATTACAGCAACGATTGGGGCAACCAAATCGAGCAGGCTCAAAGCAAACTGCTGAAAGAGACGCAGCGTGTTTATCAGGTTGAATACAGCGAAGGCTTTACCCCAGAAATTGCCGATCACATCGATCGCGAAGCGGTATTTGCTGAGTTCAACCGTTTGACACAATCCCTGCTCACGCAAAGCAGCGTGCTCGGCACCTTAAACGAGCAGCTCCCAAAGGATGCAGTGATTGTGGCAGCCGCGGGCAGCTTGCCGGGCGACCTGCAACGCGTGTGGCGCACCAAAGATTACAACGCGTACCACGTTGAGTACGGCTATTCCTGCATGGGTTATGAAGTGAATGCCGCACTGGGCGTCAAACTGGCGCAGCCGCAACGTGAGGTTTACGCGCTGGTCGGTGATGGTTCATTCATGATGCTGCACTCCGAGCTGGTCACATCCATTCAGGAAGGCGCCAAAATCAACGTGGTGCTGTTGGATAACATGACCAACGGCTGCATCAATAACCTGCAAATGGAACACGGCATGGATAGCTTCACCACCGAATTCCGCTTCCGTAACCCGGAAGGTGGCAAGCTGGATGGGGGTTTTGTCCCGGTTGATTTTGCTTCTATTGCCGCCGGTTACGGCTGCAAAACCTATCGTGTGACCACGCTGGATCAGCTCAAAGCGGCGCTGGAAGATGCGAAGAAGCAGACGGTATCGACGCTCATTGATATTAAAGTCTTACCAAAGACCATGATTCATAAGTACTTCAGCTGGTGGCACGTGGGCGTGGCGCAGACGTCGGATTCAGAACGCACCCAAAGCGTCGCCGACAGCCTAAACGCGCACCTGGATCAAGCCCGTAAGTATTAATCTCAGGGCCGGTTCCCGGCCCCTTTCTCTTATCCGAATGAACCCTACAGGTATAATTATGACTTTGAAACTTGGCGTAATCGGTACAGGTGCAATTGGTCAGGAACACATTCGTCGCTGCAATAACGTGTTGCAGGGTGCGAAAGTGGTCGCCGTATCTGACATCAACGTTGATGGCGCACGCGCAGCGTTGCAACGCCTGAATATCGAAGCAGAAGTCTATCAAGATGGTCATCAGGTGATTCAATCGCCTGAAGTCGACGCCATATTAGTGACTTCATGGGATCCGACTCATGAAGAGTTTACCCTGGCTGCGATTGCTGCCGGTAAACCGGTGTTCTGTGAAAAGCCGCTGGCAATGAGCGCTGAAGGCTGCCGTCACGTGGTAGAGGCGGAGATCAAACACGGCAAGCGTCTGGTGCAGGTAGGCTTTATGCGCCCTTACGATTCTGGTTATCGCGCCCTGAAAAAGGTGATTACCGATGGTGAAATTGGCGAACCGCTGATGCTGCATTGCGCCCATCGCAACCCAACGGTGCCGGAAAATTACACCACCGATATGGCGATTACTAACACCCTGATTCACGAACTGGATGTGCTGCGCTGGCTGACCAACGACGATTATAAAAGCGTGCAGGTGGTCTTCCCACGCGTGACGTCGAAGAGCCACGCCAAATTGAAAGATCCGCAAATTGTGCTGTTTGAAACGCAAAAAGGCGTGCGCATCGACGTGGAAATTTTTGTTAACTGCGCTTACGGCTACGACATTCAGTGTGAAGTGGTTGGCGAAACCGGTATTGCCAAACTGCCTGAGCCCTCTTCTGTTCAGCTGCGTAAAGATGCCAAACTTTCGAACACCATTTTGGTCGACTGGAAAGATCGTTTTATTGATGCCTATGACGTTGAGCTGCAGGCGTTCATCAATGATGTGAAAGCGGGCCAGTTAACGGGCCCCTCAGCCTGGGATGGCTTTGCTGCTTCCGTTGCTGCCGATGCGTGCCTGAAGGCGCAAAACAGCGGCGCGATTGAGCCAGTAGAAATGCCGCCGCGTCCTGATTTTTATAACCACTGATCCCGCGCTTTCATTGTGGGCGGCACTGGCCCGCCCTTATCAAAAGGATTACAAGATGAACAAAGATAACGTGAAGCTGGCAATAGCGCCGATCGGTTGGACCAATGATGATATGCCTGATTTGGGCAGTGAAAACACTTTTCAGCAGACGGTGAGTGAGATGGCGCTGGCAGGATTTACTGGCAGCGAAGTGGGCAGCAAATACCCGCGCGATCCGGCAATTTTAAAGCCGATGCTGGATATTCGTGGCATTGAGATCTGTAACGCCTGGTTCAGCACCTTTTTTGCCAACGGCGACAAAGCTAAAACCATCGACGAGTTTGTGAACCACATGAACTTCCTGCACGCGATGGGTGCACGTGTCATTGGCTGCTCTGAGCAGAGCAAAAGTATTCAGGGCACCACGCTGGCGGTGCTGGAAGAGAAGCCTGTTTTCACCGATGAAGAGTGGCGTTTAACGGCGGAAGGTTACAACGAGCTGGCGGCTATCGCAGCTGAAAAAGGCATGCGCGTTACGCTGCATCATCATATGGGAACCGGCATTCAGACCACTGAAGAGATTGACCGTTTCATGGCGCTGACCAACGAAAACGTCGGTCTGTTGTATGACACTGGCCATGTTTACTACTCAGAAGGCTCACAAGAGAAGATGCTGGCAGTGCTGAAAAAATACCTGCCGCGTATCTTCCACGTCCATCTGAAAGATGTGCGCGATGACGTAGTGGCAGAGGTGCGTCAAAATAAACTCTCTTTCCTCGATGGGGTGAAAAAAGGCACGTTTACCGTACCCGGCGACGGCGTGATTGACTTCAAACCGGTGTTCAAAATCCTCGACGATTACGGCTACAAAGGTTGGATGGTGGTGGAAGCGGAGCAAGATCCTGCGCTGGCTAATCCCTTTGAATATGCCGTAAAAGCGCGCAAATACATTCGCGAAAATGCAGGTTTGTAACGTTTAATCCTTCTTTAACCTGAAATCTGACCGTAATAAAATGGTGGGGATGTCGTGCTTCGTCACGCATCTCCACGGATTCTGTGAGGTATTTCATAAACCCATGAAATAAAGCCCTCATTACACGCAAAGAAATGAAATTTTCCATCCATCTGGTACTATAGCGCTCATTATCCAGCCATTATTCTTATTAAACGGGCAGAAGTAATGACCAATAATCCCACCCAACTTTCCTTGCTGCAGGACGATATTCGTCGCCGCTATGAAACACTGAGCAAGCGTCTAAAACAGGTCGCTCGTTATATCCTTGATAACAGTAACAGCATTGCTTTTGATACCGTGGCTTCCATCGCATCCCAAGCGGATGTACCGCCTTCCACATTGATTCGCTTTGCCAATGCGTTTGGCTTCAGCGGTTTCAACGAAATGAAACAAGTTTTCCGTCAGCATCTGATGGAAGAAACGGTGAACTATACCGAGCGCGCCCGCCTGTTTCGTCAAACCTCTACCGATGACAGCGCCAGCGCACCAGAAAGCCCAGCCGAAATCCTTAACGTTTTCACTATGGTGAACAGCCAGGCATTGCAGCAGCTGGCGATGCAGGTGAATCCGGACCAGTTAAATAAAGCCGTTAAGCTGCTTAATGAAGCTGAAAACATTTACGTTATTGGCCTGCGCCGCTCGTTTAGCGTGGCGTCCTATCTGGTTTATGCTTTGCGCCACCTTGAACGTCGTGCCTTCCTGATTGATGGTCTGGGTGGGATGTTCACCGAGCAGCTCAGCCTGGTAAACCCGAAAGACGTGGTGATCGCCATTAGCTATTCACCTTACGCACGTGAAGCCGTTGAAGTGGTTGAATTAGGGGCTAAACGCGGCGCGCATCAAATCGCCATTACCGACAGCCAGGTCAGTCCGCTGGCCGCTTTCAGCGATGTCTGCTTCGTGGTACGTGAAGCGCAGGTTGATGGCTTCCGTTCTCAGGTCGCTTCGTTGTGCCTGGCGCAGACGTTGGCCGTTTCGCTTGCCTTGAATAATGCGGATAAGAATGTCGAAAAGAAGTCATAACTGATAGAGATCATTGCTGAGCAGGGTGTTTTATCAAACATTCGCGTTCAGGCATAAAAAAGGCAGCCATTTCAAGGCTGCCTTTTTGTTTTCCGCCATTATTTGCTGCGCGGATAGTCATCACTGTTTACCCAGGCGTGATCTTTCTCCCAGGTAAACTTCCACAAACGTTCCGGGCCAGCCATCACGTTGAGGTAATAGTTGTTATACCCCGCCAGAGTCGCGACCGGATGATAACCGCGCGGCACAGTAACCACATCGCGGTTATAGGGCGCCATGCACTCATCCAGCGAGCGATCTTCGGTATAAACGCGCTGCATCGCAAATCCACGCTCTGGATCGAAACGGTGATAATAGGTCTCTTCCAGATAGGTTTCGTTTTCGCTGTTTTCCTGATCGTGCTTGTGGCTTGGATATGAGCTGGTGTCGCCCTCATCGGTATACACTTCCACGACCAGCAGGCTGTCGGCGGGTTCATTATCCGGCAGAATATTATGTACCAGGCGTTTATTGCGCCCTTTTCCGCGCTGTTCAACGCCGACGTCAGCGGGCGCAATCAGGCGAGCCGGTAAATTGCCCTGACTTGGCGCATTACATACCGCCAGCTCAAGGTCGCTGTCCGCCTGAATCTCGACTTCATCGTTGTGCGGCACATACACCGAATAGGGTGGAACGCGTTCAAAGGGTGACATGCGTTTGCCGATGCCAGGAAACTCAGCGTGGCGCGTTTTCACTGATGCCAGCCCCGCCACTAACACTAAACAAAGCTCTTTTTCACCGCTGCTCAGACGCAGGATTTCTGCCTTTTTCAGCAGGTAAGCGTCAAAGCCAACATAACGCCAGCCTGCACTTTCCGGGGTGACATGCTGAATACGTCCCTGGCTGTCAGGCTGTTGTGCTTTAGAAAGTAAAGACATCCTAATCCTCCTTCTCCGTCATCATTCAAGCGACAACTGCGTTAATAGCGTCTGTTTACCTCTATCAAGGATTGAGGATGCAAACGCATGTTCCACTGCTGTCGCCTGAAGGTTTTCGGGTATAAAAATGAATTAGCCCAGCGTCGGCATGCTGAATTCAGAAACGGTTTGCTGACCACTCGGCCAACGGGCGGTTGCGGTTTTCATGCGGGTATAGAAGCGTACGCCGTCTGGGCCGTGCACGTTCAATGCACCAAAGACCGAACGTTTCCAGCCGCCAAAGCTGTGGAAGGCCATCGGCACAGGAACCGGTACGTTAACACCCACCATGCCCGCTTCAACATCCTGCACAAATTCGCGCGCGGTATTGCCGTTGCTGGTAAAGATAGCGCTGCCGTTGCCAAATTCGTGGCTGTTAACCAGTTTCAGTGCGCTGTCGTAATCAGGCGCGCGCATAATGCTCAGCACCGGTCCAAAAATCTCTTCACGCCAGATCACCATGTCAGACGTCACGTTGTCGAACAGCGTGCCGCCAACGTAATAACCTTCAGCATGGCCAGGCACCTGGAAGTTACGGCCATCCACCACCAGTTTTGCACCTTCCTGCTCGCCTTTATCTATGTAGCCAAGCACTTTTTTCTGATGTGCCGCAGAAACCACCGGCCCCATCTCATTCTCTTCTGAACCTTTGTTGATGCCAGGGCCGACACGCAGCGCTTTCACCAGCGGAGTCAGGCTCGCAATTAACTTATCAGCCGTATCATCGCCAACGGCAACCACAACTGGCAACGCCATGCAGCGTTCGCCTGCGGATCCAAACGCGCCGCCCATGATGGCGTTCACGGTGGCATCCAGATCGGCATCCGGCATCACAATGGCGTGGTTTTTCGCTGCACCAAACGCCTGAACGCGTTTGCCGTGGGCGCTGGCTGTTTTATAGATATGTTCTGCGACGCCGGAAGAACCCACAAAGCTAACAGCAGCGATGCGTGGATCTTTATACAACTGCTCTGCATCGTCGTTGGAACTGTGAACCACATTAAAGACACCGTCCGGCAGACCCGCTTCGGTCAGCAGTTCTGCCATGCGAACAGCGGCAGAAGGGTCGAGTGCAGGCGGCTTAAGAATGAAGGTATTACCGCACGCCAGCGCGATAGGGAACATCCATAACGGCACCATCGCCGGGAAGTTGAACGGGGTAATACCCGCCACAACACCCACCGGCTGCATCAGCGAGAAGCTGTCAACGCCAGTGCCGACGTTAGCCGAATATTCGCCTTTAATCAGGTGTGGAATACCGCAGGCAAATTCAATCACTTCGATGCCGCGCGTCAGTTCGCCCAGCGCATCTGACCAGACTTTACCGTGTTCAGAGACGATCAATGCCGCCAGCTCATCGCGATGTTGTTCCATCAATGCTTTAAAATTGAACAGCACGCGCGCACGACGTAGCGGAGAGGTTTTTGACCAGGCTGGAAAGGCATTGTGTGCAACTTCAATCGCCTGAGCGACTTCATCAGCGGTACTTTGCGTCAGTTCGCGGACCACTTTGCCGGTTGCCGGATCATAAACAGGAATGGTTTCGTTGCTGGCGCTGTGGGTGGTTTTGCCGCCAATAAAGTTTCCTACGATATTCATGTTGTTGCCTCTTTGAATGTTTACGTTCCCTGCAGACTGCGCGTGCTGGAAGTCACGTTGCCTGATCAGGCGAAGCCTAAAGCGTGTTATGAAGCTATTACAGTGGAACAAATTTTTCAAATAGTTCTTTTTGGAAAATTTCTTTTTAGCGGCACAGATCGCATTTTTCTTCGCGGCTTTGCGTGTTGGCATCAAAATGCATTTTAGCCAGTGATAATGCGCCTCCAGCAGCGGCAGCAGTGCCATAAAATCTTATGCGTTTTTTCAAAGAAACAGGGTGGAGGAGCTGTGCTATGGAACGAAATATGAAATTATTGCGAAGCAGATCTAATAATACGCATTCCATTATTCACTATTAATGAAATAAATGTTTTCTTTGCTGCATCTTATCTCCCCTAACAGGAGCCGCAGCATGGCCATTGATCCCACTCGTTTCTGTATTAACCGAAAAATTGCCCCTGCCCTTTCGCTGGAAGCCTTCTTCCAGTTAGTACAGCGCCTGGGATTAAGCAAAGTAGAGCTGCGTAATGACATGCCGAGCGGCAAAGTGACAGATGATTTATCACCTGAACAACTGCGCGCGCTTACCGAGAAATATCACATTGAAATTGTCACTATTAATGCGCTTTATCCCTTTAACCGTGCCGACGATGCGCTGTTGGAAAAAGCGGAGGCGCTGTTAAAAGAGGCAAAAAGTATCGGTGCGAAAGCCTTGGTGATGTGCCCACTGAACGAAGGCGTTGCCATCTCACCTCAGCAGACGCTGGAAGCGATGCAGAAACTCGCGCCGCGTTTTGAACATTATGGCGTGCAGGGTTTAGTTGAGCCGCTGGGTTTCCCGATCAGTTCGCTGCGTTCTGCCGTACAGGCACAGCAGTTGATTCGTGATGCCAACGTACCGTTTAAACTGCTGCTGGATACTTTCCACCACCATCTGTATGAAAATGCCGAACAAGAATTTCCGGCAGAGATTGATGTTAACCAGATTGGCCTGGTGCACTTGTCCGGCGTGGAAGATACCCGCCCAACGGCTGAGTTGACCGACGAAGAACGCATCATGTTGAGTGATCACGATGTGTTGAACAGCGTGGCGCAGGTGAAGCGCCTGGAGATGCTTGGTTATAAAGGTGTCTACGCGTTTGAGCCTTTCTCATCCGAACTAAACCGCTGGACGCCAACCGAAATAGAACGCCAAATTCGTTTCAGTATCGAACTGCTACAAGCCTAATCCCCTGCGCGGCGCTGACGTCTTTGCGCCGCGTGACCTTACCCTTATCTGTGTCTTGTGACACATTTTTTGGCCTCGGTCGGAGGCCGCTTTTTTACTTTTCCTCTCTTTCACTCTTCAGCGCGGTGGGCTGATGACGAATCATGCGTAATGTGCAAAACAGCGCAAAGCAGACCAACAGCGCGGTGAGCAGATAGACCAGCGGCACACCTGCGTAGCTCATGATAAACCCGGCAATTGGCCCGGTGATCCCCAGAGATAAATCCATAAACGCCGTGTAGGTTGCTAACGCGCTGCCCTGATTTTGCTGCGGCACCACTTTTACCGCCACCACGCCAATTGCCGGGAATACCAGCGAGAAGCCTGCGCCGGTGAGAAACGCCCCCGCTTTTGCCATCCAGGGCTCGAATGCGCCCGCCACCAGAAACAGACCAACCGCTTCCACTGCCAGGCAAACGCTGGCAACGCGCAGTCCACCGTGACGAGTAATCGCATTGGGAAACAGCAAGCGTGCACCGACAAAAGCGGCACTAAACAGCGTGAGCGCAAAGGCGGCACCTTCCCAGCCTTTCGCCTTGTAGAACAGTGTAATAAAGGTCGCAATAACGCCGAAGCCCGCGGATCCCATCGCCAGGATCAGGCCAAATCCATACACTTTTCCCAACACGGCGCGAAACGGCAGTGGTCTGCCTTTGCTCGCTTTTACCGCTGGGCGCGGTATTGCCAAAGCAATGGCGACCACAGAAATAGTGATAATAATGGCGGAGAGCCACAATAAGCCGCCCATACGAAAAATCATGACGCCGAGCGGCGCACCAATCGCCATCGCGCCATAGGTGACGATGCCATTCCAGGATATTACCCGACCAATATGCAGCGAGCCGACGCGCGCCACGCCCCATAGCGAGGTGCCCGTTCCCGAGAAACTTTGGCCCACGCCAAGAATTAATCGTCCCACACACAGCAACACCAGGCTCAACGTTGGTGTGCTGAGCGTCAATGCTGCCGCCAAAATGCATAACCCGCTGATCAAACACCCCACCAACCCCCAAACCACCACTTTTTTTGGTCCCCAGAGATCGGCGTATCGCCCAGCATGCGGACGACTCAGCAGCGTGGCGAGATACTGCAAGCTGATGACTAATCCCGCCCAAAAAGCGCTGTAGCCGAGCGTGTCGTTGACAAAACCCGGCAGCACCGCCAACGGTAAACCGATAGTGAGATAAGTAGCAAAGTTGTACATCACAATGGAGATAATCAGGAGGGTAATCTGGGAATGACGGGGTGCAGATTGCGCTGCGGGTTGGTCTGGCATGAGTGATTGCGCTCGTCTTTAGCTGAATTTTTTAGGCTCAAGAAATGACTATACCTTAAATAATTCGGATTGCGGCAAGGCGGTGGCTGATCGGCCCCGCTTACAGACAACAATAGAGAGGAGGTTCGCTATTGTGCTCTGCGAGCGGTTTACCGTACCGATTTGCGTCAGCGGCAACGCAAACCATCACGATTTTATCTGGCGACAGTGTGAACAGGGTGTGGTGGGACAATAGCAACAGTCGCATTGCTTTCCCGTCTGACATTGATATTGGGCGCGCGGGCATGACTGCGTCGCCACGTGAGTGAGCTCTTACCGTTTCTCTGATAAATCAGTTTGTTAATCCGGCTTAGGCTACACTTCTCTCAGCCAATTTTATTTCAGGAGAGGGAATGAGCGAGCTACAGCAGGAAAAAATTGGGCAAAATATTCTGATTAAACTGGCGATGCTGGTCATCGTTCTGGCGGGTATCCGCGCAGCTTCCGATATTCTGGTTCCGCTGTTACTCGCGGCCTTCTTCGCTATTGTGCTTAATCCGTTGGTGACGATGTTGATGCGCCGCGGGTTACGTCGTGGAGTGGCGATCACCTTGGTTATTACGGTGATTATGTTGGTGATGTTGCTGCTCATCGCGGTAATAGCCAGTTCGGTGAGTGAATTTTCGGATATCTATCCGCAATTACGCGCCACCCTGGAACAGAAAATGACGGTTGTGCAGCATTTAGCAGCGCAGTTTCACCTTAATATCTCCACCGAGTCTCTGGTACAACGCTTCGATCCCAGCATGATGATGAATCTGGCCACCAGTGCGCTAACCCGTTTTTCCGGTGCCATGACCAATATTGTGCTGCTGGTTCTGACGGTGGTTTTCATGCTGTTTGAAGTTCACCATCTGCCTTACAAAATGCGTAACGCACTGGTCAATCCCAAAATACGCATCGCGGGATTGCACAAAGCATTGAAAGGCGTCACGCATTATCTGGCATTAAAAACGCTGGTTAGCTTAGTTACCGGCGTTGCCGTCTGGCTCAGCTTAGTGTTGCTGGGCGTGAAGTTCGCGCTGCTGTGGGGCGTGGTGGCGTTTATTCTCAACTTCATTCCTAACATCGGTCCAATCCTTGCGGGTATTCCACCGTTTATTCAGGCGCTGCTGCTGAATAGCCTCTTTGATGCCGTGATGGTGGCGGCGCTGTTCTCTGCCATTCACATGGTGTTCGGCAATATGCTGGAACCGCGCCTGATGGGGCGTGGACTGGGTTTATCAACGCTGGTGGTCTTTTTGTCGTTGATTTTTTGGGGCTGGTTGCTGGGGCCGGTCGGTATGCTGCTGTCGGTGCCGCTGACCAGCATTACGAAAATATTGATGGAGACCACGCCGGGCGGTAGCCGTCTGGCGATCATGCTGGGTACCGGACGTCCCAAACGCGCGAAAGGATTAACCAAGTAAACGCTGCTGCACGTGTTGTAGATGCTTTTCCATCGACGCACGTGCAGCGGTTTCATCACCCGCGACAATCGCCTCGGCAATGTGCTGATGATCCTCATTCATTTCTTGGGCAAATGCGTTATCTGCGTAGTGCCGCTCCAACCGTTTAAAATGCGGACTTTGACGCTTGTTCCAGAGATATTCCATCATGTCGCGCAGCAGATCGTTGCCGCTCATTTCGCTGATTAACAGATGAAATTGTTTATCTTGTTCCAGAAACGCGGCGTCATTTTCATTAAACTGCTGCAATTCTGCTGTCAACGCCAGCAAGGCGGCGCGCTGTTGTGCAGTGCCATGACGCGCTGCAAAGGCAGCTAACATCCCTTCAAAAGCTTCACGCGCCTGAAGCAGGTCGTGCAGACTGAAGCTTTCTGTTTCTCTGATGTCATTTTTTACGCCGCCCTGCGGCAGCGCTTGCGCCACATAAATGCCATTTCCGGTACGAATATCCACCCAGCCCGTCATTTCCAAAACAATTAAGGCTTCGCGTACCGATGAGCGACTCACACCAAGTTGCTTCGCCAGCTCACGTTCCGCAGGCAATAATCCGCCCGGCACAAATTCGCCCTTTTTAATGCTGTCCATAATCGCGTTAGCGATTTGACGATATAAACGTTCTGCTTTCAGTACAGGTAGCGCCATCTCTTTCTCCTTTGCGTGCGCAGAAGACCGACGTGTCGCAGCGCTCACATTTTTTCATGCTGCGATCCCGATCACGGCCTTTTATAACGCACTATCTTACTCTTGGTCCAGCGGCCTGACCACTGGGCCAAATCACAAAGGGAGTGAAAATGGAACACACTTGGCGTTGGTATGGCCCGAACGATCCGGTTTCTCTGGATGATGCACGTCAGGCGGGTGCAACAGGCATTGTGACCGCGCTGCATCACATTGCGAATGGCGAAGTCTGGCCGGTGGAAGAGATCAAAGCGCGTCAGGCGTTACTGGCGGAAAAAGGCTTGATCTGGTCGGTGGTCGAAAGCATTCCGGTGCACGAATCCATTAAAACCCAGCGCGGCGATTATGCGCGTTACATCGCTAACTATCAGCAATCGATCCGCAACCTGGCGACCTGTGGCATTGATACGGTGTGCTACAACTTCATGCCGGTACTCGACTGGACGCGAACCGATCTGGCGTGGGAATTGCCCGATGGCGCAAAAGCCCTGCGCTTTGATGCGGATGCTTTTGCCGCCTTTGAACTGTTTCTGCTGCAACGTCCCGGTGCCGAAAAAGATTACAGTGCTGAAGAGCAGCAAGCTGCTGCTAACCGCTTCGCCGCCATGAGCGAAGAGGAAAAAACAACGCTGGTACGTAATATTATTGCCGGTTTGCCAGGCGCCGAAGAGGGCTATACGCTGGAACAGTTCCAGGCGCAGCTGGCGCAATATGACGGTATCGATAAAGCCAAACTGCGTGAACACATGGCGACTTTCCTGCGTGCCATCGTGCCGGTGGCGGAAGAAGTGGGTATTAAACTGGCGGTGCATCCTGATGATCCCCCGCGCCCTATTCTCGGTTTGCCGCGCATTATTTCGACGCAGGAGGATATGCAATGGCTCAAAGAAACTGTCGACAGCCTGCATAACGGCTTCTGCTTCTGCACCGGTTCATATGGCGTGCGGGCAGACAATGCGCTGGTCGAGATGGCGGAAACGTACGCTGACCGCATCAACTTTATCCATCTGCGCGCCACCAAGCGCGAAGAAAATCCCAACAGTTTCCATGAGGCGGCGCACCTGGCCGGTGACGTCGATATGGTCGGCGTGATCAAAGCGATTCTGACAGAAGAACAACGTCGCCGCCGGGCGGGGAACCAACGCGCGATTCCGATGCGTCCCGATCATGGCCACCAAATGTTAGACGATCTGCACAAGCGTACCAATCCCGGCTATTCAGCCATTGGCCGTCTGAAAGGATTAGCGGAATTGCGAGGCGTTGAAGTGGCGCTGCGCCAAACGTTTTTTCAGGATTAAAGGCCATAAGAAAGCCCCGAACAGGTTGCGCTTTTCGGGGCTTTCTTTCAGCGATTAAGGGGCTGCGTTAAATACGGTTCTATCCGTAATCGCCTGCACGTTCACGGCGTTTGGCAAAATCTTCAATTCGCTGAAGAGATTCGAGACTTCCTGCACTTTGGCAATATCGTCCGGTGTCACAGGGCGAATACCGTGGGAAATACGGGCGGTAATTTTCTGCGCATCCTGTGGTTTCAGGCGCGTTAGCTGTGCATAAACGTTGTTATACGCTTCTGGATGGCTGATCGCCCATTTACGGGCTTTTTCGAGTCGCTGGGTGAAATCAGCAATCGCCGCACGCTTACCCGGATCGTCGAGCGATGCTTGCGTAGCAGTCACAAATGACAACGCTGTGGTAAGCCCTTTTCCATCACGCAACACGCGTCCACCCTGTTGTTCCGCAATACCTAAATAGGGATCAAAGGTTGCCCAAACGCCGATTTGACCGGAGTTAAAGGCTGCACTGGCATCGGTAGGCAACACAAAACGTACCGGCACGCTGTCGCGTTTTACCCCCGCTTCATCCAACGCCTGATACAGCAAATACTGCGAGATACTCCCGCGTGCCGATGAGACCACCACTTCTTTACCCGTTAAATCTTTTACGCTGTGGATCGGCGAGTCGGCGGGAACCACCAAGCCATTTGAGCCGCCATCACCAACATTGGTGGCAATTATTTTCAGCGGCACGCCGCCGGAGGCGGCCATCAATACTGGCAGGTCGCCCGCGTAAGAGGTATCAACCGCGCCCGCCCGCTGTGCTTCAAACAAAGGTGCAGCACCCTGAAAATTCGCCCAGCGGTAGTGATAAGGCGCATCTTTCATTACGTCTGCCGCTTCCACCAGCGAGCGCAGATTGCGAGCTTGATCGCCCAACACCAGCGTCACCTTACTCAAATCCTCTGCTGCCTGCGCACTGAGATTCACACTGACTAACAGGGCGACGAGCGCCACTCTGATGATTTTCATCTTTATCCCTTACAGCGCGTTACGGTTGAGCTGGCGGATGTAGGCATCCCAATGCAGTAGATATTTTTTATTGGTAATGCTGTTTTCAAACGTCTGCGCGGCTTTCTCTGCCACCGCATCCGGCAGAATCAGTAATTCAGCGCCGCCAGACTGCGCCGCAAGCTGCGCCTGGCACGCTCGCTCAAGGTAATAAAGGTTGTAGAAAGCTTCTTCGATGCTGCCACCGCTGGTCAGCAAGCCATGATTGCGCAGGATCAGCGCATTGAGAGAACCGAGGTCGGCGACGATGCGCTGCTGTTCATCCAGATCGAGGGCGATACCTTCGTAATCGTGGTAACCCACGCGCTGGTGAAACCGGGTACTGTGCTGAGAAATCATCAGCAAACCCTGTTTTTGTGCCGATACGCCAATTCCTGCGGCGGTGTGGGTATGCATTACCGCATGTGCATCTGGGCGCGCACGATGAATAGCACTGTGAATAACAAATCCCGCTGGGTTAATTCCCAGCCCTGTTGGGTCGTCAATAATATTGCCGTCAATATCAATCTTCACCAACGTTTCAGGTCGAATTTCATCAAACGTTTGCCCATAAGCATTGATAAGAAAGTGGGGTTGATCGCCCGGCACACGCAGCGAAAAATGGGTGTAGATGTGATCGGTCCAACGGAGTTTTGCGGCTAATACGTAGGCTTGTGAGAGCTTAACGCGAGCCTGCCATTCGGCATCGCTTACGCGCTGTTGTAAGGAAGTTGAGGTCAGAATTGCCGTGCTCATGTCCGCTCCTTGTTGCTGAATATGTGCTTGCGGTCATCGTGACACAGCCTTTTCACGTCAGGGAAATGCCAAAAACGGCAAAACATTGTCAATATTTGCAATGAACGGTCGATAATTGACCTTAATCAGTTTTGATCTTAATCAAAACGCTACCCTGCATCGCCCGAGGACATGCTATGCTGCGCTGACTCATTAGCACCTCCTCAATACGGATCACTTTTAGAGGATTTTGCGGTGCCGCCACTGAAACGAAAACGTGATTACGCCAGGCTCATCATTCTCCTCGCCGGCGCATTGCCATTGATTCTTGGCACTATTTTTACCGTTATCGATGCTCACCATACGGTTCACCAGCAACAGGTGAGCGCCGCAAAAACGCTTTTGTCTCAGGCCGAAAAAATGAGCGACAGCGGCTGGGATATGATCACTTCTCTGCGTAAATACCATTACCAACCTTGCAACCAAATCGAAGATAAATTACAGCTTGCAGGCACGCTAAATGCCTATTTCAGGGCCATTGGGAAGTTACAGGATGACAGAGTGGCCTGCTCATCCGCGTATGGCTTAAACCCGGGTTCGCTCAAAGAGATGATCAGGCGCGATCCGCCGGTAACAGGCCGCGCCTGGTGGAGTTTGTCGATTGCCGGCACCGCAGGCGTGCCCAATCGCCCTGCGGTGATCTTTGTGCGCCAATTGCCAGACGGTGAAGGTTTTTGGGCGGTGATTGATGGTCAATACCTGATGGACTTCATGGAGGCCATTGGTGAATCGCGCGGTTATCAGCTCTCAATGCGCTTCAACGACGGCGCGCCTATTTCTGTCGGTAAAGTTGAGACGGTGAAAAATCGTTTTTTTGATGCTCAAACCTATCAGACGACCTCATTGCGCTACCCGATTAGCGTCAATATCGTGGCACCAGGCGCTGAATTAGCCCGTGCCTGGCGTCAGGTTCTGTTTGTCTTTCTGCCGATGGCTGCCATTTTTTCAATTCTGTTGATGATCCTTACCGCTAACTGGCTGCAACGGCGGATCTCATGGCGCGATGAAATACGCCGCGCCATTAATGGCCGCCAGTTTACCGTGCATTATCAACCGGTTTACAACGACCAACTGCAGCGCTGCTCCGGTGCCGAAGCATTAATGCGCTGGACGTTGCCTAACGGCACCGTGATCCGTCCCGACATTTTTATCAGCGCGGCTGAAGCCGAAGGCATGATTGTGCCGCTAACACGCCACTTAATGGAGTTGATCGCTGAGGATGTGCAGGATTGGGAAGTTGAGCCGGGTTTTCATTTAGCCATTAACGTGGCCGCTGAACATTTACAGCATCCTGAATTCGTCAGCGATATGCTGCAATTTGTCGAAAAAGTGAAGCATCAACAATTTGTTATTACGCTGGAATTAACGGAGCGCAGTCTGATTAAAGATGGCGACGCCGTGGCGCGTAAACTTGATGCGTTGCGTGAAGTCGGCATTAAGGTCGCGATTGATGATTTTGGCACCGGTCATTGCTCGCTGAGCTATTTAATGACCTTCTCGCTCGATTATTTAAAAATTGATCGGGGTTTTATTAACGCTATTGAATCGCTGGGCGGTGAAACACCGGTACTGGACGCTATTATCAATCTCAGCTTTAAATTGCGTTTACAGGTTTTGGGTGAAGGCGTGGAAACGCCGTTACAGCTTCTTTATTTGCAACAACGCGGCGTGGTGTTTATTCAGGGCTACTATTACGCTCAGCCCATGAGTAATAGCGCGCTGAAAATCTGGCTCAAAGAAAAAGGCCCCTTGCCCATTCACGTTGAGGATCATGATGCGTCTGAATTGCACCCTTCTTGATGATTATCAGAATATCGCCTTATCACTGGCGGACTGGGAATCGCTGCAACCCGTTGTCACCTCGCGTAGCCTGCAACAACATATTGATGAACCCGACCAGCTGGTTGAGCAACTTGCCAACAGCGATATTTTAGTGGTGATGCGCGAACGCACAGCCATTGATGCGGCGCTAATAGCGCGTTTACCTGCGTTAAAACTGATTGTGACCTCTGGCATGCGCAATGCCGCGATCGATCTGGCTGCTTGCCGTGAGCGTGGCATTGAAGTGTGCGGCACCAGCAGCAGCAGCGCGCCGCCAATGGAGCTGACATGGGGACTTTTACTCGCACTGGCACGGCGCATTACCGACGAGAATCAGGCGCTGCGCACCAACGGCCCTTGGCAGCAATCTCTGGGTATGACGCTGCAAGGTAAAACGCTGGGATTAGTGGGTTTAGGCAAAATAGGCAGCGCGATGGCAAAAGTCGCGCAGGCGTTTGATATGAAGGTCTGTGCGTGGAGCCAGAATCTGACGGCTGAACGCGCAGCAGAATGTGGCGTAACCCAAATGCCCACGTTAAAGGCGCTGCTGGCAAACAGCGATGTCGTCTCACTTCATCTGGTGCTTAGCGATCGCACGCGTAACCTACTGGACGCCAGCACGTTGGCGCACATGAAACCGGGCGCGCTGCTGGTTAATACTTCGCGTGCTGGGCTGGTTGATCAATCCGCGATGGTTGCTGCTCTCAAATCGGGGCAGCTTGCGGGAGCTGCACTGGATGTATTTGAAACTGAGCCGCTTCCTGCCGATCATCCTTTGCGCAATTTGCCTAACGTCGTGGCTACGCCGCATCTGGGTTACGTCGCCGACAGCAATTATCAGGCTTACTTTGCTCAGGCGGTAGAAAATATCGCGGCGTGGCTGGATAACAAGCCGCTGCGTTCTCTACTTAAATAGTGGCGCGCGGCGCTTCATGGCGACGCGTAACGCCACTTCAACGGAATCTTCATTCCCTGCCTGCAGCGGCGCGGCGGATTGCGCCTGAAGGCGCTGATTAATCCGCTCCAGCGTCGGCATTAATTGCCCCACCAAGCGCTGATATTCATCCAGTTGAGCGCTATTTTTGCCGGTACGGGTAGAAATGTGTAGCGCTTCGCCTAATTGCTGCAATTGTCGGATGCACTCCTTGCCCTGCCTGGTCAGCCAATCGTTTGCGCGCCGAAGCAAATCATCAGGATTTTGTGCTAGCTGTTGCAGTGCTTGTTCAGCGCGATCGTCACACTGAATCCACAACTGCGGAATCACCTTAGTAGCAGGCTTTCGTCGAGAGAGGGGCCGATAATTGATTAATTTTCTTTCTATGGTGTCAAATTGAGACAGCCAGGAGTTCTTGAAGGGCTGAAGCGATATCCGTGTCATTTATCCTCCTTACGTCATGACGCGCAGAGTATTACCGAATGTTTCAAATCTGGCAAGTTTCAATAAGCAGTCAAAATATACATTACTTTAACTTAAGATTAACCTTATTAAGCGCATTACTGGCGCTTTTCAGCACTGCGGAAAAATCCATCAATCGTCATCAGACACCGCCATTTTTAACCCACTAGCCTGCTGCTTGTTACCCGGCCAAAACGGTCATTATCAGGTCAAACATGACAAATATCACACTAAAACGGTATACTGTGTCGCTTGAAGCGATAATTTCGACAGGAATTAGTGCTTTTACCGCCAGGGGAAAAGGCACTTTTCCGGCTATGCTTAAATTTCCTCAACGCAGCGGTCTGAATGCATTTGCTCGGTTCGCGCCGTTGAGGACTTTCATGTTCCATTACAGGGTAATTCTATGAAATTGCGTAGGAAGCGTGTAAAACCAATTGGGCTTGATGATGTCACCATCATTGATGATGCCCGTTTACGTAAAGCCATCACCGCGGCATCTTTGGGCAACGCGATGGAGTGGTTTGATTTTGGTGTATACGGCTTTGTAGCCTATGCGCTGGGCAAGGTGTTCTTTCCAGATGCTTCTCCCAGTGTGCAGATGATTGCTGCGCTGGGTACTTTCTCTGTTCCTTTCTTAATTCGTCCTTTGGGCGGCTTGTTCTTCGGTAGACTGGGCGATAAATATGGTCGCCAAAAGATTCTCTCTATTACCATTATCATCATGTCGATCAGTACGTTCTGTATCGGCCTGATACCGTCTTACGCCTCAATCGGCATTTGGGCACCTATTCTGTTGCTGTTGGCAAAAATGGCACAGGGCTTCTCGGTGGGCGGTGAATATACCGGTGCATCGATCTTCGTTGCCGAATATTCGCCGGACCGCAAACGCGGCTTCATGGGCAGCTGGCTCGACTTCGGCTCCATCGCGGGCTTTGTGTTGGGTGCAGGCTTAGTGGTGCTGATCTCCGCCATTATTGGCGAAGAGAGCTTCCTTGAATGGGGCTGGCGCTTACCGTTCTTTGTGGCGTTACCGCTGGGCATCATTGGTCTCTATTTGCGTCATGCGCTGGAAGAGACGCCGGCGTTTCAGCAGCACGTTGAAAAACTGGAACAAGGCGATCGCGAAGGCCTGCGTGACGGTCCAAAAGTCTCTTTCAAAGAGATTGCCACTAAACACTGGCGCAGCCTGCTGGCATGCGTAGGGCTGGTGATTGCAACTAACGTAACCTACTACATGTTGCTCACCTACATGCCAAGTTACCTGTCGCATAACCTGCATTACTCCGAAGATCATGGCGTATTGATCATCATCGCCATCATGATTGGTATGCTGTTCGTTCAGCCCGTCATGGGAATGTTGAGCGACCGCTTCGGTCGTCGTCCCTTTATCATCATTGGCAGTATCGCGTTACTGATCTTCGCGATTCCGGCGTTCATGTTGATTAATAGCGGCGTATTAGGATTGATTTTTGCGGGTCTGCTATTGCTTGCTGTGATTCTGAATGCTTTTACCGGCGTGATGGCATCGTCGCTGCCCGCCATGTTTCCAACACACATCCGTTACAGTGCGTTAGCCAGCGCCTTCAACATTTCGGTACTGATTGCGGGTCTGACGCCTACCTTTGCTGCCTGGCTGGTTGAAACCACCAACAATCTTTATATGCCGGCTTACTACCTGATGGTCATCGCCGTGATTGGTTTAATTACCGGTATCTACATGAAAGAGACCGCGAACAAACCACTGAAAGGCGCTACGCCTGCGGCGTCTGACCTTAATGAAGCGCGTGAAATTCTTCAGGAACATCACGATAATATCGAGCAGAAAATCGAAGATATCGATGAAGAAATTACGCGCCTCGAAGCGAAGCGTAAAAACCTGGTGCAGCAGCACCCAGACATCAACGAGTAATCTTTTCTCTCCCGCCGCCCGGCGGGAGATTTTTTTCTGTCTCTGCTCTCCGCCGCACACAAACCTTCATCCCTTGCCGCCAAAGGGAGTAAACTATCGCCACTTTTTTATACTGGTAAGCAATGAATATGTCTGATTTCTCCCTTATTCAGCGCCCTAGAAGGCTGCGCTCTAGCGCGTCAATGCGCGCAATGTTTCAGGAATCCTCTCTTAGCGTGAACGATCTGGCGTTGCCAATCTTCGTTGAGGAAGGTGTTGATGATTACAAAGCGATTCAGGCAATGCCTGGCGTGGTTCGCATTCCAGAAAAACGTCTCGCTTATGAAATCGAACGTATTGCGAAAGCGGGCATCCGCTCAGTCATGACATTTGGTATTTCTCACCACCTTGATGCCACAGGCAGCGACGCGTGGAATGAGAATGGTTTGGTGGCGCGTATGTCGCGTATCTGTAAAGACACCGTGCCGGAAATGATTGTTATGTCTGACACCTGTTTTTGTGAATACACCAGCCACGGTCATTGCGGCGTGCTGTGCGATCACGGCGTCGATAACGACCAAACGCTGATCAACCTGGGCAAGCAGGCGGTGGTTGCCGCAGCAGCCGGTGCTGACTTTATCGCGCCTTCAGCGGCGATGGATGGCCAGGTGCAGGCGATACGTCAGGCACTGGATGCAGCTGGATTCACCCAAACAGCTATCATGTCTTACTCAACCAAGTTTGCTTCATCGTTCTACGGCCCGTTCCGTGAAGCTGCGGGCACGGCTCTGAAAGGCGATCGCAAGACTTATCAGATGAATCCGATGAACCGCCGCGAAGCGATTCGTGAGTCGCTGTTGGATGCCGCAGAAGGCGCAGATTCACTGATGGTGAAACCGGCTGGCGCTTACCTCGATATCCTGCGTGATATCCGCGAGCGCACAGAGCTGCCGCTGGCTGCGTACCAGGTCAGTGGTGAATACGCGATGATCAAATTCGCTGCGCAGGCTGGTGCTATTGATGAACGTAATGTGGTACTGGAAAGCCTCGGTGCGATTAAGCGAGCCGGTGCAGACCTGATTTTCAGCTATTTTGCCCTTGATCTCGCAGAACAAAAAGTGCTCTGATCCCCTCTCTCAAAGACAGCGTACTGCATCGCTTCAGTCGCTGTCTTTTTCTTCGCCGCAAGGCAAACACCAGAACCTGGCTTCAGCTAAAAAAATAAAAGGTCTCTGTGATGAAAGCACCTAAGTTTGCTGCCGACGAGGCACAACGTTTATCGCAACTGCGTGCGTTAAATATCATGAATACACCAGCGGAAGAGCGTTTTGATCGTTTAACCCGCCTGGCTCGCCGCCTGTTTAACGTTCCTATCGCGTTAGTCAGCCTGCTGGAAGCCGATTATCAATGGTTTAAATCTTCTCAGGGATTTGACCAAACCCGTTCCCCGCGCACCACCTCATTTTGTGGCCATGCCATTCTCCGGGACGACGTTCTGGTTGTCGAAAACGCATTAGAAGATCAGCGTTTTCACGATAATCCTCTGGTCACTGGCGATCCCCACATCCGCTTTTATGCGGGATGTCCGTTGCGGGCACCGGGCGGCGCAAAACTAGGCACCCTGTGCATTATCGGTCGGGAGCCGCGTCAATTTACTGAAGATGATGAGGTGACCTTGCGCGATCTGGCCGCCATGGCTGAAGCGGAGCTGGCAGCATTTCAGACCGCAACCTGCGATGAGCTGACACAAATTACCAATCGTCGTGGTTTTATGACGCTGGGCCAGCTGGTGTTGAATGAGTGCATTATCAAGCAAAAGCCTGCTTGTCTGACTTTTCTCGATCTCGACAAGTTTAAGCAGATCAATGACACGTTAGGACACCGTGAAGGCGATCGCGCCCTCATGGATTTTGCCGATGCGATGAAAGTGGTTTTCAATCACTCTGATCTTTTCGCCCGCCTGGGCGGAGATGAGTTTGTGGTGCTATTTAATGGCCTGAAGCAACCGCAGGCAGAAGCATTGTTGCAACAGTTCTCACGCTATTTGCAGCAGCAATTTAGCCACCTTAACCGCCGATATAACCTGCAATTTTCAGCTGGCGTGGTGGAATTTGATGCAGCCCAGCCGCAGACGCTGGAACAACTGCTGCATAACAGTGATGAACAGATGTACCTGAATAAAAAGAGCAAGCAAGCGCTGATATCCGCTATTCAGGCGCCGTAGCGCCTGAACGGGTTTACCTGGCCAGATCGTCTATCAACGTCTGGTTAAACTTAGCTGGCTCTTCCATTTGCGGCGCATGTCCCATACCAGGAAGCTCAATCAATCGCGCCCCTGGAATCAGCTTCGCAACCTCTTTGCCCAACACCTTATAGTTGCCCAGCGTCGCTTTCACCGCCGGTGAGGCGATATCGCTGCCGATAGCAGTGGTGTCTGAGGTACCGATGATTAACGTAGTCGGCACGTTAATCTCTTTAAATTCGTAATACACTGGCTGGGTAAAAATCATGTCGTAAATCAGTGCTGAGTTCCAGGCGACCTTTTTATGTCCTGGCCCGCTGTTCAGCCCAGCCAGCATATCAACCCATTTGTCATATTCTGGTTTCCAGCGTCCCACATAATAGGTTTGCTGCTCATATTTTTTAATGCCTTCCGCGCTTAATTTTAACTCACGCTCATACCATTGATCGACGGTGCGATAGGGTGCGCCTTTGGCTTTCCAGTCTTCTAAGCCAATTGGATTCACTAACACCAATTTTTCCGTTTGATTGGGATACATCAGCGCATAACGTGTTGCCAGCATGCCGCCGGTTGAATGCCCAATAATTACCGCTTTTTGAACGCCCAGTTTAGTCAACAGTTGATGGGTATTTTCAGCCAACTGTTGAAAGGTGTACTGGTAATTAGCGGGTTTGGTCGAGCTACAAAAACCAATTTGATCGGGGGCAATCACGCGATACCCTTTTTCACTCAGATCACGGATTGTCTCTTCCCAGGTGGCCCCGCAAAAATTCTTCCCGTGCATTAGCACTACAGTTTTCCCGTTGGCATTTTGCTGCGGCTTTACATCCATATAGCCCATGCTAAGCGATTGCTGTTGTGATGAAAAATTGAAGTGCTGCAACGTATAGGGGTAGGTAAAGCCTTCAAGCTGCTCGCCATAAACATTGGCGGCAAGGGCAGGTGCGGCGCTGAGTAAGGTCAGCGAGGTGAGCAAAGCGGCAAGCGGTTTCTTCAACACGTATGTCGGGCCCATCCGAATTTCTCCATGCGATAAAAAGAGCACTAAGCCTGGCACGACCCACCTGAAAATGTATTGATACGCCGTGCTATGTGGTTAATTCAGATTCAACCGTCATTTAACCCGGCGATGCCCTTGAATAGATAAATTATTTTGGAATAAGCAAATTAATTCCATCATCTAATTCCTCTATTCCTTCAGAATCTATAACATCCAAACAACAAAAGCCCTTAAAAAATCACCATTTCAAAGACCGGTCTTATATCTAAAAAATAAAAATTCATTTCCTGATAAATCTTTACTAAAGCAGCGTGTAGAGAAAGATAAATTATTCTAAACTTCCCGCATCTTAAATGAGGTGGCTTATGAACGAGAATAAATACAATGAAGGTGTGATTATCTCCATCACTGAATGGATTAATAACAATCTCAATCAGCGCTTGAGTATTAATGACATTGCCGAGAAATCCGGTTATTCCAAATGGTATTTACAAAAACTGTTTGCGCGTTATCACCATGAAACGCTGGCACGCTATATTCGCAAGCGGAAATTAGCCGCCTGCGTGCATGATTTAAAAAACAGTAACGCGCCGATTATTAGTCTGGCCGTGAAATACCATTTTGAAAGCCAGCAATCTTTTACTCGCTCGTTTAAACAGGTTATGGGATGCACACCGAGCGTATGCCGTAAACGACAGCTGAATGCAGAAACACAGGCGCAACTGGAGAAAAGTCATAACCCTTGTGCGCTCTGCTTTCACTCGACTAAGCAAGAGATTATGCGCTGCGGGTCATCACAACGCATGGCACTCGCTTCCACGCGACACCTTATTCCGTCGCGCTACGTTTCCTGATTAAGATTCGTCAGGCTGATAATATTGCACACCAATCTGAATACGCTCGCGACCATTGGCAACGCGATGACGATTGGTGTCGCGCAATGAATAAACGCAACCACAATACTCCTGTTGATAAAAGTGTTCGCGCTTGCTGATTTCAATCATGCGCGCTGCACCTCCGCCTTTACGCCAGTTAAATTCCCAGTAACTCAGATCGGGATAATGCGCCGCGGCGCGCACGCCACAATCATTAATTTGCTGCATATCCTTCCAGCGCGAAATTCCCAGTGAACTGGTGATCACCGGAAAACCATTTTCATGGGCGTAAAGCGCGGTGCGTTCGAAACGCATATCAAAACACATGGTACAGCGTGCGCCGCGTTCCGGTTCCCATTCCATGCCGCGCGCCCGTGCAAACCAGTCATCACGATCATAATCCGCATCCACAAACGGCACGCCAAATTTTTCGGCAAACCGAATATTCTCCTGCTTACGCAGCTCATACTCTTTAAGCGGATGAATATTTGGGTTGTAGAAATAGAGGGTATATTCGATGCCAGATGCCAGCATCGCTTCCATCACTTCGCCGGAACAGGGCGCACAGCAAGAGTGCAACAGGACTTTACGATGCCCACCGGGCAGCGGCAGCGGTGATCGTTGAAAGGGTTGAGTCATAAGCACCTTCAATGTAAAGCTTGAAAGCGGCAGTGTAGTTTCCGGCGCGTTATGTTGCAAAATTTCGCTTTATAAAGGCAGTAAGCCACCGCCCTTTGCGCATTTGTGCGGCAGCGCAGCTGAGCAAATCGTTGTTAACCTCTTTGTTCTCTAATGCTTTTCCTGCCGTATCACTTAAATCGACCCCGCTAAACTGACTTTTATGTGACCGGCAGCACGTCTGCATCAGCTATGTTTACATAACATTAACAATATTGACAAAGCTGAACCTTCAAGGAGAAATGCATGAGTGCCGCTCACAAAAAAACCAGCCAAAATCGTTTTACCTGGTTCGTCTGCTTCATGGCCGCATTGTCTGGCCTGCTGTTTGGATTAGATATTGGCGTGATTGCGGGAGCGCTGCCGTTTCTTTCCGACGACCTGCATATCTCTAATCACGAACAGGAATGGGTAGTCAGTTCAATGATGTTTGGCGCAGCAATCGGTGCGCTGGGTGCAGGCTGGATGTCTTCCAAGCTGGGACGCAAAAAAAGCATGCTGGCCGGCGCCACGCTTTTTGTCATCGGCTCATTGTGGTCAGCGTTTTCTCCTGATGTTGAATCGCTGGTGTGCGCCCGTGTGATGTTGGGTTTAGCAGTGGGCATTGCCTCTTACACCGCCCCCCTTTATCTGGCAGAAATCGCGCCAGAACGCGTGCGTGGCTCAATGATTTCGATGTACCAACTGATGTTAACCACTGGCATTGTCGTGGCTTATCTGTCGGATACCGCTTTTAGCTACAGCGGTAACTGGCGCGGAATGCTGGGTGTGATCGCTATTCCTGCGGTGATCTTATTCATTGGCGTGCTTTTTTTGCCCAACAGCCCACGCTGGTTGGCAGCGCATGGCCGCTTCAATGAAGCTCAACGGGTGCTAGACCGGCTGCGTAATAGCAGCGAACAAGCGAAGCAAGAGCTGGAAGAGATTCGTGAAAGTCTGCAAGTGAAACAACGCGGCTGGTCACTGTTTAAAAGCAACAGTAACTTTCGTCGTGCCGTGTGGTTGGGCATGCTGCTTCAGGTTATGCAGCAGTTCACCGGTATGAACGTAGTGATGTATTACGCGCCAAAAATATTCAATATTGCTGGCTTTTCCAGCACCAGCGAGCAGATGTGGGGCACGGTGATTGTCGGCCTGGTAAACATGCTGGCGACGTTGATTGCGATTGGCTTTGTCGATCGCTGGGGACGTAAACCGATGCTCACCACCAGTTTTCTGGTGATGGCGGTGGGTATGGGCGCGCTAGGCACGCTGCTGCACATGGGGGTTGAAACGGACTTCCGCAAATACTTCGCCATCGCCATGCTGCTGATGTTTATCGTTGGTTTTGCCATGGCGGCAGGGCCGGTGATCTGGCTACTTTGTTCTGAAATCCAGCCGCTAAAAGGCCGTGACTTTGGCATTACCGCCTCAACCACCACCAACTGGGTCGGTAATATGATTGTTGGCGCGACCTTTTTAACCCTGCTCGACAAGCTGGGCAATGCCAACACCTTCTGGTTCTATGCGGCGCTGAACCTGGTGTTTATTTTACTGACGATGTTGCTGGTGCCAGAAACCAAACACGTCACGCTGGAGCACATTGAGCGCAATTTGATGAAAGGAAAAGCGCTGCGGGATATCGGGGCGTAACCGCCCCGCTTTTTCTACCATTGCAGCGTATGGCCGGCGTAGTCAACAAAGTGATGACCGCCGCGCCCGCGCCAGGTATTGAGCTGCTGGATAATACCGGCAGCACTCTCTTCCGCCGTCAGCGGCGCAGATTCACCGCCCATATCCGTTTTTACCCAGCCGGGATGTAGCGTTAGCAGCGTGCCGCGTTGTGCTTCGACTTCACCCGCCAGCGTGCGAGTCAGCATGTTTAACGCCGCCTTACTGGCAGAATAGATCGGCATCTCTGCATCTGGGTTTTCATTCAGGCTACTTAACGTTGAGGAGGTAAAGGCAAGCACGCCTTTCTCATCACTCAGTAAAGGCAGCAGCACTTCTGCGGTGCGCACCGGCGCCACCGCGTTGGTAAGGAACAGCTGAGCCAGCTCATCATCTTCGCTTTGCGCCAGCTTTTGATGTGAAGGGCCAAAGATGCCCGCATTAATCAGGATCAGGTCAAACCGTTGCTCACCAAGCTGCGCCGCGAATGCGTTTACCGCCTGCGGCTGTGTCATATCCAGCCGGTGCCAGTCACTCTTCGCAACATGGCCCGCCGCAGGAATTTCACTGCGGTAAGTGGCTGTCACATCCCAGTTTTGAGCTGAAAATGCTTGAACAACTGCCAAGCCGATACCGCGTGACGCCCCTACCACTAATACTTTGCCTTGCTGTGCCATAACCGTTCCTCTTTTTTACGTTAACTGCCAGCTTAGCTTTTCATTCATGAGGCATTGATTCGCAAATGCGGTTTGACGGGCGCATAGCACGAGGTGTAAAAAGATGAGGCGAAAATGTGGCGAATGATGCCTGTCCAGATAATAAAAAGTCGGGACATTTCTCGCACAACTCCCCTTTTTATTGATTTTAAAGAAAAACATCAGCAATAGTTGCGGTTTTATAAGGTAATGTCCTTCATTAAAACGCAGCACCCGGACTTATTCATCATTTAAATCAGCGGGCATCCTGCTGATTTAATTTAACATTCAAACAGGAATAAAATGGATATTCTTAATAACCTGAATGGCCTTTCCAATAAAATTAAGCAGCAATCAGCCATTATTCAAACTGAGGAAGCCACAAAAAGCGCTTTTGTTATGCCTTTTATCAGTCAGGTCTTGGGTTATGATGTATTTGACCCGGCAGAAGTTATCCCAGAGTTCATTTGTGATGTCGGTACAAAAAAGGGCGAAAAAATAGATTTTGCCATTCTAAAAGGGGGGGAAATCCAGATCCTTATTGAATGCAAAAAAATCGGCGAGTCGCTTAATATCAAACATGCCTCACAGCTTTTTCGCTATTTCCACGTCACAAACGCCAGGATCTCCATTCTCACTAATGGACAGGTCTATAAGTTTTTTACCGACCTGGACGCGCCGAATAAAATGGACGAAAAGCCATTTTTAGAGCTTGATTTACTTGATATTGATGAACACGTCATACCTGAAATCAGCAAACTGAGCAGAAGCGCTTTTGATGTCGATTCCATTGTGAGCGCAGCAGGTGAACTCAAGTACATCAGCCAGATCAAAAAACTGATCTCCACTCAATTCAGTACGCCCGATGAAGACTTCGTTAAATTTTTCGCGTCACGCGTCTATGATGGAATTATCACACAAAAAGTCAGGGAGTTATTTCTGACCTTGACCAAGAAAGCCGCGACGCAATGGTTAAATGATCAGGTCAATGAGCGTCTTAAATCAGCAATAAATGGAACCGCTTCTGCCAGCATCAATATATCTACCGAAACGCCTAACAAAGAAGAGAATGCGCAGGAAGAGCAAGGTAGCGCACTCATCGTGACGACAGAAGAGGAAATCGAAGGCTTCCATATTGTGAAGTCAATCATTCGGAAAATGGTCAAGCCCGAACGCATTACCTACCGCGATACGCAAAGTTATTTTGGTATTTTATTGGATGACAACAACAGAAGACCGATTTGCCGCCTGCACTTTAATCGCAGCCAACTCTATATCGGGATTTTTGATAAAGAGAGAAAAGAAACGCGCCACCCTATTTCATCACTCAACGATATTTATAATTTTGCAGCAGTATTAAGAGAAACAGCGGTGCAATATCAGGGGTAATCATCCAGCCAGGATTTTATCCTGGCTTACTTTTAAAGCGGATCGGTGCGGTTACCTTCACCTAAATCACGCTGCATGATAACGGTGTCAAGCCAGCGGCCATGTTTAAATCCTACCGACTCTAGTGTGCCAATAAGCTTATATCCGCTGGCATAATGCACATTGAGCGAGCCTTGATTAGCGCTGTCGCCCACCACCGCCAGCAGTTGACGAAAACCTTTCTGCTCCGCCCAGCTAATGGCGCACTCCAGCAGCGCACGGCCTGCGCCACGCTTTTGAAAATCGACGTTGATGTAGATGGAATCTTCGAGGGTGAAACGGTAGGCAAAGCGTTCTCGATAACGGCCAAGGTAACAGTAGCCTTTTACCTCGCCGTCATGAATGACCACCAACCACAGCAAGCCTGCTTGCTGAATTTTCCTCAGCCGATTAAGCATCTCAGCTTCGCTGGGCGGTTCGGTTTCAAACGTTGCCGTGCCATGCAGCACATGCCAGGCATAAATTTTTTGTATTGCAGGAATATGTTCTTCTTCTGCCTGAATAATTTCCATCTCGACGACCCCCTCAGCGGCTTTTTTCACAGCCTACTCCTGTTGCGATTAAGAGAGGAGCGTCGTCGTGATAAGAAAAATTTATAACTCTTCTGGTGACTCTTCTGACTGCGGACTTTTAGTCACCGCTTGCGGATCGCCATAGGCCAAAGCGCTGGCGCTGGCCGGATCGAACAGGGAAAGGCTCTCTATCTGATCAACCATAAGCACTTTACGAAAGGCCATGGCATTTTTAGGTTCAGATTCCAGCGTAATATCATGCTCCGCGTACCATTTGCTGTAGTTGTGTTCGACCGCTAATTTCAGCGTTTTGCTGTCACGGTAGCCGCTGAGCATCGGGATCAAGACGATATTGGCCGTGCTTTCATATTCAAACGTGGCGGCGTGTATCATGCCAATATAGATACGACGTGATTTTAAAGTTATCCAGGCCAGCTCACCCTCTTCCATACATTGAAACAGCAACTGCTCAACGCCGTTAGAACGGGACAACTTCTGGTAGAGATCTTTGCGTCCCGGCGCATTGAGACGTGCGCTGCCGGACCAGTTGGAACGATAGAGGCAAAATAGTATCGCGAATGCCAGCATCACCACGACCGGCGCCTGGATGCCGAGGAAACTCCAGTTCATGAACTCGATTTGCCATTTTAAATGCACGCCGGGGATTTCCTGCAGTGCATTCGCAATCGCTGAGATACCTAACAGCACGATCCAAATAATACCGGTGGCAAACACGCCCTGTAATACGAAGATGCAGCCGTAAAGCGCGACCAGGAAGTAAACATCCCAACCCGATGATCGCCGAATTTTAAAGCGGCTAGAGAGATCGCGGCTGGTGTACCAATACCCGCTGACCATCAACACCATAAAGATTGCCGTACCCATGTCACACTCCTTTTAAAGCGTTCACATGGCGAGCGAAATCTTCGCGTACCTCATCACTGGTGACATTAACCGACGCGTTGCCATCCTCATCAATGATGATGCGATCACCATCAGCGATGGATTCGTTGATGTCCTGGCGTGACATGAGTTGAATGAATTTTTCTGGACTGGAAAAAACGGAAAGAACATATCTAAACATATTTCTCACTTCATTTGGCTTAAAGTGAAAGTATGTGACCGGATACCCATTCCTGCCATTTTATTAAGGGTAAAAGTTCCTAAATTCAAATAATTAACCAAGCGACTGGCACTTAGTTCAGGGAATACTGAGGCTTACGTAGCGCTGTTTTGCAGCGCGCTCTGTGTCGTGCAAAATATGTTTTGCCTTGCCGAGGATAATTTCCCCGGCGACGGAGAAACAGCGGGGATTATCGCCCCTTCTTTTTACGTCCCGGCTGGTTAAAACGCTTACGCGATGCAGCATTGCTCTCCGCTTTTTCTGCGATTTTAGGGCGGTTAACGCCCGGCTTTTTAGCCGCGCCTGACTTAGCCTGCGTTTTCTTCGCCGGTTTGGCTTCTGAAGAGGAGTTTTCAATCAGTTTAAACAACGCAATCAGCTCATCGTCATTTAAATCGCGCCATTCACCCAGCGGCAGCCCTTTAAGATTGACGTTCATGATACGCGTGCGTTCAAGCTTGGTGACTTCATAACCAAAGTGTTCACACATCCGACGAATCTGTCGATTAAGCCCCTGTACCAGCGTAATGCGAAACACAAAAGGCGCTTCTTTCTTCACTTTGCATTTTTTTGTCACCGTTCCCAGCATCGGCACGCCCGCACCCAAACCGTGAATAAATTCATCGGTTATCGGCTTGTTGACGGTGACCAGATACTCTTTTTCGTGATCGTTGCCAGCTCGCAGGATTTTGTTGACCAGATCGCCATGGTTGGTCAGGAAAATCAGCCCTTGCGAATCTTTATCCAGACGACCAATCGGAAAGACGCGTTTGCTGTGATTAACGAAATCAACAATATTGTCTCGTTCACCCTCTTCCGTCGTGCTGACGATTCCCACCGGTTTATTCAGCGCAATCAGTACTAAGTCCTCTTCGTCGCGCGGCTCAATAAGCTGACCATTGACTTTCACCACATCCCCGGCTGTGACCTGATCGCCGATTGCGGCTCGCTTGCCGTTAATAAAAACATTTCCCTGTTCGATATAACGATCGGCATCGCGACGAGAACAGATACCGCTCTCGCTAATGTATTTGTTAAGACGAATGGATGAGTTGATCAGCATGATGCCTCCTTAAAAATCGAACGATACATTAAAGCGCCTGCGCACATGCCCAGGCTGAGCTCCACGCCCATTGAAAGTTATAGCCACCTAACCAACCGGTTACGTCTACCACTTCGCCAATAAAAAACAGTCCAGGCACATCACGCGCTTCCATGGTTTTCGAAGAGAGTTGAGTGGTGTCCACGCCACCCAGCGTGACTTCCGCCGTGCGATAGCCCTCAGTGCCGTTTGGCTGAACTCGCCATTGATGTAGCGTTTGTACCAGCTCGGCCTGCTGTTTGCTGTTGAGCTGCTTCAGGCTGGCGTCCGGCACGACCTTCATCTCTTGCAGAATTTCGACCAGACGCTTAGGCAGCAATTTAGCCAGGCTGTTTTTTACACTGAGATTGGGATGCGCCTCGCGCTGCACGTTAATAAACGCGTCCAGATCATTGGCCGGCGATAAATTGATAGTGACGAATTCACCGGGCTGCCAGTAACTTGAAATTTGTAATACCGCCGGTCCCGACAAACCGCGATGCGTAAAGAGCATCGCCTCTTTGAACAGCGTGCCGTCCTGCGCTTCAATGGTACTGTCGATGGCGACGCCGGAAAGGGTTTGCAGCTGATCCAGCAACGGCTTGTGCAGCGTAAACGGCACCAGCGCGGCGCGAGTGGGAAAGACGCTAAGACCGAACTGCTCAGCAATTTTATAGCCAAACGGGGTTGCGCCCAATCCTGGCATCGACAATCCGCCGCTGGCGATCACCAGCTTTTTAGCCCGCACCGTGTCGCCATTCAGTTGCAGCGTATAGCCAGATTCATCACGACTGACACTCAATACTTCCGAGCGTAGACGCAGCGTAACCTCTGCTTTTTCGCACTCTTTCACTAATAGTTCGACGATTTGCTGCGCCGAATCATCACAAAATAGCTGTCCTAAGGTCTTTTCATGCCAGGCGATGCCATGTTTGTTCACCAGATCGATGAAATCCCATTGGGTATAACGCGCCAGCGCAGACTTGCAGAAGTGAGGATTGTGCGACAGATAAGCCGCGGCTTCGGTATAGAGATTGGTGAAGTTGCAGCGGCCGCCGCCCGACATCAAAATTTTACGGCCCGGCTTCTTACCGTTATCCAGCAGCAGCACGCGACGGCCACGAAGGCCAGCCTGCGCGGCACAGAACAGGCCTGCGGCACCTGCACCAATGATGATAACGTCAAACTGTTCCACTGCTTCTTACCCACTTTATCTGAAAGGCGCAGATTGTAGTGATCTGCTCACTCCGACGCCAGCGTCAAAAATTTGCCGTAAATGTGTCATAATGTAACTGACTAATTTTTAGACCTTTTTACCCCGTTATATCGTGTAAATTACAACTTAACAGTAAATTAGGACTATATTTTCCTTTCCCATACAGCACGTTGTCGCGGATAATGCGCCGCGTTCATGTCCTCCCAAAATGGCGTAACGTTTATGCTACATCTGTTTGCTGGCCTAGACCTCAGTACCGGCCTGTTATTGGTTCTTGCCCTGCTGTTTGTATTGTTTTACGAAGCAATCAACGGTTTTCACGACACGGCCAACGCAGTTGCGACGGTCATCTATACGCGTGCCATGCGTGCCCAGCTTGCTGTGGTGATGGCGGGTGTATTCAACTTCTTTGGTGTGCTGCTCGGTGGTTTGAGCGTTGCCTATGCCATTGTTCACATGCTTCCCACCGACTTGCTGTTGAATGTCGGATCGGCTCACGGTCTCGCTATGGTGTTTTCTATGCTATTAGCGGCGATCATCTGGAACCTCGGCACCTGGTATTTAGGGTTACCGGCTTCCAGCTCCCATACCTTGATTGGTGCCATTATCGGTATCGGTCTCACCAATGCGTTGATGAATGGCACTTCGGTGGTTGATGCACTCAACATCCCGAAAGTGATCAACATCTTCCTGTCACTGATTCTGTCGCCCATCGTGGGTCTGCTGATAGCGGGTGGATTGATTTTCATTCTGCGTCGCTACTGGAGCAACACCAAGAAGCGCGCCCGGATTCATATGACGCCTGCTGACCGTGAAAAGATCGATGGCAAGAAAAAGCCGCCGTTCTGGACGCGTATCGCGCTGATTGTTTCTGCAATTGGGGTGAGTTATTCGCACGGTGCGAATGATGGTCAGAAAGGCATTGGCCTGATCATGCTGGTCCTGATTGGCGTTGCGCCTGCGGGATTCGTGGTGAATATGAATGCGTCGGGTTATGACATCACGCGTACCCGCGATGCAGTTAATCATCTCGAACAGTATTATCAGCAGCACAATGAATCGCTGACGCACATCATCCAGATGGCTCCGCCTGCGCTGCCAACCCCGGAAGAAGTGCCGTCAGGTCCGCAGCAGTTCCATTGTGATAGCGCACGTGCGCTGCAAGCCGTTCAGCGTGCGCAAAGCTTGCTGAATAACCTGCAGAGCTACGATCAGCTTTCTGTGGAACAACGCAGCCAGATGCGTCGCCTGCTGCTGTGTATCTCTGATACCGCAGATAAAGCGGCTAAGCTGCCGGAAACCACTGGCGATGACAAACGCTTCCTTAACAAGCTGAAAAGCGATCTGCTCGGCACGATTGAATATGCGCCGGTGTGGATTATTGTGGCAGTTGCGCTGGCATTAGGCATCGGCACAATGATTGGCTGGCGTCGTGTTGCGACCACAATTGGTGAAAAGATCGGTAAAAAAGGCATGACTTACGCACAAGGGATGTCCGCGCAGGTCACGGCTGCGGTTTCAATTGGTGTGGCCAGTTATACCGGCTTGCCGGTTTCCACCACGCATATCCTCTCTTCTTCTGTCGCGGGTACCATGCTGGTAGACGGCGGCGGCTTGCAGAGTCGAACCATCAAGAACATTGCCATGGCGTGGATATTCACCTTGCCTGTCTGTATTGTTCTTTCAGGCTCGCTGTACTGGATAGCATTAAAACTGGTGTAAATCAGTTTGAATAGAGGGCGACGCAAGTCGCCCTTTTTTAATGCCAGATAGCCATCGCTATCAGGCTAATCACCACTAATCCGCACAAAGAACTGGTCAGCATAAACTGCCCACGTACCCGCTCGCAGCGACGAATAAACTCTTCATCGTGGTGATCAAGATAACGCTTAGCCCAGATATAACGTACCAGCCGGACTTGTTTGCTTGGCTGCCCATGAGAAGTGAAAAAGCCCGCGCCATCGACATATTGATAGAGCAGCGGATCGCAGCCTCGCAATACCGCCAGCAAGGCGCGCAGAGAAGAGAAATAGCGCGCCATATTCACAATACAAACCACACACAGAGCCCAAAAAAGCGCGATGGTGCTGATCATCATGTTCCCCCTCCCGGCTGGAGCCGCGGAGACGCTTGCAGCGGAATAACGCTAAATACGCCCCACAGAAATTGCCAACCACTGAATGAACCAGACTGCGATGTTGTTCTGACAAGCTCGGGCGCTCAGTACCATACGTGAGTAACCGTCATTTTCAGTGTAGGAGAAATGTTTCATTTTTTTCCAGCGATGATTTTCGTTCGGCGCGAGCAAAAATAGCGGACCTTTGATCTTATTCACAACCGTAGCGGCCGCGGAAGCATTTGTTAACATTCGCAGCTATACTCAACGGTAAAACAATATGACGCCTGCCTCGCAGGCAAACACTTTGGTGGCGCTCATCGCCCGTTCGCGCAAAGGATTTCGCCCAGCTGTGACGCGGCAGGAATACCGGTTGCCATCCTTAATCTCGTGGAAGGAGTTATATCATGGCTTATAAACATATCCTGATTGCAGTAGATCTTTCTCCCGAAAGCCAACTGTTAGTGGATAAAGCCGTTTCGTTGGCTCGCCCTTATGATGCAAAAATTTCTCTGATTCACGTAGACGTGAATTACTCCGATCTCTACACCGGTTTGATTGACGTAAATCTTGGCGATATGCAAAAGCGTATTTCTCAGGAGACGCACCAGGCATTAAGAGGCTTATCTGACTCGGCGGGTTATCCAATCAGCGAAACCCTGAGCGGCAGCGGCGATCTTGCCCAAGTGCTGGTAGACGCAATCAAAAAATATGATGTGGATATGGTGGTCTGCGGTCATCATCAAGATTTCTGGAGCAAACTGATGTCCTCAGCGCGTCAGCTCATCAACACCGTTCATATCGACATGCTGATCGTGCCGTTGCGCGATGAAGAAGACGAATAACGCGGTTTTTTCGCCTAAAAAAGCCGGTTGAATAACCGGCTTTTTTTATGCTTATTTTGCCAAGGGCGGATAGATATCGAAGCGATGGCTTTTTGTCACCACCGCCGATTGCGTCTCAATATTTGCCAGCGGCGGTGCGTAATCGGGGCGTTTCACCACGATGCGCTTTTTCGCTAAGCGCCGCGCCGGTTCCAGCAACGCGTCAGCATCCTCATCGGCACCTACCAGGGACTGAAATACCCGCATCTCTTTCTTCACCATGGCGCTTTTCTGGCGATGTGGATACATCGGATCGAGATAGACTACGTCAGGTTGTGGCGATATCTCGCTTAACGCCAGGGCGCTGGACGCATGGATCAATGTCAACCTTTCACGTAGCCAACCCCCGATTTCGGCATCCTGATAGCCGCGCTGTAAACCATCTTCTAACAGCGCTGCCACCACCGGATGACGCTCAAGCATCCGCACCCGGCAACCTAACGCTGCCAGCACAAAGGCATCACGTCCCAGACCGGCTGTTGCATCAACCACATCAGGCAAATAACCGCCTTTAATGCCCACCGCTTTCGCTACCGCTTCACCGCGTCCGCCGCCAAAACGGCGACGATGCGCCATCGCACCGGAGACGAAATCGACAAAAATGCCGCCCAGCTTCGGTTCATCGCGCTTACGCAACTCAAGATGTGTAGGCGTTTGTACCAGCGCCAGCGGTGCATCGTCGTCATGCTCCAGCTGCCAGCGCTGCGCTAAAAGTGATAAGGCGCCCTCTCCGGCGCCTGATTCATCGATCAAACAGATTTTCACGTAACGACTTATCCCTGAATGCCGTAATGTTCCAGCATCGCATCCAGCTGCGGCTCACGTCCACGGAAGCGTTTAAACAGCTCCATCGGCTCTTCAGAGCCGCCGCGCGTCAGGATGTTATCAAGGAAGGATTGACCGGTTTCGCGGTTGAAAATCCCCTCTTCCTCAAAGCGTGAATAGGCATCTGCGGCCAGTACATCTGCCCACAAATAGCTGTAATAACCTGCTGCGTAACCGCCGGCAAAGATATGGCTAAACGCGTGCGGGAATCGGCCCCATTCTGGGCTTGGCACCACGGCAACCCGGCTTTTCACTTCGCGCAGGGTTTCCAGAATTTGTGCACCTTTCTCTGGATTGAATTCCGTGTGCAAGCGGAAATCGAACAAGCCAAACTCCAGCTGACGCAGGATAAACAGCGCCGCCTGATAGTTCTTCGCCGCCAGCATTTTATCCAGCAATTCTTTTGGCAGCGGTTCGCCGGTTTCAAAGTGACCCGAAATAAACGCCAGCGCATCCGGTTCCCAGCACCAGTTTTCCATAAACTGACTTGGCAGCTCGACCGCATCCCAAGGCACACCGTTGATACCCGCCACGCCGGGGGTTTCCACGCGCGTGAGCATATGGTGCAAGCCATGACCAAATTCATGGAACAGCGTGATCACTTCATCGTGCGTGAACAGCGCAGGTTTCCCTTTCACCGGGCGGTTGAAGTTACAGGTGAGATACGCCACCGGTTTTTGCAGATTACCATCCGCTTTACGCATCTGGCCGACGCAATCGTCCATCCATGCCCCGCCGCGTTTGTGCTCGCGCGCATACAGGTCAAGGTAGAAGCTGCCGCGCAGCTCGCCGGTTTCATCAAACAGGTCGAAGAAACGCACGTCTGGATGATAAACATCAACATCGGTACGCTCTTTAGCGGTAATGCCGTAAATCCGTTTTACCACTTCAAACAAGCCCGCAACCGCGCGTGATTCTGGGAAGTAAGGACGCAGTTGCTCATCGCTGATGGTATAAAGATGCTGCTTCTGTTTTTCGCCGTAGTAAGTGAGATCCCAAGGATTCAGGCTTTCAACGCCATGCTCTTTTTCAGCAAAGGCGCGCAGCTGTTGCAGCTCTTTTTCACCCTGTGGACGGGCGCGTTTTGCCAAATCATTCAGGAAGTCGATCACCTGCGATGGGCTTTCCGCCATTTTGGTGGCCAGTGATTTGTGGGCAAAGGAATCAAAGCCCAGCAGCTGTGCCAGCTCATGGCGCAGCGCCAACTCTTCTGCCATGATCGGACCGTTGTCCCACTTACCGGCGTTCGGACCTTGATCAGACGCACGCGTTGAGTAAGCGCGATACATCTCTTCACGCAGTGCAGCGTTATCGCAATAGGTCATCACCGGCAAATAGCTTGGGATATCCAGCGTCAGCAACCAGCCCTCTTGCTCTTTCGCTTCGGCTTGAGCTTTGGCCGCCGCCATTGCGCTTTCCGGCATACCGGCAAGCTCGCTTTCATCGGTGATCAGCTTGCTCCAGCCCATGGTGGCATCGAGCACGTTGTTGCTGTAGGCAGAACCCAACTCAGAGAGGCGCGCGGCGATTTCGCCATAACGTTTCTGCTTCTCTTTATCCAGACCAATACCGGAGAGTTCAAAATCACGCAGCGCGTTATCGACCGCTTTTTTCTGTGCTAAATCCAGTGCCGCGTAATTTTCGCCCTCTTTTAGATTGCGATACGCCTGATACAAACCTTCATGCTGTCCTACCCATGTGCTGTATTCAGAGAGCAGCGGCAGCGTTTGTTCATACGCCTGACGCAGCTCCGGGCTGTTTTTCACTGAGTTAAGGTGGCTAACCGGCGAGAAGATGCGGCCAAGACGATCATCGGTTTCCGCCAGCGGCTGAACAAGATTATCCCAGGTGTAAGGTGCGCCTTGCGCCACGACTTTTTCCACCATGGCACGACAGTCGGTCAACACCTCGGTAACGGCGGGAACCACATGTTCAGGTTGGATGGCAGAAAATGGCGGCAGATCAAAAGAAGTGAGTAACGGATTGGTCATAGCGCAGTCCTTTATCGATGTATGAGGCGCGACAGGTCGCGCAATGCAATCAAAGTAACATGCGGTTAAGTGTAGCGAAAATCAATGGCAGCTATGATGAGGCGCGGAAGAAACGGACAGCGACGAGGCGCAAGGCATAAAAAGCGTCTTGCTACGCAAGCACAATTCACACATCTGGAACGGGTAGCGCGACATCACCCGATTGTTGAGTCACCGCTAACCGAATCTTTAATTTGCAGATATTTATTGGTTTGTGCGCCGGATTTCTGGAATTCAGCCACGTCGTACAGGTCGAAAGGGCCATAAAATGACTAAACTTAAGCTGCAAGCGCTGTTGAATAGCGCGAAACGTCAGCAATTGTTCGCATCTGACGTTATAATCCAGCGCACTCGCTGTATCCCTTTTTAGCTGCAACCTCGGAAATCCCATTTTTTATGCTGAGTTATCGCCACAGTTTTCACGCCGGCAACCATGCTGATGTGCTGAAACACACCGTACAAAGCCTGATCATCACCGCCCTTAAAGAGAAAGAAAAACCGTTTTTCTATCTCGATACGCATGCGGGTGCAGGACGTTATCAATTGAGCGGTGAGCACGCTGAGCGCACCGGCGAATACCTGGAAGGGATTTCGCGTATCTGGCAACAGCCAGACGCACCCGAGCTGTTGCAACCTTATTTCGATGCCATTAAATCGCTTAATCGTGGCGATACCTTGCGTTATTACCCCGGTTCGCCGCTGATTGCCCGTCATTTGCTGCGTGAAGATGACAAACTGCAACTGACCGAACTGCATTCCAGCGATTACCCGCTGCTGCGTAACGAGTTTGGCAAAGATAGCCGCGCCCGCGTAGAACGCGCCGACGGTTATCAGCAGTTAAAGGCCAAGCTGCCGCCGCCTTCACGTCGTGGCTTGATTCTGATCGATCCGCCGTATGAGATGAAAAGTGATTATCAGGCGGTAGTAAAAGGTATTCAGGAAGGCCACAAACGCTTTAACACTGGCGTCTTTGCGCTGTGGTACCCAGTGGTTATGCGTCAGCAGATCAAACACATGATGCGTGATTTCGAAGCGACTGGCATTCGCAATATTTTGCAGATTGAACTGGCGGTGCGCCCTGACAGCGCTCAACGCGGCATGACGGCATCGGGCATGATTGTGATCAATCCGCCATGGAAACTGGCTGACCAAATGAACACGTTGCTGCCTTGGCTGCATAAAAAGTTGGTTCCTGCTGGCACCGGTCATTTCAGCGTGACGCAGGTCGTACCCGAGTAACGCATAACGCTGCCGCGATGATAACGTCGCGGCAAATGTCATCTGTAGGCTTCTGTCATGTGGTTAGTTCTGGCTGGCGCGCTGATTTCACTGGCGCAGGCAAAACGCCTGGCGCTGCTGCTGCTGACACTCTCACTTTTGCTGGGACTTTATCAGGGTCTATTGAGCTGGCCAGCAGGCGTATTGATTTTACTTTCGGCAAGCCTCGTCGGGCTGCGTTTACGTTACCCAGCCAATCCTAAACTGCAAAGCAGCACCGAAGCGCTGTTAGTCTTCATCTGTATTGGGCTGTTTCTGCATCTTTTCCCCGGATTTCATCAGCCGCCGCACGTCGAAGCGGTGAGAGCAGGCCCGCAAAGCGTGCCTTTTAGCTTCTCGTTCAATCTTGATAAAGCATTAATTCCTTTTCTGCTGCTGGCCTGCACGCCCACGCTGTTCAACACTGCCGCCCATCCGCCACGGCATAACATCGTTTGGTTTGCCTTGGTGGCTGCTATTCCCCTGCTGCTTTGTTTGGCGGTGATGCTGGGTGGATTAGGATTTGAACCGCATTTTCCCGCGTGGATTTGGGCGTTCATGTTGGCCAATCTGTTTTTCGTGGCGCTGGCTGAAGAAGCTTTTTTTCGCGGTTATTTGCAGCACCGCTTGCGCCAGCGAGTAGGCGGAGGCAAAGCCCTGTGGATAACGTCACTGCTGTTTGGATTGGTGCATTTTCCAGGCGGTGTATTGCTGGTGATTTTTGCCACACTCGCCGGGATAATTTACGGCCTTGCGTGGCACTGGAGCGGCCGCTTGTGGATCGCAACCGCATGCCACTTCACCCTCAATATGACGCATCTGCTGTTTTTTACTTACCCTGCGCTGCAGCATTAAAAGGTGAAGACCGCCAAATCATGCGCTATCTCAGTCGCCGGAAAAATGGTCTGACATTCTGCCAGCAGGCGCGCCATATCCTGCGGCAGGTAGCGTGAGCTAAAGTGCGTGGCAATCAAACGCTTAGCCCCTGCGTCTTTCGCCGCTTGTGCTGCCTGAAGCGTGGTTGAATGCCCACGTCCGTTTGCCTTTTCAATCATCGCGGCTTCAAGCGTGGTTTCATGCACCATCAAATCAACATCCGCCGCGAGCTGAAGCGCAACCTCAGTCGGTGCAGTGTCGCCAAATATCGCCAGCGTTTTGCCTTTGGTCGCAGGCCCCAAATAGTGTGCGCCATTAATCACGCGGCCATCTTCCAGCGTCACTTTTTGGCCCAGCTTCAGCTGTTGATACCACGGCCCGCGCGGCACACCTTCCGCTTTCAGACGCGGCGCATCCAGAAAACCCGGTTTATCGTACTGTTCAATGCGATAACCAAAGCATTCAATGACGTGGTTCAACGGCCAGGCCGTCACCCGAAATTCGCCATCATCCAAAACCGTTCCGGCTTCAATCTCAATAATGTCCAGCGGATAGCTGGTAAAAGATCCGCTCAGTGACAGCGCAGTTTCAATAAAGGTTTTGATGCCTTTTGGCCCATAAACGGTAAAAGGATCAAGCAGTCCCGCCATTGAGCGGCTGGTTAATAAACCCGGCAGGCCAAAGATGTGATCGCCGTGCAGGTGCGTAATGAAAATCTTATCCAATCTGCCCGGTTTCAGCGCAGTGCGCATGAATTGAAGCTGGGTCCCTTCACCACAATCGAAGAGCCAGGTTTCGCCGCGAATTGAGCGGGTAAAAGCGATAGAGGTTACGTTGCGTTGCAGGCTGGGCGCACCGCCGCCGGTACCAAGAAAAGTAAGGTGCATGCTATGCTTCCCTGTAATGTGTGGAAAAAATTCGACCCTATTACAATCATAGGCGCAAACTTTGCGTCATTTCGACCCGCAGCGTTACACTCTATGCCAATTTTTCTTGCAACCAGATGGATACTGCAATGACCCGACATTTTGACTATCTCGCCATTGGCGGCGGCAGCGGCGGCATCGCTTCAATTAACCGTGCGGCGATGCATGGACAAAAATGCGCCCTGATCGAAGCCAAAGAATTGGGCGGCACCTGCGTCAACGTAGGTTGCGTGCCGAAGAAAATAATGTGGCACGCTGCGCAAATCGCTGAAGCTATCCATCTTTATGGCCCCGACTACGGCTTTGATACCACGGTAAACCGCTTCGATTGGGCGACCCTGGTGAAAAATCGCAGCGCCTATATTGATCGTATTCACACCTCCTACGACAACGTGCTGGGCAAAAACCAGGTTGAAGTGATCAGAGGTTTTGCCCGCTTCGTTGATGCGAACACAGTGGAAGTCAACGGTGAAACCATCACCGCCGATCACATCTTGATCGCGACCGGCGGCCGTCCAAGCCATCCTCGCATTCCGGGTGCGGAATATGGCATCGATTCCGACGGTTTCTTTGAACTCGACGCGTTGCCAAAGCGCACTGCGGTCATCGGTGCCGGTTATATCGCCGTTGAGCTGGCGGGCGTGGTGAATGCGCTGGGTTCGGAAACGCATCTGTTCGTGCGTCAACATGCGCCGCTGCGCACCTTTGATCCGCTGATCACCGAAACGCTGGTTGAAGTCATGAACACCGAAGGCCCAACACTGCACACCCATTCCATCCCTAAAGCGGTGATTAAAAATAGTGATGGCAGCCTGACGCTGCAGTTAGAAAATGGCAGCGAGCAAACGGTTGATTGTCTGGTTTGGGCTATTGGCCGCGAACCCGCTAACGATGTGTTGAACATTGAAGCCGCAGGCGTGGAACTGGACGAAAAAGGCTATATCAAGGTTGATAAGTTCCAGAACACCAACGTGCCGGGCGTTTACGCCGTGGGCGATAACACGGGCGCAGTCGAGCTGACACCCGTGGCCGTCGCCGCTGGCCGTCGTCTTTCCGAGCGTTTGTTCAACAACAAGCCGGACGAGCATCTGGATTACAGCAACATCCCAACCGTGGTATTCAGCCATCCACCGATTGGGACTGTAGGTTTAACCGAGCCACAAGCGCGTGAGCAATATGGCGACGATCAGGTAAAAATCTATAAATCGGCCTTTACCGCGATGTATACCGCAGTGACGCAGCATCGCCAACCTTGCCGTATGAAGCTGGTTTGTGTCGGCGCTGAAGAGAAGATTGTCGGCATTCACGGAATCGGATTTGGTATGGACGAGATGCTGCAAGGCTTCGCGGTGGCACTGAAAATGGGCGCGACCAAAAAAGATTTTGATAATACCGTCGCGATTCACCCAACGGCTTCGGAAGAGTTTGTGACAATGCGCTAATAGCCGCCATTGATTACACATTTATTTCTCATCAGAATCCTACATGTTGAATGTAGGATTTTTTTTGGCAATCTACCTAGGATCGGCAATTCATCCTTTATATGAACCCAGAGTTTTAAAAGAATAAAAAAGGCTCAATCTTGAGCCTTTTACGATCATACCAACCCTATAAGATGCTTGGTTCATAATAAAAGGGTTAGCTCTCCCTATAAGAACCTCGCGCTATCCACTTTATACGCAACTGACTTCTGCGCTTTCATCATGCCGGTGGCCTTACGGCTGTTTATTGACGCGGTGAAAGCCACCTGTCAGCCCTGACGCGCTGGCGCGTTGTGCACCAGCGTGTAAGCGTAATCAACGCCCATGCCATAAGCACCACTGTGTTCACGAACCAGATCCATCACCGCGTCATAGGTCTCTTTACGTGACCAGTCGCGTTGATATTCAAGCAGCACCTGCTGCCAGGTGACAGGAATAGCACCCGCCTGCACCATACGCTGTACTGAGCGTTCGTGTGCATCAACGCTGGTGCCGCCCGACGTATCGGTGACCACGTAGACTTCAAAGCCTTCGTTCAGTGCCATCAACGCCGGGAATGTCAGACAAACTTCCGTCCACAGCGCGGAAATCACCAATTTTTTGCGGCCCGTTTTTTTCACGGCTTCGACGAATTTGGCATCTTCCCACGAGTTCATCGAGGTGCGTTCAATCGGTTTAATCTCCGGGTGAACCGCCAGCAGTTCAGGCCAGATATAACCGCTGAAGCTTTCGGTCTCAACGGAGGTATAAATTGTCGGCACGTTAAAAATCTTGCCCGCCTTGGCGAGAGCAACAGTGTTATTTTTAAGCTGCTGACGATCAATATTGGCGACGCCGAAAGCCATTTGCGGCTGATGGTCGATGAAGATCAGGGTAGAGTTTTGTGGGTCAAGCAGGTCAAGTTTAGACATGATTATTTCCTCTCAGAAGCCGTTGATTAGGTTGTTGTGCTGTTGGAATAAACTTTACGGCGACAGGCGCATAAGAGATAACGGAATGCATTTGATAACTTGTTCAAATAATTTATAGAAGCCTGTTAAGAAAGGATTTTTCTGGAGGAAACAGCGAATTCAGGCATGAAAAAAGGCGGTTTTATGCCGCCTTATTAACATTTTTTGTGGGTGCAGCGCTGCACCGGTTCGGTGCAGATTAACTTAGTCTATCCAGCCAGCCTACATAGGCTTGATCCCACAGTGCGGCAGGCGTTCCCGCTTTACCTAAACCAAAACCGTGTCCGCCTTTACTGATTTGAATCAGCTCAACCGGGACACGATTACGCCGACAGGTATCGCGCATAAGTTCCGTATTGAAAGGGTTTGAGGTGTGATCGTCCTCGGCCTGCGCCAGGAACGTGGGCGGATAGCTGCGTGTAACGTAATTTTGCACCGACCAGTTAGCTTCATCTTGCGGCGTGGCGTTTTTCCCCACCAACATTAAATGGGTTGTGGTGTGCTGATACGGCGCTTCCAGCGTAATCACGGGGTAGATCAGACCTACGCTATCCACTTTCGGCACGACTTCATCCAGAGGATCCTGCGGAGCATAAGAGTCATATTCTGGGCGCGCGGCCGCCATTCCCAACAGATGACCACCCGCTGAGAAGCCCAGCACATGCACCTTGCGCTCAAAAGAGCGCACCAAGCGAATGGCGCGTTGCGCATCCTGTAGCGGCGCTAAATGCCCGGCTTGCCATTTTTCCTGCGGCAGACGGTAGCTCAGCACATACGCGGTATAGCCATGGGCGTTTAGCCAGCGCGCCACCGGCCAGGCTTCACGTCCCATTCCAATCCAACGATAGCCGCCACCGGCAGCAATTATTACCGCCTCGCCGTTGGGATTTTCAGGCTTAAACCGTTGAATTGACGGGCTAACAATGTTCGACCATGAACCCGTTTTATTGATATGCAGCTCGCCGGACGGTCCGCCACCGCCGGGCGGATCGTCCGGCCAGAGGGGAATAATGTCGTCTCGAGCAAACAATTTGCCAGTGGTCATAGAAAGCGCAAGGGCTCCCGTGCCGAGAATAAAGTGTCGACGCGTAATCATGATGCCTGTATTTCAATGCTCAAATGATCAGCAAACCGTTGCGGTTCACTGAGGAGTGATTATGTGATGCAAGTCCAGTGCCAAATGCTGGCGATTATGTACGCAACTTTGCCTTAAAATCCATAAAAAAACGCGCCAGCCAGGCGCGTTTATTCGTTAATCAAGCTGAACTAATCTTCTTGCTGAAACTGCGTCATGACAGTCTGTTCACACTGCTGTTCATTGGCACGTAATTTAGCGCGTTCTTCATCGCCCAGTTGCAGCCAGGCACTGGCCACTTCATTGGCGGTATCTTCATCAAACTCGGGCTGATTCATGGCTGAAGGTGACTGGCTTTGCGCGACATACGTCTTCATTTTTTCAACGTATTGATCAGCGCTGGAAACCGCGTGCTCGCTGCTAACAATGTGACACAGCTGGCTGGCATACACATTTTGTTCGCCTTCGTTGGCTGCCAGCGCACTGCCGGAAACCAGCATGCCCAGCAGCAGTAGTTGAGTAGCTTTCATTACTGACTCCTGTTTTTTTAAATTAAGCAAAAACGTTAGTTACGATGTCGTGCTTCAAGGCGTTTCTGCCGCCAATTCAACAGCGGTGTCACCGTTACACCGTGAACCACAATGCTGCTTACCACCAGCGTCAACGCCATATCCACCATCATTTCGGCCTGCGCACCTTCCATGCCGTGCACCCAGGCAAAAGCGATATAGTTAAGGCTACCGATGCCGCGAATACCCAGCCAACCTATCAGCAAGCGTTGCGCTGTGGGAATGCCGGCTCCGATAGTTACCAGCCACACCGCGACCGGCCGTACTACAACAAACAGTAGCAGGCCAAGCATCACACCGTTGAGATTCCAGTGATACGCCAGCGTTACGCCCAGCACCACCATCATCAACGCAGCCAATAAACGTTCAATAGTATCGCCGAATGACAACGCATCGCCTACGACCAAACCCACCGATTTCACCATGCCGTTGTCATCGTGCTCCATGCGTTTATTGGGATTTACCAAGGCTTCCGCTGGCAACACGCGCTCATCATCGGTCATATCATCCGTTTGATAGCGTTTGAACACCCCCAGCTCGGCACGACGTAAGCCTACGCCGGCAGCAAACGCAGCGAGAAAGCCAGACGCACCCAGCCATTGTGTCAACGCATAACTCAGGGCGATCAGCGCCAGCGCAAGAAAATCATTGGGTGCGACATTACCATGCGCACTACGTAAATTGGTTGCCAGCGAGCCGATCAATCGCCCAAGCACAAAGCCAATCAGCAAACCACCGCCAATCGCCCAAAGCACCTCAGTCGCGCCCCAATGTGTCAGCAGCGCGCCGTTCAGGCTTTTACCGTTAAACAGCGCCAGCGCCAAAACCAGCAACGGCAATGCCGAGCCATCATTCATGCCAGCTTCACTTGAGATTGCGACACGCAGTGAATCATCGTCACGCGCATCGTTAACAGAAATCAAACTCGCCAGCACCGGATCGGTGGGTGCGACAATTGCGCCAAACGCCAGCGACAGCGGCCATTCAAAACCAATTATCCAGTGCACCAGCGCAGTCATTGCGGCAACAGTGAGCAGCATAGCCGGGAACGCCAGCCTGACGCCAGTACGCCAGCTGAGCGCTTTTAACGGCAACCGTAATTTTAACCCGGTGATGAACAGCGACGCCGCCATGGTGATTTCAGTGATGTGCGCTACCAGCTCGGAATGGCGGATAATGTCAATTTGCAGGACGTTAAAAACCCACGGGCCGCATAACACGCCCGCAACCAGAAAAAGTCCAAATGAGGTCACTGGCCCACGGTGTATCCAACCGGCAGCCAGTGACATAAGCAGTAGCAGACAGCCGGTTGCGGCTGTCCAGGCGAGAAAATCCATAACGCTCCAATTATTTCCAGATTACCTTTAATCCTGGCACATCTTTTGAAAATGAGGTGAGCGTCATGGCAAGCACAATATAATCAGTTTTTAAGATGGCGACTGGCGAAGCGCACCGCCAAACTCGCGGCTCCGGCTAACGTGGATAACGCCACCACGCCGTTCCAACCCCAATGCGCCAGCGCCAGGCTTCCCAAGGCTGCACCGCTTGCCATCCCAATAAAGACAACGGTAAACAGCAAGGCATTCAGTCGGCTACGCGCTTCCGGGGCAAGGCCATAGACCAATGTTTGGTGCGCGACCAGGGTGGCCTGCACGCCCAAATCAAAACCGACGGTACTGATGATGATCAATGCTAGCTGAGCAGGCATCGGCAGCAACGGCAGTAAAAACATCAAGGCGAAAGAAACGGTCACTAACGCTGCGCCCACTTGGGTAACGCGTGCCGGGCCGATGCGGTCGGCTACACTGCCTGCCAGCGGCGCAGCCAATGCGCCCGCCGCGCCGGCCAAACCAAATGCACCCGCAACGGCGCTGTCGAAATGAAACCGCTCGCTAAGCATGATCGCTAACGTTGACCAAAAGGCGCTGAAACCCACCGATAACAATCCTTGCGCTAACGCTGCACGGCGCAATGTTTGATGCTGACGCCAGAGATGCACCAACGACAGCAGTAAACGTGGATAGCTCACCGATGTGCCCGGCGTAAAGCGTGGCAACACGCGCCACAGTGCCAGGCTAATGAAAAGCACCGCCAGCGCAGCGATCATATACATGGTGCGCCAGCCGAAATATTCCGCCACTACGCCGCTCACTACGCGTGACAGCAAAATCCCCACCAGCAAACCCGTCATGACGGTGCCAACTGTTTTGCCGCGGCTGCGCTCTGGTGCTAACGCTGCCGAAGCGGGAACGATATCCTGCGCCACGGTGGCGGTTAATCCGGTAGCAAAGCTGGCAACCAGCAGCGCACTCAGACCACCCGAAAATCCACACAGCAGCAGCGCCGCCATTAACAGCAGCCCTTTGATTAATATAATGGTGCGGCGATCGTGTCGGTCGCCGAGCGGTGCCAGCAGTAAAATGCCCAACGCATAACCCGCCTGCGTCAGCATCGGTACCATGCCCACCGCGCCAACGCCCACGTTGAATTGCTTGCTGATGATATCCAGCATGGGCTGGCTGTAGTAAATCGACGCCACGCTTAAACCCGCGCCGGCTGCGAGTGTAAAAACCAACGGGCCCGGAAGGGCTTCGGCCTGGTCGCTATTGATGCTGTTAACTGCTGACATAATCTCTTCCTATAAATTCATTTCGCACATTAAAGCGCACTGCGGCTATACGCGGTAGACTGCTTGAAGGCAAAACCGTTATGCATGAGGCGTATGAGCAACTCCATCAGCAGTGATCGCATTGAACTAATGCAAACTTTTATCCGCATTGTTGAGAGCGGCAGTCTGTCAGCCGCAGCGCAACAACTTGGCACTACGCAGCCGACCATCAGTCGTCGCTTGCAGACGCTGGAGCAGCGGCTCGGCCTGAAACTGATTATGCGCACTACCCATGCGCTGAAACTCACCGATGATGGTGAACGTTGCTATGCGCAAGCGCGGCAGCTGCTGGCAACCTGGTATGCGCTTGAAGACGATTTGACGCGTGCCAGCGACGATCCGGTAGGAACATTGCGCGTGCGTGCGCCGCATGCGTTTGGTCAAGATCAGCTGATCGCCCCGCTGCTCGACTACCTGCGGCGTTATCCACGCCTGAATGTCGAGTGGATGTTAAACGATCGCACGCCCGATTTTATGGCAGAGAACGTGGACTGCGCGATTCAGGTCGGTGCACCGACAGACACCTCGCTGGTGGCGATTTTACTGGCTGAAGTTCCGCGCATTGTAGTGGCATCGCCAGACGTATTGGCACAGCACGCTCCTGTCGAACAGGTTGAACAATTGTGTGATTTGCCTTGGCTGGCGCTGACCAGTTTTTATCGTAATGAAGTGGCATTGCAGCGAGTTCAGGATGGACAGCCCGTGAATCTGGCTATTACGCCAAGGTTGAGCAGCGACAGCTTATATGCGGTGCGCAAAGCGGCCTTAGCAGGAATGGGTGCAGCGATCGTGTCGGCTTGGGTAGTGCAGGAGGATTTGGCTGCTGGACGGCTCATTCAACTGACGCCGGAATGGCAAGCACCGCCGCTGCCCATTTGGCTAACTTATCCGTGGGCAAGTTATTACCCGGCAAGGCTAACCCAGTTTTTTGCAATGATTAAAGATGTAATGCCTACGCTGGCAGGTACAAGGCCAGCATCACGTTAGGTTTGGAAGGTGCGCATAGGTTTGGAAGGTGCGCGCTGTCCCCCATCCCGGCCTTCCCCCGCGACGCGGGGGAAGGAGACGCTGCCACATGCGGGTATTGAGCTGGCATATTGCAGCGTCTTCCTCCCCGATGTATGGGGGAGGATTGAGGTGGGGGACAAACGACTTTCTCTGCGCGCTGTCCCCCATCCCAGCCTTCCCCCGCACCGCGGGGGAAGGAGACGCTGCCGCATGCGGGTATTGAGCGGGCATATTGCAGCGTCTTCCTCCCCCATGTATGGGGGAGGATTGAGGTGGGGACAAACGACTCATCTGCGCGCTATCCCCCATCCCAGCCTTCCCCCGCGACGCGGGGGAAGGAGACGCTGCCACATGCTGGTACAGTTCGGACATATTGCAGCGTCTTCCTCCCCCATTTATGGGGGAGGACCGAGGTGGGGGACAAACGACCTCGCACTTAACCGGATTGAAGTGGCACAAACCCTGGCCACCGCTTAATTTCCTAATAATCTTTCTTTTGGTTACGCGACATATTGTCCAGCCAGCCCATCACAAACGCAGACAGCACAAAGGTCAGGTGAATAATCACGTACCACATCAGCTTGTCATTAGCGACATTGCGCGCTTCCATGAACACGCGCAGCAAATGGATAGACGAGATCGCCACAATCGAGGCCGCAACCTTGTTTTTTAACGAGCCAGAATCCATCTTGCCCAGCCAGCTCAGCTTCTCTTTGTCTTCATCAATGTCGAGTTTAGAAACAAAGTTTTCATAGCCCGACAGCATCACCATTACCAACAACCCTCCCACCAGCGCCATGTCGACCAACGACAGCAGGATTAAAATCAGATCGTTTTCCGCCACGCTGAAAATGTTGGGCAACAGGTGAACAATCTCCTGAAAGAATTTAATGGTTAGCGCCAGCAATCCCAGCGAAAGTCCAATGTAAACCGGAGCCAACAACCAGCGGGATGCATACATCAGGTTTTCGGTAAAACGTTCCATAATTTCCCAATAGTGATCAAATAAGCTGGGCAGTATAACCGAGGAACTGTGAAGTTATTTCAGTGCCTCTTCAGAAATTTCCGGCGCGGGCGGCAGCGGCAATGATAAGCGAAATGATGCGCCACCCTGTGGACGATTCTCTGCCCAAATCTGCCCGCCGTGGCTTTCAATAATGGTTTTGCAGATAGCTAAACCCAAGCCCACACCCGGCACTGCCGACTCCTTATTCCCGCGCGCAAACTTATCAAAGATACGGGTTAACTCTGCCTCGGCAATGCCCGGCCCGCCGTCCCAAATCGCCAGTTCCAGCCGGTCTTTTTCCTGCCACGCCTTGATACCGCGCGGTGCGCCGTGACCCGCATATTTCAGGCTGTTTTCAATCAAATTGGTCAACACCCGCTCAAGCAGCGTGCTGTCGCCTTTGATCAGTACCATCTCTGGCGGTAACTCCAGCTGAATATGTTGCCCTTTCAGCGAGGCAGCCATGCTGCTGAGGGCGCCGCCAATCACCTCTTCCAGCGCCAGCCACTCTTCACGTAAATTCAAACCGCCCGATTGGATACGCGCCATATCCAACATATTGCTCACCAGCCGAATCGTGCTCAACGTCTGTTCGCGAATCTGGCTGGCCTGCTGCACATATTTTTCATCTTCGCTGGCGAGATCGAGCATCAACATTTCCGCCTGCCCAAACAGCACCGTCAGCGGTGTGCGCAAATCGTGGGATAGCGCCGAAAGCAGTGCATTCCTCAACTGTTCACGTTCTGCTGACAAGCGCGACGCTGCTTCACTCTGCGAAAGTGCAATGCGCTCTAACGCGTTAGCGATCAGCACGGTAAAGGTTTCGACCAACCGCTGCTGCTCAGGAATCATCAACTGGCGCAGGTTTTGTGGCTCAACCACCAGCAAACCGCGACACAGCGCACCACTTTTAAGCGGCAGAATTTGATAAGGCACGGCGGACAAGGTGTCAGTGCCCGCGCCTGCGGGTTGGCCTTTGCTGAAGCTCCACTTGGCGATAGCGCGATCCGGTTCATTGGCGGGTAGCGCATCACCAATGGACTGTAACTCACCCTGCTCATCCGGCAGCAGCAGCAGACTGCGCGCCTGTAACGTAACGTCAATTACCCGCTGGCTGGTCGCAGCGATATCCTGCGGCGTTAACGCGCTGCTCAGCGATTTCGCCATCTCGTACAGATAGCGCGCCCGCTGCTCGCGGTAACGTGCAACCCGCGCCTGATAGCGCACGCCAGCGGTGAGATTCCCGACAATCACCCCCACCGCCAGCATCACCGCAAAGGTCACCAGATATTGCAAATCGGAAACCGCAACCGTGCCGGTCGGCGCGACAAAAAACAGATCGAAAGCGAGAATGTTCAAGATGGTCGCAATGATCGAAGGCAAGCGTCCATAACGCAGCGCGACGATCACCACCGCCAGCAAGTAGATCATCACGCTGTTAGCGGGATCGAAACCGATCAGCAACGTTTGCCCCACCGCTGTCACCAGCACGCACAGCACCAGCGCCATAAAGCAGCCACGCAGGTGCAACCGCCATTTATCGTTGCTAATGCGTCCTTCCGCCAGTGGATGCGGCGCATCCTTCACCGGTTCATCTAGCGCCACCACCAATAAATCGACATCCGGGCCAAGCTGACCCAGACGCTCGGCAAAGCTATCGCGTCGCCAGCGGCGTACCGGACGGCGACCCGTCACAATTTTGCCAAGATTGTGTTCGCGTGCGTAACGCAGCACCGCCTGGGCTTCATCAGGATCAGAGAGCGTAGCGGTTTCTGCGCCCAGCTCCTGCGCCAGTTGCAAAGTGCGGAGAATGGCACGACGGCGGGCTTCTGGCAGGCGATTCAGCCGCGGCGTCTCAACGTAAACCGCATGCCATTCGCTGCCCAACCTGGCGGCGAGCCGCGCCGCGCTGCGCACTAATTTTTCGCTGCCACTGTCGTCGCCAATGCATAGCAAAATGGCGTCACGCGTATGCCATACGCGATCGCTGCCTTGACGGTCGCGCCAGGCACGCATCTGGTCATCAACACGATCGGCGGTGCGGCGCAGCGCCAACTCACGCAGTGCAAACAAGTTACCTTTGCGGAAAAAGTTTTCGATGGCGCGTTCAGCGCGCTCACCCATGTAAACCTTGCCCTCTTTCAGCCGCTGGCGCAGGTCATCCGGCGGCAAATCGACCAATACCACTTCATCGGCGCTGTCGAAAAAGGGATCGGGCACGGTTTCGCGCACCTGAATGCCGGTCACGCCGCCAACAACATCGTTGAGACTTTCAAGGTGCTGAACGTTGACGGTGGTGAGTACGTCAATGCCCGCCTCCAGCAGCTCTTCAATATCCTGCCAGCGCTTTGGATGACGCGACCCTTGTACATTGGTGTGCGCCAGTTCATCCATCAGGATGACCGCAGGATGGCGCGCCAGCGCAGCATCAAGATCGAACTCGGCATGGCGCGAACGCCCCGTCGCGCGGCGTGGCAACAGCGCCAGACCTTCCAGCAGCTGCGCCGTCTCAGGCCGTTCATGGGTTTCTACCACGCCGACCAAGACATCCAACTCTTGCGCCCGCATGCGCTGCGCCTCTTGCAGCATGGCGTAAGTTTTCCCGACGCCCGCGCAGGCACCAAAATAGATTTTCAGCTTGCCGCGATGGCTGTCGCTGTTTTCCTGCAGCAGCGCATCGGGATTGGGCCGCAAAGGCTCGTCGTTCATAGCGTCCTTATTAAGGGTTTGCTGGCATCGCATCCAGCGCCATATTCAGCTGTAATACGTTCACTGTCGCTTCGCCGCTGAAGGTCAAAAACGGACGACGCGCCTGTTGTGTAATCAGCGCCTGCACCTGTTCTAACGGCAGCTGGCGCGCAGCGGCAATACGCGGCGCTTGCCATTGCGCGGCCGCAGGCGAAATATCGGGATCGAGGCCGCTGCCCGACGCGGTAACTAATTCAACCGGCACCGCTTTTGGCGCGAGCGGATTGGCTGCCCGCAACGCTGCAACGCGCTCAGCCACCAGGTTATCCAGCGCCGGATTGCTGCCCGCCAGATTGCTGCCGCTGGAAGCCAGCGGATTGTAAGGCGCATCGCCGCTTGCCGACGGGCGACCCCAAAAGCGATCTGGCTGGGTAAAGTTCTGGCCAATCAGCGCCGAACCGCGCACCACACCTTTTTCCTCTAATAACGAACCGTTGGCCTGAGCGGGAAAAAGCCATTGCGCCAGGCCGGTGGTGAGCAAAGGATAAACCACGCCGGTGACAACGGTAAGCAGCAACAACAGTAAAATCGCAGGACGTAACTGACTCATTTTTTTCTCCTCAGGCCACGCCAAACAGCACCAAGATTAGGTCGATGGCTTTGATACCGACAAACGGCACCAGCAGCCCACCTAATCCGTAGATCAACAGGTTACGACGCAATAATGCCGCCGCACTCAGGGGACGATAACTCACGCCTTTTAGCGCCAGCGGGATCAGGAACACAATCACCAGCGCGTTGAATATCACCGCCGAGAGAATGGCCGAGTTAGGGGAATGCAGCTGCATCACGTTGAGCGTATTGAGCTGCGGATACGTGGCGGCAAATGCCGCCGGAATGATGGCAAAATATTTGGCTACGTCGTTGGCGATGCTGAAGGTCGTCAGCGAACCGCGCGTCATCAGCATCTGTTTACCGATGTGCACTACTTCCAGCAGCTTGGTGGGATTAGAATCGAGATCCACCATGTTGCCCGCCTCTTTTGCGGCCTGGGTTCCCGAGTTCATCGCCACCGCAACGTCAGCCTGTGCCAACGCAGGCGCATCGTTGGTGCCGTCGCCTGTCATCGCCACCAGGCGGCCTTCAGCCTGATATTGACGGATCAGCGCCAGCTTGGCTTCCGGTGTTGCCTCCGACAAAAAGTCATCCACGCCCGCTTCCGCAGCAATCGCCGCCGCCGTCAGTGGATTGTCGCCCGTGATCATCACCGTTTTAATGCCCATTTTGCGCAGCTCGGCAAAACGCTCTTTAATCCCGCCTTTAACGATATCTTTCAGCGCCACCACGCCTAACACGTTCGCGCCTTCTGCCACCACCAGCGGCGTACCGCCGGTGCGCGCCACCTCTTCAACTCGCGCATTCACTTCAGCCGGAAAATGACCATTACTGGCTTCAATGTGACGACGTACCGCGTCCACTGCACCTTTACGAATCAAGCGATCCTGCACGTTCACGCCGCTCATGCGGGTTTGCGCCGAGAAGGGAATAAAACTCGCGCCCATGCTGCTAAGGTCGCGTTCGCGCAGATTAAACTTCTGCTTGGCGAGCACCACAATACTGCGCCCTTCGGGGGTTTCATCCGCCAGCGAGGCGAGCTGCGCCGCATCTGCCAGTTGCTCTTCGCTGACGCCGGGTGCCGGTAAAAATTGCGTGGCCTGACGATTACCCAGCGTGATGGTGCCGGTTTTATCCAGCATCAACACATCGACGTCACCCGCCGCTTCCACCGCCCGCCCGCTGGTTGCAATCACGTTTGCGGCTAACATGCGGCTCATTCCCGCCACGCCAATCGCAGAAAGCAGGCCACCAATGGTGGTCGGAATCAAACAGACCAGCAGCGCCACCAGCACCGTAACGCTAACCGGCGTACCGCCCCACGCGGAAAAGGGCCACAGCGTCACCGTTGCCAACAAAAAGACGAGGGTGAGCGACACCAGCAAAATAGTCAGCGCGATCTCGTTAGGCGTTTTACGACGTTTCGCGCCTTCAACCATGGCAATCATGCGGTCTAAAAAGGTTTCGCCCGGATTTGCGCTGCAACTGATTACCAGCCAATCGGAAAGAATGCGCGTGCCACCCGTCACCGACGCAAAGTCGCCACCCGACTCACGTATCACCGGTGCCGATTCGCCGGTGATGGCGCTTTCATCCACCGATGCGCCACCTTCAAGCACTTCACCATCGCAGGGAATGATGTCGCCCGCTTCCACTAACACCACGTCGCCTTTACGCAGCTGATCGGCCGCGACCTGCTGCCAGCTTGCGCCGTAGCGCGCCTCGGCGAGTTTTTTGGCGAAGCTGGTTTTCTTCACGCCTTTTAAGCTACTGGCTTGCGCCTTGCTGCGCCCTTCCGCCAGCGCTTCTGCCATATTGGCGAACAGCACGGTAAACCACAGCCAAATCGCGATCGCGCCGGTAAAGCTGGCGCTGCCGCTGGTTTTCCCCGCCAGCATCGCCAACGTTAAGAGGCTGGTCAGTACGCTGCCGAGGTAAACCACAAACATCACCGGATTACGAAATTGCACGCGCGGATCGAGCTTTTTCATGGCATCGAGCACCGCAACGCGCAGCAGCGCTGCATCAAACAGCGCTTGTTGTTGACGACTCATGATGTTTTCACCTGAAGATTAAGATGCTCAGCGATCGGGCCTAAAGCCAGAGCAGGAATGAAAGTCAGTGCACCCACCAGCAGCACGGTGCCAATCAGCAGCGAAATAAATAACGGGCCGTGTGTCGGCAGAGTGCCGTTGCCAACCGGCTGCACTTTTTTCACCGCCATCGCACCGGCAATCGCCATCACTGGAATGATGATGCCAAAGCGTCCCAGCAACATGCAGCTTGCCAGCAGCAGATTCCAGAAAGGGGTGTTAGCACTTAGACCCGCAAAGGCGCTGCCGTTGTTGTTCGCCGCCGATGAAACGGCATACAGCACTTCGCTGAAGCCATGAATGCCGGGATTTAACATGCCAGCACGTCCAGCATCGGTCATCATCGCCAATGCCGTTCCGATCAGTACCAGCGCCGGCGTGACTAAAATCGCCAGCGCGGTCATTTTCATTTCCCACACATCGATTTTTTTGCCGAGAAATTCTGGCGTACGACCGATCATCAGGCCCGCGATAAACACCGCTAACAGCACAAACAGCAGCATGCCGTACAAACCTGCGCCCACGCCGCCAAACACCACTTCACCCAACTGCATCAACCACATCGGCACCATGCCGCCCAACGCGGTAAAGGAATCGTGCATGGCATTCACCGCCCCGCAGGAAGCCGCAGTGGTGATCACCGCAAACAGGCTGGAGTTGAGAATGCCAAAGCGCGTCTCTTTGCCTTCCATATTCATCGCGCTGTCAGCGCCTAATGCGATGAAATGCGGATTACCCTTGACCTCTGCCCACATCACAACACTCACCGCGACCACAAACATCAGCGTCATCGCCCACAGCAGCATGTTGCCCTGACGCCGATCTTTGACGCTTTCACCAAAGGCAAAGCAGAGCGCGGCGGGGATCAAAAAGATGCTGAGCATCTGCACCAGATTGGTTAATGCGTTGGGGTTTTCAAAGGGATGAGCGGAGTTAACGTTAAAGAAGCCACCGCCGTTAGTGCCGAGCATTTTGATCGCTTCCTGCGATGCCACCGGCCCCATCGCCAGCGTTTGCTGTGCCCCCTCCAGCGTGGTGATGCTGTGATAGGGTAAAAAGTTCTGGATGCTGCCCTGGCTGACAAAAAACAGCGCCATCAGCAGGCTAATTGGCAGCAGGATATACAGCGTAATGCGTGTGAGATCGCGCCAGGCGTTGCCTAAAGTTTCAAGCGAACGACTGGCGAAGCCGCGGATCAGCGCAAACGCCACCGCGATGCCGGTGGCTGCCGACAGGAAGTTTTGTACCGTTAATCCCACCATCTGACTGAAATAACTCAGCGTGCTTTCGCCACCATAAGATTGCCAGTTAGTGTTGGTGACAAAGCTCACGGCGGTATTCAGCGCCAGATGCCAACTCAGGCCCGGCAACTGCTGCGGGTTAAGCGGCAATTTGCCTTGTAGCAATAAAATGGCCAGCAACAGCAGCAAACCAAGGGCATTAAACAGCAGAATCGCCAGCAGATAATGCGGCCAGCGCATGCCTGGCTGCTCCGTTCCCAACAGACGCCACAGCGGGCGTTCCAGCCCGGCAAACAGCGGCTTGTCAGCCACGAAACGTGCCAGCCCGCGTCCCAGTGGCTGCGCCAGTATCATGAGCAGCAGCACATAGACGGCGATCAGTAAAAATGCATTGGCCGCCATTAGAACGCCTCCGCATTGAGCAAGGCATAAACTAAATAGCCCAGCAATAACACCACCAGCACAATGCCGGTTATTACGTCCACGCTCACAGTCACCTCCAGAGAATTGGATTGGCTGATTAGCTTGCGCTGAGGCGTATAAAGAAGGTGTTAAAATGCGTGGCGTGGGTGTAAATAAAGTATAAAAATGGCGATAAATCAGGCGTTTTATGTGGGGTATGCAGGCTGCATTAATAGGCGGCGCTTAAGCTGCATGCAGCGCCCAAATACGGTTGAGATCGACGTTTATCCATAAATTGCTCTCTTCTGCGCTAACAATACTGTCAGTACAAAAGCTGTCACCGAGATCGACTATTTCAGGCTTCATTTCGCGCTGGGCATGCAGCGACCAGAATACGTGAACACAAGGACGCAACAGGGATTTTTCGCCTGCCTTTACCACCAGCGCAACCCGGCCCGATGCCAGACGCACCAGCGATCCCACCGGATAAATGCCAATAGTGCGCACAAAACTATTGAGCAGGTGGCTGTCAAAATGACCGCGCCAGCTCAGCATGTTGTGCATCGCTTCTGCGGGCGTCCAGCCTTTACGATAAACACGCGTCGACGTCAGTGCATCGTAAACATCGCACACTGCCGCCATGCGAGCGAACCGTGTAATCTGTTCGCCTTTCAGCCCATGTGGATAGCCATTTCCGTCATATCTTTCATGGTGATGCAGGGCAATATCCAGCAGATCTTCGTCAGCGTCAGCCTCCATTAAAATCTGTGCTCCGATAATGGGATGCTGACGCATGACGTTGAACTCTTCCTCTGTCAGCTTGGTGGGTTTATTGAGAATATCCAGCGGCACCGCCGCCTTGCCCACGTCATGCAGCAAGCCGCCCATACCCACGCGACGAAGCTGCTGTTCGTTGAGACCCAATGTTTTACCCAGTGAGATCATCAAGCCGCAGACCGCCATGGAATGCAGATAGGTGTAATCATCGTGGCTTTTTAGCCGCGCCACGCTCAGCAAAGCAGAAGGTTCACGCTCAATGGATCCGGCGATTTCATCGACTAAATCGATCATAAAAGAGAGATCGAGGCTGTTACCCAGACGCGCTTCGTTGAACATCGCTAACACTTTCGGCTTGCCCTGCTGAAAGATCAGCTGCGCCTTATCCAGTTCCTGAAAAAACGGCGTACGTGGAATAGCTTTTTTTTCTACTGCTGGCGCAAGCGGGGCCTGTACCGATTTATCGAGATCGATCCAGATCGATTGGATCCCTTCGTTACGTAAAGTGATGATCTGATGAGGATCAGTGATCAGCATTTGGTTGCGAATGCGCTTGTCTTTCATCCACCAAACGTCCAGTTTGTGGATGAACATTCCGAGCCGCAGTTCGCCAACGGCAATCAGCTTTATCACGATATCACTCCTTAATATCAGCGGGTGGTAGGGTGATATCGGCAGCTGAGCAAATATTCTTCAACAGGTTTTGTGCAAACTGTGTGGTACGACGAGACGGGGATTGTGCGCGCTGTCTCCTGTCCTCTGCGCGCTGTCAAACGGCCTCATCTGCGCGCTGTCCCCCATCCCGGCCTTCCCCCGCACCGCGGGGGAAGGAGACGCTGCAACATGCAGCTTCAATACTCGCATGTGGCAGCGTCTTCCTCCCCCATGTATGGGGGAGGATTGAGGTGGGGGACAAACGGCCTCATCTGCGCGCTGTCCCCCATCCCGGCCTTCCCCCGCACCGCAGGGGAAGGAGACGCTGCAACATGCAGCTTCAATACTCGCATGTGGCAGCGTCTTCCTCCCCCATATATGGGGGAGGATTGAGGTGGGGGACAAACGGCCTCGCACTTAAGGAGGATTGAGGTGGGGGACAGACGACCCCGCATTTATGGGGGGCTTTTATCAGCACGTTAAATTGCTTTAATGCCATCTTCTTTCCCCTGTTTTTCGAAGCCTTGGTGATTTTCCTGCTGCTCTTCCCCGACACGTTCGATAGGCCCCATCACAAACAGGAACAATACTGCGGCAAGCACGCAGTGCGCGCCGACAAACACCAAACCGATACTGTAACTGCCGGTCAAACCCACAATGATGCCGAACAGCAGCGGCGTGGTGAAACCCGCGATATTACCGATACCGTTAAAGATTGCGCCCGCCAAGCCAACCGCTTCTTTGGGAGCGGTATCGCTGATCACGGTCCAGGTTCCTGCGCCCGCTGCCACACCTTTGCCAAAGAAAGCAAACGACATGATGGCGATAATGCCCACATTGCTGGGGATCACTGCCGCCAGAATCAAGCTGGCTGCCATCAACATACCCACGATGTAAGGCGTTTTACGCGCCCAGGAAACGCTCCAGCCTCTGGCCAGCAGTTTGTCAGAGATATAACCGCCGCTGATGCCGCCGAGGAAGCCAAACAGCGCCGGTGCAATGGTAGCTAAACCAGCATCCATGATGTTCATGCCGCGCGCCTGCACCAGATAGATAGGAAACCAGGTAATGAAGAAGTAGCTCAGCGCGATGATGCAGTACTGGCCGAGATAGGCACACCACAACATGCGGTTGGTCAGCAGTTTTTTGAACATCGCTTTGCTCAGTGCCGGACGCTCTTTCAGTGTTTTGGCTGAGTCGATATCCACCAGCGCGCCACCCTCAACGATGTGGCGGAATTCGTTTTCCGACACACCGGGATGATTGCGCGGTTCACGCATATAGGTTGCCCAAACAAACACCGCCAGCACGCCAATGCCGCCAAGCACAAAGAAAGGCCATTCCCAACCGTGACGTGAAACCAGCCAGGCAGAAAGCGGCGAAAAAATAGCGACAGCAAAGTACTGCGCCGAGCTAAACAGCGACGACGCACGACCGCGTTCAGCGCCAGGAAACCACATGATCACCACGCGGGCGTTGGCAGGAAAGCTGGGTGCTTCTATCAATCCCAGCAGAAAACGCAGGCCAAACATCAGTATCAGTGCACCTGTCATGCCGCTGGAAAACTCACCGACAAATCCCATCGCGATAGTGGATACCGACCAGAGCGCCAGCGTGACGCCATAGACTTTTTTAGCCCCAAAACGATCCAAAAAAAGTCCGCCGGGGATTTGGCCGATCACATATGCCCAACTGAATGCCGACAGGATCAGCCCAAGCTGGATCGCGGACAGGCCAAATTCATCTTTGATCGCCGATCCTGAGATCGACAGGATCGAACGGTCAGCATAGGCCACCACCGATAAAAAGAGGATCAGACACAAAATCCAGATACGAACATGCGAGGTTTTCGTCGCGAGCTTATCTTTCAACATGAGGTGAATTCCTTAAAAAGGGGCAGCGTCCTGCCGCATAGTTTTTTTTCAGGAATACCGCTGAGATTCCCTTGTGAAGAGAATATAGATAGGAGCCTAACTAAAGGTCATTGTGCGAATGGTGAGATTGTCGGCCATGTTTAGCGCTAATTTTGGCATCTGCCACAATGCGCAGTGCGACGCTGCACATAAGCTGAAAAAGTACGCCCTTTTTGCCGTGGAATGTGCGCCGTGTCTGAGAAATCAGCACCAGAGAACGCTATGCAGCATAAATTTTTTCAGCAAAATGTGCACCCGCTTGCAAGAGTAAAATCAGGCAATTGTCAAAGCACGCGCCGACTCGTAGGCTGCAAATGAATTCATTAAACCGTTTCCTTTATTAATGAAAAGAAAATTCCAAAAATAGCCTGCGGAGTCTGCAATGAAAAAGAAAGCGTTAGTAATGCTGTGCATGATGAGTCTCTCCGCTTCGGCGCTGGCTGAAAAAATCGGCGTATCGATGGCTTACTTTGACCAAAACTTTCTCACCATTATTCGTCAGTCGATTGATAAAGAGGCTAAAACGCAGGGGCTGGAATCGCAGTTTGAAGATGCGCGCGGCGATGTCGGTCGGCAAACCGATCAGGTACAGAGCTTTATCGGCTCAGGTGTAGACGCCATCATTGTCGATCCGGTTGATTCTGCCAGCACGCCTGCGCTCACCAAGCTGGCGCAACAGGCAAAAATTCCGCTGGTGTTTGTTAACCGTACACCAGGCGATAAAACGCTGCCGCCGGGCGTGGTGTTTGTGGGTTCTGACGAACGTGAATCGGGCGTGTTGCAGATGGAAGCGCTGGCAAAAATGGCTAACTATCGCGGCAACGTCGCCATCATGATTGGCAACCTCACCGATGCGGGTGCATTACAGCGTACCAAAGACGTTGAGCAAGTGGTGGCGAAATACCCCAACATGAAAGTGGTGCTGAAACAAACCGCCAACTATTCACGCAGCGAAGGCATGGATTTGATGTTGAACTGGCTGTCGAACGGTGAAGATATCGACATTGTTGCGGCCAATAACGACGAAATGGCGATTGGTGCCACCATGGCCATCGCGCAGGCAAAACCGAAGAAAAACATTCTGGTCGGCGGCATTGATGCCACGCCGGATGGATTAAAATCGATGGCTAACGGTAGCATGCAGGTCACGGTATTTCAGGATGCGGTGGGACAAGGCAAGAAGTCTGTTGAGGTGGCGCAGCGTTTAATAAAAGGCGAAAAAGTGGATTCGCATCAGTGGATCCCGTTTGAGCTGGTCACTAAAGAGAACATGCAGCAGTACGTCGATAAAAGTAAATAACCTGAAACCGGAGCGGCCTGTCCGCCGCTCCGGGCTTGGTTAACTATCCAGCAGCTTCGCCATCATCACCACGTCATGCCGTTTTCCGTCGCGCAGCGATGCCTGACGCCGTACGCCTTCACGCTCAAACCCAAGACGCTCATACAAGCGCAGCGCACGGTGATTATCGTGAAACACTTCCAGTTCGATGCGCGTCACGCCCAGCCAGTTTTGCGCGTAATCTATCCCGGTACGAATCAATCGCTCGCCCACGCCGCGCCCGGCAAAGGCCGGATCAACACCAATACCAAAACTGATGCAGTGGCGCGTCCGCGGCCTGTTTTCAACAAACAGGGTTAATTCGCCCACCATTTTGCCGTCAATTTCAGCAACAAAAGCGATGAATCCTTCAGCATCCATTTTCAAAAATTTCTTTTCCCAGGTCGCTACGCTCGGATACGGCAGCTGAAGCGTCCAGGGATAAACATCAGGATGGCTGTACAAACGCTGATAAGCCGCAGCATCGCTGGGTTCACGTCCACGAACGGTAATTTCCATATTTTCTCCTGTTAGACGGTGGGTTTCACTGCACCAAATTGCACTAAGCTGTAATTCTTTATCGGTTGGAAAGAGTGATTCTATGTTGTATCGCCGTTTTGAACGTTTTATCAATATTTTTCAGGATGCGCCCACCGAATCGCCGCCCTCATCAGTTTGGCCCTTTTACGCGTATTATTTGCGTCAGGTGTGGCCCAGTTTTGCGGCGCTGTTGGTGGTTGGGCTGGGATCGGCGTTGGTGGAAGTCGCGCTTTTCAGCTACCTGAGCCGCATCATCGACCTGGTCAATCATTCAACGCCCGCCAGCTTGTTCTGCGACAACTGGCAAATTCTGCTCTGGATGGGATGTGTCGCCTTGATTCTGCGACCCATCTTTATCGCGCTGCATGACATGCTGGTGCATCAAAGTATTAACCCCAGTATGACCAGTATGATCCGCTGGCAGCACCACAACTATGTGTTGCGCCAGAGCCTGAACTTTTTCCAGAACGACTTCGCTGGACGCATTGCGCAGCGCATCATGCAAACCGGCAATGCGCTCAGAGATTCATCAGTCCAACTGGTGGATGCCATCTGGCACGTGCTGATCTATTCCGTAACCTCGCTGATTCTGTTTGCCGAAGCGGACTGGCGATTGATGATCCCACTGATTATCTGGATTGTTGCTTATGCCGCCTCGCTGCGCTTTTTTGTGCCACGCGTGAAAGCGCGTTCAGTGGTCTCTTCAGAAGCGCGTTCAAAATTGATGGGCACGATTGTCGATGGCTACACCAATATCACCACCATCAAACTCTTTGCCCACAGCGACCTGGAACGCAAATATGCCCGCGAAGCGATTCAGGAACAGACCAACAAAACGCAGCACGCCAGCCGCATGGTTACGAGCATGGATCTGACCTTATCAGCGTTGAATGGCCTGCTGATAGTCTCCACTTCCGGGCTGGCGCTGTGGCTGTGGCTGTGGAGCGAGTCGCTGATCAGCGTCGGTGCTATCGCACTGGCAACTGGTTTGGTGATCCGCCTGGTCAACATGTCCGGTTGGATCATGTGGGTGGTGAACGGCATTTTTGAAAATATCGGCATGGTGCAGGATGGCCTGAATACCATCGCCCAGCCGCTGAGCGTGCAGGATGCGCCAAAAGCCGAAAACCTTGAAGTGACACGCGGCAATATCCGCTTTGAGGATGTGCGCTTTGATTACGGTGGCGGCCGTCAGGTCATCAATCGCCTTAATCTCGACATCAAACCGGGCGAGAAGATTGGGCTAATTGGCCCGTCTGGCGCGGGCAAATCCACCTTGGTTAACCTGCTGCTGCGGCTGTATGACCTGAACGGGGGCCGCATCGTAATTGATGGCCAGAATATCGCGGAAGTTACCCAAGAAAGCTTGCGCAGCCAGATTGGTATGATCACCCAAGATACCTCACTGCTGCACCGTTCGATTCGGGAAAACCTGCTGTATGGCCGCCCCGATGCCAGCGAACAAGCGCTGCAATTGGCTATTCATCGCGCCCGCGCAGACGAATTCATTCCGCTGCTCTCTGACCCGCAAGGACGTACCGGGCTGGATGCGCAAGTTGGTGAGCGCGGCGTGAAGCTTTCTGGCGGGCAGCGTCAACGTGTGGCGATTGCGCGCGTGCTGCTGAAAGATGCGCCGATTTTGATCATGGATGAAGCCACATCGGCACTCGACTCGGAAGTCGAAGCGGCTATTCAGGAGAGCCTGGAATCGCTGATGCAGGGCAAAACAGTGATTGCTATCGCTCACCGCTTGTCGACCATCGCCAAGATGGATCGCTTAGTGGTGCTGGAGAAAGGTGAGATTGTCGAGATGGGCAGCCACCGCGAGTTGCTGGCGCAAAACGGACTGTACGCCCGCTTGTGGCAGCATCAAACCGGCGGCTTTGTCGGCACCGATTAATCACCGCGTCGATAGGGCAAGGCGTCGCGCGCCTCCTCTTCCCAGGCGCGTACGCCCTCCCTTTCTCGCTGAAGAAAATCATCCACCGCTTCACGCAATCCCGGATGCATTAAGTAATGCCACGAGTGGGTAATATGCGGCTCAAAGCCGCGCACCAGTTTATGTTCGCCTTGTGCGCCCGCATCAAAACGCTGCAATCCTTCTGCAATGGCAAAATCCATTCCCTGATAGAAACAGGTTTCAAAATGCAGCCGGTCAAATTCGGCTAAACATCCCCAATAACGTCCATACAGTGCGTGTTCATCTTTGAGGTAAAACGCCATCGCTGCGGGCTGCTGCTGAAGGTGCGCAATCACCACGCGGATATTTTCTGGCATCCGCTCCGCCAGCAAACTAAAGAAATTGCGCGTTAAATAGGGCCGCTGGCCGCGCACTGCGTAAGTGTTGGCGTAACAGGTATACACAAAATCCCACTGATCTTCACGGAGCTGATCGCCGCGATACCCGCTGAATTCAAAGCCACTCTGCGTCACCTGTTCACGCTCTTTGCGCAGCTGTTTACGCTTGCGTGACATCAACGTGTCGAGGAAATCCTGAAAGTCGCGGTAGCCGCGATTGTGCCAGTGATACTGCAGGCCCCAGCGTTCAAGCCAGTTGGGCTGCTCGTGCAGCAGATGATTGGTCTGCACATCGGTAAAATTAATGTGCGCGCCGCTCAATCCGTTTTTTAGCAGCGTTTCCGGTAAGGCTGCCAGCAATTGTGCCGCCGCGTCGGGCGCGCCAATCAGACGTGCGCCCGTGACCGGACTGAATGGAATGGCCCCAAGCCATTTTGGATAATAACGGATTCCTGCACGCTGGCTGGCATCGGCCCATGCATGATCAAATACATATTCGCCCTGCGAGTGACGCTTGCGATAGCCAGGAATAGCAGCGCGCAGCACGCCGTTTTCACGCCACAGCAGATGATCCGGTTGCCAGCCCGATTCAGCGCGCACGCTGCCGCTCTCCTCCAGACTGGACAGAAAGGCGTGGCGTAAAAAAGGTTGATCATCAGGTAACAGCGCATCCCATTCGGCGGCAGCAATCTCTGCTAACGAAGTCAGGTGAATCAGTGACATCAACAACTCCAGACAAGAACGGGCGAACCGTCAGTCAAGCAGGTTTTTGAGTAGAGGGAAAGTGTAATGGTATCAGCAGCGGCCAGACGTTATCTATTGATCGAACGGGAGAGATCGTTCCGTGATGACAACGCATTGAAACTGCACCCGTTCGATGGTGCGCATTTTACCCGCTCACTCGTCATTTGGCACAGACATCACGCTAGCTGCTCGATGTGGATGTCGCCTATTTTCACTCCGTATCCGCTTAACGTATCACCGCGACTATTCTTTCCATTTTGGAAATAACGTTTACCTTTTGGACCGGATTATCACTGAACCCGCAGCGGGTTAAGCTGCTTCTTATTATCATAGAGGAGCAGAATGATGTTAGTGAACGGCAAATGGAGTGCAGAATGGCATCCGGTGCAGGCCACCGATAAGCAAGGCGGATTTGTTCGCCAGACTTCACGCTTCCGCGACAGGATCAGCAGCGATGGCTCAACGGAGTTTGCTGCCGAACCCGATCGCTATCATCTCTATGTTGCGCTGATTTGTCCTTGGGCATCACGTACATTGATTACCCGTAAACTCAAAGGGTTGGAATCACTGATTAGCGTGTCGGTGGTTGAACCGCTACTAAGTGAGCAAGGCTGGCGTTTCGGTGATTATCCGGGCGCCGATCGCGACAGCGTAAACGGCGCAGAATATCTGCACGAACTTTATACCCGCGCTGACGCTGACTTTACCGGTCGCGCCACGGTACCAGTATTGTGGGATAAAAAGACCGGCACCATTGTAAATAACGAATCCGCTGATATTGTGCGAATGCTGAACAGCGGGTTTGGCGGTTTGGCGGATAACCGCATCAATCTCTATCCTGAATGTCTGCGTGAAGAGATTGATGCCCTGAACGCGCAAATCTATCCACGCCTGAATAATGGCGTCTACCGGGCGGGATTTGCCACCACGCAAATCAGCTATCAGCAAGCGTGCAATGAGGTGTTTGAGCAAATGGATGAGCTGGAAACGCGCCTACAAGATGGCCGCACTTTTCTGCTTGGCGAGCGCATCACCGAGGCGGATATCCGCTTGTTTGTCACGCTGATTCGTTTTGATGCGGCCTACTTCGGGTTGTTTAAATGCAACTTGCGCCGGGTGCGTGACTATCCGTTGCTCAACCGCTACCTGAAGAGCATGCTGTCGGTGTCTGGCGTGCGCGAAACCGTCAATATTGATCATATTAAACAGGGTTATTACTCGATCAAGGCGCTGAACCCCAACGGCATTGTGCCCGCAGGCCCAGACCTGAGCGATTACGGCTTTTAAGGAATAAACATGGCAAAAGCATTGGTGATATTTTTACACGGCGTTGGCAGTAATGGTGACGATCTTGCTCCGATTGGTCAGCATTGGACTGCATTGTTACCCGATGTTGTTTTTGCCTCGCCTGACGCGCCTTATGCTTTTGAGCAGGGATTCGGCTATCAATGGTTCAGTCTGGCCGGTGTAACAGTAGAAAATCGCCCAGCCCGCGTGCGTGAAGCGCGAGCCGCATTTGATGCCCGACTAAGCGAGATCATGGCGCAAAACAATATGGCCGATCAGTGGGATAAAGTCGTGCTGGTGGGGTTTTCACAAGGCTCAATAATGGCGCTGGATGCGCTGGTAGATGGCCGTTATCCGTTGGCCGGCGTGGTGGCTTTTTCAGGTCGACTGGCTTTTGATGGCCCCCTAACGCCGCAGCCTTATACGCCAGCGATGCTGATTCACGGGCACGCCGATGACGTGATTCCGTGGAGAGAAAGCGAATCGGCAGCGCATCGGCTTAAAAGCGCCAATGTCCCGACCGAAACGCTGTTTGAACCCAAAACGGGTCATTCGATTTCAGGGCAAGGCGCGATGCATGCTGCCGCTTTTATCGCCCAGTGTTTGCAGGATTAAGGCCAGTAACGATTTAATGCTCGCCACGCGTGTTGTGCCGCTTCGGCGGGCGGCAAGCGTTTGAGTTCATCGTTAAACACTTCAATGCCCACCGGGCCTTGATAGCCGGCACTTTTCAGCTTATCAACGAAATGTTCAATATTGATGATGCCGTCGCCGGGCAACAGGCGTTGATGGCGCGCGGTGTCGATCAATGCCTGTTTATCCTGTGACGGTTTTTCCGCCATATCGCACAGTTGCACTTCATAGATGCGATCGGCAGGAATGCCGTCCAGCTGCGAAGCATCGCCGCCAAGGGCGCAAATGTGAAACAGATCCACCACTAAACCGATGTTGGGCTGATCGAGACGCTGCAAACGTTCCCACGCCAGCGGTAGCGTGTTATCCACGCTGCACCACGCCATTGGCTCATACATGATGCGCATTTTGTAGCGGGCGGCTTCCGACGCCATCCAGCGTAAATCGTCATCAATGCATTCGGGAAGACAATCTTCACGTGTGGTTGCCGGTGCCTGAATGGTATCGCAGCCCAGCGCCTGCGCGATCTGAATAAACTGACGTAGCTCCTCGCGTTTTTCAACGCGCAGGCCATCGGATGCGCCGGTAAAATCGCGTAACACTTGTAGATTGGTAAAACCTATTCCCTGTTGGCCCGCAAACTGCGCTAACGCCGCTGCACCCTGCTCACAAGCTTGTACATCCTCACGCCATATTTCGACCTGATCGAAACCTGCTTCTCGTGCCGCCTGCAATTTTTGCTCGGGTCCACCGTTTAACAACACCAGGTTAAGGAATTTAGGGTTGTGGCTCATCAACGTGCTCCTTAATCGTCCGGAATAATCGGTGACTTAACGTTCAGGTTCTGTTTTTACTCTTTACTGAACCTGAAACAGTATCTACCTCTTTAGGGTTAATTCAAGGGCGATCTCGCTGCCTTTCCGCGCCAGGGATTACCCCAGCACGTTGACCACGGCAAAGCCGGCAAAGGTCATCAGCAGCGAACCGATAACGTGTACTAACACGCTCGACATCGCCCAAAGGTATTTACCTGATTGTAGCAGCACGACAATTTCAGCGGAGAAGGTCGAAAACGTGGTCAAGCCGCCGCATAACCCGGTGACGATCAGCAATTTCCAGGTTGGGTCGATTTGAGGATTTTTTACGAACCACGCCAGTGCGGCACCAATGACAAACCCGCCTACCAGATTCACGATTAACGTGCCTGGCGGCAGATTAGGAAACAGCGTATTAAAACGCAGTGAAATGAGCCAGCGCAGGGCACATCCAACCGCCCCGCCTAACATCACGGCTAACAGAGATTTCAACATCAGTAATGCTCCTGTTTAGGGATACGCGCAGGATCGCGGTGGCAGGCAAAACACGCGCCTGACACATCCGCTCCTGCGTGAGGATTACGGTGTATGTCAGGCGTCATCAGCCGCGGATTAACGCCGCAAGCGGTTGGGAAAGGTGGAACGCCATCACCTTAAGGCGATGATAATACTCGCGAGATTGGCCGCTGACAACTCAGGGTTTTAAGGGGAAAAAGAGCGTGAAGCGGGTTAATCCCTGCTCACTCTGAACCGCGCAGCGTCCATGATGTAACTGCATTATGCTGCGCACAATCGACAAGCCTAAACCGCTGCCGCTGGAAGAGAGATGACGTGAACTGTCGGCGCGCCAGAAGCGATCAAACAGTCTGGCTTGCCGTTCTGAAGGAATGGTTGGGCCGTGATTTTCCACGCTGATTGTTACGCCATTCGCGCCTGTTTCGCTGAACAACCGAATCACGCTGCCGCTGTCACCATAGCGCAGCGCGTTGGCGAGTAGATTGGCCAACGCACGCAGCAGCAGGTCGAGATCGGCCTGCACTTCGCCCTGTAATTCAACCCGTAACGCCATCTGACGCTCTTCAGCCAGACCTTCAAAATAGTCTGCTAAGCGTGTACCCAAACTCTCAAGATCCAGGATTTGTAGGGCAATCGCCTGGCTGGCATCTTCAGCTTTCGCCAGAAACAGCATGTTATCAATCATCTTTGCCAGTCGTTCAAGCTCTTCATAATTCGAGCCGAGCAGCGCCTGATATTCAGCGGGCGTGCGTTGCTGGCCCAGCGCCACTTCGGTTTGCCCGATAAGCGTATTCACGGGTGTGCGCAGGTCGTGAGCCATGTCCGCTGAGACCTGACTCAATTGCTGATAGCCCGTTTCCAGCCGCGTCAGCATTTGGTTAAACGCCGCCACCAGCGGCTGGAGTTCAAGCGGCACTTTTGTGAGTCGAATGCGATGAGAAAGGTGGCGAACATCTATCGCATCCGTTTCTGAAGCCAAATGACGTAGCCCAACCAATCCTCGGCGCAGGGAAACATGCGCGATTAACGCCACTAACAGCGTAGCCAGTAAGGTAAAGGTAATAATTTGATCACGATAGCTGGCAAGGGTTTGGGTACGTTCGGTCATCAAACGTCCGGTGACAATTTCTATTTTTCCCGGTCCGTCACGCGTGTTGGCCAGCGCGGCAGCGGCGATAAACGGCGTGGCATCTGATGACTGTAAATGATGAACAGCATTGAGCGTCAGCGGCTGTTCGGCGGACATCGGCGTGATGGCAGGCAAGGTGCGCTGGCCAGGATTGACCTCAATCAGTGGCGATTGACCGGGAAAACGCAGCATTAATAGCGACTCGGTGTTTCCCAACATGTTGGCAAACAGTCGCGGCTTTTGATGAATAAGCGCAATCGCGTCCTCATCACGCAGCAGCGTGCGAATTTGATCCATGCGCGCCAGCAACGCGCCATCATCACGCACACTGATTTGCTTCGCCAGCGAGTGATACAGCGCCAGCCCCGTTAACGCCATCACTACCAGCATGGTACACGCCAGAATCAGCGACAGCCGCGTGGTGAGTGACAGCGGTTTCATGCTTCCGCTTCGCAGCGATAACCGACGCCGTGCACGGTGTGAATCAGTGGCCGGGAAAAGGGTTCATCTACTTTCTGTCGTAAGCGGCGCACCGCCACATCCACGACGTTGGTATCGCTATCAAAATTCATATCCCAGACGCGTGAAGCGATCAGCGTGCGCGTTAACACCTCGCCGGGATGCTGCATAAACAGCAGCAGCAGATTGAACTCTTTATTAGTGAGATCGATGCGCTGACCAGCACGCTCAACCCGCCGTTTAGCAATGCTAAGCCGCAGGTCGGAGAGTGTCAGAATATCGGGAAGCTTCTGCTGGCTGCCGCGTCGCAACTGCGTTCGTACCCGTGCCAGCAGCTCAGCAAACGAGAACGGTTTCACTAAATAGTCATCTGCGCCCAGCTCCAGACCTTTAATGCGATCCTCTAGCGTGCCTTTCGCCGTCAGGAAAATCACGGGCGTGTGGATCTGTTGATCCAGCGAGGCCATCACTTCCCAGCCGCTCATTTCCGGCATCATGACATCCAGTAAAATCAGATCGTAATGGTGTTCTTGCGCGCAAAACAGGCCATCCTGGCCATTTGCGGCGACATCGACAACATAACCCGCTTCCGTCAGGCCATGTCGCATGTATTCACGGGCCTTCGCCTCGTCTTCAATCACCAGAATTTTCATCGTGTTCTCCGGGAATATCTGCGGGCGCGCCGGTGGTCAGGATTTGGCGTGTTGAGCTGCTTGCTCAATTAAACTGGCGACCGCATCAGGATGTGATTCATACACCGAATGGCTGGCGCCGGCCACTTCTACTGTGTGACTGTGGGCGCGTTTGGCGTACATCCGCTCGAGATCGGGATTAATAATTTTGTCGGCTTTCGCCACCATGTACCAGCTGGGTTTGGTTTTCCATGCAGGATCAGGAATGTTGGCGGTAAACACGGCAGCAGACGTCGGCATCTGTGCATGCGCTTCAAAGTCGGCTTGTTTAGCCGTCAAATCGGCAGCAAAGTCGCTATGAAAGTGTTGCGGCGCAATCATCAAAAATCCATCCGGCGTTTTCATGAAAGGGTGCGCGCTATTAGGGAATTTTTTGCCGTTGCTGGCTTCGGTTTCCCCATTATCCAGCGCATGTGCCGCGATATAGACCAGTCCCGCCACATGGTTGTCGTTGCCCGCTTCGGTAATGATCGCGCCGCCGTAGCTGTGGCCGACCAAAATCGCCGGCCCCTCTTGCTGATCAAGCACGCGCCGTGTCGCGGCAACATCGTCAGTAAAACCGGTTAACGGTTCCTGCACCAGCGTGACGTGATAGCCGTCGTGCGTCAGCCGATCGTAAACCGGACGCCAGCCCGAACCGCCCACAAAGGCGCCGTGGACTAATACAATATTTTTTACTGTTTCCGCCTGTGCCGCTGTTCCTGCCAGAGCACACAGCATACCTGCGGCCAGAATGATTTGCTTTTTCATGATCGTTTCCTCATTGATTTGATGTGAAGAGGATAACGAATCGGCTCTGACACAGAGGTGAGGAAGTTATGACAAAAGAATGACCGTTCGTTTCGATTATTTCGATTACATTGAAACCCAGTGTAAACATCAGGCGCTAAACAGGCGCGCCAGAGTTACTTGACGCGCTGGCACTCAGCGCTGTAATGCTGGGTACTTAATACGTTTTTCGGAGGACACCATGCGCACCCTGATTTTTGATACTGACATCGGCGTTGATGACGCATTTGCGTTGGCGTATGCAGCAAAAACCCAGCGTTTGCTCGGTATCACTACCGTGTTTGGTAATGTTGCGGTTGGGCAAGCGACAAAAAATGCCCGGCTATTTTGTGAAAAAATGGGCATTGATGTGCCGGTTTATCGCGGCTGTTCACGTCCGCTAGCGCAGGCGCCCAGTGCGCCCGCTAAACTGCACGGTGAAGACGGATTGGGTGATGCCTTTGAAAACCCACACAGCGATCAGGCCACGGGCGCGGTGCAATTCATCATTGATAGCGTGCGGGCGCAGCCGCATGACATCACGCTGGTGGCGATTGGTCCGCTGACCAATATCGCCAGCGCCATTAATCAGGCGCCTGACATCATTCCGCTGGTGAAAGAGTTGGTCATCATGGGTGGCGCGTTTGGTACAGAAGGCCATTCAGGCAACGTAACGCCCTTCAGTGAATTTAATATCTGGAAGGATCCGCACGCCGCCGATCAGGTACTGTCATCGGCGTTACCGGTGGTTTTGATGCCGCTGGATGTTACGCACAAGGTCTTAATTCGCGAGGCAGAAGTGCATCAGCTGAACCAGCCCGTGTTAAGTGCCATCTGCCGTCCTTACCTTGCCTACAGCCTGGCAAAAGAGGGTTTTGCCGGCATGGCGCTGCATGACACGCTGACCATTTCCTGGCTCTGTTTGCCCCACGCGTTCACATTGATCGAAAGCCCGCTAAGAGTGATCACTGAAGGCATCGCCAGCGGGCAAACGGTCAGAAAACTCAGCAGGTTAGCATCACGCGAAGATGCGTTTCGCGATCTCCCTGCGCAGCGTATTGCGTTATCTGTCGATGCCGATGCGGTTCGCGCACACTTCTTCTCTACCCTTTCCGCACAGCCATCATGACTTCAAGCGGGTTAATCCTTGAGAATGGGGTTAACCCGCCAGGCTAGCGCGGTACATCAGCGGTCAAAATAGATAACACCTTTGATCAGCTCACGATTGTTAATCACCTGCGGTTCAAAATCTTCCGCCAGCGTTGAGAAAGCGAAGTGTTCATTTAACATCATTTCAGCACGCAATTTTCCGCTGGCCATCAACGCACGAACATGGTCGAAATCTTCACGCGTCGCGTTGCGGCTGCCCATTAGCGTGGTCTCTTTTTTATGAAACTCGCTGTCGGGGATCACCAAATCACCTTTATGCAGACCGACGTAAACGATGGTGCCGCCGTGACGCATTAAATTCACCGCGTTGTTCATCGCTGCTGGACTGCCGGTGGCATCAATGACTTTCAGGGCCAATCGGCCATTAAACTGCTCGCGCAGCGCATCGTAAAAGTTTTCGTCGGCGGGATTAAGCGCCGCTAATGCCAACTTATCGTTGACGTGCTGGCGACGGAATTCGCTGGTATCTGCTACCACCACGCTTGCACCGTTTGCGGCGGCAATCGCGGCCACGCCTAACCCAATCGGCCCGGCTCCCACTACTAAAACATGTTCACCGGCAACGATTCCGGCGCGGCGCACTGCATGTGCACTGATAGCGAAGGGTTCAATCAGTGCGGCAGCTTCGGGTGCCACATTGTCCACGGCCAGCAGATTGCTAACCGGCACGTTCAGGTATTCACAAAAACCGCCATCCTGATGAACACCAATCACAGAGATTTTTTCGCAGCAGTTAGTTTTGCCGCTCTGACAAGCATCGCATTGCTGGCAGGAAATATAGGGGATCAGCGCTACGCGTTGGCCCCGTTCAAACCCGCGAGCATCGCTGCCCAACTCCACGACTTCGGCACACAATTCGTGGCCTAACACGCGTGGATAGCTGAAGAAAGGTTGATTGCCTGCCCAGGCATGAATGTCGGTTCCGCAAATACCGGCGGTGAGAATTTTAATTAGCGCTTCGCCCGCCGCTGGCGTCGGCTTGTCACGCGTAGTCCAAACCATTTTGCGCGGTTCAGCGATAACCAGCGTTTTCATTGTCGTCATGATGATTCTCCCGTTGTCTTGCAGGCATTTATGGCGAATCTCAGCGCAACCGCGGATTTAAACAGTAGGAACTGTGAAGCACGACGATTTTTTTGGGCTTTGAATGGTTTTTAATGCATAAAAACCCGGAGGCGTCATGAGTCGAAGTCAAAACCTGCGTCAAAACGTGATCAACCAGATGTTGGAAAGCATTGCGCAGCACCACATTCGCTCACCACTGCCGCCGCAGGCTGCGTTGGCGGAAATGTTTAACATCAGTCGCACCACGGTGCGTCACACATTGCATTATCTGCATCAGCGTGGCGTGCTGGAGAAAGTGGAAGAAACCTACGTTATTGTGCGCGATCCTACTCAAGAAGATGGCTTCAGCGCCCTGACGCCGCCAATTGAACAGCAGGCCAGTCAGTTTGAGCAGGCGTTTTTCAATATGATTAACCAGCGTCAGTTAACGCCTGGCGATGCGTTTAGCGAGTTGCAGTTGGCCCAGCAGGTGAAAGTCAGTCCGGTGGTGGTGCGCGAATTCCTGCTGCGCTTTATGCGTTACGACTTGTTGGAACCGGTTAAGCGTGGCCAATGGCGAATGAAGAAATTCACGCAGGATTACGCTGAGAAGCTGTTCGAACTGCGAGAAATGCTGGAAACCCATGCACTGAGCCGCTTCCTCAATTTACCTGCCGACGATGAACGCTGGATTCAGGCGCGCGATCTGCTGAACCGTCATCGATCAATGCGCGACACCATCGCCAGTAATTATCGTCATTTCGCTGCGCTGGATAAGCAGATGCATTCCCTGATTTTATCCGCTGCCAATAATCCTTTTTTTAATCAATCGCTGGAGATTATTTCAGTTATTTTTCATTCGCATTATCAATGGGATGAGAGTGATTTAAAGCAGCGTAATATTGTGGCGCTGGAAGAGCATATGGCGATTCTCACCGCGCTGATTGGCCGACAAGATGTTGATGCGCTGTGCGCATTACACAATCATCTAACGACAGCCAAGACCTCAATGGTGCGATCCATTCGTCAGTACAATTAAGAACCGATTAAAAACCGATTAAAAACCACAAAGCATTAGCTCCCGCACGAATCAGAAACATCTTTGCAACATCGTTGACCCTTTGCTTCTAGTCTCAACTGCAACGTCATGGCGGCCCCTTTTACCGTCACGCGAACACTGACTTTCACCATAACGATAAGTACCCAGTTCCGGGAGGTTGCAATGGACAATACATCGGTTACCGGTCGCGATACCTCGCCCGGCAAGCCCTCGCCAGGTCAGGATTACATCCCGATGCGTAGCGATGTGGTGCGCTCACCGCGCATTCGCAAAATTCAAATTACGGCAATGCTGCTGTTGCTGTTCGCCGCCATCATTAACTATCTCGATCGCAGCTCGCTTTCTGTCGCCAATATGACCATCCGTGAGGAAATGGGCTTAAGCGCCACCGAAATTGGGCTGCTGCTGTCAGCGTTCTCGCTGGCTTACGGTTTGGCACAGCTGCCGTGTGGCGCGTTGCTGGATCGCAAAGGTCCCCGCATCATGTTGGGGTTAGGCATGTTCTTCTGGTCGCTGTTCCAGGCGGCATCAGGACTGGTCAACAACTTCACTCAGTTTATTTTGGTGCGTATCGGCCTGGGAATCGGTGAAGCGCCGATGAACCCGTGCGGCGTCAAAGTGATCAACGATTGGTTCAATATCAAAGATCGCGGCATGCCGATGGGCATGTTCAACGCTGCCTCGATGATTGGCCTTTCCGTTGCGCCACCCATTCTGGCAGCAATGATGCTGGTGCTCGGCTGGCGCGGCATGTTTGTCACCATTGGGATTCTGGGCATTTTCCTCGCCATCGGCTGGTATATGATTTATCGCGATCGTGACAACAGCAAGCTGAGTGCAGAAGAGATTAATTATCTGCAAGCGGGCAGCGTGGCGTCGCGTAAAGAACCGATCAGTTTCAAATCCTGGCGTGGTTTGTTCAAGCAACGCACCATGTGGGGCATGATGATTGGCTTCAGCGGCATCAACTACACCGCATGGTTGTATATTGCCTGGCTACCGGGTTACCTGCAATCCACTTACAACCTTGATCTGAAAAGCACCGGCCTGCTGGCAGCGATTCCGTTCTTGTTTGGTGCGGCAGGCATGTTGCTGAACGGCTATGTGGTTGATGCGCTGGTACGTCGCGGTTACGACGCCGTGAAAACCCGTAAAGTCTGCATTGTGAGCGGCATGGTGTTGTCCGCAGCGTTTACCGCGATTGTGACGCGGGCCACCGATACCACCAGCGCAGTGACGCTGATTGGCATGGCGCTGTTCTGCATCCACTTTGCGGGTACCTCATGCTGGGGCCTGATTCACGCTAACGTGACGGCGCGTATGACCGCATCTGTGGGCAGCATCCAGAACTTCGCCAGTTTTATCTTCGCCTCGTTCGCGCCGGTTATTACCGGTTGGGTACTCGACACCACCAAATCCTTCAGCCTGGCGCTGATGATTTGTGCCTGCGTCACCTTAGTTGGCGCGCTGGCTTATTTGGTGCTGGTACGTAAACCCATTACCGACAACGATTAATCTCCCCGCGAAGGCGCTGATCAGTTCAGCGCCTTCAGCGTTACGCCATGCCGTACGCCGTAACGCTGAATCCCTGAAATCACCTTTTCAACACTCAGCGGCGGCGGCGGCGGAAGCAGCGCTGCGCGCTCACGCAAAGCAGAATCGAAGCGTGCCAGCGTGGCAAAATCACGTGGGAAACGCTCCGTATCTACCCCAACAAAAGCGCCTTCATCGCGGGCAAAATTTAATAACTCCTGCCAGCGCGAAATCTCGGCCAACCCAATACTCTCGGTGCCATGTGAAAACAGCATCATGTCGATGTTGCGGAATGGCGGCTGTTTCTCCAGGAATTTTTGCAGCGCGGCCGCTGAAGGCGAGGTACAGAACACCAACCAGAAGGGAATCGCGTGCTGGTGCATGCTGCACCACGGATCCATCAGTAAGAAGCTGTCCACCGTCAGGCGCGTCGGCAAAATTCCGGCGGCCAGATACCAGTCTCGATAGATTTCAGCCACGACAAAACTCAGCGCTTCCGGGTCTTCGTAGCGAATTTCCATCAGCTTGAGACCTTGTGATGTCGCCAGATTTTTCAGCGGCGGAATCAGATAACCGTCCAGCCCCCATTCCGCTTCCGGCACACTGTCGGTGGTGCGAGGCGCATCCCATTTTTCGCGATCAATACCGTAACGTGCCAGATACTCAGCCACGCGCGGCCCGCCCTCCAGATACTCTTTTTCGGTTGCTCCCCCCAATGCACCAAATTGGAAAAAGGAGCGATCGCTGGTGCGTGTCACCGGCCATTGACGCGTGCAATGATTGATAAACAGTGTTGAACCGGCGGGCAAACTGCCCATTAAAAATTCGTTAAACGCCAACGGCAACGCGCGCAGCTTCAGTCGGTAATAGCTCATCTGATCAAGCATCAACCGATCCTGATTTGGATCCTGCATGTGGTGCACCGCCAGTTGCGGCCAGGCAGCAAGCAGAGCCGCAGCCACGTGTTTGCCCTGCTCAAAACCGGCCTGCGCATCATCGGGATCGTTGTTGAGTGCCCGCACCGGACAAAGAAAGGTTTGTGGCAACCACGGCACGCCCATTGCCGCCGCGAGATGAATCATTGCGCCATTTGATGAGCCGATAAACGCCGCCGGATAGGATTGCTGTGGATATTCGCTCACCATCCATTCGGCAATACCTTCAATATCCAGTTCGCCAGCCTGTGCCACGCTGATCCCTTCCGCCATGCCGCCAACGGCGTATCCCCATTCTCGCAGCCGCGTCGGCAGTTTATTCAATGACGGCAACAGGCGATCCAGTGTTGGCGACTGGCTGGGGCTGGCAAACGGGCGATCGTGTAGCGCATTGGCTAACGCCACTAACATGGCAGCAGAGGAATCGAAACGGGCGATGCCTTTTGGCGGTTTACTCATGATGATTCTCCTGCTGAATGCGCGCCAGGAACGGACGAATTGCGCGACAGAAACTCCACGGATAAACAAAATGTAGCGTATGGGTGCCGCCGCGCAGCGTAAGGGTTTCACCGTTGGCCAGCAGTGCACCCAGCTCTTCAACCCAGCGTGCGGGCGAGACCGTATCACGCGAGCCGCGCAGTAACAGCGTGGGTGCCGTAATGTAGGTGAGCCTTCGTTCGATATGGTCGCGCATCATGGCGCGCAGGGTGCCAAAGGCGCGCCACAGTCCCGCTTTGGCGTAGTCAACACGCGACAGCTGACTGGGAGAGCGATGTGATTCCAGTCGCCCGTTGTGCCAGTCGCGCCAAATTTGACGGGGCAGGCTTCTGGCGTGACGATCAACCGTTGGGCCTTGCAGCACCAAACCTGCCACGGCTTCAGGATGATTAACCGCTAACGCCGCCAAAATTTGGCAGCCAAACGAGTTACCGATCCAAATCGCGCGCTGAAAATTGTTGTGCTGTAGCCAGAGCCAAAGCGCTTCGGCTAACTCATCCACCGACAAGATGGGCGCTTTCGCCGGTAACGCGCTGGCGCCAAAGCCGGGCAAATCTGGCACTAAAACGTGGTAATCGCGGCTTAATGCTAAAGCCAGATCTTCCATCGACCTGCCCGACAACACCAGACCGTGAATCAGCACCACCGGCAAGCCGTGGGTTTCATTGGGTGTGACTCGCGTAAACATGCGCCAGTCACCAATTTGCTGATAATAACCGGCCAACCCGGCGTGATGGCTACGCGTTGAGACTGGCGGAGTTTGCTTCAGCTGTTGCCATTTTTTGATGCCCCACCACGCGGCGGCGGCCCCTAAACCTACACCGGCGACCAGCGCCGCACGCTGCCGCCGTTTACTCTGGATAGTTCGCCCCATCTGCTGCTCCTGTTCAGACGTAGACTTTCAGTGTAGGACGGGATTCAGCGGCAGGCGGTTTATCAGATTAATGGGGCCATAAATTGTATTTCACACTGGCGGGCAATTTCCCACAGCTTGCTGCGGATCACCTGTTTCAGGTGCAGCGTAGATTGTGATTGTGGCTGGTCGCGACGGCTAATCAGCATCACTTCAAACGGCAGCGGTTGTGCGATGGGCAGCAGCTTGAGTTTGTCGGCGTAGCGGCAAGCCGTAAACAGATCAACCACGCCTACACCGCCGCCCGCCAGCACCATATCGGCAATGACTGAATAGGTTTTGATCGACAACGATAGTGCCGAATGCAGCTGCTTATCACGCAGGGCGCGATGCAAAACGCGCCCAAGCGGATCCTGATTCTGCATCATCAACAGATTGTTAGCACACAGCCATTCCAGCGTAACCGGAGCCTGCTGCGGCGAGTCGGCTGGCAACAAGGCTACCATGGATGATTGAAACAGCGGCTCGGCCAGTAAATCAGCATCGACCTGTTGACCAAACACCAGCGCGAAATCGAGTTGATTATCAAGCAGACTGCGACACAGCGTGCCGAAGTGTTCGGTCACTAGCTCAACGTTTACCGCCACCGCCTGTTGTTGATAGGCCACCAGCGCGGGTGCCAATACCATTTGACCAAAGGCGTGCGCCGCGCCCACGCGCACCGTTTGCCCTTCGCCACGTCGCAGCTGCTCAGCGAGCAGATTGATCGCCTGCAAGCGATGATAAAGCTCATCAATTTCCGGTAACAGGCGACGCCCTTCAGCAGTGGCCACCATGCCCTGCGCACGCCGCTCAAACAGCGTAAAACCGAGCTGCTGTTCGGCGTGATTAAGTACCCGACTCACATTGGGCTGTGACACATTCAGCAGGCGCGCCGCACCGCTGATGGTGCCGGTCTGCACAATCGCCTGAAAGACTTCAATATGCCGCAGCCGCATCGTTATTCGCCCCAGGTCGCTTCGAGCACGCGCAACCAGTTGCCATGACAAATTTTATTCAGCAAGGCGTGGCTGTACCCGCGCTTCGCCAGCGCCTCGACCAGCAGCGGGAAGCCCGCCACATCTTTCAGCTCATCCGGCATGGTTGCGCCATCCAGATCTGAACCAAAACCCACGCCATCTTCACCGACTTTTTCCAGCAGATATTCAACGTGGCGCACGATCTCATCCACGCCGGTTGCTGCATGACGATCGCCATCGGCACGCAAAAATGGCACAGCAAAGTTAACGCCGACAAAGCCTTGGGTTTCAGCGATTGCCGCAAGTTGGCGATCGGTGAGATTACGCGACTGCGCACTTAACACATGCGCATTGGAATGACTGGCGACCAACGGTGCATCGCTGATTTCAGCGGTATGCCAGAACCCTTTCTCATCCATGTGCGACAGGTCAACAAGGATACGGCGACGATTACAGTCGCGCACCAGCTGTTTACCTGCGGGTGTTAAGCCCTCGCCAAGATCTGGCGACGAGGGATAACGGAACGGCACACCATAACCAAATTGGTTGGTGCGGCTCCAGAGTGGGCCAAGCGTGCGCAAACCGCTGGCGTAGAGCATATCCAGCAGATCACCGTTGGTATCCAGCGCTTCCGCACCTTCAACGTGCATCACCACCGCCAGAACCTGTTGCGCCATACATTCACGAATCTCTCGCACGCTATGGCAGATTTTGATCTTACCGGCTGAAGCCGCCTCAATTCGTAGCAGCAACGCCAGCATAGAAAAAGTGGCATCGCGTGCCGCTGAGACAATTTCCTGAGGAAAATCCAAGGCATCTGGCTCGCTTCTTGCAACAGACGGATGCGTTGGCACCCACGTGGCGAAAATGCCGCCCGCCATATTGCCTTGGCGGATGCGCGGAAAATCCATTTGGCCTGAATCGGTGCCCTGCAAAAAAGCGCGGACCGGATCCGGCTGATGGTGCTCCCACAGCTTGTTTAACACGTCGTTGTGCCCATCAAACACCGGGATGGCAAGCCGTGCAGCGGTAATTTTGTCAGACATATTTATCCATTCCGTTAACGAGAGAGCGCGCACAGCGCAGGCAAGCTGACCGCGCGAACGCACCAAAAAGAGGCAAAGGGTTTTCGGCTATAGGCGTTATTAATCCGCTTGCCGCAGAAAGATGTCAAGACAAAAAAAGCACAAGTATAAAATAATTCTATTAATAATCAATTAGTTGGAGATAGCATGGTCACCAGAAGACGTTTTCTCGCAGGATGCAGCGCCGTTCCGTTCGTTTCCTATCTCAGCCTTAATTCTGCCTTTGCCGCTACGCCGCCCAGCATGCTGGTGATGGCGATGCAGCTCGATAATATAACCAGCCTCGATCCGCATGAAAGTTTCGAAGCGACCGGCGGCCAAATCTGCGGCAACCTCTATCAACGTCTGGTGATGGCTGACCCGGTTCAGGCCGATAAAGTGATAGGTCAACTGGCAAAAAGCTGGGACGTCAGCAGTGATAATAGCGTGTTCACTTTTCATCTCGACCCGGCGGCAAAGTTCGCTGACGGAACCGCTTTGACCGCTGAAGATGCGGCTTTCTCACTCCAACGCATCGTCAAACTGGATAAAAGCCCGGCGTTTATCATCAACCAGTTCGGTTTTACTAAAGAGAACGTTGACCAGATGATCACGGCGACCGATGCGCAGACATTGCAGATGAAGCTTGGTGGCCCGGCATCGGAATCGTTCCTGTTGTATTGCCTGTCCGCGACGGTGGGCAGCATTGTGTCGAAGAAAGCCTGTTTAGCGAATCAGCAAGGCAACGATTTCGGTAACGCCTGGCTGAAACAGCACAGCGCGGGATCGGGCGCCTTTACGCTGCGCGGCTGGAAAGCCAGTGAAAGCGTGATTCTGGAACTGAACCCGGCTTACGCCAGCCAGAGCAAAATCAAACGTGTGATCCTCAAACACATCGCCGATCCCGCTGCGCAGGCGCTGATGCTGAAAAAAGGCGACGTGGATGCGGCGTATGATTTGACCACCGAACAGCTCAAGCCGCTGGTGAATGACACCAGCGTGTCGCTGGTGAAACAGCCGCTCTCCGCCATCATGCTGATGTCTTGCAATACCACCAATGAACTGCTGAAAAAGCCGCAGGTATGGCAAGCGATCAAGTGGGCGCTGGATTACGACAGCATCCAGAAAAACATTCTGACGCTGACGTATAACGTGCATCAAAGCTTCTTGCCGAGCGGCTTCCCGGCGGCGCTGGATGACACACCGTTCCATAAAGACGTCAGTAAAGCCAAAGCGCTGTTGGCAGAAGCGGGTTATCCAGACGGTTTCGACATCACGCTCGACCACTATTCAATGCAGCCTTACCCAGATATCGCTCAGGCGGTTCAGACTCAGTTAGGCGCGATTGGTATCAAGGTGTCGCTGATCTCTTCAGAAAACCGTCAGGTGCTAACCAAAATGCGCGCCCGCCAACATCAGCTTGCGCTGACATCATGGGGCGCAGATTACTTTGATCCCAACTCCAATACCGAAGCGTTCTGCGTCAATACCGACAACAGCACCAATGCGCGCAACCGCACGCTGGCGTGGCGTTGCGGCTGGTCCGACGATGAATTCAACACGCTCACCGAGCAGGCACTGCATGAAAGTGACCCAGCGAAACGCATTGCGCTCTACCAAAAAATTCAGCAAATGGGCCGGGAAAAAAGCCCGTTCATTTATATGATGCAGCAGATTCAAACCGTGGCCTGCAATAAAAACATCTCTGATGTGCATCTCACGGTGCTGGAACAGTGGTCCTATGCGCAGGTGAAAAAAGCCTGATGGGGGCGTTGAAAAAAACCTTCAGCACCTTGGGCAGTTTAGTGCTGACGCTGTTTGGCTTATCCGTGTTGACCTTTTTCATTGGCCGCGTCATGCCCACCGATCCGGTGCTGGCGGCGGTGGGTGATAACGCGCCGCAATCGGTGGTTGAGCGCGTGCGGATGGAAATGGGGCTGGATCAGCCCCTCTACATCCAGTTTGGTCACTACCTGAATCAACTGCTACACGGAGATTTAGGCAAATCCATTCTCACCTCTAACGCTGTCACCAGCGATATTGCGCGCTTCTTTCCGGCGACGATGGAGCTGGCAACGGCGGCGATCGTGATTGCCGCGCTGGTTGGCATTCCCCTTGGGGTCTGGGCCGCAGTACGCCAGCGTTCGTGGATAGATCAAACCATTCGCGTGATATGCCTTGCTGGCCATTCGCTGCCGGTGTTTGTGCTGGCGCTGCTCAGCCTGCTGGTGTTCTACGCGGTGTTGGGTATCGCGCCTGGCCCGGGACGCCAGGACATTATTTGGCAGGACATGGTGCCGCAGGTCACGGGATTTTTAACCATCGATTCCCTGCTGGCGGGCGAATATGACGCCTTTTGGGATGCGCTGGCGCACATGGCGCAGCCGGTGTTGATCCTGGCATATTTCAGCATGGCGTATATCACCCGCATGACGCGTACCTTCATGCTCAACGCATTAGGCGGCGAGTTTGTGATCACTGCCCGCGCCAAAGGGTTGTCGTCCCGTCGGGTGATTTGGCGACACGCCTTTCCCACCGTGGCGGTGCAGTTGGTCACGGTGCTGGCGCTTACCTACGCCGGATTACTGGAAGGCGCGGTGGTGACGGAAAACGTCTTCGCCTGGCCTGGTCTCGGCCAATATCTCACTACCTCGCTGATGAACGCTGATATGAATCCAGTGGTCGGTGCCACGCTGCTGGTCGGCGCGGTTTACGTGTTGCTAAATCAGCTAGCTGACCTTCTCTATCGACTTTGGGATCCCCGCGTAAAATGACTTTTTTCTCACGAGCCTGTCTGCTCGACGACACGCCCAGCAACCGCCGACAGGCAGTTTGGGGCCGCCGCTACCGCTTGTGGCTCAACCTGCGCAGCAATCCGCTGGCCGTGGCAGGATTGATTGTCATTATGCTTATGCTGCTGCTGGCGCTGTTTGCGCCTCTGCTGAGTGGTTTCGCTCCCAGCGCACAGCATCTGGAGAATCGCCTGGCCGCGCCCTCTTTTACACACTGGCTCGGTACCGATGAACTCGGGCGCGATGTCTGGACGCGCATTATTTATGGCGGCAGAACCACGTTGGGCATGGTGATCGCGGTGGTGCTGCTTACCGCCCCGCTCGGCCTGCTGATTGGCTGCATTGCGGGTTATTGCGGCGGCTTTATTGATAAAGCGTTGATGCGCATCACCGACATTTTTCTCGCCTTTCCGCGTTTGATTCTGGCGCTGGCGTTTGTTGCTGCGTTGAAACCGGGCATTGAAAGTGCGGTGCTGGCGATTGCCTTAACTTCATGGCCGCCTTACGCACGTCTGGCGCGTGCCGAAACGCTGCAATATCGCCACAGCGATTTTATCGCCGCCAACCGCCTGACGGGTGCAACACCGCTGCGCATTATCCTGCGTCACATCATGCCGCTGTGCGTGCCCAGCCTGATTGTGCGCATCACGTTAGACATGAGCTCCATCATCATCACGGCTGCCAGCCTGGGCTTTCTCGGCATGGGCGCGCAACCGCCATCACCCGAATGGGGCACGATGATCGCGACTGCACGCCGCTTCCTGTTCAGCGAATGGTGGGTACCGCTGATGCCGTGTATCGCCATCTTCCTGACATCGCTGGCGTTTAACTTTTTAGGCGACGGTTTACGCGACGTCCTCGATCCCAAGGAGCGCTAAATGCTGGTGGAAATTGAAAACCTGCGCATCGCCTTTCGCAGTCGCAGCGAAACCGTTGAGGCGGTGCGCGGCGTCAGCCTCAGCGTCGGCAAAGAGAAGTTTGCCATCGTCGGCGAAAGCGGTTCCGGCAAGTCGCTTACCGCACGCAGCCTGATGCAGCTGTTGCCCGGCAATGCAGACGTTAGCGCGGATGTGTTGCGCTTTGACGGCATCGATCTGCGCCAGGCGAGTGAGAAAGTGCTGCGCCAGATTCGCGGCAAGCGTGTCGGTTTTATCCTGCAAGATCCGAAATATTCGCTTAATCCCGTGATGACCATCGGTCAGCAGGTGGCAGAAGCCTGGCGTGAGCACAAAGGCGGCAGCAAAAAAGCCGCCATGCAGGCAGCCATTGGTTTGCTGGAGCAGGTCAAAATTCGTGACGCTGAAGCAGTCGCACAGCGGTATGCGCATGAAGTTTCTGGCGGCATGGGCCAGCGCATCATGATTGCCATGATGCTGGCACCCGATCCTGAATTGCTGATTGCCGATGAACCCACCAGCGCACTGGATGCCACGGTGCAGGCGGAGATCCTCAAACTGATTGACGATCTGGTTTCTGCGCGCGGCATGGGATTGATCCTGATCAGCCACGATCTGCCTTTGGTGTCGCACTTCTGCGATCGCGTGGCGGTGATGTACGCCGGCAAGATTGTTGAACAGCTAAAGGCGGGCGAACTGCATCAGGCGCAGCATCCTTATACGCAAGGTTTGCTGGCCTGCCTGCCGTCGCTGCGCCATCCGCGCGCGCGTTTACCGGTATTGCAGCGCGATGCCGCGTGGCGCGATTAAGGGAATCAAGATGATTGAGATTGATGATCTGCGCATCGCTTTTGGTGCGCACGAAGTGGTGAAAGGCGTGAGTTTTCGTGTGGCCAATGGCGAAAGTTTTGGGCTGGTGGGCGAAAGCGGTTCCGGCAAATCCACCCTTTTGCGGGCGTTGGCCGGGCTGAATCACGACTGGCACGGTACGATGCGGTTTGGCGAAATGGCATTGAGCGCAAAACGCGGACGCCATTTCTACCAGCAGGTGCAGATGGTGTTTCAGGATCCCTATGGTTCGCTGCATCCGCGCCAAACCATCGACCGCATCCTGCACGAGCCGCTGCTGGTGCATCGGCTGGATCGCGCTGAACAGCGCATCAGCCAGGCGCTGAGTGAAGTTGGTTTAGCGGCGGCGGTGCGTTTTCGTTTTCCGCATCAGCTTTCTGGCGGTCAGCGCCAGCGCGTGGCGATTGCCCGTGCGCTGATTGCTGAACCTGAAGTCCTGCTGCTGGATGAGCCGACGTCAGCGCTCGATGTTTCGGTGCAGGCGGAAATCCTGAATTTGCTCAGTGATCTACGCAGCGAACGCAAACTCACCTACATTATGGTGACGCACAATCTGGCAGTGGTGGCGCATCTCTGTCAGCGCATTGGCGTGATGCAAAACGGTGAGATGGTGGAGCAGCTGAGCGCGGACGATTTGCGCGCCAGGCGCATTCAGCATCCGCATACTGCGCAGCTTTTTGATCTCAGCATGACGCTTGAGGAACCTGCATGACAGTTAACTGGCAACACGCGGCAGACGTCGCGGAACAGATCACCCAAAGCTGGCAACAGCCGGGCGCACCGGGCGGCGCAATCGTACTGTTCGACGCCCATCAGATCCACTCAGCGCACAGCGCGGGCCTGGCCGATTTAGCCCAGCAAACGCCGTTCAGCCCCGACAGCGTGGTGCGCTTTGCTTCAATTACCAAACACATTTTCGCAGCACTGGTTACTGGGCCGGGCCGTCACTATTTATCGCTCGACGATAAGCTGGTGCAGCATTTACCCCAGCTGCGCGGCGCGAACGGTCAGATTACTGTGGGCCAGGCACTCGATATGAGCAGCGGTTTACCCGACGTGCGTGAAACGTTATCGCTGCTGGGTTTGTCGGTTTACAACGCGACTTCAGCCGCAGATCTGCTGCACTTTGTAGCGGAAGAAGGCGAGTTAAATTATTCGCCGGGCAGCGAAATTTCTTATACCAATACCGGTTATCGCCTGGTTGAAGAGGCGTTGAAAGCCAAAGGGGTGCGCTTTCGCGACCTGCTCCAGCAGTATCTCTGCGAACCACTGGAGATTGATCTCACCGCCGCCGAAACCTGGTTTGATATCGTACCGGGTTTGGTGCCAGGTTACTGGCATGATGGTGAGCGCTGGTTGCTTTCCAGCGCTGGCCTGCATCTTTCGGCATCAGGTTGTATCACCGGTAGCCTGCGTCATTTGACGCGCTGGTTGCAAACCTTGCTGGCAGACAGCGGACCAGGCGCGGGCGTGTTGCAGCGACTCAGTGCGCCACGCACCTTGGCAGATGGCCGCACCAGCGGCTACGGCTTGGGGCTAACCAGCAGCATGATCGGCAGCCAGACGCTGTTTGGTCACGGCGGTTCGCACGCGGGTTATAAAAGTTATTTTCTGCTGCACCCGGAATTAAAAATTGGCGTGGCGTTGGTTGCCAATCGTGAGGACATTACAACCTCTGAAAGCGCGATGCGGGTGATGGCGGCGCTGATTAATCGTTCCCTGCCAGAAAAAGGTCATGACTTAACGCCTGGGCTGTATGTGGCAGAAAATCCGGCTGACGCCGATTGGCTGGAAATCGCTGGCGTGACCGCGACCTGGCTGGGCGCAGGCGAAACGCTGTGGCGCGGCGATGCGCATGGCGATGCCGTGTCGCTTTCCAGCACTTTCCCGCTGCGTTTACGTCATGAAGGGCAGGCAATTGTCGGTGAAATTGGTCACGCGGCACGCCGCTTTGTACCGGTAGAACCGGATGAAGCATCAATTACGGCACTACAAGGCCGCTGGTTTGCGCCAGAACAGCGCGCGGAACTGACGGTGGAAGGCAAGGTGTTGATGATGGGAATCGGGCCCGCCGCAATCCCCGCCACGCTGCAATCGCTGGGGCAGGATCGGGTTCTCGCCACCGGTAAGGATGGTCCGTGGCAGAAGCGCTTTGTGATACAGCGCCAGGGCGAGCGTATTCGACTCCAACTCAGCCGCAGCCGCGTGGTCTATTTTCAGCGCTCACCAACCTGAGCCGCAGCAGCGTCGTCTTTTCCAGCGCTCACCGAGGCGAGCCGCAGCAGCGTCCTCTTTTTAGCCTCAGCGCTCACCGAAGCGAGCCAAAATAATTCGTGCTGCAGGAAGGCGGCAAACGGGTTAATCCCCGGGAGCTTACATAAGTAAGTGACCGGGGTTAACCCGTGCAGCCAACGCACCTACAGCGCGAAGTATGAAGGCGCTACGTGAGAGCAAGTAAGTGACCGGGGTTAACCCATGCAGCCAACGCACCTGCAGCGCGAAGTATGAAGGCGCTACGCGATTGCGTTAACTAAACGGCCGATTTTTTCGATATGTACTTCGATGACATCTCCGCTAAACATAAACAGCGGCGGCGTGCGTTTCTTGCCGACACCGCCCGGTGAACCGGTGATGATCACATCGCCAGGTGATAGCGGGCTGAATGCCGAGATATATTCAATAATCTTCGCCACCGGATGCACCATGCTGCTGGTGTTGTCGTTCTGCACTTCCCGATCATTCAGGAAGGTTTTGATTGCCAACTGCTGCGGATCGGGGATTTCATCGGCGGTGGTCATCCACGGCCCGAATCCCCCGGTTTGCGGCCAGTTTTTCCCAGCGGTGAACCAGGTAAACTGCATATCGCGTACTGTCGCATCCATAAAGCAGCTGTAACCGGCGACCACATCTAACGCCTCTGCGGCTTTTACCTGATGCGCAGCTTTACCGATAATCACCGCCAGCTCACCTTCATAATCAAACTCTTGTGTAGTAGCTGGCTTCTGCAAGGGTGAATCGTGGCCGGTCAGCGAATCGGCGAAACGAACAAATAAAGTCGGCGCGTCGAGGGTTTCGGCGAACTCTTTACGCTTATCGGCGTAGTTCATGCCTACGCAGAAGACTTTACCCGGGTTTTCAATCACTGGCAGAAAGCGCAGTGCAGAGAACGGATGATCAGCGGGCATGGCACGAAACGCATCGAGATCGGCCAGCGATGAGCGGGTCAGAAAGCTTTTAAGATCGGGACATTCTGCGCCAAAACGCAGGCCGAGATCGATAACGCCATTTTCCAGCACAATACCAAAACTTTTTCTTTCCTGGTCAGGAAGGTAAAAACTGCAAAGCTGCATTACTGCCTCATTTGTTATATACCCATCACTCTTCAATTCGAATGATTTTGGGTATCGCGTGTTGTGAACGCTGTTTTAAAAACGTGTGCTTAATCAATGCCGTGCAGGGTAACAAAAGCGACGCTAAAAATCGTACAGAGTTCTGCTCATCGGATGACCTAATTTTGCGTCGTCGCCAGATAAGAGAATGCGCTTAACAGGCTGATAATTGTCGCCATGCGGTCAGCCTGATAACCCACCGTCACCGCATCAATCCGCTCTACACCCGGTATCAGGCTGAACAAATCGGCTAATACCGGTTTGCTGGCCTGCAAACGCAGCTGATAAGGCGCGGTGAGCAACGTCGTCGATTTCAGGTCCGCCCGTTTAACGGCATGTTCTGCGGCTTCACGAATTGCGGTTCGGGCCATTTCAGGGCTGAGCGATTCAGCGCTGGTTTGTGAAATGGCACGCTTCACCTGGACATACTCCACTGACGGATAATATTCGCCAATCCACTTTTTCAGGCAATCGTCGCCGCTTACCAGCCACAGTGGCGTGCCCTGCTCCGCGCCTGCTGCGGCATAGATGTCGCTTTCACCCATCACCTGGCCGTTGATCTGAATACGCCAAAATGCGCGCCCGTTAATGGTATGCGCCAGCACGCCAAACTCACCCGCCGCGCTGTGATAGCCGATAAACATCATGCCGTCGAAAGCTTGCTGCTCCAGCCCTTCCACCATTGATAAGCCGCGCGGTTTACCCTGCACCAGCCGGGCGCGCGGATCGATATTTTCAGCACGCAGATTGGTCATTTGTGCGTGACTGTCGGCCACTACCACCTCCGTTGCACCACCAGCAAACGCGCCAGCAATGGCGGCATTCACCTCTTGTTCCATCAGGCCACGCGCCAACTGATGTTCTGCATGTCCTGGAGAACACTGCTCCGGGCGCATGACGCCAGCGATGCCTTCAATATCGGCAGAGATAAAGATTTTCATTGGTCAGATTCTCCTTGTGCAGCCAGTCGATCCAGCACCTCACGCAAAGCCGGACGATGATGATCGCGAAAACCGGTTACTGCCTCGGCGCTGAGTAACGCATCCAGCACCGCGTGCTCGGTGGCATCTGCGGCGGCGGCCAACAGCGGCTCTAGCGCAGCGTCATCGGGCGGTTGCGGCGTTGCTTGAGTGGAAAACGCGACGGCGATGTCACCGGAACCGTGGCCCCAATAACTGCCAAGTCGCCCCAAACCCGCACCGGCGCGTTTCGCGACGCGCTTAAGCTGACGAGCATCGAGCGGCGCATCGGTTGCCATGATGATGATGATCGAACCGGCATCGCGCTGCGGCGTCAGTTCCGGCAGCAGCGGCGCAATCATCTCGCCCAGGCGAACGCCATCCAGCGTTAACGCGGTTAATGCGCCGAAGTTTGCCAGCACCAAAACACCGAGCGTGGCGTTCAACGTGGGAATGAGCCGCGAGGCGCTGCCGATCCCCCCTTTCAGGCTGAAACAGCTCATGCCACGCCCAGCACCCACGCTGCCACACGCAAAATCTGCATCGGCATTGCTAAGCGCAGAGCGCGCCATCTCTTCCGTGATCGCCAGCGCCTGAATATCATTTAGCCAGCCATCATTGCACTCCAGCGCCAGCGGGTTCACGGTGGGTAAACTGCGGCCTAATTCCGGATTAGCAAGAATCGCCTCACGCACCAGCGTGGTATACAGCGTGCCCACCGCCAGCGTGTTGCTTAGCAAAATTGGGGTTTGCAGCACGCCCAACTCACTGAGCTGCACTAAGCCAACCGGCTTGGCAAAACCGTTAAATACTGCCGCCGCACAGGGCAGCGGCTGGGTAAAAAGATTATCGCCGGGCGGCACAATTGCCGTGACACCGGTCTGCACTTCGCCTGCTGCTATTGTGTGATGCCCGACGCGTACGCCCGGAACATCGGTGATACGATCAGTTGCACCACATTCGCTGCGCGGTTGACCGAGTTGACGTTCGCTGCGCCAGCGCTGCAACAGCAGGTCACGCTGCATCTGTTGAAAATCCATGATTAGCTCTTCAGTTTTGGATCCAGGGTGTCACGCAGGGCATCGCCCAGCAGGTTAAACGCCAGCACGGTGATAAATATCGCCAGCCCCGGAAAGACGCTGACATGCCACAAGCCCGCCATCATCATGCTGCGGCTCATGGCCAGAATATTGCCCCATTCAGGCACGTCTGGCTCCGGGCCAAGGCCAATGAAACTCAGGCCCGCTGCGGTGAGAATACTGGTGCCAATACGCATGGTGAAATAGACGATTACGCTGGAAAGCGTGCCGGGCAAAATGTGGCGTAGCAGGATAATCCGATCTGGCGCACCGGCGCAGCGCACGGCTTCCACATAGGCCGCCTGTTTCAGCGTCAACGTGGAGGCACGCACGATGCGGGCGAAGACCGGCACACTGAACACCGCTACGGCAATGATCACGTTATTCAAGCCGGGACCAAGAATCGCCACCACCGCAATTGCCAATAGCATGCCGGGAAAGGCGAACAATACGTCAGAAGCGCGCATGATCAGCATATCGACCCAACGTCCGTAATAACCCGCCAGCAGGCCAAGGAAAATCCCCACCAGCATGCCGAGCGTGACAGACACCACGCCGACGTACAGCGAAATGCGCGCACCATAAATAATACGACTTAATACGTCGCGGCCCAGATCATCGGTGCCCATCCAGTGTGTGGCAGACGGCGGCGAAGAGAGCGCCATCCAGTCCGGCTCCATGGGGTTCCACGGGGCTAACCAAGGGGCAAAAATCGCCACCAATACCAGCAGTAGCACAAAGCTGCCCGAAACCAGCGCCAGCGGATTACGCACTAAAGCGTGCAAAAAATCGCGCCACGGCGAGCGGATAGTGTCAGGCACAACAGCAGAAAGCGTTTCGCTCATCTCTGACTCCTATTTCAAACGGATGGCAGGATTAACCACCGCGTAGAGCAGATCGACCAGCAGGTTGATCGCAATAAATTCAAACACAAACAGCATCACCAGCGCCTGGATCACTGGCTGATCTTGCGATTTTATCGACTCGATCAACAGCCAGCCTAAACCCGGCCAGTTGAAGACACTTTCCACCACAATTGATCCACCCAGCAGAAAACCAAACTGCAGACCCAGCATGGTGATCACCGGGATCAGTGCGTTACGCATCACATGTTTCCAGGTGACCAGCCGCTGGCGCAACCCTTTGGCGCGCGCGGTGCGCACGTAATCTTCCTGCGCCACTTCGAGAAAGGCTGAGCGGGTAAAGCGTGCCATGACCGCCGCTACTGAGGAACCCAACGTGATAGCAGGCAGGATAATATCGGCGGGCTTATTGAAGCCGCTAACGGAGAACAGGCCAAACGGCATGGCAACAAACTGTATCAGCAGCAGGCCAAGCCAAAAGGTTGGCATTGAGATGCCGCCAACCGCCACGCTCATTAAAGTCCAGTCTTGCCATTTTCCGCGACGCAGCGCGGCGATCACCCCCAAAATGAGGCCCAGCACGACTGACCAGGCAAAACCGGCCAGCGCCAACCACATAGTTGGCATAAATCCTTGTTTGATCACCTCTAATACCGGTTGCTGGGTACGATAGGTGACGCCCAGGTCGCCACGAAAAATGCCGCCAAGCCAATGAATATATTGCTGTGGTAGCGGATCGTTAAGACCAAGGTGCTGACGTGCTGCTTCGACCGCCTCGATGGGCGCATCGGGTCCCGCGTAGATACGTGCCGGATCGCCGGGCAGCAGCTTGATGAAGCCGAAGACCAGCAGTGAGACCACCAACAGCACCGGGATCATCTCCAGCAGTCGACGAATGATGTATGCGAACATGAGGTTCCTTTTTATTGACTCGGTGCTTATTGTCCAGGGACAGGGCGCGGACCCAAGATTGTGCTCGCTGTCTGCAAGATTGTGCTCGCTGTCCCCCATCCCGGCCTTTCCCCGCCAGCGGGGGAAGGAGACGCTGCCATATGCAACTTCATTACTAACATAAAGCAGCGTCTTCCTCCCCCATGTATGGGGGAGGATTGAGGTGGGGGACAAACGACCTCATCTGCTCGCTGTCCCCCATCCCGGCCTTTCCCCGCCAGCGGGGGAAGGAGACGCTGCCACATGCAACTTCATTACTCGCATATTGCAGCCCCTTCCTCCCCCACATGTGGGGGAGGACCGAGGTGGGGGACAAACGACCCCGGACTAAAGAGGACCGAGGTGGGGGACAAACGACCCCGGACTAAAGAGCAACGAGATGGGAGGCAAACAACGCCCTGCCCCAACAAAGCCTTACTTAAACGCCGCTTGGGTAAACAGCAAATTGCCGTCTGGCAGCATCGAGACGCCGCTCAGCGCTTTGGTCTTGCCGACTAAATTGTCCGGCGTACCTAAGAATGCAATCGGTGCATCTTTCCACAGCAGCGTCTGCGCTTCTGCGTAAGAGGCAGCGCGCTTGGTTGGATCGGCTGTCGCTAAACCGCCTGCAATGGCTTTATCCACCGCGGGATTGCTGTAGTAAGAAACGTTATAGGAGGTCGGTACCCAAGATTCAGTGGCGAACAGCGGACGCAACGCCCAGTCTGCATCACCGGTTGAGGTAGACCAGCCGCCGTAATAGAGATCATATTCAGCCTGCTTAGGATCTTTCACACCCCAGAGTTTGGCGTTGCGGGTGCCGGAATCCATTGGCGTTACCGTTACGCGGATGCCCACGGTTGCCAGTTGGGCCTTCAGGAACTGCGCAGCACGCACGCTGGCTGTGGCATTGGTGCTCCACAATTTCAAGTCCAGCCCGTTCGGGTAGCCCGCCGCTTTCAGCAGCGCCTTGGCTTCGTCAGGCGCATAGCGGTAATTCGGCTCGCCTTGTTTCTGATAAAACTGGACGCCCGCTGGAATCGCCGAGGTCGCTGGCGTTCCCATGCCGGCAAAACCAACTTTCAGCCAGAGATCGCGGTTAATGGCGTAGTTGATCGCCTGACGCACGCGCACATCAGCCAGTGCTTTATGCTGCGTGTTGATCGCCATGTAATAGAGATAAATGCTCGGATCGCGCTGAATCGCCAACTTGCTGTCGCTTTGCACGGTGCCAATTAAATCGGACGGCAGCGGGTAAATCGCATCTACCTGGCCTGACTTCAATGCTGCTACGCGTGTAGCATCTTCTGGGCTAGGCGAGAAAATCACGTTGTCGACTTTCGGCCAGCCTTTATTCCAGTAACCCGTATATTTCGCCATGGTGACTGCTTTGCCCGGCTGCCATGCAACGAATTTGAACGGGCCGGTGCCCACAGGATGCAAACGCAGTTGCGACTCTTCTGGGTATTGCTTGAGAATCGCCGGGCTCCACATGACGGCTGATGGATGCGCCAACGTGTTGATGAAGGCACCAAAGGATTCATTCAAATCGATCTGCACCTTATTCGGTGCCAGCACCGTGACGGTGTTAATCATGCGATACAGGCTGTTGCGTTTCAGCCCTTTGCTCTGATCGGCAAGGCGATCAAGGTTAGCTTTCACCGCCTCAGCATCAAACGGCGTGCCGTCCTGGAAAGTCACGCCATCGCGCAGCGTAATCGTAAATTGAGTCGCGTCTTCATTGCTGGTGTAAGCGGTGGCGAGCCACGGTGTCAGCGTCATTTTGGCGTCGAACTGGAACAAGCGTTCAAAGATGCCGCTCTGCACCGAATAGCTGATGTTATCGGAGGTATCGTGCGGGTCTAGCCCGGTAATGTCGGCATACATGGAGATGCGCAGATCCTGCGCCTGGGCAACATTCGCCAGACACAATGACAGCCCAAGGGCGAGAGACGTACGACGTAATAACGGCTTCATGGTGGCTCCTGGTATTGATGAATTAACGCGGAAAAGCGCCTTCGGCTACCCAATGATGGGGAGCCACCTGGCGATAACGATTTTTCTCTACCGTCTCGCCAACCTTGCGCAGCGGCGAGGGAATTTCGCTGTCATCGAAATGACGCTCAGGACGGTTCAATGGATCGGCAACCGGCACCGAAGCCAGCAGACGTTGGGTATAAGGATGTTGCGGATGGTTGAAAACTGACTGGCGCGGGCCGATCTCGACAATTTGGCCGAGATACATCACCGCCACACGATTGGCAATACGCTCAACCACCGCCATATCGTGAGAGATGAAAATCCATGCCACGCCGGTTTGCTGCTGCAAATCCATCATCAAATTGACAACCTGCGCCTGAATCGAGACGTCGAGCGCCGAAACGGCTTCATCAGCAATAATGACTTTGGGTTTGAGCGCCATCGCGCGGGCGATAGCAATACGCTGGCGCTGACCGCCAGAAAACTCATGCGGATAGCGCTGCGCATGTTCCGGCAGTAAACCGACACTTTTCAACAGCGCCTCAACCTGCGGCGTGGCCTCTTCCAGCGACTTCACCACGCCATGTAATAGCAGCGGTTCCGCAATGGTAAAACCCACGGTTAACCGAGGATTGAGCGAGGCATAAGGGTCCTGAAAAACCATTTGAATTTCACGGCGCAGCGGTTGGAATTGCGCCTCTTTCAGGTTGGTAATTTCATTGCCTTGAAAGTGAATGCTCTCGGCATCGCTGTGTAATAAACGCATCAGCGCCCGTCCGGTGGTGGACTTTCCACAACCGCTTTCGCCGACAATCGCCAGGGTTTCGCCTGGCCAGAGCGTGAAGTCGATCTGCTCTACCGCATGAACCTGATGGGTTAGCGCTGAAAAAATACCGCTGCGTATCGGGAAGTACACTTTCAAACCGCGTACATCTAGCAACGGTTTTTCCTCGTAACGGGCGGTGTGTTGGCTGGATGCGGCGGTGGTTTCTGCGCCCAGTAATGGAAAGCGCTGCGGCCATGGCAGCTCACGCATGTCGCCGAGTTTGGGTACTGCCGCCAGCAATGCCTTGGTGTAGTCATGCTGCGGTGCAGTGAAAACCTCTGCGACCGTGCCCTGCTCAACAACGTTGCCGCGATACATCACCACAACGCGATCGGCAACTTCTGCCACTACGCCCATGTCATGGGTGATGAACAACACCGCCATCTGCTTTTGCTGTTGTAAATCACGCAGGATATGCAGAATGCGCGCCTGCACCGTAACGTCGAGCGCGGTGGTCGGTTCGTCGGCAATCAGCAGTTGCGGATCGCACGCCAGCGCCTGCGCAATCATGACGCGCTGGCGCATACCGCCAGACAGCGAATGGGGATAGCTTTTCATTACGCGATCAATATCGGCGATGCGCACCTGACGTAACAGCTCACGCGCCCGTGCATGGGCCTGCGCTTTATCGCACAACTGATGGTCGCGCAACGCTTCAGTGAGTTGATCGCCCACCCGCAATACCGGATTGAGTGACGTCATCGGCTCCTGAAAAATCATCGCCATTTCACGACCACGCAGCGTTCGCCGCTGTTCATCGCTCAATTTGCTCAGATCATGCTCTTTTCCGGCACGATCGCGGAAAAAAATGGAACCCCGTTCGGTGCGCGCCGAGGCGGCCAGCAATCCCATTATCGCCAGCGAGGTCACGGATTTACCGGAACCACTTTCGCCGACTACAGCAACAATTTCACCGGGATGAATAGCAAAAGAGATGCCCTTGAGCGCCTGATGAACGCCGCTGCGCCCACGAAAGCTGACGCAAAGATCTTGAATGGCGAGTACCGGCGCGGAACGCGTATCGGCAACGCTGGCGGGGGCAGTTAAAAAGGAGGTGTCCGTCATCGTTGCTCCAGAGTGTTACAGCCAGATGCGGCCTTGCGAATAGGTGAGAAACGGCGAACTGTCTGCCGCTAACCAAATGGGGCCGTCGAGATCGACATGCTCTGCATCAATCGCCACCGGCAGCGCGGCTTCCATTGCCAGCGACGAACCCAGCATGCAGCCCACCATCACCCGCATTTCCTGCCTTTTCGCCTCGACAACCATCGCCAGCGCTTCGGTCAAACCACCGCACTTATCGAGCTTGATGTTGATCATTTCATAGCGATTGCGCAGACCTTCAATGTCGGCAACGGTGTGACAGCTTTCGTCAGCGCAGAGAGGAATGGAATGGGTGAAACGTTGTAAATCACCATCCTGACCAGCAGGTAACGGCTGCTCAATCATGGCGATGTTGTAGGGCAGCAAGGCGTTGAACAGGCTTTGCAGATCAAGGCCCGCCCAGGCTTCATTGGCATCAATGATCAGCGTCGCATGGGGCGCAACGGCACGGATTGCCGCCACTTTTTCCAGAATCTCATCACGGTTGAGTTTGATTTTCAGCAGCACGGCACCGCGCGATACCGCATCTGCGGCAGCTTCTGCCATGTTTTCGCGCGTATCCAGACTCAACGTTTCAGCGGTCACAACGGAGACCGGCACCTTGCGGGCCGCCTGCTGCCACAGCGTTTGTTTCGCCAGTGCGGCATCCAGCCGCCATAAAGCGCAGTCCAGCGCGTTACGGGCTGAACCGGCAGCGAGACGGGTTTGCAACGCGTCACGGCTGAGGCCAGCTTCAATATCGGCCTGTAACGCTTCAAGCTGAGCATGCACGCTTTCAGCGGTTTCGCTATAACGCGGCGTTGGCGTACATTCACCGCGCCCGATAAAACCGTTCTGTTCTAACGTGACGCGAATGACCGTTACCGCAGTACGGGTGCCGCGTGAGATGGCAAACGGACGCGCTAAAGGCAACTCCAGCAGCTGAATCTGCATGCGACGCATCTTAGCCCTGCTCCTTCAGCAACGCTGCGATCGCGTCGATACCAAAGCGCACCGGATCGGTCGCAGGAACACCAAACTCAGCACTGACCTGTGCGCAATAGTCGCGGGCTTCTTGTTCAGGGAAATTAGAGGTGTTGATAGCAAAACCGGCGAGTTGGACATTGTCGCTGGTCACTGCGGCAGCGCGCAGGTTAGCGTCAACGCAATCGGCCAGGCTAACCATCGGTTGATGCGGCAAGTGACGCATATGCGGACGGCCCATTTCATGACACATCACCAGCCAATGTGGCTGTGCGCCATGAATCAGCCCCATGCTGACGCCTGCATAAGAAGGATGGAACAGTGAACCCTGACCTTCGACAATATCCCAGTGATCGTCATCGTTAGCTGGCGAAAGCGCCTCTGCTGCACCTGCGATGAAATCGGCAATCACTGCATCAATCGCAATGCCTTCGCCTGCAACCAGAATGCCGGTTTGCCCGGTAGCGCGGAAATCCGCTTTCATTCCGATCTCGCGCATTGCCGTTTCCAGCGCCAGCGAAGTGTACATTTTGCCGACCGAACAATCCGTACCGACCGTTAAGATGCGTTTACCGCTGCGTTTTTTACCGCTGCCAACATCCAATTTTGGCCGCATATGGCGAATATCGAACAGTTCCACGCCATGCTCTTGTGCTAACGCCACCAGTTCCGGTTCATCAGCCAGGCGATGATGCAAGCCGCTGGCAACGTTCATTCCTGCGGTGATCGCCTCGGTTACGGTTGCTAGCCAATGCGTGGGCAAATATCCGCCTGCGTTAGCGGTACCGAGTACCAGTGTTTTCGCGCCGCGCGCCTTCGCTGTCGCGATGTCGAGTTCTTCCAGGCCAAGGCTGACCGTGCAGCCCGGCAAACGGATTTCACCAACGCATTGTTCAGGACGCCATACATGAATGCCGCGCGCTGTTTTGGCTGCCAGCGGATCGGTGACATCACCAAGGAAAAGCAAATAAGGTTGAGGGATCAGCATGATGTTTCTCTTTATTCCGTCAGAGTTTAGGGGGCCTGAACGGAATATTTCATGCAGATGACAGCGTGACGAATGCTTGTTTGATGCTGGGGTATAACCTACAGCTATGTGTAGATCGCCTGCTTATGGTTGTAAGTCTGAGGGCGCTTAAAAAGGCGAATAAGAGGGCGTTACAGCGAAAAAGCGAGAGGAAAAAGTGATAATCACCGGTCGATCCCTGACCGCGATTATCGAGGGTTTCTTGCGGGGTGTTTAGTACATTGCACCCGGCGGTACGTGTTTAAACGTTTCAACGTAAGCGCGGAACACGTACTTAATAATGCGTTTCATGTGTCACCTGTTTCAAAATTTGTTGAAGAAATACGCGAAAAGTATAACTTCCGCGCATTTTACAGGCAATAAATTTTGAAGTAGATCACATTTTTTGGGTTTTTTGCTTTTTACTCAGTCACGGCTTAAGCGAAGTAACCAAGATGTTGGAACAGAATAGTTGAGCCTACTGCAATCAAGACTAAACCCCCGAGCACTTCGGCCCATTTGCCAAGAATGGGACCGATAAAACGCCCGACCAGTACGCCGGTGGTGGCCATGACGGTGGTAGCCGCGCCGATGGTTAACGCCGTGGTAATAATATTGACCTGCAAAAAAGCCAAACCAACGCCGACCGCCAGCGCATCCAAACTGGTTGCTACGGCCGTGGTGGCCAGCACCATAAACCCGTGCTGCTGTGGCGCTTCGCAAGGTTCTGCGACATTTTGGCGAAAACCTTCCATCATCATACGGCCACCCAGAAAGGCCAGCAGAATAAAGGCAACCCAATGATCCCACGCCATAATGTAGCGGCTGGCTGCAAGCCCGATTGCCCAGCCAATTAATGGCGTTAAGGCTTCAATCGAACCAAAAATCAGACCGGTACGCAGCGCTTCTTTGAATCCAGGACGATGCAGCGTGGCACCTTTGCCGAGTGCAGCGGCAAAAGCGTCCATGGACATACCTAAGGCAAGAATGAGCGTGGCAATAAAAGTCATGATTTCAGGTATTGCGATGAAAAAAGCCAGAGTTACCGCTGATTTCACCACACATTTTGTTCAGTAATGAAAAAGTGGCCGCAGTCTAGCACGCATTACTAAAGATAAAAAGACAGTAAAATCATGGATTTAAGTATAGCAAAGGCTATAACTTTTAACAGCCGCTATGTTTGACGCTAAGTTGATGGTGTAAAAGCATTTTCTGAGACCTGTCTTAGTGATTTGAGACCGTTTTTTAACGCCCGGTTCGGCATTGTGGGATTGAACCGCAACGTGGATTGCCCGAAAATAGCGGGCTAACCCTTTGAGAAAGTCGCTAATGAATAACCCATTCGAAACAGTCATTATCCCAGGCGGTATTTTATTGCTGGGTTTCCTCTCCGCCCTGCTGCTGCCCGCGCCCGCTTTTGGCATCGCTTTGGCGCAACGCCTGATGGAGATGTTTCATTTCCAGGATCTCAGCCAGCTTTACACCGTGGTTTTTTGCATTTGGTTTTTGCTGCTGGGAACGGTGGAGTTCTTTGTGATTCGTTTTGTCTGGCGCCGCTGGTTTAGGGTTTAAACCTGAGCTTGAAAGCGGCTCTTTCTCTCTGCTGACATAACAAAGCGCGATGGCTGTTTAGGTTTGCAGCCTGTTTGAATACACACAAATATGTAACATAATTTTTACAGAAAGGTGATTCAGATCACGTAACCAAAAAATCGCATAAATTCTCAACTATTTTTTTATTGTTTATAATCATTAAGTTAATTAATTCCTTAAAAACTCAACGGTTTCCTCTGCTGTTTTTCGCTTAAACCCACCTGCAACATATTACTCGGTTAACTTACTGAGTTAATGGTAAAAACACCTTATATCCCGCCGCCTTTGATGATTAATTCTTATGCTGAATCATTTCTGCATTTAAAAAATAAACAAATGTTTAATTCAGATGCGAGAATGTTATATTCCTAAGACAAAGCATAACGTGCAGTTAACCGTTATCACCGCTTTAACCTATACCTGAGTCTTAACCTTAAGAGATAGCGCAACGCGCTCGAACGAAGCGTGTCTATTTCGCCTGCAAACCTGTTGAGCTTCAGGTCAACAGAAGAGGAGATGTCGCCTCATGTGCAATTCAGCTGTAAACCTTGCGCTCGCGATGAGTGCCATTGGCAAGGACACCACCACGCAGGAGCGTAAAGACGTCGATGTTCTGCTTATCGGCGCGGGCGTCATGAGCGCAACCTTAGGCGCATGGCTGCAAGACTTAGAGCCAGACTGGTCAATCGAAATGGTTGAGCGTCTGGACAGCGTGGCTGAAGAGTCGTCGAATGGCTGGAACAATGCGGGCACCGGCCACGCTGCGTTGGCCGAGCTGAACTATACGCCGCAAAAGGCCGACGGCAGTATCGACATCTCTAAAGCGGTGGCGATCAACGAATCCTTCCAGATTTCACGCCAGTTTTGGGCTTATCACGTCCAGAAAGGCAATCTGAAGAACCCTAAAAGCTTTATCCACAGTACGCCGCACATGAGTTTTGTCTGGGGCGAGGATAACGTTTCGTTTCTGCGCAAGCGCTTCAAGGCGTTGCAGAAAAGCACCTTGTTCCGTGGCATGGATTACTCAGAAGATGCTCAGCAGATTGAGGAGTGGATCCCGCTGGTGATGAAAGGCCGCGATCGCAGCCAGAAAGTGGCCGCGACCTGGACCGAAATGGGTACCGACGTTAACTTCGGCGAAGTCACGCGTCAGCTGATTGCAGCGCTGGAGAAAAAGCCTCATTTCCGTCTGCGCCTGCATCAGGAAGTGCGTGATATCAGCCGCCTCGATGATGGTCGCTGGCAGGTCACGCTGCACTGTCTGGCAAGCGGTACGCAGCGCACGCTGACGGCGAAAACGGTGTTTATCGGTGCAGGTGGTGCGGCGCTGCCGCTGCTGCAAAAAGCCGGCATCCCGGAAGCCAGCGGCTATGCAGGTTTTCCGGTCGGCGGTTCTTTCCTGGTCACCGAAAACCCAGAAGTTGTGAAACAGCACATGGCGAAGGTCTATGGCAAAGCCAGCGTTGGCGCACCGCCGATGTCTGTGCCGCACGTTGATACTCGCGTGTTGGATGGTAAGCAAGTGCTGCTGTTCGGGCCGTTTGCGACCTTCTCTACTAAGTTTTTGAAGCAAGGTTCACTGCTGGATATGTTCGCTTCCATGAACAGTTCGAACCTGCTGCCGATGATGCATGTGGGTTTGAAAAGTTTTGACCTGGTGAAATACCTGATGGATCAGGTACTGCAAAGCGATCGCGATCGAATGGATGCGCTGCGCGCGTACGTTCCGCAAGCTAAGCAGGAAGACTGGCGTCTGGTGACAGCGGGCCAACGTGTGCAAATCATCAAGAAAGATGAGAAAGAAGGCGGCGTGCTGCGCCTTGGCACCGAAGTAGTGGCATCGGAAGATGGCTCGATTTCTGCCCTGCTTGGCGCATCACCAGGTGCATCAACCGCCGCACCGATCATGCTGGAGTTGATGCAAAAAGTGTATCCCGAGCAGATGGCATCGCCGGAATGGCAGAACAAAATCCGCACTGTGATCCCATCCTGGGGCCGCAAACTGAATGGTGATGTGGCGCTGACAGAACGCGTACTGGCTGATACCAGCCGTATTTTGCAGCTTGAATACGTCGCGGTCACGCCCATGGCTGCCAACGACGAAGGCCGCGAAACCGCGCACGTTGTGGGAAAGTAACCGGCTAAGCTTTCTTCAAAGGCCTCGCATTGCGAGGCCTTTTTGTTTGCTGCTGGCCTGGTCGACTCACTGATTCTCTATTAGGGTTAGTGGTGTGCTGCACACCATTTGCCCACTGAATCAGGAGGAAATGATATGTCCCAACCGACCGCCGCCGCTGAACTCACCTTGCTGGATCGCTATTGGCGCGCTGCCAATTACCTTTCTGTTGGGCAGATTTACCTGATGGCAAACCCGCTACTGCGTGAGCCGCTGAAACCGGAACACATCAAGCCCCGCCTGCTTGGGCATTGGGGCACTACACCCGGTCTGAATTTTATCTATGCCCATCTCAATCGCATCATCCGCCAGCAGGATCTCAACCTGATTTATATCTGTGGGCCAGGACATGGTGGCCCAGGAATGGTGGCGAATACCTGGTTAGAGGGCAGCTACAGCGAAATTTATCCGCACATTAGCCAGGATGCGGAAGGTATGCAGCGGCTATTTAAGCAATTTTCTTTTCCCGGTGGGATTCCAAGCCATGCCGCGCCGGAAACGCCGGGTTCGATAAACGAAGGGGGTGAGCTGGGCTATTCGCTTTCTCACGCGTTCGGCGCGGCTTTTGATAACCCCGATTTAGTGGTGCCTTGTGTGATAGGCGATGGCGAAGCGGAAACCGGGCCGCTGGCGTCAAGCTGGCACGGCATCAAATTCCTTAATCCTGAACGTGACGGCGCGGTGCTACCGATCCTGCATCTCAACGGCTACAAAATTGCTAACCCGACGATTCTTGGGCGCGCCAGCGATGACGATTTGCATCAGTTGTTCAGCGGTTATGGCTACGAACCGCTGTTTGTGTCGGGTCATGAACCTGAAAAAATGCATGTGCAGATGGCTGATGCCCTGGATAACGCCTTTGCGAAAATCGCCACTTACCAGCGTGAAGCACGCGAAGGCCATGCCACAGAAGATATTCCGCGCTGGCCAATGATTATTCTGCGCAGCCCTAAAGGTTGGACCGGCCCGCAAACCGTTGATGGCAAAAAAGTAGAAGATTTCTGGCGTGCGCATCAGGTGCCGGTTTCAGGCTGTCGTGAAAATGATGATCACCGCAAAATTCTTGAAGAGTGGATGCGCAGCTATCAGCCAGAAGATCTGTTTGATGAAAACGGTACGCTGAAAGCTGAATTACAGGCGCTGGCACCGCAGGGCGACAAACGCATGGGCGCTTCACCCTTTGCTAATGGCGGCTTACTGCGGCGCGAACTGAATGTGCCAGATATTCGCGAATTTGCTTTTGATACGCAAAAACCCGGCTCACAACAGGCGCAAGCTACCGAGCATCTGGGTCGTTATTTAAGCGCCATCTTTCAGCGAAATAAAGACAATTTCCGTCTGTTTGGCCCAGATGAAACCGCGTCAAATCGCCTGACGCCCGTGTTTGATGTCACCAGTAAAACGTGGCTTGAGGCCGTTAAGCCTTATGACGAACAGCTGGCCCGCGATGGTCGGGTAATGGAAATTCTCAGTGAACATCAGTGTCAGGGTTGGCTGGAAGGTTATTTACTTACGGGCCGCCACGGCTTGTTCAACTGTTATGAAGCGTTTATTCATATCATCGATTCTATGTTTAATCAGCACGCTAAATGGCTGAAAGTGACGCGCAAGCTGGGCTGGCGTAAACCGATCTCCTCGCTGAATTATCTGCTCTCTTCGCATGTCTGGCGGCAGGACCATAATGGCTACAGTCATCAGGATCCGGGCTTTATCGATCATGTTGCCAACAAGAAAGCTGACATTGTGCGTATCTATTTGCCGCCAGATGCCAACACATTGCTGTGGGTTGGCGATCACTGTTTACGCACCTGGGATCGTATCAACGTGATTGTGGCAGGCAAGCAGCCCGCGGCGCAGTGGCTGGATATGGACAGTGCGATTGCGCACTGCGAAGCGGGCATGGGCGAATGGCGCTGGGCAGGCACCACACCAGAAGGCGAATCGCCCGATGTCGTCATGGCCTGCGCCGGCGATGTGCCGACGCTGGAAACCCTGGCCGCGGTCGATTTACTGCGCGGCTATTTGCCTGATTTGCGTATTCGCGTGGTAAACGTGGTGGATCTTCTTGCACTGCAAACGCAAGATCAGCATCCGCACGGCAAATCCGAAGCAGATTTTGATGCGCTGTTTACGCAAGATAAACCGGTGATTTTTGCGTTCCACGGTTATCCGAGCCTGATTCATCGCCTGACCTATCAGCGTAACAACGACCGCAACTTCCATGTACGCGGTTTTAATGAAGAAGGCACTACCACCACGCCATTTGATATGACAGTGCTTAATGAACTCGATCGTTATCATCTGGCGCAGGAGGCGATTCTGCGCGTGCCGGGCCTTGCCGATAAACACCCCGAGCTGTTGGATGACCTGCAAGAACGCATTGCGGAGCACCATCGTTACGTACGGGAATATGGCGAAGATATCCCGGAAGTGCGCGACTGGTTGTGGCCATCACAGGACGCGCCGGGCGCACCCGATTAAGCCGCGAGTGCATCCACCAGCATCCACGCTGTCGTTGCAACCAGCGACAGCGCCATCAAACTGTTAAACAGGCGGCGCTTCCACTCAATTTGCAGGTGGCTGCGCAGCCGATCACCCAATGCCGCCCAGACTAAAATGCACGGCAAATTAAGCAGCATAAAACCGATCATTACCGTCAGTACGCCGCTGCTGGTGCTGTAAAGCAGCGCGACGTTACTCGCCATCAGCCAGGCTTTAGGGTTAATTGCCTGAAAACAGGCACCGCCTAACAGCGACATCGGCTGCGGCTTAGCCCGCAATTCCGGCGCGCCTGCCCGAAACAGCTTCCACGATAGCCATAGTAAATAGGCACATCCCACCAGCGTTAGCGGCAGGCGAATCGTCGCCATCCAGTGCAGCAAGAGTTCCAGTGCCATGCCCGCAATCGCCGTTTGCACCGCACAACCAATCATAATGCCAAACACCATGGGCAAGGTACGTCGCATACCAAAATTGACACCTGATGTTGCAAGCAACAGGTTATTGGGGCCAGGCGTAATGGACATAACGGTGACATAACTGAAAAAAGAGGGATCGAGCATGATGGCTTTCCGGGTAGTGAACAGAGCTTCATGCTACGGCGATAAAAACAATGGTAACAGAGACACAAAATTACTATTGTGATGGTTACAGTTAAGATTATTTAAAATTGTACCCGTTAATTTTGGAGGCTTCTGTGTCCCTTGCGCCATCAACCGATCAACGCCTTTATCATCAGCTAGCAGATAACTTTGCTGAGGCGATCCATCAAGGTACGCTGAAGCCTGGCAAACGCCTTCCCGCTATTCGTCGGGTAGCCCAATCGCAGCAGGTTAGCGTTAATACTGTACTCAATGCCTGGCAACTGCTGGAAGATCGCGGCTTAATCGAGGCGCGTCCCCAATCAGGTTATTATGTCCGAAGCGTTTTACCGGCGGTGACGCGCGACGCGCCGCATAAAGCGCGCGTCAGAGATCCCAGCAGTGAAAAACTGGACCTGATCGATAAAGTATTTGCTGCGCAAAATCACCCTGATTACATCAATATTTCGCTGGCTTGCCCGCAAGATAGCGAGCTGTTTCCCTCGGCGCGGATTGGCCGCATTACCGCTTCATTATTACGTCGAAATCCCAACATGATTGGGCGCTATGCGCTTCCGCCTGGTAGTGAGCGCTTACGGGAGGAGATTGCGCGGCGCGCTTTGCATGCCGGGCAATCTTTGACTTCTGATGAGATCACGCTGACGCACGGTTGCATGGAGGCGTTGCAGCTGGCCTTACGTGCGGTAACTCAACCGGGCGACTGTATTGGGCTGGAGTCACCGACTTACTTTTTCCTGTTTCCGCTGCTGGCGTCGCTGGGCCTGAAGGCGCTGGAGATTCCTACCGATCCGCAGCAAGGCTTATCGCTGGATGCGCTGGAAATGCTGCTGCAGGAGAAGCGTATCCAGGCGCTGATTACCATGCCGAGTGCGCAGAATCCGCTGGGTTACTGCATGTCGCTGGAGAATAAGAAGCGGCTTGCGAAGTTAGTGAATACTTACCAGATTCCAATGCTGGAAGATGGCCTGTATGACGAATTGCAGTTTGACTGGCCGCTCTCACCTGCCGTGAAAGCCTTTGATCAGCAGGGTTGGGTGCTTTACTGCACCAGCTTTACCAAAACCGTGGCACCCGATTTTCGCATTGGTTGGATTGCTGCCGGGCGTTTTCATGATGCGGTGGCGCGACTCAAAGCGGTTTCTTCTATGGCTGAGTCGGCGCTGCTGTCTGAAACCCTGGCGGAATTTTTAGCTAACGGCGGTTACGATCATCATCTTCGTACGTTACGACGTCGTTATGCCGCGAATCTGGATGAAGCGCGAGGATTGATTGCGCGTTACTTCCCGCAAGGCACGCGCGCGACGTTGCCGCGCGGTGGTTTTGTATTTTGGGTCGAGCTGCCGGGTGGAGTGAATACTACCGAAATGTTTGATCGCCTGCTGCGCGAGCAAATTTGCGTCACGCCCGGCGCGCTCTACTCTTTGAGTGAACGCTATAACCATGCGTTGCGCCTCTCCTGCTGTTACCCGTTTGATGACCGCTATACCTGGGCTATCAAGCGGGCTGGCGCGGTGGCTTGCGAACTGGCGGGTTTGCCGCCAGGCCAGGATCAAGGCGTACCGTTACGGCCCCAAACGGTGTAGCCGTGGCGTTCGGTCAGCCGTTCGTAATAGGTGCGCACCGCCGGATAATCGGGATGATCCAATGGAGTTTCAAACCAGCGGTTCACCGCCAGGCCAACCGGAATATCAGCCAGCGTAAAGTTACGCCCTGCGACGTAGCGCCCGGTTTTTTTTAGCTGCTGATCAAGGATATTCATGGTGTGCGACCAGCCTTTACACGCGGCAGCCAGCAAGCGTGGATCCTGATGGGCAGGCGAATTGCGCACCAGCGACATAAACGCGTAGCGCCAGGACGTATTAAGCTCGGTGGACTGCCAATCCATCCACTGATCGACAGGCGCACGCGCCTGCGGTTGTGTCGGATAAAGCCATTCGCCGCTGTAAGCGTTGACCAGGTAGCGCAGGATGGCGTTGGATTCCCACAGCACGAAGTCATCATCTTTGAGTACCGGAATCAGCGCATTGGGATTGAGCGCCATGAACTCGGGCGAGTGCAGCGATTTGTTGCTGTCGCCCCACTCTTCGCGTTCGTAATCAAGATCCAATTCTTCACACAGCCATAAAACTTTGCGCACGTTGATTGAGGAAGCGCGTCCAAGAATTTTCAACATAACCAGCTCCACCAGCGAAATCTTTAACTTATTCATAACGCTGTTAACAGTGATAAGCAATCACCAGACAGAAAAAGCCTTTTGCAAACCCTAATCAGCAAGGAGAGACAATGAAGGTCGCGTTTAAGCAAGTAGATGTGTTTACTTCGTCAGCATTTAACGGTAATCCGCTGGCTGTGATCATGGATGCACAGGGATTGAGTGATGAACAGCTGGCCGCGATTGCGCGCTGGACGAATTTGTCAGAAACCACCTTTGTGCTGCCACCACAAGATGCGCAGGCGGATTATCGCGTGCGCATTTTTACCGTTGAAGGCGAGCTGCCGTTTGCTGGACATCCCACGCTGGGCACCGCTCATGCGCTGCTTGAAGCGGGTTGGCCGACTAAAACGCCAGGAGAGATTGTACAGGAGTGCGGGGTGGGTAACGTCACGGTGAAAATCGGTGCCGGCGGTGTGCTGGCCTTTGCGGCACCGGCTGCAACTTTAACGCCCTATAACGATGCCTTGATGAGCAGTGCCTTAAACAGCGACGCGTTCGATCATACGCACAGCGCCACGGTGGCAGACATGGGAATCCGCTGGTTGTTGATTCCGATGATCAGCGCCGACGCGGTGTTGGCAATCCAACCTGACGTCAGCGATATGCAGCGCTTGAAGAAACATGCTGGCGTAAATGGCGTGATGGTGTTTGGTCGCCTGCCAGAAGGCGAAGCGGAGCAGTATGAAGTACGCGGATTACTGGTAGAAAATGGCAGCCTGACAGAAGATCCGATCACCGGCAGCGCTAACGCCTGCCTGGCGCGTTACTTTGCCGCGCAAGGCCAAATCAGCGCGTATCGTGTACGTCAGGGCACCGCCATTCAGCGTGCAGGCCGCGTGCAAGTCGATTTCGACGGCGAAAGAATTTGGATTGGTGGTAACACCGTTACGGTTATCGACGGCACGATTCAGTTATAAAAGAAGTCAGCGGTCAGCGGTAAAAGAAACGGGCGACATCTTGTCGCCCGCACGCTTAAATCGACTGCCCGCCTGATGCTTCAATGCGTTGACCGGTGATCCAGCCGGTTTCGTCACTCAGCAATGCGGTGATGGCATTGCCAATATCGTCTGGTAAGCCCACGCGTCCCAACGCCGTTAGTGAAGCGATGTGCTTGTTCATTTCTGGGTTGTCACGCACCCGACCGCCACCAAAATCGGTTTCTATCGCACCTGGCGCCAAAATGTTGACGCGGATACCGCGCTCACCTAACTCTTTCGCCTGATAACGCGTTAAGACTTCCATCGCTGCTTTGATCGAGCCGTAGGTGCCAGAACCTGGCAGGATGATGCGTGTCAGTCCGCTGGAGATATTCAGGATGCGTCCGCCATCGGCAATCACGGGCAACAGTTTCTGCGTCAGGAAAAAAGGGCCTTTGAAATGGACATTGATCAGACTATCAAATTCCTCTTCGGTGGTTTCCGCGAAAGGTTTGTAATGACCGATGCCAGCATTGTTCACTAAATAGTCAAAGCTTTCTCTCTGCCAGCGATTTTGCAGCGCGTTTTTTACTGCGGCCACGAAGCCGTCAAATTGTTGAGTATCGCCGACATCCAGTGCCAGCGCGACTGCACGGCCACCGAGCGCTTCAATCTCCTTAACAACCGCCTGCGCCTCTTCTGCCTGACTACGGTAGGTCAAAATGATATCGGTCTGCCTGGCTGCCAGTTTTAGGGCTGCATTCTTGCCTAAACCACGACTTCCGCCAGTAATTAACGCTATTTTATGACTCATACTTCGCTCCTGTTGCAAAATTGAACACGCGTTAAGGATATTCGCTAATAATTGATCCATAAACGCAGTTCAATACGCATCACTGTTTCACTTAAAACAACAATCGGTGAACAACATGGATAAAATTCACGCAATGCAGGTGTTCGTCCGGGTTGCCGAAATGGGCAGTTTTACCCGAGCTGCAGAAAGTTTAGGTCTTCCTAAGGGCAGCGTGTCGCGGCAGTTACAGGCGCTGGAAAATCAGATGGGAACGCGGCTACTGCATCGCACCACGCGTCGCGTGCAACTGACTCAAGATGGGCTGGTTTATTACGATCGCTGCCTGGACATGCTGTCGATCCTGGATGATATGGACAGTCTGTTTCAACACGATCCCGCCACCCTAAGCGGCAAGCTGCGCGTGGATATGTCGGTGGCGATGGCAACCGGCTTTGTCCTGCCGCGCTTGCCGGAATTTTTGCAGCACTATCCCGGTATCGAATTAGAACTCAGCAGCAGCGATCGCCAGGTTGATGTGGTTCGGGAAGGGTTTGATTGCGTGATTCGCGTTGGCGATTTGAAAGATTCAGGCTTGATTGCCCGTAAGATCGGCAGCTACAGCTTGATCAACTGCGCAAGTCCTGGCTACCTTTCGCGCTTTGGTATGCCGATTCGCCTGGAAGAATTATCGCAACATGCGATGGTGCATTACACCCAACAGCTGGGCCAACCTTCACCCGGTTTTGAGTATTTCGATGGCAAACTGACGCATTTCGTCAAGACGGGCGGCGTGGTGACGGTGAACAGCACCGAAACGTATCGCGCTGCCTGCCTGGCGGGTTTGGGCATTATTCAGGTGCCGGCGATTGGCATTCAAAAACTGCTGGAGTCGGGTGAGCTGGTTGAAGTGCTGCACCATTTTCCGGCGAAACCGATGCCTATCCATCTGCTCTACCCACATCGGCGCAACGTAGCACGGCGCGTGCGGGTGTTTATGGAGTGGCTGAGCCAGGTCTTGCAGGAGTACGTTACCTGACAAGCTATAATTTATTTTTGATTAATAACAGGATGATGAGCGTCTATGACAGACAACCAGGAAAAACCACACGATACGCAGCCTGATAAGCCGCTGATCGATATCAAGACCGGCAATAAATCTGTCGATAAATCCATTGTTCGCGTGTCGCGTTTTGCCGCCTGGTTTCAGGCTATTCCCGCGGTTGCGCATTTCATTCGTGCGCTTGATCGCTTTAACGATCGTCTCGGCAGCCAGTTTGGTGCCGCCATTACCTATTTTTCTTTTTTATCGTTAATCCCGATTTTGATGGTCTCCTTTGCCGCGGTGGGTTTTGTGTTGGCATCAAATCAGGATCTGTTGACCGATGTGATCAACAAGATCGTGAGCAGCATCAGCGATCCCACGTTGGCAACCACGCTAAAGAACACGGTGAATACGGCGGTTCAACAGCGTGCGACGGTGGGAATCACCGGTTTACTGCTGGCACTCTATTCAGGATTGAACTGGATGGGCAATCTGCGTGAAGCGATTCGCGCGCAGTCGCGTGACGTTTGGGAACGCAAGCCCGACGATAAAGAGAAGATTTGGAAACGCTACCTCCGCGATCTCTTGTCGTTGATCGGTTTAATGCTGGCGTTGGTTATCACCCTATCGCTGACCTCTGTTGCCGGTTCTGCGCAGGAAACCATTGTGCGTGCGTTAGGGCTGGATGGCATTGAATGGCTGCGCCCCGCGCTGACTATCATCGCGACGTCGATTTCCGTCTTAGCCAACTATCTGCTGTTTCTGTGGATTTTCTGGATTCTGCCGCGCCACAAGCCACGTAAAAAAGCGCTGTTTCGCGGTACGCTGCTGGCGGCGATTGGCTTTGAGGTGATTAAATTTGTGATGACGCTGACGCTGCCCAAGCTGGCTAGTTCACCTTCTGGCGCCGCCTTTGGCTCGGTGCTGGGCTTAATGGCCTTTTTCTATTTCTTCGCGCGTTTGACGCTGTTTTGTGCGGCCTGGATCGCTACGGCTAAGTACAAAGATGACCCGCGCATCTCGGAAACGGTTAAAGATTCACGTAACCGTTGATGACAAAGCGTTAACAACAGCGGAAAATCTTTCCCCTCGCCTATTTTTCATGCAAATAGCAGGATGAATAGCTGAGGGGTCTCTTTTATTAAGCCATTTTGTAGAGTATCCCGCCAAAATTCCGCCACTTCACCCTGACATAACCCGACATTAGTTAAGAGACAGAAATTATCCACTTTTTGGCCGCTAAAGCCTGTTGTGTCGCGGTTTTTCGTCATTGAATGACGTCATACAGGTGCGTAAGATTCTTGGTCTCATTTACAAATAAGATACAGTTATGCAAGCCTCCATCTCAGAAAAAATCGACAAGCAATATGATCCAACGCCGGTCAATTCGCGTAGCAAAGTGGTTATTGCATCGCTGGTCGGTACAGCCATTGAATTCTTCGATTTCTATATTTATGCCACTGCCGCCGTGATTGTTTTTCCGCACATCTTCTTCCCACAAGGTGATGCCACCGTCGCGACGCTACAATCGCTGGCGACTTTTGCCATCGCCTTCGTGGCGCGTCCAATTGGCTCCGCGCTATTTGGCCACTTTGGTGATCGCATTGGCCGTAAAGCCACGCTGGTCGCTTCACTGCTGACCATGGGCATTTCTACCGTGGTGATTGGCCTGCTGCCAAGTTATGAAACCATTGGTGTGATGGCACCGCTGCTGCTGGCACTGGCGCGATTTGGGCAGGGTTTGGGATTAGGCGGCGAATGGGGCGGCGCGGCGCTGCTGGCAACCGAAAACGCACCGGCTAAGAAGCGTGCGCTGTACGGTTCATTCCCGCAGCTGGGCGCACCGATCGGCTTCTTTTTTGCCAACGGAACGTTCCTGTTGCTCTCCTGGCTGCTTACCGATCAGCAGTTCATGGATTGGGGCTGGCGCGTGCCGTTCATCCTTTCCGCCGTGCTGGTGTTAATTGGTTTGTATGTGCGCGTTTCGCTGCATGAAAGCCCGGTGTTTGCCAAGGTGCAAAAAGAGAAGAAACAGGTGCGTGTACCGATTGTGGCGCTGCTAAGCAAGCATATGACCGCGACGATCCTTGGCACCTTTATCATGCTCGCGACCTATACGCTGTTTTACATCATGACCGTTTACTCCATGAGTTACGGCACCGCAGCGGCCCCTGCTGGCCTTGGGTTCTCGCGTAACAGTTTCCTGTGGATGCTGATGGTGGCCGTGATTGGCTTTGGCATCACGGTGCCGATTGCCGGTATCCTGGCTGACCGCTTTGGTCGTCGTAAAACCATGATCACCATTACCCTGCTGATTATCGTTTTTTCGTTTATGTTCCCGATGCTGTTGGGTTCAGGATCGCAAGCGCTGGTCATGGTCTTCTTGCTGCTCGGCCTGAGCATCATGGGTTTGACCTTCGGCCCAATGGGCGCGCTGCTGCCGGAGTTGTTCCCGACAGAAGTGCGTTATACCGGCGCGTCGTTCTCCTATAACCTCTCATCGATTCTTGGTGCGTCCGTTGCGCCTTATATCGCAACCTGGCTGAACACCCACTATGGTTTGCAGGCGGTAGGGTTTTATCTGGCTTCAATGGCGGTGCTGACGCTGATTGCGTTGATTGCCTGTAAAGAGACGCGTAACCAAACGCTGTATGAGGCGTAATTGCTAAGGCTTCGGCTTCAGTAGTGATGAGAAACCCGGCTCAGGCCGGGTTTTTTATTGGGGTTGGGTTGAGTATTTGATGGTGCACGCTGTCCCCCATCTCGGTTACTCCTGAGTAAGGTGTCGTTTGTCCCCCACCTCGGTCCTCCCCCATAAATGGGGGAGGAAGATGCTGCTATCTGTTAATTATGAAGCTACATGCGGTAGCGTCTCCTTCCCCCGCTTCGCGGGGGAAGGCCGGGATGGGGGGCAGCGCGCACCGACAAACGACACCTTATCTAGCCTGCCTGGAATGGGGCAGCGCGCACCAACAAAGACACCTTATTTAGCCTGCCCGGAATGAAGCAGCGTGTACCCAATTCAGCCCATAAAAAAACCCCGGCAAGCCGGGGTTTCTCTGCTGAAAATCGTGTTACTGAGGATTAACCAGCGACAGCGATACGCTTCATATCAGTCATGTAGCCACGCAGTTTGCGGCCTACGGTTTCGATTGCATGCTGACGAACCGCTTCGTTGACATCACGCAGCTGTGCGTTATCAACCTGAGTCCCTTCAACCGCTTTGCCCAGATCGCCCGGCTGCAGAGTGGTCATGAACTCTTTCAGCAGCGGAACAGCCGCGAAGGAGAACAGATAGTTACCGTACTCGGCGGTGTCAGAGATAACTACGTTCATCTCATACAGACGCTTACGTGCAATGGTGTTAGCAATCAGTGGCAGCTCATGCAGTGATTCATAATAAGCTGACTCTTCAATGATGCCTGCATCAACCATGGTTTCGAAAGCCAGCTCAACGCCTGCTTTCACCATGGCAACCATCACAACGCCTTTGTCGTAGTATTCTTGCTCTTCGATTTTACCTTCGTACTGAGACGCGGTTTCAAACGCAGTTTGGCCGGTCTCTTCACGCCAGGTCAGCAGATTTTTGTCATCATTCGCCCAGTCAGCCATCATGCCAGAAGAGAATTCGCCGGAGATGATGTCGTCCATGTGCTTCTGGAACAGGGGAGCCATGATGGTTTTTAACTGTTCAGACAGCGCATAAGCGCGCAGTTTCGCCGGGTTAGAGAGGCGATCCATCATCAAGGTAATACCACCAAATTTCAGCGATTCGGTGATGGTTTCCCAGCCGAACTGAATCAGTTTTTCAGCATAGGTCGGATCGGTACCTTCAGCCACCAGCTTGTCGAAGCACAGCAGTGAACCCGCCTGCAGCATGCCACACAGAATGGTTTGCTCGCCCATCAGGTCAGATTTTACTTCAGCCACGAAAGAGGATTCCAACACACCAGCGCGATCGCCGCCGGTTGCCGCAGCCCAGGCTTTAGCGATGGCCATGCCTTCGCCTTTTGGATCGTTTTCTGGGTGAACCGCGATCAGCGTAGGTACGCCGAAACCACGTTTATATTCTTCACGCACTTCGGTGCCCGGACATTTCGGTGCAACCATCACCACGGTGATGTCTTTACGGATAGTTTCACCGACTTCAACGATGTTAAAGCCGTGCGAGTAACCCAGCGCAGCGCCATCTTTCATCAGCGGCTGAACAGCCTGAACGACCGCTGAGTGCTGCTTGTCTGGCGTCAGGTTAACCACTAAATCAGCTTGTGGAATCAGCTCTTCGTAAGTGCCTACTTTGAAACCGTTATCGGTCGCTTTGCGCCACGATGCACGTTTCTCCGCGATGGCTTCCGCGCGCAGAGCGTAGGAAACGTCCAGACCGGAATCGCGCATGTTAAGACCCTGATTCAGGCCTTGAGCACCACAGCCAACGATGACGACTTTTTTGCCTTTCAGAAAGCTAGCGCCGTCCGCGAATTCATCGCGCGCCATGAAACGACATTTACCTAACTGCGCTAACTGATTGCGCAGGTTCAATGTGTTGAAATAGTTGGCCATGGGTACTCCAGTGAGGTTGTGTTTACTGTTTTTGTTTGGATACGACAGCTGATTGCAGCGCCGCGAATGACCCCATCATATGACAGGAAATCTGTTGCTTAAATTGATATATTAACAACGTTACATTGCAATATTTGCAATACCACTTTGAGACGATGCGCATATGGACTTACGAGATCTAAAATTGTTTCTTCATCTGGCTGAAAGCTGTCACTTTGGCCGTACCGCACGCGCTATGCACGTCAGCCCTTCGACGCTGTCGCGTCAGATACAGCGCCTGGAGGAAGATGTGGGCCACGCGCTTTTTTTACGTGATAACCGCACGGTGACGCTAACTGAAGCAGGTGAGCGCTTGCGCCAGTTCGCGCAACAAACGCTGTTGCAGTATCAACAGCTGCGTCACGTGATGGATCTGAATGGCCCGTCGCTGAGTGGTGAACTCCGTCTTTTCTGCTCGGTAACGGCCGCCTACAGCCATCTTCCGCCGATTCTTGACCGTTTTCGCGCTGAACATCCACAAGTTGAAATCAAGCTCAACACCGGCGATGCCGCCGATGCGGTGGAAAAAGTGCACTCCGGCGATGCCGATCTGGCGATTGCCGGACGGCCTGAAACGCTGCCCGCCAGCATTGATTTTATGCCATTGGGGCTGATCCCGCTGGTGCTGATCGCGCCAGCGCTGCCCTGCACGGTGCGAGCACAAGCCACGCAGCCGACGCCAGACTGGTCACAAATTCCCTTTATCCTGCCGGAACAAGGGCCTGCACGCCGCCGCATCGATTTATGGTTTCGGCGTCACCGCATTCCCAATCCGTTGATTTATGCCACGGTTTCCGGGCATGAAGCGATTGTGTCAATGGTCGCGCTAGGGTGTGGCATTGCCTTGCTGCCTGATGTGGTACTGGAAAACAGCCCAGAACCGGTGCGTAATCGCGTATTGATGCTAGAAAATGTGGAATCGGTCGCGCCATTCGAGCTTGGTGTCTGCGTACAAAAAAAGCGGCTCGGGGAGCCGCTTATTAGTGCTTTCTGGAGCCAGCTGTAGTCACCGAAATTTACTGCCCCGCGAGGAAAAAGCGGAACGCCGGGTTCTGGGTTTCATCATGAAAGTCGTAACCCAGATCGGCGAGGTGCTCTTCAAAGCGGGGTTCAATATCGCCCAGTTCAAAGCCCGCCAGCACACGACCGTAGTCGGTGCCGTGGCTGCGGTAATGAAACAGCGAAATATTCCAGTGGGTACCAAGCGTTTGCAGAAATTTCAGCAAGGCGCCCGGCGCTTCTGGAAACTCAAAACTGAATAAGCGTTCACGCAGCGGCTTGGATGGACGTCCTCCCACCATGTAACGCACATGCAGCTTCGCCATTTCATCGTCTGACAAATCCACTACCTGATAACCACTTTCGGTCAGATGCGTGATGATTTCACTGCGCTCTTCCAGGCCACGCGTTAAGCGCACACCCACAAAAATGCAGGCTTTGTCAGCATCAGCATAGCGATAGTTGAACTCAGTAATGGAACGTCCACCTAGCGTCTGACAGAACTTCAGGAAACTGCCCTGCTGTTCGGGAATGGTGACTGCCAGCAGCGCTTCACGCTGTTCGCCTAACTCGCAACGCTCGGAAACATAACGTAACCCGTGAAAGTTGACGTTAGCGCCTGATAACACGTGCGCCAGACGTTCGCCTTTGATGTCATGTTGCTGGATGTACTTCTTCATGCCCGCCAGCGCCAGCGCGCCAGAAGGTTCAGCGACGGCACGCACATCTTCGAACAGATCCTTCATCGCGGCGCAGATAGCATCGCTGTCAACGGTGATGATGTCGTCGAGGTATTCCTGGCAGAGACGGAAAGTTTCAGTGCCGATGCGCTTTACCGCCACGCCTTCAGCAAATAAACCCACACGCGGCAGATCAACCGGATGGCCCGCTTCCAGCGCTGCTTTCAGGCAAGCTGAATCTTCTGATTCCACCGCAATCACTTTGATTTGTGGCATTAGCTGTTTGATCAGTACCGCCACGCCCGCCGCCAAACCGCCGCCGCCAACCGGCACAAAAACGCGATCGAGATGCGCATCCTGTTGCAGCAGCTCCAACGCCAGCGTGCCTTGCCCGGCGATCACTGCGGGATGATCAAAAGGCGGAACGAAGGTGTAGCCCCGCTGCTCTGACAATTCAATGGCCTTGGCTTTCGCCTCGTCAAAGTTGGCGCCAAACAGATAAGCCTCACCGCCAAATGCGCGCACCGCATCAACCTTGATATCGGCTGTCGCCAGCGGCATCACAATCAGTGATTTGATACCTAACTTACTGGCGGAGAGCGCCACGCCCTGTGCATGGTTTCCGGCCGAAGCCGTTACCACACCGCGCGCTTTCTGCTCTTCATTCAGACCGGCAATCATCGCGTAGGCGCCACGCAGTTTGAAACTGTGCACCGGTTGACGATCTTCGCGCTTCACCAGAATGGTGTTACCGAGACGCGATGAAATTTTTTCCATTTTTTGTAGCGGCGTTACCTGTGCAACTTCATACACCGGTGAACGCAGCACCGCGCGCAAGTACTCTGCGCCACATGGCGCATCGGGTAGCGGTTGAGACTCAGCCATCAGTTAGCCTCCCAGCTTACTCTTGTCACGTACCGCGCCTTTGTCTGCGCTGGTTGCAAGCAAAGCATAGGCACGCAGCGCAAAGGAGACTTCACGTTCACGGTTGACTGGCGTATAAGCCTCGGCACCGCGCGCTTCTTGCTCTTCACGACGCGCATGCAGTTCGTTATCTGGTACCGCCAGCTTGATGCCACGGTTCGGGATATCGATCTCAATGATATCGCCCTCTTTCACCAGCGCGATAGTGCCGCCGCTGGCGGCTTCTGGCGATGCGTGACCAATCGACAGACCTGAAGTCCCGCCTGAGAAACGGCCATCGGTGATCAGTGCACAGCTTTTGCCCAGACCCATGGATTTAAGGTAAGTGGTTGGATAGAGCATTTCTTGCATGCCTGGTCCGCCTTTCGGCCCTTCGTAACGGATGACAACCACATCGCCCGCAACGACTTTGCCACCCAGAATGGCGGCTACCGCATCATCCTGGCTTTCGTAAACTTTCGCCGGGCCACTGAAGGTCAGGCTTTCTTCGTCCACGCCCGCAGTTTTGACGATACAACCATCTTCTGCAATGTTGCCGTACAGTACCGCCAAGCCGCCTTCCTGTGAGTACGCATGCTCGCGGGTACGAATACACCCCTCGGCACGATCGTCATCCAACGTGTCCCAACGGCAATTCTGTGAGAATGCCTGGGTGGTACGAATACCGGCTGGACCTGCGCGGAACATGTCCTTCACCGCCTGGTCTTTTGTCAGCATGACGTCGTACTGATCTAACGTCTCACGCATTGTCTGTTGGAGGATGTTGCGAGTGCTGGAGTCGAGCAAGCCAGCACGATCCAACTCACCCAGAATCCCGATTACGCCACCTGCACGGTGAACATCTTCCATGTGGTATTTCGGCGTACTCGGCGCCACTTTACACAGTTGCGGCACTTTGCGTGACAAGCGGTCAATATCGGAAATATTGAAATCGATTCCCCCTTCCTGCGCCGCCGCTATCAGATGCAGAACAGTGTTAGTGGAACCGCCCATGGCAATGTCCAGCGTCATGGCGTTCTCAAACGCTGCCTTGGTGGCGATATTGCGCGGCAGCATGTTGACGTCATCCTGCTCGTAATAGCGTTTGGTCAGGCTCACGATGCGCTTACCGGCGTTGATGAAGAGATCTTTGCGGTCTGCGTGAGTTGCCAGCAAAGAACCGTTGCCCGGCTGCGAAAGACCCAGCGCTTCGGTTAGACAGTTCATTGAGTTTGCAGTGAACATGCCGGAGCACGAGCCGCAGGTTGGACACGCAGAGCGTTCGATCTGCTCGCTGTCGGCATCGCTGACGTTTGGGTTGGCACCCTGAATCATCGCATCAACCAGATCCAGCTTGATGATTTTGTCTGAAAGCTTGGTTTTACCGGCTTCCATTGGACCGCCGGAAACAAAGATCACCGGGATGTTCAGACGCATTGACGCCATTAACATGCCGGGGGTGATTTTGTCGCAGTTAGAGATACAGACCATGGCATCGGCGCAGTGTGCGTTGACCATATATTCAACCGAGTCTGCAATGAGCTCGCGTGAAGGCAGTGAATACAGCATGCCGCCATGCCCCATGGCAATACCGTCATCGACCGCGATGGTGTTGAACTCTTTGGCTACACCGCCCGCCGCTTCAATCTGCTCGGCGACCAGTTTGCCGAGGTCACGCAGATGAACGTGGCCAGGTACGAATTGGGTGAATGAGTTGACCACGGCAATAATCGGCTTGCCGAAATCGTCGTCGGTCATTCCTGTCGCGCGCCACAAGGCACGGGCACCTGCCATATTACGGCCATGGGTGGTAGTGGCGGAACGGTACTTAGGCATGCTCTATTTACTCCAAAATGAATAAGGTCGCGGACGTCGACTGACGCCCGCGCACTATCTAATTATGAGTTAACCGGATCTAACCAGCCCCATTTGTCTTCAGTCTCGCCAGTGAACAGGCCAAAGAATGCCTGCTGGATGCGTGCAGTCACCGGACCACGCTTGCCTTCACCGACCTGGATGCCGTCGACGCTGCGAACCGGGGTGATCTCTGCTGCGGTGCCTGACATAAAGATTTCGTCAGCCAGATACAGCGATTCACGCGACAGCGTTTGCTCACGCACTTCAATGCCCATGTCGATGGCCAGTTTGATGATGGCGTCACGCGTGATGCCCGGCAGTGCAGAGGAAGTGAATGGCGGTGTGAACAGAATGCCATCTTTCACTTCGAATAAGTTTTCACCCGCACCTTCTGAAATATAGCCATTGGTGTCGAGGGCAATACCTTCCTGATAACCGTGACGGCGCGCTTCGCTACCGACCAACAGTGAAGAAAGATAGTTACCACCCGCTTTAGCGGCGGTTGGCAGCGTGTTTGGCGCAACGCGATTCCAGGAAGAGACCATCGCATCAATGCCGTTCTCCAGCGCTTCAGCGCCCAGATAAGCCCCCCACGGGAATGCAGCAATAATCACATCAGTGCTGAAGCCATCTGGCGGGTTCACGCCCAAACCGACGTCGCCCACGAATGCCAGCGGACGGATATAGGCGCTTTTCAATTTGTTAACGCGGATAACTTCGCGGCAAGCTTCCATCAACTCGTCAACATTCGGTTTGATTGGAAAACGGTAAATTTTGGCGGAATCGTGCAGACGTTGCATGTGCTCGCGATGGCGGAACACAACCGGTCCGATGTGAGAGTCGTAGCAACGTACGCCTTCAAAAACTGAAGTGCCGTAATGCAACGCGTGAGACATGACGCTAACCTTGGCATCTTCCCACTTAACCATCTCCCCATTGAACCAAATAAAGTCTGCTTTCTTCGTGCTCATTTTTTTATTCCTTTCGCGACTATGCGCGGATTTGTTGTGTTGTCTGTTGTTGAATCTGGACGCACGCGACATCCATCAATTTGCTTAACTGAGAAGACAGTAAATCGACTGAGCGCTGGCTGGCAACGGTCATTTCAATATTAATGTTTTCGGCATTGGCCACTGACGCCATGTTCATGGAACACACCTGGAAACCCCGGTGACGGACCACGCGTAAAATGCGCTCCAATATTTCAGGGCGGAAGCGTGCTTCGATAGACAATTGATGCTGGATCATGCGGTTTTCTCCATCATGTTTGCGTTGCTGGCACCCGGTGGTACCAATGGCCAGACGTTTTCATGCTCATCAATCGCAACATGCAGGAAGTAAGGACCTTCGCTGTTCAGCAGAGCATCAAGTGCGGCGTCGACCTGTTCTTTACGGGTAATACGCTGGCCTGGGATATTAAAGGCGCTCGCCAGTGTAAGAAAATCGGGGTTATCGGACAGATTCGTTTCACTGTAGCGACCATCAAAAAACAGCTGTTGCCACTGGCGTACCATGCCTAAACGTTGGTTATCCAACAACACGATTTTTACCGGCAGCTTGCCGCGTTTGATGGTGCCCAGCTCCTGAATATTCATCATGATAGAGCCATCGCCAGAGACACAGATCACCGTATCTTGCGGACGTGCGACTTGCGCGCCAATGGCGGCTGGCAGCCCAAAACCCATCGTGCCTAGTCCGCTGGACGTAATGAAATTTTCAGGGGCGCTAAAAGACATATGTTGCGCCGACCACATCTGATGCTGTCCGACATCTGTGGTGACTACAGCGTTGGTTGGCTTACGATCGGACAACTGCTTTAACAACAGCGGAGCGTAGATTGCATCACCGGGATGATCGTAACGCCATTCGTGCATTGCTTTGAGGCTTTTTACCTCTTCACGCCAGGCATCAATTTGCAGCGGCTGGCTCAGGGCAGGCAACACATGATTCAGGTCAGCTTGCAGAGAAACATGGGCACGGCGCAGTTTATTGAATTCAGCAGGATCAACATCCAAGTGAATCACGCTAGCAAGCGGTGCAAAGGTATCCAGCTTGCCGGTTACGCGATCATCAAAGCGCGCACCTACCGCAATCAGCAAATCACAAGACTGAACAGCCAAGTTAGCGGCTTTGGTTCCATGCATGCCCAGCATACCGAGGTAAACCTCGCTTTCTGCATCTACGCTGCCCAACCCTTTTAATGTGGCAACGGCTGGTATACCAGTTTCTTGTGCCAGCGCACGCAGCGCCGGAACTGCCTGCGCCATGCCAACACCGCCGCCGATATACAACATCGGTTTCTGTGCCTGCGCCATCATCGCACGCGCTTCAAGAATGGCGTCGTGCGGCAGCGCCAACACTTCTTCAACCGGCAGCAGATGTGGCACGGGTTCACCTTTCGCAATTTGGATATCTTTAGGAATATCAACTAAAACCGGGCCAGGACGGCCAGATTGAGCAATGGCAAACGCTTCAGCCATCACGGAAGGCAGATCATCAAGCGACTCAACCAAAAAGCTGTGTTTGGTGCAGGCCAGGGAAAGGCCTAACACATCAATTTCCTGAAAGGCATCGGTTCCGATGAACGCGGATGAAACCTGCCCGGTGATCGCAACTACAGGAACGGAATCCATCATGGCGTCAGCAAGGCCAGTGATCAGGTTGGTCGCACCCGGACCTGAGGTTGCAATGCAAACACCCGTTTTACCGGTAGAACGCGCATATCCGATTGCAGCCATCACAGCGCCCTGCTCATGCCGGCACAATAGGTGATCCACGCCGCCGTCATAGAGCGCATCGTATACCGGCATGATTGCGCCGCCGGGATAACCAAATACGGTATCAACGCCCTGCGCGCGTATAGCCTGAACCACCCACTGTGCACCTGTCATCGCTATTCTCCTGTATCCTGAGGGGAACAACAGAATTTTATGCTACTGTTCATTGTTTGTTCCTTGATGATTTGCTGATATTTAGCCTGGCCGAAAAAAAACCCCCGGACCTTTCGGTGCGGGGGTTTTTCGAGTTTCAGGCTTGATTTTTAAGCCTTTCTTTCTCCAAGCGTTGCCCCGCACGGTAGGTTAATAATCACCACCACGCTAATCACGACTAGGCTAATCACTTGTAGAAGGGCTTTCATTTTTTGTTCAATTCTTTTACGTGTTCGAAGTAATGCCTACAGAGTTATCATAGTTAGCAGGGTGATGACAATAATTTTCATCAGTTATTTTCATAATTTTGATTTGAGTTATTCGTTATCAAATTGTAATTAAAAGGATATTTGCTGAATGATAAATATTCATCACTTTCCTAACGTTATAATTGATTGGTGCTTTTGCGGGCAGTGTCTCGCTTAGCCGTAATCTCAAGCAAGTGACATAAATTTGCTGTGCAGCATCTCGCGCGTCCACCTTTATCCTTTCGTAATCTCTCCCTTATGTCGTCAGAATCGCTGCAACAAGGAGCGGTTATGTCATTGTCTAAAGTACTTACGCGTGCTGCATTGGGTGTGGAAGCACCATTAGTGACCATTGAAGTGCATATCAGTAATGGTTTGCCTGCATTGACATTAGTTGGTTTACCCGAGACGACGGTAAAAGAAGCCCGGGAGCGGGTTCGTAGCGCCATCATCAACAGCGGCTTTAACTTTCCAGCTAAACGTATCACCATCAATCTGGGCCCAGCCGATTTACCGAAAGAAGGCGGACGCTATGACCTCCCGATGGCAATCGCCATTCTTGTGGCTTCTGAACAGCTTCCTGCCGAGAAATTGACTCAGCATGAGTTTCTGGGAGAGTTAGCTCTTGATGGCGCGCTCTGTCGCGTTCAGGGCGCGATTCCGGCAGCAATGGCTGCGCTTGAAGCGGGTCGTCAACTGATACTCGCTGTGGAGAATCAGGCAGATGTAGGACTTATCCGCTTGGGTACATCACTGGTTAGTCCGCATCTACTCGATGTCTGCGCTTTTTTGCATAATCAGTGTGAACTAACCGTAGCCGAACCGCAGGATGAAACACCCGAGCATTTTAGCGAAGATTTAAGTGACATCATTGGGCAGGAACAAGGCCGAAGAGCCTTAGAGATTACCGCTGCAGGCGGACATAATTTGATGTTAATTGGCCCGCCCGGTACGGGAAAGACCATGTTGGCCACGCGATTGCCAGGTATTATGCCACCGCTGAGCGATCAGGAAGCACTGGAGTGTGCCGCTATCGCCAGCCTGGCCAACAGCGGTGATCTTCATCAGCAATGGCGTAAAAGGCCATTCAGGTCCCCTCATCATAGCGCTTCGTTGTATGCGTTGATTGGGGGCGGTTCGCTACCTCGTCCAGGCGAAATTTCATTAGCGCACAATGGGGTGCTTTTTTTGGATGAACTTCCTGAGTTTGAACGAAAAGTTTTAGACTCATTACGCGAACCGATAGAATCTGGCGAAATCGCCATATCTCGAGCCCGAGCGAAAGTGACCTATCCTGCTCGCTTTCAGCTTATCGCAGCGCTGAATCCTAGCCCAACTGGTCATTACCAAGGCCAACATAATCGCTGCACACCTCAGCAAGTTTTACGGTATCTCAGTAAGCTTTCTGGGCCCTTTCTTGATCGTTTTGATCTCTCGCTTGAAGTCCCTTTATTGCCAAGCGGGATGCTAAGCCAGCAACGTCGCGCGGGTGAAACATCTGCAAAAGTACGTGAGCGCGTTTTGTCAGCTCGAGCTGTACAGATTGCGCGTGCAGGAAAAATTAACGCTCATATGAGCAATGCGGATATACAGTGTTGGTGTGACATTCGGAAAGAGGATGCAGAGTGGCTTGAATCTGTACTGAATAAACTGGGCTTATCAGTACGAGCATGGCAACGGATTTTAAAAGTGGCGCGTACAGTGGCGGATCTGGCAGGAGAAAAGGATATTAACCGAAGCCATTTGCAGGAAGCGCTGAGCTATCGCAGTATTGACAGGTTAATGATTTATCTTCATAAAAGCCTGCAATAAAAAAGGGGCTTTCGCCCCTTTTTTTAATCTTCACTGTCGCTGTAATCTTCGACGGTATCCATTTGAGGCTTACCACCCGACAAGGTGTGAAAACGCTTAGGACGCTTGATACGTGCGGTATATTTTGTCCATACACGTTCCGCTTCCGTTTGCGGCTCACGCACACCACGACATACTTCAATAAATAAACGTTCTTCTTCCGTTATCGGTTCACGCTTTGACAAATCAAGTTCGTTAAAAGCGAATCCGTGGCGCTCAAGAAGCTGTGCTTCTTTAATAGTAAAGTCACCGTGACGCGAAAAACCGCGAGGGTAATGTTTGTTATCAAAGAACCGATTTTCTGTTGAGAAGCTTTCCGCCATGTTACACGCTCCTGATTCTCGTATGGCCGTGCTATTTATGGCGCGGAGTATTAGATAGGCTTGACAGAGTGTAAAACAAAACATTTAAATCTATACGACAAACATTTTTTGGGAGAACGCTGTGGATACGGAATTACTGAAAACTTTCCTGGAAGTGAGTAGAACTCGCCATTTCGGGCGCGCTGCAGAAGCACTTTACTTAACGCAATCTGCTGTCAGTTTTCGCATCCGTCAGTTGGAAAATCAGCTTGGTGTAAATCTTTTTACTCGTCACCGCAATAACATACGACTGACTTCAGCTGGCGAACGGTTATTGCCCTATGCCGAGAGTTTGATGAGTACATGGCTCATGGCTAAGAAAGAAGTCTCGCATACTCAGCAGCATCATGAGCTCTCAATTGGGGCCAGCGCCTCGTTATGGGAGGCTTACTTGACGCCCTGGCTGCAGACGCTTTATGAGAATCGTGAGAGTCTTCACCTTGAGGCGCGTGTGGCGCAACGTCATCTGCTGGTTAAGCAACTACATGAGCGTCAACTCGACCTGCTGGTCACCACTGAAGCACCGAAAATGGATGAGCTGACGAGCCAACAGATAGGTCATATCTCATTAGCCCTATTCCGTGCGCGTAAAACAGAGAAGCGTGAGAAATACGATTACATTAAGTTGGAATGGGGTGCGGATTTTCATCAGCACGAAAGTTATCTTTCAGGAGGAGATGACGTACCCGTTTTAACGACTACTTCTGCGCACGTCACGCGTGAACTGTTACATACCACCGGCGCCTGTGCGTTTTTGCCTGATTACTGGCACAGCCTTTATAGTGATCTGATGGTTATTCCCGACACACCGGTTGCTGTTCGCCCGCTTTATGCGGTGTGGCTGCAAAACAGTGATCAGCAGGCACATATCAAACAGCTCTTAAAATTCCCGGTAATGGTACGCTGACAGATCTTTTGCCTAACAAAGCACTAATTAAGCCCGTTATAAAGTTAACTGGCTTAATTTTTGTTCTTGTCGCTGTTTTGAAGTCAAAAAAAAACCTTTGCCTAAGCAAAGGTTTTTTCTATTTCTGGCAGGGGCGGAGGGACTCGAACCCCCAACACCCGGTTTTGGAGACCGGTGCTCTACCAATTGAACTACGCCCCTAAATAGG
>NZ_JAKYXB010000008.1:0-115745 GCF_022761075.1 Pantoea sp. MQR6
GTAAATACCGGCGCATCAGGCGCTAAATACCGCCGGCTCAGCGGCCGGCAAGCCAGCCGGCGATAAAGTCAGCCACCCGGTCAGGCCGGCTGATGTTCAGAAGGGGGACGTGAAGCGCCGGGCAGCCATCGCCGGCCACGGCAATAACGTGCCCGCCGGTTAAGGCCTCAGCGCTTTCCTCAGTACCCTCCCGCCATAAAACAATTTTAGGCACAGCTTCGTTTTTAAATCCCTCCACCAAAACTAAATCCAGCTTAGAAGTATCCATACGGCTTACTAAATAATTCAAATCGAACTCTTCTGTATCGGCGTTTTCACACATTAAAGCCCAACGTTGTGAGCTGGCGACGATGACTTGATCGGCCCCGGCCTTTCTTAGCACGTAGCTATCTTTGCCTGGCGTATCAATATCCACATCGTGATGGGTATGCTTGATTAAGCCAACACGGATGCCACGCTTTTTAAGCAAAGGAATAACTTTCTGTAGCAGTGTCGTTTTTCCTGTACCGCTCCAGGCGGCTATAGCAAGTATTTTCGCTGTCATATCAGAGTACTTTTAACAGATCCTCGGGCGTGTTTATGTTACGGAAAGCTGACTCATCATCGTTGAGCTGTATTGCATGGCCACCTTGTTCTGTCAAAAACTGCATTAAGCGACGCTGGCCTTGTTGTAAATAAATCTCGAGCGCATCTGCGACACATCGATGTATTAGCGCCAATGTAGGATGATCGCGTTCTCGTGAGCACACCCATACAGCGGGTGCATCACCTTTTTGCTGTAAGAGTTGATGCACATAATCGAGAGGAATTGCTGGCGTATCGCAAGAGCAGAATACCGCCCAGTCACCAGGAATCACGTTCAGCGCACTTAAAATGCCGCCCAATGGGCCTGGATAATCGGTAATAGCATCTTGTATGACTTGGCAGCCACTCAACTGATAACGATCAATGTTACGGTTGGCGCTAATCATGACAATGTCGACTTGCGGCTCAAGCCGCTGAAGAACATGCTGATAAAGCGGTATGCCATTGAGCAGCAATAGTCCTTTGTCCTGACCGCCCATACGGCGGCCTTGACCACCGGCCAAGATGACGCCGGTTAATGCTGACATAATCATGCCCTCGCTTTTAGCTTTCTGTTAATCACGTTGTGAGGATCCTAAGATGAAATGCCATCGACTGAATGAGTTAATTGAATTACTACAACCTGCCTGGCAAAAGGAACCCGATCTCAATCTGATACCATTTTTACAGAAACTCGCACAACAGTCTGGATACAGTGGCCCATTAAGTGAATTAACAGACGACGTATTGATTTACCATCTGAAAATGCGTGACTCCGCTCAAAGCGATGAGATTCCTGGGCTGAAAAAAGATTATGAAGTCGATTTTAAAACGGCATTACTGCGTGCCCGAGGTGTCATTAAAGATGGCGAGTAATGTATCCTTGCTGGCTAACAGCATGAGACTACATAGGTAAAAAATGAGCGAAGCCGCTTTCACATTCCAGACGCTGAATCCCGATGTGATCCTTGATGCGCTATGGGATACAGGGATTCGTGTCGAGTCAGGGCTGACAGCGCTAAATAGTTATGAGAATCGCGTTTATCAGTTTAGCGATGATGACAAACGCCGTTATGTGGCAAAGTTTTACCGTCCACAGCGCTGGAATGCAGAGCAAATTAATGAAGAGCATCAATTCGCTCTGGATTTGTTGGCTGATGAAGTTCCTGTTGCGGCTCCACTGATTCTGAATGAAAAAACGTTGCAGATGCATTCTGGTTTCTTTTTTGCCGTTTTTCCCAGTTTGGGCGGGCGCCAATATGAAACTGATAATGAAGATCAGATGGAATGGGTTGGCCGTTTTTTAGGGCGCATTCACCAAACGGGGCGTAAGGCGCTGTTTGAGCATCGGCCAACGATGGGCCTGGATGAGTATATCCATGAGCCTCGCCAAGTATTAGAACAGAGCAACTTAGTGCCTGCTAAGCTCAAAGCCAGCTTATTACAGGCAGTCGACAAGCTTGGCATCACTCTGCAGCAGCGCTGGCATAATGCATGGCAGCCGCTACGATTACACGGCGATTGCCATCCGGGTAATATTTTATGGCGCGATGGCCCACTGTTTGTCGATTTGGATGATGCCAGAAACGGTCCTGCTGTTCAGGATCTCTGGATGCTGATCAACGGCGATCGTCAGGAGCAGCGAATTCAATGGGATATTTTGCTAGAGGCATACAGTGAATTCAGCGACTTCGATATTAATGAATTGTCACTGATTGAGCCTTTACGCGCGATGCGCATGGTTTATTATTTGGCCTGGGTAGTGCGCCGTTGGCAGGATCCGGCTTTTCCACGCGCCTTTCCATGGATGACAGATGAAGATTTCTGGCGCAGACAGATTTCACTATTTACCGAGCAGGAAAAGTTGTTACAGGAACCTCCTCTACAGCTTACCCCGCAATTTTAATGAAGAAGTCAGGAGAGTTTTTCACGATGAAAAAGATTTGGTTTGCACTGATTGGTTTAGTGCTGGCGTTTAGCGCGTCTGCTGCACAATTTGATGATGGTAAACAGTATGTCAGTCTGCAGAAGCCGGTCGCAGGTGAACCTCAGGTGATGGAGTTTTTCTCTTTTTTCTGCCCACATTGCTACCAATTCGAACGCACTTACCACGTCAGTGATGCCGTGAAAAAGAACCTGCCCGAAAACGTAAAAGTGGTTAAATACCATGTTGATTTCCTGGGCGGCGATTTTGGTCCAGTTGTGACGCAGGCCTGGGCGGTTGCAATGGCATTGGGCGTTGAAAATAAAGTCACCGCACCTATTTTTGATGGCATTCAAAAAAGCCAAACCATCAATGATGCCGCTAGTTTGAAAGAGACTTTCGTTAAAGCGGCGGGTATCTCTTCTAACGAATATGATGCTGCATGGAACAGTTTTGCCGTTAAGGCATTGGTTGCTCAGCAGCAGAAAGCGGCAGCCGATGTTAATTTACAAGGCGTGCCGGCGATTTTCGTTAATGGCAAATACATGGTAAATAATGGCGGTTTGGATACTAGCTCAATGGATAACTTCGTAGCAGATTATGCCAACGTCGTAAAATTCTTGGTTGAGAAAAAGTAATACCTGCAATCTGCCAAAAAAAACGCCAGTTTAGCTGGCGTTTTTTATTTGTATTAAATTTATAAATGCACTACCCAATCTCCAGGGCATAATTTTAATATCCACACAAGGGATCACGTAATTAAAAACCTCGATCGGGTCACTGACTTTCTATAACTCAATGTATTAAAAGATATTACTCAGAAAGATAATTCTTTTGTTATGTAAATAATTAAACGTTATGATTTTTACGCACAAAGTTATCCACAGCATGATCGTTGCGATCCTCGCCTCATTTGCATTAAAAATGACGGTGATTTATCGCCATAATTCAACATTCTCGCCAAGCTGTGGCATCCTTATAGACCAATCCATGGCAACGAAGAATAGACAGACTTATGGCGCAAATAGCAGAAAATCCACTGATTCTGGTTGATGGCTCATCCTATCTTTATCGCGCGTATCACGCGTTTCCGCCGCTGACCAACAGCGCTGGCGAGCCGACTGGTGCCATGTATGGTGTGCTTAACATGCTTAAAAGCCTGTTAACTCAATACAATCCAAGTCATGTTGCTGTGGTCTTTGATGCCAAAGGCAAGACTTTTCGAGATGAACTGTTCGAACACTATAAATCTCATCGCCCACCGATGCCTGATGATCTGCGCGCGCAAATAGAGCCGTTACATGAAATGGTAAAGGCTATGGGTTTGCCTTTACTCGCGGTAAGTGGCGTTGAGGCAGATGACGTAATCGGTACGTTAGCGTTAGAAGCAGAGCAAAAAGGTCGCTCTGTTTTGATCAGTACGGGTGACAAAGATATGGCGCAGCTTGTCACACCCGCTATTACGCTAATCAACACCATGACTAACACGATCCTTGGCCCAGATGAGGTGGAACAAAAATATGGCGTACCACCTTCACTGATTATTGATTTCCTCGCCATGATGGGCGACAGCTCGGATAACATTCCGGGTGTACCGGGCGTGGGTGAAAAAACGGCACAAGCATTGCTGCAAGGCTTGGGCGGTATGCAGTCCATTTATGACAATTTGGATAAAGTTGCTGATTTGTCATTCCGCGGCGCCAAAACCATGGCGACAAAGCTGGAACAGAATCGTGACGTCGCATTCCTGTCTTATCAGCTGGCAACGATCAAAACCAATGTTGAACTGGAGTTGACGTGCGAGCAGCTAACCGTGAGCGAACCAGATGTCGCTGCACTGCAAACGCTGTTTAGCCGTTATGAATTCAAGCGTTGGTTAGCCGACTTACAAGATGGAAAGTGGCTACAAGGTAAAAAAAACAATCAGTCTGCTCAGAAGATCTTACCTGATGAACCGGCTGAGCAGCCGACCGAGACCGTCAGCGTGCTTTCTGCAGATGGCTACGTCACTATCCTTGATCAGCAGACATTTGATAGCTGGATTGAAAAACTGAGAAAAAGCGATGTTTTTGCGTTTGATTTAGAAACCGATTCGCTGGATACATTAAGTGCCAATATCGTCGGTATCAGTTTTGCTGTTGCGCCCGGTGAAGCCGCTTATCTTCCTGTCGCACATGATTACCTTGATGCGCCTGAGCAGCTTGATCGTAAAACGGTGCTGGCACAGCTCAAACCGCTGCTGGAAGACAGCACAGCCTTTAAAGTCGGTCAAAATTTAAAATATGACCGTGGGGTGCTGAAGAATTACGATATTGAGCTTGCAGGCATCAAGTTCGATACCATGCTGGAGTCATATATTCTCAACAGTGTGGTCGGCAAGCATGACATGGATAGCCTTTCTGCACGCTGGCTCAAACATAAAACGGTGACGTTCACAGAGATTGCCGGAAAAGGTAAAAATCAGCTCACATTTAACCAGATAGCGTTAGAACAGGCGGCGCATTATGCTGCTGAAGATGCTGACGTTACGCTGCAGTTGCATTTAAAAATGTGGCCAGAGCTAGAAAAAGAAGCAGGCCCGAAAAAAGTCTTCGAGCAGATTGAAATGCCTTTATTGACGGTAATTTCACGCATTGAGCGAAATGGCGTGTTGATCGATCAAAATATTCTGGCACAGCATTCTAAAGAACTTACCACGCGTTTGGCCGAGCTTGAATTAAAAGCGCACGAGTTGGCCGGTGAGCCGTTTAACCTTTCTTCCACCAAGCAGCTTCAGGTTATTCTGTTTGAAAAGCAGGGTATTAAGCCTACTAAGAAAACGCCTGGCGGTGCGCCATCGACCAGTGAAGAGGTGTTAGCCGAACTCGCATTAGATTATCCGCTGCCAAAAGTCATTTTGGAGCATCGTGGTTTATCTAAATTGAAGTCGACTTATACTGATAAACTGCCAATGATGATAAATCCTCTGAGCGGCCGCGTTCATACCTCTTATCATCAAGCCGTTACCGCAACCGGACGCCTGTCATCTACCGATCCTAATCTGCAAAACATTCCAGTGCGTAATGACGAAGGACGTCGTATTCGTCAGGCTTTTATTGCCGCTAAGGGAAACCGTATCGTTGCGGCTGACTACTCACAGATAGAACTGCGCATTATGGCGCATCTCTCCCAGGATAAAGGCCTGTTAGATGCCTTTGCCCAAGGAGAGGATATTCACCGCGCCACGGCATCAGAGGTGTTTGGTGTTGCGCTGAGCAAGGTAAGCGGTGAGCAGCGTCGCAGCGCAAAGGCGATTAACTTCGGTCTGATTTATGGCATGAGTGCGTTCGGGCTGTCGCGACAGTTGAACATTGGTGCAGGAGAAGCGAAAAGGTATATGGATTTATACTTTGAACGTTATCCAGGTGTGCTGCGTTATATGGAAAATACGCGACAGTTAGCCGCCGAAAAAGGCTATGTCGAAACGCTTGATGGGCGTCGACTGTGGCTGCCGGACATCACATCCAGTAACGCAATACGTCGTAAAGCTGCCGAACGTGCAGCGATTAACGCACCGATGCAAGGTACAGCTGCAGACATCATTAAGCGGGCGATGATTGCCGTAGATGGTTGGCTTGAGCAGCAGGATGACAACGCGGTGAAGATGATCATGCAGGTACACGATGAATTGGTGTTTGAAGTCAACGCAGATGCAATTGAGTCAGCAAGCCAGCAGATCCGTACATTAATGGAAGGCAGTATGAAATTAGATGTGCCGTTGCTGGTGGAAGTCGGCGTTGGTGATAACTGGGATCAGGCCCATTAAATTTGACTTTGGGCCTGTGAAGGCGCTCTTTTACAGGCCCGCTCAGAACTATAAGTAAATTGTTTACTTAATCGGTTCAGCCATACCTCTTTGAGCCTGAAAAAATATGCGTTCACTAACTCTTTAACGACTAAGCATTTTTTCGGTAATTAAACTACATCTAAGAATCATTTTTGTGACGCGCCAGGTAAAAAAACTGTCAAGTTATGAAAACCAGCTACAAAAAATCCTTTGTGGCGCAGAAAAAATCAGGTAAAGTTCGAGGCGTAGGGTACAGAGGTAAGATGTTCTATCTTTCAGACCTTTTACTTCACGTAATCGGATTTGGCTGAATTCTAGCCGCCCCAGTCATTATATGACTGGGGCGTTTTTTATTGGGCTTTGTCTGGAAGCGGCGCCCTGGCCGCTAATCATCTTCTACTTATTCTTCAGAATCACTCTCTGCATCTTCTTCTTCGCGCGCCGGTTCTAATTCATTAAACCAGCTGTCTAACTTGTGGCGTACTTTATCGACATTGATCTTCTTCAATGACGAAAACATCTCAACTTGCACATCGCCCATGAATGCTGCTGAAGCTTCACGAACTGCATTAAGCTGTGCTTTACGCGCGCCTGATGCCAATTTGTCGGCTTTGGTCAGTAATAGCAGTACTTCAATATTGCTTTCAACTGCCCATTGGATCATCTGTTGATCGAGATCTTTTAGCGGGTGACGAATATCCATCAAAATCACCAACCCTTTCAGCGCCTGACGTTTTTGCAGATATTCGCCCAGTGCACGTTGCCATTTCAACTTCATCTGCTCTGGTACTTCGGCATAGCCATAACCCGGTAAATCGACCAGACGTTTGCCTTCGCTCACCTCAAACAGGTTAATTAATTGCGTACGGCCTGGCGTTTTACTGGTGCGCGCCAAACTTTTTTGATTGGTTAACGTGTTGAGTGCGCTAGATTTACCGGCATTAGAGCGTCCAGCAAAGGCCACTTCAATACCGGTGTCAGATGGCAAATGACGGATGTCAGGGGCGCTAAGAATAAAGCGGGTAACGTGATAATTTAGTTCAGGCAAGATGACACTCCAAAAATACGTATTCGGGCAATGGCGCTGATTATACGCGTTATGGCGCGAAAGTGCTCAATGGCATCCTTTTAGGCTTTTTTGTAAGAGATTTGCCATTAAAAGTGGCAGTTATATCCTCTTTTATTTAATTTTTTAAAAAAATAAACCATTAAAATTCATCTATTTAAATAAAAATTATGGGTTTTCCATCGAAACTCAAGACAAGTCTGGCTTGAGGGTTTTACTAATTGGTCTACATTATTGTGCAGTGCATGGCAGCACCCATCAGGATGATGCGCTCAGGAATGTCATGAAGATGAAGAGCGATGGAGTGGAAATGGTCAGGGATTGGGACCGGACAAGGAAAAGGAGATGCTCAGGAGATGAGCTGGCGCGGGAATAACCGGGATGTTGCGAGCCAAAAAGGATTTAAAACATGATTCCTTCTTATGAAGGTGTGAAATAAGGCGACAGCTTAAGCTGTCGCCTTTTTTCTTTGTCTGCTTTCTGCTAGATTTCGCCGCAATTCTATACTGAATAAAAACGCTGAGATAAAACACTATGAAGCAACCTGCACGAGCTGCGAACGGCAAACCTGCCGCCAAGGCCAAACGCAAATCGCGTGAAGAAATAAACATTGAAGCACGTGACCGCAAGCGCGATAAAAAGCATCGCGGTCATGCGTCAGGCAGCCGTGCGAATCCCGAAACCAAGGGCAGCAAAAACGGCGGCTCAGGCACTACAGCTAAAGATCCGCGTATCGGGAGTAAGAAGCCGATCGCGTTAGGCGCTGAAGGTCAAACCGCACCGGCTAAAGTGAAAAAGGCGCCAACCAAACCTGCCGTTGAGAAAGTGCGTCTAACGCCTGAAGAAGAATTGGCGAAGCTGGAAAACGATCCCCGTTTGGATAATCTGCTTGATCGCCTTGAAGGCGGTGAAACCCTCTCTGCTGAAGATCAAGGTTGGTTAGACGCAGCGCTTGATCGTATCGATGAGCTGATGGAGCAGTTAGGCATCGCCATGGATGACGAGGAAGACGAGCAAGCCGAAGAAGATATGTATCGTCTGCTGAAAGGCAACTAAGCTTTTTGACCGGCATGTGTGTTTGCGCATGCCGGGCTTAACAGGTAAACACGAATGTTTTGGCCTGGATCAATTTTCGCGCTGTTACTTACATGTTATCTACTTTGGTTATTGATTAAACTACGACGCCTGTCGCGTCTGAAGCATCGTATAAGTCGGGTTTCATCATCCCGCTCACCTTTCTCCTCTTCTGCATCGCGACCTTCTCTTAGACGACGTCACCGGAAGGAATAAGTATGTCATCGCAGCAGATCGAGTGGGATCAGGCGTTAATTGAAAAGTACAATTACGCCGGTCCACGCTATACCTCGTATCCCACCGCGCTCGAGTTCAGCGAAAACTATGCAGAAGATGATTTCCAACGAGCGGTAGCGCGTTACCCCGATCGCCCTTTATCTCTCTATATCCACATTCCGTTTTGTCATCGCCTCTGTTATTTCTGCGGCTGCAATAAAATTGTGACGCGCCAGTTGCATAAAGCCGATCGCTATTTGGATGTGTTAGAGCAAGAAATTCGCCAACGTTCGCCTTTTTTTCGCCAGCGTCGAGTGACTCAGCTTCACTGGGGCGGCGGCACGCCGACTTTCCTGAATAAAGCGCAAATTACCCGTTTGGTCACCTTGCTGAAGCAGCATTTTGACGTGGCGGCAGACGTGGAAATGTCGATCGAGATTGACCCACGTGAAATCGAATTAGATATGATCGATCACCTGCGTACGCTGGGCTTTAATCGCCTGAGTATGGGCGTACAGGATTTTAATAAAGCCGTTCAGGAGCGCGTTAATCGCGTGCAGGATGAAAATGTCATTTTTGGTTTGATGGAAAGAGCCCGCCAGCAAGGCTTTAGCTCAACCAGCATCGATTTAATTTATGGTTTGCCACTGCAAACGCCAGAAAGCTTCGCCTTTACTTTAAAGCGCGTTACTGAGCTCAATCCCGATCGCCTCAGCGTCTTTAATTATGCGCATATGCCTACGCTATTTGCTGCTCAACGCAAAATCAAAGAGGAGGAGCTGCCTTCGGCCTCGCAGAAGCTTGTTATCCTTCATGAGACCATCGCTACGCTAACGCAGCAGGGTTATCAGTTCATCGGTATGGATCATTTCGCAAAGCCGCAGGATGAGCTTGCAGTGGCTCAGCGTGCAGGCCTGCTTCATCGTAATTTCCAGGGTTATACCACGCAGGGCGATAGCGACTTGCTTGGGCTGGGTGTGTCGGCAATTAGCATGATCGGTGACAGCTATGCGCAAAATCAAAAAGCGCTCAATGTGTGGTATGAAAGCGTGGGCAGCACGGGTAATGGCTTATGGCGAGGTCTAACGTTGAGCCAGGACGACTGTTTACGTCGCGACGTGATAAAAATGCTGATATGCAATTTTTCTTTGGATTTTAAAGCGGTAGAAGCGCAATGGAATATACACTTTAACGACTATTTCGCTGAGGATTTAACGCTATTGAAACCATTGATTGCGGATGGGCTGGTGGAGCATAGCGCGACAGGGCTACAGGTTACGGGAGTGGGGCGTTTACTCATTCGGAATATCTGTATGTGCTTTGATGTTTATCTGCGCCAAAAGGCGCGTCAGCAGCAATTTTCGCGCGTTATCTAAAGTAAACGGCTGAAGCACAAGCAATGCTCCAGCCGTTCATCTCAACACTTATTCCATGCCGAGCTCTTTTAGCTTGCGAGTCAAGGTATTACGTCCCCAGCCCAACAAACGTGCCGCTTCCTGCTTATGGCCCTGCGTATGTCGCAGCGCAGTAGTCAGCAGCGTGCGCTCCATCTCCGGCTGTGCTTCTGACAACAAGTTTTGATGACCGGAACGTAAAGCGCGATCGGCCCACTGTGCCAGCAACGTTGCCCAGCTATCAGGCAGTGATTGCACTGGATTTTCTGGTGTGTTCGATTCAAACAGCTCTGAAGGCAGATCCTGAATCAGTACTTCCTGGCCAGCCGCCATCACCGTTAGCCAGCGACAGGTATTTTCCAACTGGCGTACGTTACCGGACCAGTGAAGGCGCGTTAATGCTGTCTCGGTTTCAGGATGCAAAATTTTCGCTTCGACACCCAGTTCTCGCGCAGCAACCTGCAGGAAATAACGCGCCAGACGAGGAATATCCTCGCGACGCTCGCGCAGCGGTGGCAAATGTACCCGGATGACATTCAGACGGTGGAATAAATCCTCACGGAACTTGCCTTCCTGTACTCGCAGCTCAAGGTTCTGATGCGTAGCAGCAATGATGCGAACATCGACCTTTACAGGCGCATAGCCGCCAACACGATAAAACTGGCCATCAGCTAAAACGCGTAGCAAGCGGGTTTGCACATCTAAAGGCATATCACCGATTTCATCTAAAAATAGTGTGCCGCCGTCGGCCTGCTCGAAACGGCCCTGCCGAATCTGATTCGCTCCAGTAAAGGCGCCTTTTTCATGACCAAACAGCTCGGATTCAATCAAATCCTTGGGAATGGCAGCCATATTCAGGGCAATAAATGGCGATTTTGCCCGTGGGCTATGACGATGCAGCGCGTGCGCCACTAACTCTTTACCGGTACCCGATTCACCATTGATCAGTACGCTGATTGACGAGCGCGACAGGCGGCCAATGATACGGAATACATCCTGCATGGCAGGCGCTTCACCGATAATATCGGTTGTTGGCCCGCTAACTGGCTGATTACGCGGCTGCTGCTGTTCCTGATAATGACTGATAGCACGCTCAACCAGCGCGACCGCTTCATCAATATCGAAAGGTTTCGGCAGGTAATCAAACGCACCTTGCTGGTAAGCACTGACCGCAGCATCTAAATCAGAATGCGCCGTCATGATAATCACGGGCAACATCGGATGACGCTGTTTAATCTGTTTTAGCAGCGCCAGCCCATCCATACCCGGCATGCGAATATCTGACAATAAAACATCTGGGGTTTTAGTCGAAAGTGCATCTAGCACCTCGCTTGCGCTGTCAAAAGTGGCGCAGTTTAAACCGGCTCCAGTGAGCGCGCGTTCAAGCACCCAGCGGATGGAGCTATCGTCATCGACGATCCAGACTATCCCTCGTTGCATAGAAACCTCACTGGCGAATAGGCAAGTAAACCGAGAATTCGGTGTGACCAGGCCAACTGTTAAATTCTATTTTTCCTGAATGCTGATCGATCAAGCTGCGTGCGATTGAAAGGCCTAAACCGGTGCCGCCTTCACGCCCGCTGACCATCGGATAGAACAGCGTATCTTGCAGTTGAGCTGGAATACCCGGGCCGTCATCCTCTATATCGATGCGCGCCACCAGGCGATATCGCGTGCCATGCAGCGTTAACTGAAACGCCGTGCGGGTACGAATAATGATTGTGCCGCCTTCTTCACCCAACGCCTGAAGGGCGTTGCGTACTACGTTCAGCAGAACCTGCTCAATTTGATCCGGGTCATGCGGCAATTCCGGCAAGCTGGGGTCATAATCGCGCACCAGCGAGACGTTGTCAGGCAGCTCCATCGACACCAAATTCACCACGCGCTCAGCGACTTGATGAATACTTTGAGTGATGTGCATGCCAGGCTGCTGCGGCCCTAACAGGCGATCCACCAGGTTTCGCAACCGGTCCGCCTGCTCAATAATAACTTTGGTGTATTCGTTCAGCGACGGATCGGGCAGCGCACGTGATAACAATTGCGCAGCACCGCGTAACCCTCCCAGCGGATTTTTAATTTCATGTGCCAGACCACGAACCAAATCGCGCGCTGCAACCTGCTGGGCGTGCTGTAACTGTTCCTGACTAAGACGACGTTGGTTATCCATCGGCGCCATTTCCATCAGGATAAAACCATCAGGCAAGCGTTGCGCCGTCAGTGACATAATGTGCGCGCGGCCATCCACAACCAGCGTCACTTCACTGTCGGTAAATCCCTGGCCAGCCTCAAGACTTTCACGCATCACCTCAACATTCAGCGAAAAGTAGCCGGTTAATTCAGGTAACGGCGTGCCGAACAATTTACGTGAGCTTTGCGCCAGTAATTGCTGCGCCGCCGGGTTGGCGTAATGAATAACCAAATCGTTATCCACCAACAAAATACTGTTGATTAATGAATTGAGAATCTGCCCTGCATCGGGCAGAGAGCCAGTTGCCATACAGCGTTCCTTTGCACTAAGTGAGTGCATTGTAGTATTTAAGCCGAATTTCAGGCGAATGAACGATGGATTCGCGGAGAAAAAAGCCCATCCGAAGATGGGCTAAAAATTTCCACGGCAACATAAAACCTAAAACTGATTAAACGCTGTAGTAAAGCTCGAACTCTACCGGGTGCGGAGTCATGCGAACGCGGTCGTCTTCAGCTTTACGCAGGGTGATGTAGGCATCGATGGTTTCGTCAGTGAACACGCCGCCACGGGTCAGGAACTCGCGGTCTTCGTTCAGTGCGTTCAGCGCTTCTTCCAGTGAGCCAGCCACTTTTGGAATCTCAGCTTCTTCTTCCGGCGGCAGGTCATACAGGTTTTTGTCCATCGCGTCGCCAGGATGGATCTTGTTGATGATGCCGTCAAGGCCAGCCATCAGCAGAGCAGTAAACGCCAGATATGGGTTTGCCGCTGGATCCGGGAAGCGCGCTTCAATACGACGTGCTTTCGGGCTAGCAACAACTGGGATACGGATTGATGCAGAACGGTTACGCGCGGAGTAAGCCAGCATAACCGGTGCTTCATAACCCGGGACCAAACGCTTGTAAGAGTTGGTAGTCGGGTTAGCTAAGGCGTTGATTGCTTTAGCGTGCTTGATAATACCGCCGATGTAGAACAGCGCCATTTCAGACAGGCCGCCGTACTTGTCGCCAGAGAACAGGTTCTCGCCACCTTTAGACAGTGACATATGGCAGTGCATACCAGAACCGTTGTCGCCAAACATTGGCTTCGGCATGAAGGTCGCAGTTTTACCGTATGCATGTGCAACGTTGTGCACAACATATTTGTAGATCTGAATTTCGTCAGCTTTTTTGGTCATGGTGTTGAAGCGGGTTGCCACTTCGTTCTGACCAGCGGTAGCCACTTCGTGGTGATGCGCTTCTACTACCAGACCCATTTGTTCCATGGTCAGACACATGGCAGAACGGATGTCCTGAGCTGAGTCAACAGGTGGAACGGGGAAGTAGCCGCCTTTCAGACCTGGACGGTGACCTTTGTTGCCGCCTTCGTACTCTTTACCGGTGTTCCAGGCTGCTTCGATATCGTCGATAGCAACGTGTGAGCCGGAAGTAGAAGAACCGAAACGGATGTCATCAAACAGGAAGAATTCTGGTTCTGGTCCGAACAGCACGGTGTCCGCGATGCCAGAAGAGCGCAGGAAATCTTCAGCGCGCTTTGCGATTGAACGTGGATCACGATCGTAGCCCTGCATGGTGCCTGGCTCGAGAATGTCGCAACGGATGATCAGCGTAGAATCTTCGAAGAACGGATCCATTACCGCCGTGGTTGCGTCAGGCATCAGCACCATGTCTGATTCGTTAATGCCTTTCCAGCCACCGATGGAGGAGCCATCGAACATTTTGCCTTCTTCGAAGAAGTCAGCGTTAACCTGGTGAGCAGGGATAGTAACGTGCTGTTCTTTACCTTTAGTATCGGTAAAACGCAGGTCAACAAACTTAACTTCATTCTCGTTCATCATCGAGAGAACGTGTTCAGCGGACATACTCAACTCTCCTGGAAATGGTCATTGTCTACATGGTGAGAGAACTTCGTTGCCTGGAATGCGTCTCTTATTACAACCATTCCTAACCAACTGAATCTCGGCAAGCTCTTCAACCGTTGTCTAACTGTCGTTTTCGCTTGATTAATATAAAGCGAATTCTGTGCCAACTTTCTGTCATCGTGCTAAATAGCGCTATAATGCGCTCTCTTATCTCTCTTGCGCTGCACCAGGATGGATGCCTTGCACCAAGATTGTGCTTTTCACGCAAATATCAGCACCAATTTGGTGCGTCACGCCAACTTAGTGCATTTTCTGCACCGAGAACAGTGCGAATTTCCTTCAATGCAATAAACTTTCAGTGAAAAGTGTGATCATGTTCAGTCTTCCGCTTAATCCGTGTACAATAGCGCGCTATTTCTATTTCTATAAATGCCTGAGGCAAAGCTGTGATCGAAAATTTGCGTAACATCGCCATCATCGCGCACGTTGACCATGGAAAGACCACCCTGGTTGACAAACTGCTGCAACAATCCGGTACCTTCGATGCCCGTACCGAAGCTACTGAGCGCGTGATGGACTCCAATGACCTGGAGAAAGAGCGTGGGATTACCATCCTCGCAAAAAACACCGCCATTAAGTGGAATGACTACCGTATCAACATCGTTGATACCCCAGGACACGCCGACTTCGGTGGTGAAGTTGAGCGCGTCATGTCCATGGTGGATTCGGTGCTGCTGGTTGTAGATGCGATGGATGGCCCTATGCCGCAAACCCGCTTCGTGACCAAAAAAGCGTTCGCGCATGGTCTGAAGCCGATTGTGGTTATCAACAAAATTGACCGTCCTGGCGCACGTCCAGATTGGGTTGTTGATCAGGTATTTGACCTGTTCGTTAACCTTGATGCGACCGACGAACAGCTCGACTTCCCTATCATTTACGCTTCTGCGCTGAATGGTATCGCGGGTCTGGAACACACTGACATGGCGGACGACATGACCCCGCTGTATCAGGCAATTGTTGACCACGTTTCTCCGCCACAGGTTGAAGCTGACGCGCCACTGCAGATGCAGATTTCGCAGTTGGACTACAACAACTATCTGGGCGTTATCGGCATCGGCCGCATCAAGCGCGGTAAAGTTAAGCCGAACCAGCAAGTGACTATCATTGATAGCGAAGGCAAAACCCGTAACGGTAAAGTCGGTAAAGTGCTGGGCCACTTGGGTCTGGAACGTATCGATACTGATATGGCAGAAGCGGGCGACATCATCGCGATCACCGGTCTGGGCGAGCTGAACATCTCTGACACTATTTGCGACACGCAAAATGTTGAAGCGTTGCCAGCCCTGAGCGTTGATGAGCCAACCGTAACCATGTTCTTTAACGTCAACACCTCACCGTTCTGCGGTAAAGAAGGTAAGTACGTGACTTCACGTCAGATCCTTGAGCGTCTGAACAAAGAACTGGTTCACAACGTTGCGCTGCGTGTTGAAGAAACCGAAGATGCTGATGCGTTCCGCGTATCAGGTCGTGGTGAACTTCACCTTTCTGTACTGATTGAAAACATGCGTCGTGAAGGTTTCGAACTGGCGGTATCCCGTCCGAAAGTTATCTTCCGTGAAATCGATGGCCGCAAACAAGAGCCATTCGAAAACGTTACGTTGGATATCGAAGAGAATAACCAAGGCTCAGTAATGCAAGCCATGGGTGAGCGTAAAGGCGATCTGAAAAACATGGATCCGGATGGTAAAGGCCGCGTACGTCTCGACTACGTGATCCCAAGCCGTGGCTTGATTGGCTTCCGTAACGAATTCATGACCATGACTTCCGGTACCGGCCTGCTGTACTCCACCTTCAGCCATTATGACGATATTCGTCAGGGCGAAGTGGGCCAGCGCCAGAACGGCGTGCTGATCTCTAACGGCCAAGGCAAAGCAGTTGCGTTTGCATTGTTCAGCCTGCAGGATCGCGGCAAATTGTTCCTGGGTCACGGTGCAGAAGTATATGAAGGCCAGATCATCGGTATTCACAGCCGTTCTAACGACCTGACTGTTAACTGTCTGACCGGTAAGAAGCTGACCAACATGCGTGCTTCTGGTACTGACGAAGCGACAACTCTGGTTCCGCCAATCAAGATGACTCTTGAGCAGGCGATCGAGTTCATCGATGATGACGAACTGGTAGAAGTGACGCCGCAGTCAGTACGTATCCGTAAACGTCACCTGACTGAGAACGACCGTAAGCGTGCTTCACGCGGTAGCAAAGACGTTTAATCTGTCTGTTACAGTCGTTTAATAATGAGCCCCGCAATGCGGGGCTTTTTTTTGCCTGCCATATTCTGATTTTGGTGTGATTTTAACTTCTCCGGCTAAATGACCCCGCCCGCGTAGCACCAGCCTGTCGCTTTCTTGCGGCAGCTTCCACTTCGTAGCTTTCTCTTCGCTGTTGCCTGTTCAGCCTCGGCTTTTGCCGCTAGAGTGAATAATCCAGGGAATAGAAGGAGGCACCATGCTGTACATATTTGATTTAGGTAATGTGATCATCGATATCGACTTCAACCGCGTATTAGGCGTCTGGAGCGATCTGAGTCGAGTACCGCTGGCATCTTTGCAAAGCCATTTCCATATGGATGAGGAGTTTGAACAACACGAACGCGGCGAAATCAGCGATGAAACATTTGCGGCTGCACTGTGTGAAAAACTGGACATTGCCCTGAGCTATGAGCAGTTTACGGCAGGCTGGCAGGCAGTCTTTGTCGGCGTACGTTCTGATACCTTGGCGTTGATGCATAAACTGCGAGCCGAAGGCCATCGCGTGGTGATTTTGTCTAATACCAATAAGCTGCATTATGCCTTCTGGCCAACGCAATATCCTGAAGTTCAACAAGCAGCAGACAAACTTTACCAGTCGCAGGATCTGGGCATGCGCAAGCCAGAAGCTCGCATCTATCAGCATGTATTGAATACTGAAGGTGTTAGCGCCGATCACGCGGTGTTCTTTGATGACAACGAGCAAAATATTGAAGCGGCACGTGCGTTAGGCATTGAAAGCGTATTAGTCACTGACAACAAAACTGTGCCCAACTGGTTTGCGAGCCAGCACTAAACCATGATGTTGCGAAGATACCGTCCTAAGCTACATGCCTTCTGGTTGTGGCTCAAACTGCTGTGGAAACGCATTAACGACGACAACATGACAACACAGGCAGGTAATCTGGCTTACGTCTCGTTGTTGGCTTTGGTACCGCTGATTGCCGTGGTCTTTGCCTTATTTGCTGCCTTTCCGGTGTTCTCTGACGTCAGCGTGCAGCTGAAAAGCTTTATCTTCAACAACTTTATGCCTGCCGCAGGCAACACGCTGCAACGTTATCTTGAACAATTTGTGGCTAATGTGAATCGCATGACGGCGGTAGGTGCGGTGGGGTTAATTGTTACCGCACTGCTACTGATGCATACGGTTGATGCCGCGCTCAATGACATCTGGCGCAGTGATAAAAAGCGCCCGCTGGTTTACTCATTCGCCGTATATTGGATGATTTTAACGCTGGGGCCGCTGTTGGCCGGGGCCAGCCTGGCGATCAGCTCGTATTTGTTGTCGCTACGCTGGATAAATGCCACAGGCGTGACCAGTTTGATTGATCAGATGCTGCGTATCTTTCCCCTGCTGTTGTCGTGGCTCGCTTTTTGGTTGTTATACAGCATTGTTCCAACCAAACGTGTGCCGCCACGCGATGCGCTAATTGGTGCCTTAATTGCCGGTGCGCTTTTTGAGTTGGGTAAAAAGGGCTTTGCGCTGTATGTTACGATGTTCCCTTCATACCAGTTAATTTATGGCGTGCTAGCCGTCATCCCTATCCTGTTTTTGTGGGTTTACTGGACGTGGTGCATTGTCTTATTAGGTGCTGAAATCACCGCCACGTTGGATGACTATCGCCAGTTAAAACAACAAGAAAGAGAATTAAAACGAGAGGAACCATGATTGCATTGATTCAACGCGTGCAACACGCCAGCGTCAGCGTCGATCACAGCGTGATAGGGGAAATTGGCGCAGGTCTATTGATTCTTCTGGGCGTGGAAAAAGGGGATGAAGAGAAGCATGCGGAGCGTCTCGCAGAACGTGTATTGGGCTATCGCATTTTCAGCGACGAGCAGGGCAAAATGAACCTGAGCGTTAAACAAGCGGGCGGCAGCGTGCTGGTAGTCTCGCAGTTCACGCTAGCGGCTGATACACAAAAAGGCATGCGACCGTCGTTTTCAGGTAGTGCGGAGCCTGTAGAAGCGGAACGCCTTTATCACTATTTCAGCGACTGCTGTCGCAAGCAGGAAGTCATTACAGCAAATGGCCGCTTTGCTGCTGATATGCAAGTCGCGCTGGTGAATGATGGTCCTGTAACGTTTTGGTTGCAGGTGTGAGGTCGTTAGCCGAGCGGCAAGGGAACAGCCACGCAAGCTCCGAACGAGAGAATCACTTTATGTATCATCTTCGCGTGCCACAGACGGCGGAGGAGCTGGATATTTATTATCAGTTCCGCTGGGAAATGTTGCGAAAACCGCTGCGTCAGCCGCAGGGTTCGGAACGAGATGCATGGGATGCGTTAGCGCATCATCAAATGGTAGTAGACGAGCAGGGCAATCCCGTTGCCATCGGCAGGCTGTATATCAATGCTGATAACGAAGCCGCTATTCGCTTTCTGGCTGTTCATCCCTCGGTACAAGGCAAAGGCTTAGGTACGCTGGTAGCGATGACGCTGGAATCGGTTGCCCGCCAGGAAGGTGTAAAGCGTGTTACCTGTAGCGCCCGTGAAGATGCCGTGGCGTTTTTTGCCAAGCTGGGGTATGTCAATCAAGGCGAAATTACTGCGCCGCAAACCACGCCGGTACGTCACTTTTTGATGATCAAACCGGTGGTCACGCTGGATGATATCCTGCATCGCGCCGATTGGTGCGGCCAGCTCCAGCAGGCGTGGTACGAGAATATCCCGCTTAGCGAGAAGATGGGCGTTCGCATTCTGCAATACACCGGACAGAAGTTCATCACGACCATGCCGGAAACTGGTAATCAGAACCCACACCATACTTTATTTGCGGGCAGTTTATTCTCGCTGGCAACGCTGACCGGCTGGGGTTTAATCTGGCTGCTGCTCCGTGAGCGCCATTTGGGCGGCACGATTATCCTCGCGGATGCACATATACGCTACAGTCGGCCTATTAGTGGACGCCCCGGCGCTATCGCCGATCTCGGCTCATTAAGTGGCGATCTCGATCGTCTGGCACGTGGGCGTAAAGCGCGCGTGCAGCTGGAGGTAGAATTATTTGGTGATGATGAGTGTGGCGCGGTATTTGAAGGCGTCTACATTGTGCTGCCCGCCGATCCTGACGGGCCGCTGGAAGAGGGCGGTTCAGGCGCCCGAATCAACTAATTCAAAGGGCCGAATTTCGGCCCTTTGTTATTTTACCTGACCAGCCTGCATGCTCTGCTGCAATTGCTGGTTATCGGTTGTCACCGAAAGATTACCGTTTACGGTGGGGCGTAAAGGTTCATTAGCCTTTAATGCCGCGTTGAGCTGCAACTGCAAATTGCTGTCCCCGGTTAGTGAAAGCGCAGGCCATCCCCAGTTCTGTAAAACGTTTACCGGAACTGCGCGTCCGGTGAGATTAAGCGTTAAAGGACGATCTGCTTGCTGTCCCACGCCAGCGGTGCCTTCTAGCAAACCCTTATTATTAAAGGCGCTCATTTCTGTCACTTGAATCTGCTGATCGTTAGCCGTTAAAGCAATGGAAGGATGACGTAAATCGGTGCGGTTAAACGTGGCTTCAGCGGCATTCAGGTTCACCTTACCAGACCAGAATCCCCATTGATGTTGACGCGCCAGCAGCACATTTTCTCCATTACCGTCCAATGAAGTCATCTGGAAGGGGAAGGCCGGATTAATATCGATGATCAGGTTGCGATTAGAGGTAAAACGCGTCACTAAAATAGAGTCTAGCCAGTCCGGTAATGCAGTCTGCCAGCGCACTCGCCAATTTTCCGGCAAGGTATATTCCAATCCGGCCACAGCCAAATTATCCAGCGTGAGGCGTTTATCACTGCGTGACCAATTGCCGTCAGCTCGTATCACGCCGTTGGCCCAGCGAGAACTAAACTGGTTCAGCGTAATGCCTTGCGGCGAAAAATCGACGTTAACAATGGGATCATTCAACTCAAAACGACCATTGATAAAGTTACCCGCATTCATCGCCAGCGAACCATCCTGACTCTGCCAGTCGTTGCCTTGCCAGTTAAGATTTTTCAGCGTCAGATCGAGATCGGTAACTGCCCAATCCGGGCCTTGTAGACGCGCATCGGTCATATCCAGACGAGTAATCGAAATTGACGGTACGTTTTGGAACGGGCGCAAAAAATCACCCAGATTGCTGGCGGTTTGCAGACGAATATCATTCAGGCGGAGCTGATTAATCTTCCAGTTGCCTTGCGCATCGCGTTCACCGTTACCTGTCATGGAGCCGCGGGCCAAATCAGCGCCAATATTGCTGAACAGCATACGTCCTTGCGTTACGCTACCCTGAATCAGTACGTTGTCGCCGGGTACACCGTTTAACGACATTGTGCCTGCACTCATTTGGAACTGCGCATCGCGGCCAAGCATATCGCTGGCGGTTGGTTTCCACGGTACTATGCCGCCGTTAACCTGTTGAGCGAACAGAGGCAATGCGTTATTCGGGCTATCAACACGCATATTGTTCAACTGCAGGCGATTAGCCTGAACCGGCAGTGCGCTGGTTGGCGTCAGGTTTGCCAGATTAATTTCGCCGTCACGTAATTCAATGCTGCTGAAATGCAGCGGATCGCTGAACTGTACTAACGCTAAACCCAAATCAACACGTTTTGCGACCAATACCGCAGGCTGGCCATCATGACCAAAACTGAAATTATCGAGTGTGATATGAGAAGGGGCAGAGAAATTGTGCTCTATCTTACTCAGGGAGAGATGCCAGTCAGTTTTGTCACTCACCCAACGGCTAAACCAACCTGCACCCCATTGCGTTTGCAGCATGACATAAATAAAGACCAGGCCGAGCAGCAGCAGCAGCACTAAGGTGAGAAAAAACTTTCCTAAAAATTTCATTGCATCCATCCCGAGTTAAATCCGGTCAGAGGTTGTTATGCCTGAAATACCGTTACAGCTCAACCGCCTGGATGTAAATCCGAATAAATAGCAGGCAGGCCGAAGCCTGCCTAAAGAATTACTTTTCTTGAGGGAAGATCAGGTTTAAGACGATAGCGGTGATGCCGCCTGCCGCGATGCCAGAAGAAAGCAGCGTTTTCAACCAGTCAGGCGCAAATTGCAGGATCAGCGGCTGCTGAGAAACACCCAAGCCAACAGCCAGCGACAGCGCAATAATCATGATGGCACGACGATTCAGCGGTTCGCGCGAAACAATGCGCACACCAGACGCCGCGATAGTCCCAAACATGACGATCGTCGCTCCGCCCAGTACAGGTTCTGGAATATGCTGCACAAAACCGCTCACTGCTGGAAACAGGCCAAGGACGATCAGCATCAGGGCGACGACAAATCCTACGTAACGGCTGGCAACACCGGTTAACTGAATCACACCGTTGTTTTGACCAAAGCAGGAGTTCGGGAATGTGTTGAAGAGTGCCGAAACAAAAGAATTCAAACCATTTGCCAGCACGCCGCCTTTAAGACGCTTCATATAAAGCGGGCCGCTTACCGGTTGTTCAGAAACGTCAGATGTCGCAGTAATATCGCCAATCGTCTCCAGTGATGTCACCATAAAAACCAACATCAGCGGAATCAGCAGGTTCCAGTCAAAGCCCAGGCCGTAATAAAGTGGCATCGGGATGGCAACCAGCGGCTGATCGCTGGAAGCAGAGGTTTGTGGCAGCATATCCAACGACCAGGCAAGCAGATAACCCACTGCCATAGCAATCACCAACGAAGCAACGCGTAGATAAGCATTTTTCTGACGATTAAGCAGGATAATCACTAACAGCACAGCGCCTGCCAGCAACAAGTTTTTCGGTGCGCCAAAACTGTGATCGTTCATCGCCGCAAAGCCGCCGCCAATGGAGGTCAAACCCACCTGAATCAGCGAAAGACCGATAATCATCACGACAATGCCAGAGACCAGCGGTGTAATAATGCGACGCGCCAGATGCAATACGCGCGACAGCACCATTTCAGTACAAGATGCTACCATTAACGTGCCGAACAGCGCTGCCATCATAGTTGGCACATCGGCCCCGCCGTTTTTAAGCGCCATTCCACCCATAATCAGCGGCGTCACAAAGTTGAAACTGGTGCCCTGAATCGATAACAGACCAGAGCCCACGGGGCCCCAGGTTTTTATCTGCAGGATTGAAGCTACACCCGAGGCAAAAAGCGACATGCTAATGATGTGCTGCGTATCATGCGCGGGCAGGCCGAGCGCCTGGCAAATCAGCAGTGCAGGTGTAATTACCGCAACGAACATGGCCAGCAGATGCTGACAGGCGGCAAACAGGGTTTGCGGCAGCGGCGGACGATCTTCAAGACGGTAAATGAGTTCACTATGACTGACGGAAGGTTGGCTTTGCTGCGGATTGCTGGACATCTTTTGCTGTTCCCAGAAAAATAGTGTGGCGATTGTAATCATCCGCGAGACAAAAGCAATCGTTTGCCCAATGGTGATAAAAAACGCCGGTTAGACGTTGGTATAACGGACATTTTCCGGTAGCCAGCGTTCAATCAAGGCGCTGGCCTGTTCGGGATAGTGCTGGTGGATGTGGCGTGCGACGCGCTGCACTTCTGGTACCATCGCCTGGTCGCGCAAAAGGTCCGCAACTTTGAATTCAGCATTGCCAGTTTGGCGTGTTCCTAATAACTCGCCAGGCCCACGTATTTCTAAATCGAACTGCGCGATGACAAAGCCATCATTGCTGTCGCGCAGCACCTGCAACCGCTTCTGCGCGGTTTTGCTGAGTGGTGCTTTATAGAGCAATACGCAATGTGACGCGACTGCACCTCGCCCAACGCGCCCGCGCAGCTGATGAAGCTGCGCCAAACCCAGGCGCTCAGGGTTTTCGATAATCATCAGACTGGCATTAGGCACGTCAACGCCAACTTCAATAACGGTGGTGGCTACCAGTAATTGCAGCTCATTAGCCTTGAAGGCCTGCATAACTGCCTGCTTCTCTGCCGGTTTCATGCGACCATGAACCAGCCCAATATTCAAATCAGGCAATGCATTTTTTAAGGCTTCCCAACTCGCTTCCGCCGCTTGCGCTTCCAGCAACTCTGACTCTTCAATTAGCGTACAAACCCAATATGCCTGACGGCCTTCTCGGCAAGCATGCTCAACGCGCGTCATGATTTCATCACGGCGACTATCGGGGATAGCGACTGTGGTGACTGGCGTGCGGCCTGGCGGCAGTTCATCGATAGTCGACGTATCAAGATCGGCATACGCGGTCATCGCGAGAGTGCGGGGAATGGGCGTGGCAGTCATGATTAACTGATGCGGATGGAAACCTTGCTCTTCGCCTTTTTCCCAGAGCGCCAGGCGTTGATGTACACCAAAGCGATGTTGCTCATCAATAATCACCAAGGCCAGGCCGTTGAACTGTACCTGTTCCTGAAACAATGCATGCGTGCCAACCACCATTGCGACATCGCCATTAGCGATAGCATCTTGCTGTGCCTGGCGTGCTTTGCCTTTTTGTTTTCCGGCTAACCAACCCACCTCAATACCCAGCGGCGCAAACCACTGCCGGAAATTGGCCGCGTGCTGCTCAGCCAGCAGTTCAGTCGGCGCCATGAGTGCAACCTGTTTGCCATGCGCAATAACGTTTAGTGCAGACAATGCCGCAACCAGCGTTTTACCAGAACCGACATCACCTTGTACTAAACGCATCATCGGGAAATCGTTGGCTAAATCTTTTTCAATCTCTTGCACTACCCTTTTTTGCGCGTTGGTCGGCGAGAAAGGCAGCGCTGCCAGCAATTGCTCGCTGAGGTTATGACGTGCCGGCATCGGTAAAGCGTAATAGCGCTGTGCGCCAGCGCGAACGGCCAACATGCTGAGATTGTGTGCTAAAAGCTCTTCAAGAATCAGTCGACGTTGAGCCGGATGACGCCCGCTCTCCAGTTCGCTTAATTTTAAATCGGGTGGTGGACGGTGCAATGTGCGCAGTGCATCCGGCAGGCTGATCAGTCCGCCGCTTAATTCTTGCGGAAGTAGCTCAGCAATTGGGCAGCTTTCCAGCAGTGTCAGCGCTTGATCGGTCAGGTTACGTAGAGTCGCCTGGCGAATGCCTTCCGTGGTGGGATAAACCGGCGTTAGCGTCTCTTCCAGCGCCACATTGCTGTGTTCGCCCTGAATACGGTATTCAGGATGGATGATTTCAGCGCCACGCTGGCCGCGTTTGATTTCGCCGTATGCAGTAACGCGACGGCCTGGCGCAAGGCCATTTTTCATCCCAGCGTTAAAGTTGAAGAACCTCAACGTCAGCACGCCGCTGCCATCACTGATTTGGCACACCATCATACGGCGACGACCAAAAGTGATTTCAGAATGCAACACTTCGCCTTCTACCGTGGCCCAAATGCCGGGCAGCAAATCATCAATGGCGTAAAGTTGGGTGCGGTCTTCGTAGCGTAGCGGCAGATGCAGCAGTAAGTCTTGAATGGTGTGCAGGTCAATTTTGGCAAGTTTCGCTGCCTGACTGGCGCCGACGCCGGTCAGGGTACTGAGCGGGATGGCATCCAGCAGGCGGCCTTTCATTTTTTACCTTTGGCTTGCATGGTGGCCCACCAATCAGCATCGGCTTCCACTTCGCCTTGCGTATTGATGTGCGGATAGGGCAAGCCTTTTTGATTAGCCACGCGGGCCAGCACCGGATAACCACCTTCAAACAGCAAACGTTGCTGCTCTGCTTCATCCAGCAAGCTGTAGTCGCGTTGATAAAGGCCAGCGTTTTGACGTTGACGCTGTGCTTCATAAAGGATCAGTGCGGAGGCAACCGAAACGTTCAATGACTGCACCATGCCAACCATAGGAATAATAATGTCCTGATCGGCCAGCGCGAGCGCTTCTTCGGTGATGCCGGTTTTTTCCTGACCCATCAGAATACAGGTGGGTTTGGTGTAATCAATTTCACGAAAGTCTACGGCGCTGTCAGAAAGATGCGTCGCAAGGACCTGCATTTTTTGGTCTTTCAGGTGCTTTACCGCTTCGCGAATGTTGCGATGTGTGACCACTTTGACCCAGCTATTACTGCCTGCCGAAGCGGAAACTTGAGTTCGCATACGTTGACTTGGCCAAACGGCGTGGACTTCATGAATGCCGACGGCATCAGCGGTACGAATCACCGCAGAGACGTTATGCGGCTTGTGCACCTGTTCCATGCAGACGGTAAGATCGTGCTGGCGCAAGGCCAGCATCTCTTGAATACGCGCAAATCTTTGATCGTTCATGGACTAATTACGATTACGATGAACTTTGATCACGTCTGGCATCACGCGGATTTTACGCATGATATTGGCCAGATGGACGCGATCGCGCGCGGTCAGGCGGATAAAGGCGCTGTAAACGCGGCCATCGCGCTCTTCCGTGTTCAAGCTCTGAATATTAGAACCGGCGGTATTAATCGCTGCCGTCAAATTTGCCAGCGCACCCTGATGATTGAACATGTCGACTTTAATCTCGGCTACAAATTCTTGTTCGGTGACTTTGTCCCACTCCACCGGCATGAATTTTTCTGGTTCTTTCTGATAACCGCGAATGTTTCGACACGATTCATGGTGCACGACCAAGCCTTTACCTGGACTTACGTGAGCGACAATCGGATCGCCTGGAATCGGTCGGCAGCATTTTGCAAAGGTGATCAACACGCCATCGGCGCCTTTGATCGGCAACTTGCCACGCTTACTGCTTCCCGATTGCGTAGAACCCGTTTGCGTCAGGTTTTTTGCCACCACTACGCTCATTGCATTGCCGAGACCAATTTCTGCCAGTAGATCATCAAGCGCCGTCAGCTTCATTCGGTCAAGCTCTTGCTTGATGCTCGCAGGCGGCACTTCTGCCAGCTTGCGGCTACCGCCTAGCGCGTGACTAAGCAAGCGACGGCCCAGATTAACGGAGTCTTCACGTTTGAGGTTCTTCAGCAACTGGCGAATCTTGGCGCGCGCTTTCGAGCTAACGACAAAATTAAGCCAGGCAGCGTTCGGGCGAGCGCCTGGTGCGGTAATAATTTCGACGGTTTGACCGCTAGCCAGCGGTTGCGACAGCGGATAAGGCTGGCGATCAACGCGTGCGCCAACACAGGCATGACCGATATCGGTATGCACCGCATAGGCAAAATCCACAGGCGTCGAGTCAGTCGGTAATTCGACAATGCGACCTTCAGGCGTAAACACATAGATCTCATCTGGAAAGAGATCGGATTTCACGCTTTCGATAAATTCAAAGGAACTGCCCGCGCTTTGTTGCAACTCCAGCAAGCTTTGCAGCCAACGCTGAGCGCGTATTTGCGCGGTGGTGCCACTTTCACCCGCCTGTTTGTAAGCCCAGTGCGCGGCGACCCCCATTTCTGCCATCTGATCCATATCTTCAGTACGAATCTGAACCTCCACCGGAACGCCGTGCGGGCCGATCATGGAGGTATGCAGCGATTGATAGCCGTTGGCCTTGGGGATGGCGATGTAATCTTTGACGCGACCAGGACGCGGCTTATATAAGCTGTGCATCTGACCGAGTACGCGATAACAGGTATCCAAATCTTTCACGATGACGCGAAAGGCATAGATATCCATGATCGAGTGAAAACGCTGCTCTTTCAGCGTCATTTTGCGGTAGATCGAGTAGAGATGCTTTTCTCGACCGCTGACGCGGCAGGGAATACCGGCTTCTTGCAGTCGGCCATCAATCTCAGAAAGAATCTTCTGGATCATCTCTTTACGGTTACCGCGCGCCGCTTTTACCACCTCTTTAATCACCCGATAACGATTAGGATACAAGGCTTCAAAGCCCAGCTCTTCCAGTTCAGTTTTAAGGTGATGAATACCTAAGCGGTGGGCCAGCGGGCTGTAGATCTCTAACGTTTCCAACGCGATGCGGCGACGTTTATCCGGACGCAAAGCGCCCAGCGTGCGCATGTTGTGGGTGCGGTCAGCCAGCTTGATGAGAATGACGCGGATGTCTTGCACCATCGCCATTATCATCTTGCGGAAGTTCTCTGCCTGCGCCTCTTTTTTGTCGCGGAACTTCAGCTTATCCAGCTTTGAAACGCCTTCCACCAGCTCAGCAACACTTTTGCCGAACAGCTGTTCCATATCCTGATAAGTCGCAGGCGTGTCTTCAATGACATCATGCAGTAGCGCGGCCATGAGTGTTTCATGGTCGAGCTTCATTTCTGCCAGAATACAGGCTACAGCGACAGGATGGGTGATGTAAGGCTCGCCGCTGGAGCGAGTCTGTCCCTCGTGAGCATCACGTGCAACAAGGTAAGCTTGCTGGAGGCGCTTGATATGCTCCTCTGGCAAGTATTTTTCAATCAGTTGATTGAGGCTTTCAAACAGATACAAGGTTGACCTGCAGGTTGCTGTTAACGACGACCTTCAGCGATAGCGGTAACAGCTTGTAATTCAGCGGCTTCCTGCTCTTGCTGCTCCTGACGATCACGCACATCTAAAATCTGATTGGTGACCAAACCTTCTTCGATTTCGCGCAATGCGATAACGGTAGGTTTATCGTTCTCTTCTGGAACCAGCGGATCTTTGCCGCCTACCTGCATCTGACGTGCACGACGTGCAGCGACCAACACCAGGTCAAAACGATTACCAACTTTTTCTACTGCGTCCTGAACGGTTACGCGTGCCATAGGTGTGCTACTCCACAGATGAAGAAATGACTGGGCATCATACTGAAACTGTATTCAGACTGCCAATAATTTGCTGATTAAAGCATCATGACGCGCCTTCTGGCGTGCCATACGTAAACGCTCTGCGCGAATAATGGTTTTAAGATCGGAAAGCGCCAGATCAAAATCATCATTCACAATTAAATAATCGTACTCGGCGTAATGGCTCATTTCGGCCACTGCCTGCGCCATGCGACGTGTAATCACCTCTTCGCTGTCTTGGCCACGGCCCCGCAAGCGGCGATTCAGTTCGTCTTTCGACGGCGGTAAAACGAAGATGCTGCGTGCGCTGGGCATTTTGGCACGAATTTGCTGCGCGCCTTGCCAGTCAATATCAAGAAATACGTCAACGCCGGTAGCGAGGACTTGCTCAATCGCTTTACGCGAAGTGCCATAATAGTTGTCAAAAACCTTTGCATGCTCAAGGAAAGCGTCTTCGGCGATCATTTTCTCAAATTCTTCTTTTTGAACGAAGAAATAATGTTCGCCATGCGTTTCGCCCGGGCGTACGCCGCGGGTGGTATGCGAAACAGACACCTGCGTATCGTACAGCGGCTGTGTCTTTAAAAGTGCCTGAATCAGGCTGGATTTACCTGCGCCGCTTGGGGCGGAAACTATATAGAGCGTGCCTTGAGCCATGATTTTCTTGAATTGAATAATAGCGGAGTCGATTTTCTGCAGAGTATACACAGCTTGCCGTCGACACGCAGCGTTTGCGCAGCGGTGACGGGTAAACTTTTGCGTATCGTCGCGCATAACACTGCGTTCTATATGTAACGCAAAGTGAAATTCTGCGTAATCTCTCCCAAGGAATAAGCGTCCAACTGGTTGAAGTGAATGTAAAAGTGTTGAATGACAAAAAACGTCAGGAGACAAAAGATGAAACGGATTTTCACATTGGCTTTGATGCTCATCACTACAGCATTTTCACTCTCTGCTGCCCAATTTGATAAGCAATCCGCACAATGTCCAGCCTGGACGCCTGCTCGCGCTCAAAATGAAATGAGTCAACTTCAACAGCAATTACAGAAGTGGGATGATGCCTATTACCGAGAAGGTGTGAGTCCAGTGACTGATAATGATTACGACAGTTTGCTACAGCGCTTATCGCAATGGCAGCGCTGTTTTGAATCTTCTGCGGCTGACTATCAGTCGCAATTACCTTCTGGTGGTTCAACCTTTCATCCTGTCGCCCATACTGGCGTCAAAAAACTACGTGACAAGCTGGCAGTCGGATACTGGATGCAAAACCGCGACGATCTTTGGGTCCAGCCTAAAGTCGATGGTGTAGCGGTATCTTTAGTCTATCGGCATGGCAAATTGGTTTCGCTTATCAGTCGTGGAGATGGATTACGCGGTGAAGAGTGGTTGGCTAAAGCGGCGATGATTCCTGCCATTCCGCTGTCTATTGAAAGTGAGCTCGAAGAAGTAATTTTACAGGGCGAGCTCTTTTTGAAGATGTCCGATCATCACCAGGCTATTGCGGGAGGTAAAAATGCTCGGGCGCAGGTTGCCGGTGCCATGATGAGTAAAAAAGCGAGCCCCTTACTGACCGAGATAGCCATTTTCATTTGGGGTTGGCCAGATGGACCTTCAGATATGGCCGATCGTTTGCAACAGCTTACGCAATGGGGCTTTGATCTTGCAGCGCAATGGAGCAAAAGCGTTAAGGATGAAGACGATGTCGCTGGCTGGCGTAACCGATGGTTTCACGCGCAACTGCCTTTTGTCACCGATGGCGTGGTTATACATCAGGCTTCTCGGCCTAAAGGGAAAAGCTGGTTGCCCGGTCAAGGCGATTGGGCCGTGGCCTGGAAATATCAGCCGCCAGAGGTGAGCAGTGAAGTGCTTTCGGTCGATTTCTCAATAGGGCGTACCGGAAAGATTGCTGTGGTACTTAATCTACAGCCGGTTCAACTGGATGATAAAACCGTCAGACGTGTGAATGTCGGCTCATTAACCCGTTGGCGAGAATACGATGTGATCGCTGGTGACCAGGTCATCATCAGCCTGGCGGGTCAAGGGATCCCAAGGTTAGAAAGGGTAATCTGGCGTGTGACAGAACGTGATTATCCTCAACAGCCAGATGCCGCAAATTTCACACCGCTGAGTTGTTATCACTTCACACCTGACTGTCAGAAACAGCTAGTGGCAAGACTGAATTGGCTTAGCCAAAAATCTGTGCTGGATATTGCAGGCGTACAACGCAGCACCTGGTTGCGCTTACTGGAAAAACCTGGCATCACGCATCTTTTTTCATGGCTGACATTAACGCCCGAACAGATCACCGCTGCGGCAAGCATTTCACCTGAGCGAGCAGAGCAGATTTGGCACCGCTTTAATCTGACACGAAAGCAACCATTGCGGCGCTGGATTCACGCTTTAGGCATACCTTTGCCGCGCAAAGCCTTGAATGCATTAACGGATAGCGGCTGGGACTCAATATTGCAGCGCAATGTACAAACATGGCAGGCGTTGCCAGGCGTTGGCAATGTATTAGCACAACGGATTGTTAGGATGTTGCAGGATACCGAGCTGCGATCGCTTATCACTTTTTTACAGCATCAAGGCATTCCTGCAACGACATCAATGTTCCGGGTGAGGGTAGTTGAAAATAGGCAGGCCGAGACGGAAGCGCAGCGCCAGTAAACGGGCAAAGAAACCGAACAGCAGCGTAATGATCACCACGGCTTCGTGTGCCAACGGCGTTTTTAACAGCAGTATGTACATCCAGCCAGACGCGAACGCGATACCTGCATATAGCTCTTTCTGGAATACCAAAGGAATGCGATTGCAAAACATATCGCGTAGCACGCCACCAAATACGCCGGTAATCACTGCACTAATCGCGGCGATAATCATTGCATGGCCGGTATCTAATGCTACCTGAGCACCGATGATTGAAAACACCACTAAACCCAAGGCGTCCAACACCAGGAACACTTTTCGCAAGTGGGTCATCAACGGAGCAACCACGGTGGTGACGACGGCAGCAGCGGCAACAATCATAATATATTCGGGGTTTTTAACCCATCCGAGGGGGTAATGACCCAGCAGAATATCGCGTACCGAACCTCCGCCAATCGCAGTGACAGAAGCAATGATTATTACGCCAAACAGATCCATTTTACGCCGTCCTGCAGCAAGCGCGCCGGTCATCGCTTCTGCAGTAATACCAATAATATAGAGAACAGTAAGTAACATAGCAGGCTCCAGAAAGTCGGCAGCAAGGCTACGGTGTTAAGCGCGTAACGGCTACTGAGTTTTTCGCTTATCCAAAAAAGTGAATGAAAGGTTTAAGTGTTAATGGTGAATAATGATATAAAAATCAATGGGATGTATTAAAATATTTAAGCTTCACTTTAGGTAAATTATATGCGCTTTAATAAAGAAAGTTATTTATTGCTGACAAATTAAGCTCGGCTTTTTAGGCGTCGCTTATGAAGAGAACGTTTGTATAACGCTTAACTTTTGGCTCACAGCATAATGACCTTCAGGACGGGAATGAAAAACCGCGCATCCAAGATTCTCTTTTACTCTTCTGATCGGCTGGCAGCTGTAGGTATTCATCATACGCTAGCGGCACTTTTTCCGCAGTGGCAAGCGCACGAAGTCTGGTCTTTTAGCGACATTTTAACGCAGTGCGAACTGCGCCAACCTCGGATGATCGTCTGCATATTTCATGAAAATATGCCGTTGGCAGGTACCTTTAATGTTCTCTTTCAATTACAGCATGCTTTTCCCGCTTTACCTGTATTGGTAATGACGCGCCGCCTCATTCCCGTATTACGGTCAATGAGCTGCTTTTTACCTACCCTGGAAATTATGGATCTGAAAGTTTCTCATTCTGTATTACGCCAGCAGCTGACATATAGAATAAATGGCGGAGAAGAACGCAAAGGGATGAGGGATCGTGCGGAAATTATTTTGCCAGACCGGCAGTTGCGTATTCTGCTGATGATGGCATGGAATTGCAGTATCGAGCACATCGGCAAAGAACTCAGTCTTAATTATAAAACCGTGAGTGCCTACAAACTAAATGCATTAAAAAAACTGAAAATTAATACCAAAAATGATTTGGCAGACCTGTTCATGGTCATTGATGAATTGAGGATGATAGTCAATGCAATCAAAATAAGCGATGCAGATAAATGGCAGGAAGTGAATTTTCAAAAAGAAAAAGCGTGCTGATTAACAGCACGCGAATGCATCGTTTAGATGCCCAGAGCCCACCATACAGACTTGCTTTTATTATACGTTTCTTGCGCGAATTTGAGAAAATGATTTAAAGTTAAAGCGATATTCGGGCTGGAACCATGAGCGGCCGTAATAGCAATACATCAACATACGTATAGATGCCATCGCCAGATAACCCCAAATTGCGCATAATACTGAAGGTGTTAATAATACCGTAAAGAGTGTGACAGCCAGACCCGCTATTACTGAAGACATTTCAGTGAAAGCAATGCAGCTATATTGCTTTTCACGCTGTAATATAGCGCGATATTGCTGGCCTTGCGGGATAATGATAAAGACAACCGACACCATCTCAAGCATAACCGCCAGTTCCGGCTGGTTAAAAATGCGGCTAAGTACGTCGCTGCCGAGGAATAAGAAGGCACAAATCAACACGCCAGTTAGAACATTGCCCCAATAAAGTGTCGAAAGATCGTTTATTGAAAGCATGCGATAGCGAATAAGTGAATTAGAAAATCCGCGGTCTGCTAAAGCATCTACAGCTAATAATCCAACTACGGCAATGGCAAGCAGGTTTAGTTCATTCGCCTGCAGAATCTGTGCTAATAAAGAAAGCTGTAATACACCAATGCCAATGATTTTAATTGAAGAGAGAAGAGACCATTTTGCGCTTGTGAGACTTCTTTCATGTATAGCCATAATATGCTCGTTATGGTACATGTACCAGTTCGAAGTTATTCTTCGTGTAACGGCAAGCTGTGATTGCTGTAACACAGTAGGTAGTACAAGAGATCAATGCAATTTTTCTGGTCTAAGTCCTGAAATACCTTGCCAGGCTTGCCATGTTATTATTGATTCAATTAAATGATGTTCAGATAAAAAATAAATGTCCCTGGAGTATTCACGATTCCGTGTAATGGCAGAATCTCCTGCTGTTAGCAAAAAATCCGCCAGATCACGAATGAATCCTGTTGTAGTTGTATATTCTCCAGCCAGAATCCTTCCAGCTATCTCAACAAACTCTTTTTCTGATAACAAAGGATAGGTTGAGCGTTCCATTATTTTTTCCTGGTGTTATTTTTATAGGTGTTGCTGTGTGTAAGGAGATTTATACCGTGTTTTATTTAAATTAACACCATAAGAAAACTCTGATTAAAGCCACTCAGGAAATAATGGTTTCATGCCATTCATGATAGATTTTAATTGCTGTAAAACATTCATTATTGAACGTTGTATAGATTGAAAGCTTCTATGGAAGCGGTTCCATTTTTATGAAGAGATAAAAATGCATGAAATCAAAGGGGATAGCAGCTTATGAGACCATTACTACCAGGATTTTCCCTGGCAATAATGGTTAAGCAAAACTGGTTATAAGTGCAAATGCGGGAGCAAGAGGCTGATGATGTGTTTATGCTTTTTCTAAGAAAAATTTCAAAATATTTTTATAAAAAGCCAGAGATAACTCAAGTTCCAAAAAAACTTAATCCATTGATTTTATTCAGTAAGCAATTTGTTAAGTTGAGCAAGATCTTTCCTAACCCATTCAATATCTTTAGAAAACTTCTCTTCTGACATCAATGGTTGACGATAAACGGTGATCAAGACTTCTGCGCCTTGCTCATTAGCAATTACTCGCATTGGCATATAAATTTCTTTGCCTACGCCATTATTTATCCAATGATCCATCACGCCAAATGGATTATGAGAAGTGAAGCGAATCTTGATTTTTCCTTCCGGACCTTGTGCTCGCCAATGCGTTCCTTCTGGCTCAAGCGTATTGCCGCTTAATCCCGATGCCCACTTGGGAAAAAACTCCGGTTTCCAAATCGTTTCATAAAGATCTAGCCAGTTACGCGCAATAGTCATGCTAAGGGTTTGTGAGGACAGCATGTTACCTCCTGAAGGATCAAAAATTCATTAAAGCATGAGGGTGAAACCGGGAAAACGTTACACAGGCAGAAGTGTGGGGTCGATGAGGTTAAGTTCGTACAAAGGACAGCCTTGCGTGCTGCCCGTTAGTGATCGATCAGATAAAGTTGCCGCGTGCTGACACAGGTTCAACTTGGCCGCGACCATCTGCATGGCGTAAGACAAAGCTGTCAGATTGCGCCATCACTGCGCAACTGTGATTGGGAAAGATACGAAGCAAGCTGCCAACCACAGGGCGAATATCCTGATAAACGATAAAACCATGTTCCTCAGATAACTTGCTGACCTCATAAGTATTACCCATCTCGTCTACCGCTATGCCGAAGCCGCTGGCGTTAGTACCGTGCGGCCCTTTATCAGAGCTCAACATTTTTGAGCCTGCATCTACAATAGCAAAGTGCTCATTCACGGCTACCACACGCGTGATAACGCTAAGGGCTAACTCATCCACGCTACTTAATCCAAGGCGACAGGCAGTGAGATCGAGTAGTGCATAATTTCCAGGGCGGATTTCGTGTGTGCCAGGCACAACATTGGCGGCCAATGCAGTCGGCGTCGAACCCACTGAAACGGGACAAATGTTGAAGCCTGCCTGGTGCAGTTGGGCTTGCAGCGCAAACATCAGTTGCGCTTCTTGTATTGCGATCTTGCTAATAGCCGCTGGATTTCCGGCACCATAAGCATGACCTGCGTGTGAAACCAATCCAGCAAAGCGTAGCCCGTTTTGTCTGAGTGCTTGCGCCAGTTTTATCGCCTCATCGTTATGGGGATTAACCCCAATGCGATGCAAACCCACATCCACTTTGATTGCCACGGCAAGTTCACAATCAGGCTGTTTACGCTGTGCTTCAGCTATCGCCGCGACACCGTGTAGCGCATCAACAATTAAAGTGATTTTCGCTTGATGCTGTGCTGCCTGTTGTAATAACTCCGCGATGCTTTCAGCACGGACTACAGGATAAGCCAGCAGCAGGTCGCGCGCTCCGCCACGTAAAAAACTCATACCTTCACTCGGCTTCGATACCGTAATACCTTGTGCACCTAACTCTTGCTGGCGGCGCGCAATAAACACACTTTTGTGGGTCTTGATGTGAGGGCGTAGCGCCACGCCAGCGTTATCTGCTTTTGCCTGCATGCGCTGAAGATTCTGTTCAAGTCGTTGTGCATCGACTTCGATGAAAGGCGTAAGGCGATCGTCAAAAAGAGGGCGTTGCCAGTTGTCGGCGCTGTTCATATCCATACGAAATTCCTGCATTGGCTTGCTTAAAGCAGACATCATTCATCAATTTTTGTACGAATGCCAGACAGCTTTTGATAGTGCTTTCTGAAAGTCATTACCTGAATTCTTCCTTAATACTCTCCTCATGGAACCTGGCTGAGCTACGTGGAGTATGTGAGCGGGGGAAATTGCTGAGGTTGCCAAGATAAGATCAACTGGATGCGTCGGGAAAACCTGGTTTGAATCGGCTGCTGGACAAACAATCACGCAAAAAAAAGCAGGCTCAAAGCCTGCTTTTTCTATCGAACGTAAAGGTTAGACGTAAAGTGACGCTTCGCCTGGTGGACGCGTTTTAAAACGGCGATGCAGCCAAAGGTATTGCTCTGGTGCACGCAGGATCTGGTTTTCGATGACCTTATTCATATAGGCCGCCGCCGCCGCTTCATCATTATGCGGGTAATTTTCTAACGCAGGTTCGATGATCAAATGATAACCATCATTATTCGGGTTACGAATCAGCATGATAGGCACCATAGCCGGTTTCGCTAAACGCGATAAAACAAATGTGCCGTTGGTGGTTGCTGCTTTTTCCACGGCGAACAAGGGCGCAAAGGTGCTGCCTTTCGGGCCGTAATCCTGATCGGGGGCGAACCACACCGATTCACCCTGTTTTAATGCATGCACCATGCCGCGTAGATCGCGACGGTCAATCATCGCTTTGTTGGAGCGCATGCGACCTTTGGTCTGCACATACTCCATCGCTAGATTGTTGTGTGGACGATACATTGCCATCATCGGCTGGCATAAGCCGCTGATTCGGCCGCCCAGTTCCAGAGACATAAAATGCACACCAATCAGCATGACTCCGCGTTTTTCATTTTGCGCGGAATGCAAATTAGCTAAACCGGATACCTTAAACAGGCGCTTAACCGCGCGGTCGGACCAAAACCAGGCAATACCGGTTTCTGCCAATGCCATGCCCAGCGAAGCAAAGTTACCTGCAATCATACGCTCAGCTTCTTCATCACTGATGTTAGGGAAACAAAGCTCGATATTGCGACGTGTAATGCGTTCACGGCGTTGTAAAAAATGACGTGAGATTTTACCCGCGCCCGCACCGAGGCGGATAAGAATGGGATAGGGAAGTTGGACCAACAGCCAGAGCACGCCCAAGCCAAACCAGGTGACCCAGTAGCGCGGATGCAGCAGCGAGGCGCTAAATTGTCCGGTGATTTTCATTGCTAACCTTTATGGAATAAATGGATGTATCGCACAAAGAGCATTTCCATGAGTTCCCCAGGCGGTACAGCTGTACTGATTTCGACCAGCACTTTATCAAATAGTGCCTTCAAAGAAAGGTAAACTCCAGAATCTACAGGATTGATTGGATTCATGGAGGGCACATAGCTTAACAAATAAAGTGGATGGCATGAGATAAAAGCGATATTTAACAGTGATTTAGTAAGTTCGTTAATTATAAAGGAATCTTGGGCTGATGCGCTAATGAGACCTGTCTGGAAATTATTTCTTATTAATCATTACGCATTACTTACACGGCAGTTTACAGCAATTTATTCACGTTACTAACAAACAAAAACGTTGAGCATAAAGAGGTTTGCCAACCAAATTTAAACCGCCATTGAAATGCCGTAAAAAACAAACAACGCATAAATTTTCATAAAACATTTAGCGGATAAGAAAGCGCATTTAATGGTCAAGTACCTGTTTATCTCGCCTCATTTATTCATTATATCGCATGAGGCGTTTGAAATTTGACCGTTTCGAGGCATTTAAGACAACGCGGGTCGACAAGCGCGATGATTAACAGGAGTACACATAAGTGGGAGTTTAATCTCTTGATCACATGAGATTATTTATTTGCTAAAAATGCCATCGTGGAAAACAAACTGAATACGCTTTATACCAAGCTGATGATTGTTCTAAACCCAAGGCAGACAGAAAAGTGAATGCACCTTAGTCACAAGGCCATTTCATCCGTGTTAACAAAAAAGCCCGCACGGACGGGCTTGGCAACATTCTGCGTCGCTTCTGAATACTGTTACTCGATGTTCTGAATCTGCTCGCGCATCTGTTCAATCAGCACCTTCAGCTCAATCGCGGAGGCGGTGATCTCAGCATTGATTGACTTTGATGCCAGTGTATTCGATTCGCGATTAAACTCCTGCATCATAAAGTCGAGGCGACGGCCAACGGCTTCTTTCTTTTTCAGAATGTTATAGGTTTCTTTAACATGCGCTTCGAGGCGATCCAGCTCTTCTGACACATCAACACGCTGCGCCATCATTACCAGCTCTTGCTCAAGGCGATTGTTTTCCAGCTGCACTTCAGCATCTTCCAGCTTCGCCACCAAACGCTCACGCTGCCATTTAATGACTTCAGGCATTTGTGCGCGGACCTTGATCACTTCCTGCGATACACCTTCCAGACGTTGTTCGATCATCGCTTTCAGTGCAGTACCTTCGCTTTCACGCGCGGCAATGAAATCATCCAGCGCGCCATCCAGCGCTTGCAGCAGCTGAGTGTTAATCGCATCGAGATCCTGCTCTTTCGCCGACATCACGCCAGGCCAACGCAAAATATCCATGGGATTAATCGCGCCTTCATCGCTCTGCATTTTGACCCAATTGCCCGCTTGCACCAGCTGTTTTGCCAGCGCTTCGTTGAGCATCAGTTCACCTTGTGCACTCGGATTCGCATCAAAACGTAGGTTGCACTCAATTTTACCTCGCGTCAGGCGTTGGCGAATGCGTTCGCGGATCACTGGCTCCAGACCACGAAATTGTTCCGGCAAGCGGATATACGTTTCAAGATAGCGTTGGTTTACGGAACGCAGCTCCCAGGCGGCGCTGCCCCATTCGCCTTTTGCATCGCGGCGGGCATAAGCGGTCATACTGCGGATCATAAGCGTTACTCATTTTTCAGAAAGATTGGGTGAAGTATAGCGAGGCAGCGCAGCGCATAACAGGCATAAGCGCAGCAGAATCAGGAATAGGAAAGATTTCCTCTTTAAACCACAGGCACTTATGATTAAGTCTGACTTATTTATTGAGGAACACGCATGGCTCGCGTTATTGCCCTTCCTCTTGCGCTGGCTTTGTTACTGGCAGGCTGCAAGACACCGCCCGCACCACCCACGAAGCCGCAACCGATTTGTGCTGGTGGCGACGTGATGATACAGACCACGCTGTGGTTCGGTCTGAGTAAGCCGCAAGGCGGCACGGTGAGTTCGCTCGATTGGATGAATTTTGTCGATAAAGAGGTCACGCCACGTTTCAAGCAGGGCTTGTCCGTTTATGAGGCGAAAGGTCAATGGCTGGGTGAGAATGGTCAACTGGCACGTGAGAACAGCAAAGCGTTGATGTTAATTCACGGTATCAATGCTGAAAGTAATGCACCGATAGAAGCGTTGCGCAGCGTTTATAAAAAACGTTTTGGTCAGGAATCGGTGATGCGCGTGGATGCGCCGGTTTGCGTCAGCTTTTAAGCGAGAATAGGCGGCTCGCAGGCCGCCGCTTCGTCTTAAATAAACAGTCCCGCAAAGGCAGCTGACAACAGGCTTACCAGCGTTGAGCCATAAACCAGTTTCCAGCCAAAACGTGAAACTACGTTGCCCTGTTGTTCGTTCAGGCCTTTGATTGCCCCGGCAACGATGCCGATGGAGGCAAAGTTGGCAAACGACACCAGGAACACTGACAGAATGCCTAATCCACGTGGACTCATACCTGCAGCCACTTTTTGCAGTTCAATCATGGCGACAAATTCATTGGCGACCAGCTTCGTTGCCATGATGCTACCCGCCTGCAATGCATCTGCCGAGGGAATGCCAACCAGCCAGGCAAATGGATAAAACACATAACCCAGCAACTGCTGGAAGCTATAGCCAAACACCGCCGCAAACAGCGCATTCACAGCCGCAATCAACGCAATAAATCCAATCAGCATGGCCAGAATTATCATCGCCACTTTGAAACCCGCCAGGATGTATTCACCCAGCATTTCAAAAAAGCTCTGATCTTCATGCAGTTTATCCAGTGCAATTTCCTGCTGGTCTTGGTTATTACCCGGATTAATGATGGACAGAATAATGAAGGTGCTAAACATATTAAGCAGCAGAGCTGCGACCACATACTTGGCATCAATCATTGTCATATATGCACCGACAATGGAGAGCGAAACCGTGGACATTGCCGTGGCGGCCATGGTGTAAAGGCGCTTAGGTGGAATATCGCCAAGGATACCTTTATAGGCGATAAAGTTTTCCGATTGGCCCAGAATCAGGGTGCTTACGGCGTTAAACGACTCAAGCTTGCCCATGCCGTTGATCTTTGACAGCAGCGTTCCCACCAGGCGAATCAGCAGCGGCAGAATTCGCCAATGCTGCAAAATACCAATGAGCGCGGAGATAAAGACAATCGGACAAAGCACGCCCAGGAAGATAAACGCTAAACCTTGTTTACTCATGCCGCCAAACACGAACTCAGTACCTTGTGCGGCAAAGCCCAGCAGCGTTTCAAAAAATCCGCCAACCGAGCCGACCAGCGCCAGTCCGCTGGCAGAATGCAGAAAGAACCAACCCAAAGCGGCTTCTATAACAATCAGTTGAATGATAAAGCGTGGGCGAATCTGTTTGCGGTCATGACTGACCAATAGCGCAAGGGCGAAAATCACCACCAGCGCGAGCAGGAAATGAAGAATAGCGGCCATGTTTTTTATATTTGAAAGAGAAAGAGAGGGGCATTTAGCCACAGTCGACGCATAATTTCATCTCGCAAAGCGAGAGGCCGCAGCAAGAGACAGCAGGCATGGAAGTCCGTATAATGCGCAGCCAATCATTAGCAAGCCGGAGATTACCATGCGTCCAGCAGGCCGTAGCGCACAACAGGTGCGTCCCGTCACATTGACCCGCAATTACACCAAACACGCTGAAGGTTCCGTTTTGGTGGAATTCGGTGAAACCAAAGTGCTTTGCACTGCCACGGTGGACGAAGGCGTTCCGCGTTTCCTCAAAGGCCAAGGTCAGGGCTGGGTCACCGCCGAATATGGCATGCTGCCGCGTTCAACGCACAGCCGTATGGCGCGTGAAGCCGCCAAAGGCAAACAAGGTGGTCGTACGCTGGAAATTCAGCGCCTGATTGCTCGCTCACTGCGTGCTGCTGTTGATCTCAAAGCCTTGGGTGAATTTACTATCACCCTCGATTGCGACGTGATTCAAGCTGATGGCGGTACGCGTACTGCCTCTATTACAGGTGCTTGCGTCGCGCTAGCCGATGCATTGAACAAGTTGGTAGCAGCGGGCAAGCTGAAAGCTAATCCGATGAAAGGCATGGTTGCTGCAATTTCTGTCGGCATCGTCAACGGCGAAGCACTGTGCGACCTGGAATATGTTGAAGATTCCGCTGCTGAAACCGACATGAACGTCGTGATGATGGAAGACGGTCGCATGATCGAGGTGCAGGGCACCGCTGAAGGCGAACCGTTCAGTCACGAAGAGTTGCTGGCGCTGCTGGCGCTGGCGCGAGGCGGGATTGAAGAGCTAATTCAGGCGCAGAAGGCCGCACTGGAAAATTGATGTAACAGGCGACCATAGAGTCGCCTTTTCTTTATTTGAGGAGTAAGAGATGAAATCCTGGCAGCGTCAGTTTATTGAATTCGCCTTGAACAAGCAGGTGCTCAAGTTCGGTGAGTTCACTTTAAAGTCTGGGCGCAAAAGCCCCTATTTCTTTAACGCCGGTCTGTTTAACAGCGGACGGGATTTAGCGCTGTTAGGACGCTTTTACGCGCAAGCGTTGGTCGATGGCGGTGTGGATTTTGATCTGCTGTTTGGTCCCGCTTATAAAGGCATCCCAATCGCCACCACCACCGCAGTTGCGTTAGCCGATCATCACGACCGCGACGTTCCTTACTGTTTTAACCGCAAAGAAGCGAAAGATCATGGCGAAGGCGGTTTGCTGGTAGGCAGTCCGCTTGAAGGACGCATCATGCTGGTGGACGACGTTATCACCGCGGGTACGGCAATTCGCGAATCAATGGATATTATCAGCGCGCACAATGCGACGCTGGCAGGCGTATTGATTTCACTGGATCGCCAAGAGCGTGGGCGTGGCGATATTTCAGCGATTCAGGAAGTGGAACGTGACTATAAATGCAAAGTCACCGCCATTATTACGCTGAAAGATTTGATTGCTTATTTGGAAGAGAAGCCAGAAATGGCCGATCACTTAGCGCAGGTACGTGCTTACCAAAAATCTTACGGAATTTAAGCGAAAGGCGGGTGTGATGCCCGCCTTTTTTATTAGATTAACTGTGAGGCGATCAGCGGCCAGCGTGTGTCAAAGTCTGCTGTTGGCCGGAAACGAAACTCAGAACGAACATAACGTGAAAGTAATCCTTCACAAAATGCCAGAAGCTGACTGGCTAAAAGCGTGTCATCAGTTTGAAAACCTTCACCTTCACGCATTTTTCGCTCACGCATCACCTGACGCAACTGTACTTCTATACGCTCAAACAGCTGATTAATACGCCCTTGTAAGCGATCCTGCTCAAACATCAGCGCATGGCCGGTCAAAATACGCGTCAGCCCTGGATTACGCTCACCAAACCCCAGAATCAGTTGCACGATAAGACGCAGACGCGTCATCGTCTCTTTCTCATCCTTGAGGATAAGATTGATGCGGGTAATCAGACTGTCTTCGATAAATTCGATCAGGCTATCGAACATGCGTGTCTTGCTGGGAAAGTGACGATATAAAGCCGCTTCAGAAACGCCTACATTCGCCGCCAGTTTAGCGGTAGTAATTCGCTGACTGCCATCGCCGGATTCCAGCATTTGCGCCAGCGCCTGCAATATCTCTTCGCGACGGTTCCTTTTCGCGACTTTTTTTTCTGCCATGATCTTAAAGACCCCTGAAATTCACCATACACAGGCAACACCTACGCATCTGCCACAAGAGAGCGTCTCATGGCGATGAGAACTAAAATGATTGGCGTAAGTGAAAGTGGGTAGTGCGGGTTACTGGCGGCCTGAATGACCGAAGCCACCTTCACCGCGCAAGCTGGCGTCAAAGTCTTCAACCAGATTGAATTCGGCTTGCACCACTGGCACAAAAACCAGCTGTGCCATGCGATCGCCGGGCTGCAGCGTAAAGCTTTCCTGACCGCGGTTCCATACAGAAACCATTAACTGGCCCTGATAATCGGAATCGATCAGGCCCACCAGATTACCCAGAACGATACCGTGCTTATGGCCCAAACCCGAGCGCGGTAGAATCACTGCAGCCAGGCTTGGATCGGCAATATGAATTGCCAAACCAGTAGGTACCAGCGTGGTCGTGCCTGGCGTAATCTCCAGTGCACCATCCAGGCAGGCGCGTAAATCTAACCCAGCGGAACCCGAGGTCGCGTAAGTTGGCAGTGGGAAATCCTTGCCGACACGCGCATCAAGAATCTTAACGTCTATTTTTTTCATCATAACGGCTGACAATCTCGTCTAATAATTGTTGGCCAAGGAGCGACTTATCGCTGAGCGGTAAGTGTTTTTCTCCTTCCTGCCAAAAAAGGTGAAGCGCATTGGTGTCGCTATCAAATCCTTGTCCGGCTTTCGCAACGTCATTCGCGCAAATTAGGTCCAGATTCTTGCGCACCCGTTTTTGCCGGGCGTATTCTTCCACATTCTGGGTTTCAGCGGCAAATCCAACGACAAAAGGCCGACCTTTCTGTAATGCAGCGACACCCGCGACAATGTCGGGATTCTTTATGAGCTGTAGCGTGACGTTATCATCGCCACCCTGTTTTTTGATTTTCTCAGCCGCAATTTCAGCGGCCCGGTAGTCTGCCACGGCTGCGCTTGCAATGAAAATATGTTGTTGGTCTATCTTGCCCATCACTGCTGATTGCATCTCTAAAGCGGTGGTGACATCAATACGCTTTACCCCAGTTGGCGTGGCCAGATTGACTGGGCCAGCGACCAGCGTGACGTTTGCGCCGCGTTTGGCCGCTGCGGTTGCAATGGAAAAACCCATTTTCCCCGAGCTTTTATTTGTCAGGTAACGCACCGGATCGAGCGCCTCACGGGTTGGGCCGGCCGTAATCATAATGTTGATATGTTGCAGATCGTTGACGGGTGACGCCCACTGCACGGCATGGTCAACAATCTGAAGGGGATCCAGCATGCGACCGGGCCCCACATCACCACAGGCCTGACTGCCGCTGTCCGGGCCCCAAATCAACAGACCACGGGCATGCAATGTTTGCAGATTTTGTTGCGTTACAGCGGCACGATACATTTGTTGATTCATTGCCGGTACTACAGCAATCGGTGCGGCGGTAGCAAGACATGACGTGGTCACCAGATCGTTCGCCATGCCTGCTGTTACGCGAGCAATCAAATCCGCTGTTGCCGGGGCGAGGATAATCAGATCGGCCCATTTGGCCAACTCAATGTGGCCCATTGCGGCTTCGGCTGCCGGATCAAGCAAGTCATCAAATACCGGATAGCCGGAAACAGCTTGCAAGCTGAGTGGAGTAATAAAGGCTTTAGCGCCTTCCGTCATCATTACGCGGACTTCGGCACCGCGATCGCGTAGGCGACGAACCAATTCAGGTGCTTTATACGCGGCGATTCCGCCGCTGACGCCCAAAAGAATTTTTTTACCGGCTAATCCCATCATGCTGTTGGCCTCACTAAACGGTTTGCCGCGTCTGGCGCGACTTAATGCACGAACTTTACCATAAAACCCCTAAATCGCTTTTTCACTCCCTGCCGTTTGCGAGACGCCTCGTAAAACGACGCAGTGCTGATGGCAGCAGACGGTGTGATTCGTCAGGATAGTGAGGACATCAGGGAGAACCACCATGGAAAGTATGGCACCGCGAGAAAAATTACAGCTTTTGGGTGCGGAAACACTGAGCGATGTGGAGCTGCTGGCCATTTTTTTGCGCACCGGCTCAGCAGGCGTTAACGTCATGGTGCTGGCACAGCAGATGTTGCAAGAGTTCGGCTCGCTTTATCACATCATGACAGCAAGCAAAGCGGCTTTCAGTGGCATTAAAGGGGTGGGTGATGCGAAGCTCGCGCAACTGCACGCGATTGCCGAGCTGGCAAAACGTTTCTTTGCCAGCCAACTTGCGCGCGAAAATGCGATGGAAAACCCACAGATAACACGGCATTACTTGCAAAGCCTGTTAGCGCATCAGGAACGTGAGATCTTCATGGCGCTGTTTTTGGATAATCAACACCGTGTGTTACTGGCGCAAAAGATGTTTTCTGGTTCAATAAATAGCGTCGAGGTACATCCACGCGAGATTGTGCGGGAAGCGTTAAAGGTCAATGCAGCGGCATTGATACTGGCGCATAATCACCCTTCTGGCATGTCTGAGCCGAGCAAGGCCGACCGTGAAATTACACATAAAGTGAGCGAAGCCTGTGGTTTACTGAACATTCGTTTGCTCGATCACTTAGTGATTGGCCATGGTGAATATGTCTCATTTGCCGAGCGTGGATGGCTTTAAGTATAAGAAAATAGGGTCCAGATGGTGGCTTTTTACACGATCATTCGGGATCTTTATCTGTTCGGGACTTGAGCACTTGCGCCGAGCGGCGTATACTACGCCACCTTTGAGAATCTCGGGTTTGGCGGTTAGGCCAGCTTAGCGGGTTCCATGGAACTCGCCTGGCGGGCTATGAGCCTGACGAGGCGGCCAAAACCTAATTTTTAAAGCTCGAGCTGATTTGATTTTTGGAGATATTGACATGTCACGAGTCTGCCAGGTAACTGGAAAGCGCCCGGTGAGCGGTAACAACCGTTCCCACGCAATGAACGCGACGAAACGCCGTTTCCTTCCGAACCTGCACTCACACCGTTTTTGGGTTGAGAGCGAGAAGCGCTTCGTTACTCTGCGTGTATCTGTAAAAGGTATGCGTACTATTGATAAAAAGGGCATTGATACGGTTTTGGCCGATCTGCGTGCCCGTGGTGAGAAGTACTAAGAGTACTAAGGAACTGAATCATGGCTAAAGGTATTCGTGAGAAGATCAAGCTGGTTTCCTCTGCTGGTACAGGTCACTTCTATACCACCACGAAGAACAAACGTACTAAACCAGAGAAGTTGGAACTGAAAAAGTTCGATCCGGTTGTACGTCAGCATGTGCTCTACAAAGAAGCTAAAATTAAGTAATTTTAGTGTTCTGCTAAAAACCCGGCTCCGGCCGGGTTTTTTGTTTGTGAAAAACGCTGAGGAGAAGCTATGCCAGAATTACCTGAGGTTGAAACCAGCCGTCGCGGTATCGAACCGCATCTGGTAGGAGAAACTATCCTGCACGCCATTGTGCGTAACACACGTTTGCGCTGGCCTGTTTCTCAAGAAATTCTCGCGCTCAGCGATCAGCCGGTTCTCAGCGTTCAGCGTCGTGCTAAATATTTACTGTTAGAATTGCCGCACGGCTGGATCATTATCCATCTCGGCATGTCTGGCAGTTTGCGGGTGTTACCCGAAGAGTTGCCTGCAGCTAAACATGATCATGTTGACTTGGTTATGAGTAACGGCAAAGTGCTGCGTTACACCGATCCACGGCGTTTTGGTGCCTGGTTGTGGAGCTGCGATTTAGCGGGCAGCAGTGTGCTGTCACACCTTGGCCCAGAGCCGCTCAGTGATATTTTTGATGGTGATTATCTTTTTGGGAAGTCGCGTGGTAAGCGCACGGTGATTAAACAGTGGTTAATGGATAACAAAGTGGTGGTTGGCGTTGGCAACATATACGCCAGTGAGTCCTTGTTTACTGCTGGGATCTTACCCGAGCGACCCGCAATGAGCCTGAGCAAAAAGGAAGCCGAATTACTGGCTAACACGATCAAAGCGGTGCTGCTGCGATCGATTGAGCAGGGCGGTACCACTTTACGTGATTTCTTACAGAGCGACGGCAAACCAGGCTATTTTGCACAGCAATTGCAGGTTTATGGCCGAGCCGGTGAGCCGTGTCGTGCGTGTGGAATGCCGATTATTAGCGGCAAGCACGGGCAGCGCAGTACTTACTGGTGCCCGAACTGCCAACATTAACGCTACGCTAGCTTAGCTTGTAATGCCTGATGTACTGGCGCTGGAAGGAAGGCGGTGACATCGCCGCCGTGGCGCGCCACCTCTTTCACTAGCGAAGAGGAGACAAAGGAGAAGCCCTCAGAGGGCATCAGGAACACGCTTTCCAGCGTAGGCAGCAAATGACGATTCATATGCGCCAGCTGCATTTCATATTCAAAATCCGATACTGCACGTAATCCACGCACCAGGACATTAGCCTGCTGCGCGCGGGCAAAGTTCGCCATTAAATCACTGAAGCCAACCACTTCAACGTTAGGCAGGTGCGCAATCACTTGCTGAGCAAGTTCTACACGCTCATCCAGGTCAAACATCGGCTTTTTACTCGGGCTGGCCGCTATCGCCACCACAAGATGATCAAACATCTGGGCTGCGCGCGTCACAATGTCAAGATGCCCTAATGTAATGGGATCAAAGGTTCCGGGATAAATGGCTTTAGTACTCATATGCGCCCTTTTGCCTTGGCATGACCGAGCGCCCAAAGCGCTGCGTATTTGTTGAATGTATACTGCGCGTTGACCATCGCGAGTATCCAGCCTTGTTTGCCATCGAGAAAACCGGCGCGTAGCAGCAGCGTTTTAATAAATGCGCCCAGCGTATGGCTAAAAATGGAGAACAGCCCGCAACGCTTGCCGCGCTGAAAGCGTTCTTTTGCCCAGGCTTCAGCATAGGCAAGCTGTTTGCGCTGGAAAGCGATTAAGTCACGGCAGGTTAGGTGCTGTAGATCGCCTTTCAATACCTGAACTGGCACGCCTTGGGTATTGAGTGATTCATGCACCAGATTATCGTTATAAGTGAGCGTGCGGGGATAAAGGCGCATTACGCGATCGGGATACCAGCCGCTGTGACGCATAAAACGGCCCAGAAACAGGTTACTACGGCACAGGCTGTAAACAGTGTTGCTGGGCGGCGTCATTAATACTTGCTCAATGGCGTTGCGTAATTCAGGCGTCACGCGCTCATCAGCATCGATCATCAAAATCATTTCGTGGCTGGCGTAACTTTGCGCACGTTGACGCTGTTTGCCGTAGCCTGGCCAGCTGTCAGCGTGAAACACTTCAGCGCCCGCTTCGCGCGCAATTTCAACGCTATTATCGGCACTGCCAGAATCCAGCACGATAATCTCATCGGCCCAGTCAACGGAGGCAAGGCAAGCCGGCAACAGCTCCGCTTCGTTCTTGGCGATCATCACCACCGAAAGACGTTGGCGTGTTGGCATTAATGGGCCCGTGGCGGTAAATGAGGTTCGAGTAACTGTAGCAGACGCTGCAAAGCACCTTGATTTTGATGCAGCACCTCTACGGCATGGCGGCCGTAATAGCGGCGATAATCATCATCCTTCAGTAAATTAGCGACCTCTTTTTCCAGAGAGATCACATCAGTGACGGTGATTAAACCTTGTGCTTCCTGCAATTTGCTGCAGATATCTTTGAAGTTCCAGATATGCGGGCCCATCAGCACAGGAAGAGCATGTGCTGCGGGTTCTAGCGGGTTATGGCCGCCACGTTCTACCAGGCTGCCGCCCACAAATGCCAGATCAGCAATGCCATAAAGCAGCATTAATTCACCCATTGAATCGCCGATGACCACCTGAGTCGAACCGGAAGGAATTTCACCGCTGCTGCGTAAAATAAAGCTGAAACCACGCTTTTGCGTCAGCTCACGTGCATCGTTGAAACGCTCAGGGTGACGTGGCACCAGAATCAATAACAGGTCGGGGAAAGTTTGCAGCAATCGGCGATGAGCATCTAACACGATAGCTTCTTCACCTTCATGGGTGCTGGTGGCGATCCACACTGGACGACGCGGCGCCCATTGCCGACGCAGCGTGACTGCCCGAGCAGCCAGTTCTGGCGTTACTGAAATATCAAATTTTAGGCTGCCGGTAATCGTTAGCTGGGCGCGTTTCAAACCTAGCTCAACGAAACGGTCGCCATCTTCACTGGTCTGGGCCGCAATCAGCGTAATGCTTTGCAGTAACTGACGCATGAAATTGCCCAGTTTGCGATAACCTTTAGCCGAACGCGCTGATAAACGCGCGTTAGCAATCACCAAAGGAATTTGTCGCTTATGCAGAATACGAATGATATTCGGCCATAGCTCAGTTTCCATGATGATAACCAATCTTGGATTTACCGTATCAAGGAAACGATTGATGGAGCCGGGCAGATCGTAAGGGAGATAGACGTGATGCACATCTTTACCAAACGCAGACTGAGCGCGCTCGGAGCCGGTTGGCGTCATTGTGGTGACAGTAATGGGCAGCGTCGGATAACGATGGCGCAAAGCACGCACCAGCGGAACGGCCGCTAACGTTTCTCCAACGGAAACCGAATGCAGCACAATGCCATGTGGTTGAACTTTGCCTACACAATAGCCGTAACGCTCGGCCCAGCGTTTACGGTATGCCGGAGCTTTACGACCGCGCAGCCACAGGCGCAGCCAAATCAGTGGCTGAATAAGATAGAGCAATGCGGTGTAAATGGTCGTCATAGTTACCGTTACGACACGTTGGCGTCAAAAAATACAATAAAGTCAGATTGCGGCATGTTATCAGAAACCACTCGCGCACTCATCTGACTTTGTCAGTTGGTCTTTAACACCTGCTGATAGAGTGATGTTAAGGAGCGAGCCAGCCTTTGTGGCCCATAAGGTTCAATTCTGCGGCGTGCAGCTTCACCCATGCTTGAATCCACTGAAAGTGCAGGAATAGTCTGAATGGCTTCACTTAATGCGTTGATATCCAAAGCATCACAGATGAAGCCTTCTTGACCAGCCGTGATAAATTCTGCTCCACCGCAGCCGGTGCTGGTGATCACCGGTAAGCCGCAAGCCATTGCTTCCAGCACAACATTTGGGAAAGGATCGTAGAGTGTGGGCAGCAGCAGGCCATCGGCAGCGTGATAGAAGGGTTGCACATCCTGTTGTACGCCGACAAAGCGCAGGCGGTCCAGGCAGTTAAAACGATTCGCCAGTTGTTGATAACGCTGCAATTGCTTGTCTTGTCCTACCACAATCAGATAGCGATCGCTCTTTGCCAACGCCTCTATGGCGGCTTTTAAGCCTTTACGCTCAAAACCGGAACCGACATAAATCAGGACTGTAGCGCTGTCTGGCAGCTTGAGATGCTGACGTGTAGCGTGTCGAGTCGCTTCGGTGGCAGGCTGAAAGCGCTCAGCATCAATCGCGTTATGAATAACGTGAATTTTATCGGCATTCAGTGAGAAGCAGCGCAAGATGTCGCGCTTTACCATGTCTGAATTGCAGATAACGGCTTTGAGCGTTGGGGAATTAAACATCTCCGCTTCTGCCTGCAATACGTAGCGATGGTAAGGGCTCAGTTTGGCGCTCAAGCGCTGCATGGGCGACACGATGCGCGCGCGTTGCTCAAGCCAGACGCGATGCACGCCGTCACCGGCACGAAAAATATCACAGCCAGCAATGCGCTCGTGGCTCTGTACGATATCAAACTTCTCTCGTTCCCAGCAGGCTCGAGCTGCTTGAGCAAAACCACGTTCACGTGAAACTCGACCCAGTTTGGCCGGGTTGCAGATGTGCAAATGCCAGTCAGGATTAGGCGTACCTTGCCAGCTACGCGTAATAATGTTCAGGTCCAGCTGCTCGCTGCCCAACGCTTCCAACGCGCGCGATATAAAGCGTTCGGCACCGCCATCGGGACGGTATTTCTGGCGCACAATGGCCAGACGTAACTTACTCATTAAGGTAGCTCCTTGCTGCGGCAACCACATCCTCTACTGGAATGATGGAAAGAAAGCGCTGTTGCGTGTTGGTATCAATCGAGTCTGGCGAAGGTAATGGGCCATAATCACCCGCCCAAATGACGCGATTATGTTCCCCCCAAGGCCGCCAGTGCTGCAGCTTGGTTGGACCAAAAAGCGCAATACAGGGTGTATCAAGTGCAGCCGCCATGTGCATTGGCGCGGAATCAACGCCAATAAACAGCTGCGCGTGATCGATCAGCGCGGCTAGCTGTGGCAATGAGAATTTTCCTGCGAGCGAAACCACATCTGGCGAACGACATAAAGATTGAATGTGTTCAATCATTACTCGTTCTTTTTGATCTGGCGCGGCAGTCAATATCACTTTTCGATTCTGTTTTGCCAGCTGATCGATGGTGGCTGCGACTTTCTCATCTTCCCAGCATTTAAAACCCCAACGGGAAGTGGGCTGCACCACAATGAAGGGCGAATTGATACCGTTTTCGAGCAGCGTTGATAGGACGTATTGTTTGTCGTTTTCGCTGTAATGCATTGAGACGCGAGCACCTTCACGGCTAATGCCGAGCGGCGCAAGCGCGCTCATGTTTTGTTCAACGGTATGCAGCGTGCTGTGATCGGCGGTAGAAACCAACTGATTATGGCAAAATCGCCAAAGAGCATTGTCGCGCTTCTTAAATGCGAAACCGATACGCAGCGGTGCTCGCGATAAACGCGTAATGATTCCTGCACGCCACTGATCGGCCAGGTTGATCACTAAATCATAATGGCAGGCGCGAACATCAGCGATCAGCGCACGTTCATGCGCTAACTTACGCCAGGCACCTTCATTCTTCCATTTGCGGTCAATGATGTGCAGGCGACGAATTGCCGGGTGCGCTTCCAGCATCGGACGCGTTTCTTGATACAGCAATACATCAATATTCGCCTGCGGATAGCGTTGATGAAGCGCATTGATAACAGGCGTCGTCAGCAGCATATCGCCATGATGGCGTAACTTGATAAGCAAAATATTTTGCGGAGAAATGTTTGCCAAAATCGGGCTTGCCATAAACCAGTGTTCTCAAATTGGAATGAACCGATTGTATGGCAAAGCCTTTAGGGGTTAAAGCCAGCCATTCGGGTTATTTGTTACGCCAAACAGAAGCGGCAAACTAAAGCAGCAACTGAAACGCCTGCGCCAGGCCACATACATTTATCAACATACAAAAATGTGTTCCGGTTGAAAAGATATCTACAATGATTGCTCTTCGGGCTTGGGTATCGGGTTTTCGACTTACGTTGTGGCAAGTGCTGAACGCTTTACGGATGATTTGATAGTGAGAAACCGAATAAATTCCCTTTGTGTCGCGATAATGGCAAAGAATTCACTGGCCGCGTGCGCCCAGGCAGGAGTTACAAGCCAGACTTACCCTCAACTTTTTCCGTGATGTCAGGGAAAAGGAACTTAATGAATGAGCCAATACACATAAGGTATTAGCCCTTTCTCGATTCGACTACTGTGGCGCATTATTTTAGTCTCTGATACTCAGTCCTTTCATCCATCAGAACTTTATTTAAAATAAGGGTCAAACGTAGAGATTTTTGCATTTATGTTGCATACCTCCTGACCTTTTTAGAAAGCCATTCATTGCCAATTGGGCCCACTTTTATGAAGAATATATTGCTAATCAGACGTGACAATATCGGTGATATGGTATGTACGACACCGCTAATTGAGGGAATAAAACGTACCTGGCCCGATGTAAAGTTAACTGTTTTAGTCAACAAAGTGGCTCAGGATGTGGCGCTGAATAATCCGTACATTGATGAGTTATATGTCTATAAAAAATCAAAACACCGTGAAAAAGGCGAAAGTGCACTGAAGGTGTATCTACAGAGGCTAAAAATCTTTTTTGCGCTGCGTAAAACAACATTTGATATGACGATTTTAGCCAATCCGGTGCCCTGTAAATACAGTTTGCGCCTGGCTACGATGGCGGGAGCTAAAAAAATAATCGGTGCCGGTACCAATCCCGCCGAGTTAACTATCCCGCTGGCTAAGGAGGATTTCAATGGTGCACATCAGGTAGAACATACCTTTACCTATCTCACCAAATTAGCGCCATCGGCTGTTGCCATCCCGGAAGTGAATGTTTATCTGAGCCCGCAGGAAAAAGGTGAGGCGGAGAAACGGCTGGCGGATAAAATTCCTCAAGATGCGCGCGTGTATGGCATTCACATCAGTAGTCGTAGCGCTAAACGCCGCTGGCCGGTGGAATCTTATGCGCAGATCATTGAGAAAATTTTGCAAGATCCTAAAGCCCATGTGCTGCTGTTTTGGTCGCCGCAGGGTGCATTAGATCCCAACGATGTCGGTGATTCGGCTCGTATGCAATCTTTGTTGCAACAGGTTAATTCACCGCGCGCAATTGCCTATCCAACCTCATCTATTCGTGAATTGATTGCCGGTCTTGATCGCTGTGAACAGGTGCTGTGTAGCGATGGCGGTCAAATGCATATCACCGCCGCGTTACATAAAAGACAGGTAGTCTTTTTTGGTGACACCAACGCGGCAGCCTGGCATCCATGGTCTGGTCAGTATGCCATTTTGCAGTCAGCGTCTGGCGATTGTGCCGATATCAGCGTTGATGAAGCCTGGGCTGCCTGGCAGAAATTGCAGGCAGCCTCATAAGATCAGGCCAACTCGGTATACTGCTGAGTGATTTTTTTGACGTCGTAATGTTCCAAAGAAGATTCATTGATATGCGGCAAATGGTGGTAAATCTCCACCATCTTGTCCGCCAAAGCCTGCGCATCAATTGGCGTCAATAAATCAGCCATGCCCGCTTTAACCAAAATCTCTTCGGGACCACCGGGACAGCGAGTACTGATCACTGGCGTTCCGCACATCAATGATTCCACAATCACATTGCCAAATCCTTCACTGTCCGAGCTCAGAACCATCATGCGGGCATGTTTAATATAAGGAAAAGGGTTTTCCTTGAAGCCTAAGAACAACACGCGATCGGCAATGTTTAACGCTTCAGCCAGGCTTTTGGCTGCCTGAATACGCTCTTCGGTGCCGGTTCCCAGTAAAACCAGTTTGCATGGCAGGCCTGACTTAGCAAATGCGTGGAGAAGGCGATCTTGTCGTTTTTGCGGGTGGATGCGTGCCACGTTGATGATGTAATCGGTACCGGCCAAATCACACGGTTCACTGGCCCGCTGGCGAAGCGTAGCGCTGTCGAAAGGATTGTTAATGACCGCTGTTTTGGCGGGTGTTACGCCCATCACGTCAATCAGATCATCAAGTACCGCCTGGGAAACAGCAGTGATATTTTTGCCCTGATAAATTTTCGCCATCTTGTTTCTTTTCAACGTGTAATTCAGGCCCTTGCGGTGCCCAAGATAAGTTGATGAGAGAACGCCATGAATGCAATACCACAGTCGAGCGGGATCGATAGCTTTACAGCGCGCCACGATGCGATCGGTTTTATGTAGATTGGAGATAATCAGGTCAAACTTACCGTTGGCGGCTTCGTCCTTACTTAGCACCTGGTCCAGCTTTTTGGCTCGACGAGACAGCTCAGTGAGCTTACGCCATGGCGCCTTGCTGTGTTGCGTCACCACTTTATAGGCTACGCCTTCGGGGAGTTTATATGCGCAAACCTCGGCTAAAGAATAGAGGCTGACGTCATGGCCCATCTGCTGCATACACTCGCTTAGGGTCAGTACGACTTTTTCAGCGCCGCCGCCAGGCAAGCCATCAATGATCATCAAAATGCGCATATCACGTCCAAAACTTCGGTAAAATTAAGCGCCAGTTATACCTTTTCGCTGGCGCTGGCGCTATCCCGAAACGACCTTTAGCCTCGCGTTAATCCCAGCTCAGTATGACTTTTCCTGAGCGTCCTGAACGCATTTCATCAAAGCCCTGTTGGAAATCATCAATGTGATAGCGATGCGTAATGATCGGGGTGAGATCGAGTCCTGACTGAATCAGCGCGGCCATTTTGTACCAGGTTTCAAACATCTCGCGGCCATAAATACCCTTGATGAATAATCCTTTGAAAATCACCTGATTCCAGTCGATAGCCATTTCACCGGGCGGAATGCCTAACAGCGCAATGCGTCCGCCGTGGTTCATCACTTCTAACAAACTGCGGAAAGCGGGCGGCGCACCTGACATCTCTAATCCGACGTCAAAACCTTCTGTCATGCCCAGCGAGTGCATCACATCATGGAGATCTTCCTGTGCCACGTTAACTGCTCGCGTTACGCCCATGTTGCGGGCCAGCTCAAGCCGATAATCATTAATATCGGTGATCACCACATTGCGCGCACCCACATGGCGGCAAACGGCTGCGGCCATAATACCAATTGGCCCGGCACCGCTGATCAAAACATCTTCACCAACCAGATCAAAGGAGAGCGCGGTATGCACTGCGTTACCAAAAGGATCAAATATCGCCGCTAATTCGTCAGAGATGTTTTCAGGAATTTTGAAGGCGTTATACGCAGGAATCACCAGATACTCGGCAAAACAGCCCTGGCGGTTTACGCCAACACCGACGGTATTGCGGCATAAATGTGTACGTCCGGCGCGACAATTGCGGCAATGGCCGCAGGTAATATGCCCTTCGCCTGAAACACGATCGCCAATAGTGAAGCCTTTCACTTCCTGACCAATAGCAACGACTTCACCCACATATTCGTGGCCGGTAATCATCGGGACCGGAATGGTTTTCTGTGACCAGTCGTCCCAGTTGTAGATGTGTACATCGGTGCCGCAAATAGCCGTTTTACGAATTTTGATCAGCAGATCGTTATGACCTGGCTCAGGAATCGGCGCATCCGTCACCATCCAAATACCGGGCTCTTTTTTCAGTTTAGCGAGTGCTTTCATCGGCGGTTCCTCTGGCAATGACGCCAAGTTGTTGACCGATGCGGGTAAAAGCGGTCACCGCGCGTTCGAGTTGCTCTTGCGTATGCGCCGCAGAGATCTGGGTGCGAATGCGCGCCTGACCTTTTGGCACCACCGGATAAAAGAAGCCGGTAACGTAAATGCCTTCCTGCTGGAGCAAACGGGCAAATTCCTGCGCCACATTCGCATCACCCAGCATGACTGGAATGATGGCATGATCGGCGCCAGCCAGAGTAAATCCGGCGGCTGTCATCTGTTGACGGAAATAGCGGGCATTATCCCATAAGCGCTGACGCAGGCCATCACCTTCGCTGAGTAACTCCAGCACGCGAAGCGAGGCAGCGACAATGGCGGGTGCCAGGGAATTAGAAAAGAGATAAGGACGAGAGCGCTGGCGCAACCATTCAATCACTTCCGCTTTAGCAGCGGTATAACCGCCCGATGCGCCACCCAGCGCTTTGCCTAAGGTGCCAGTAATAATGTCGACGCGGCCCATGACATCGCAATATTCGTGCGTGCCCCGCCCGGCGTTGCCAACAAATCCCACTGCATGAGAATCATCAACCATCACCAGCGCAGAAAATTCGTCAGCCAGATCGCAAATGGCCTTTAAATTAGCGATGACGCCATCCATTGAGAACACGCCATCGGTGGCAATCAGAATATGACGCGCACCTTTATCGCGTGCTTGCTGTAAACAGGCGCGCAGTTCTTGCATGTCATTGTTAGCGTAGCGATAACGTTGTGCTTTACACAGCCGCACGCCATCAATAATCGAAGCATGGTTTAGCGCATCAGAAATAATGGCATCGTCTGCATCCAGTAAGGTTTCGAACAGGCCGCCGTTAGCATCAAAACAAGATGAATAGAGAATGGCATCTTCCATGCCGAGAAATTCAGCCAGACTTTTTTCCAGCTGCTTGTGGGTATCTTGCGTACCGCAGATGAAGCGCACCGAAGCCATGCCGAAGCCGTGAGAATCCATGCCGTCTTTGGCGGCCTGAATCAGGGCGGGATGATTGGCTAAGCCTAAATAATTATTGGCACAGAAATTTATGACGTGATTGCCGTCCCCAACTTCAATATCGGCTTGTTGGGCAGACGTAATAATGCGTTCTTGTTTAAACAACCCTTCCTGACGCGCCGTATCCAGTTGCTGACGTAATTGTTGATAAAATTGCGCTGGCATCATTGCTCTCCTCAGATGGCGGAAATTTGGCACATCTTACTGAGCAGAGAGTCCAATCGCGATAAATCGCCCAACAGAATGTCAATTTTGCAGCATAGTTCACGCCTCGGCGCGTGAAGTACAAATGGTTACAGAGTCATCTGGCTGTCTGCACCTTGATGAAATGTTATGATAATAGTCATTAGCGTGTGGAACCTCCTGTTTCACCCCATAACTTCGAAGGTATTAACATGATTATCGTAACTGGCGGCGCAGGAATGATTGGCAGCAACATCGTCAAGGCGCTGAACGATCGCGGTCACACCGACATTTTGGTGGTGGATAATCTGAAAGACGGCACCAAATTTGCGAATCTGGTCGATTTGGATATCAGCGATTACATGGACAAAGAAGAGTTTCTGATTAGCCTGATGGCTGGTGATGATCTCGGTCCAATCGAAGCGATATTCCATGAAGGTGCCTGCTCTGCCACCACCGAATGGGATGGCAAATACATGATGGATAATAACTATCAGTATTCGAAAGAGCTGCTGCACTTCTGCCTTGAGCGTGAAATCCCGTTTCTTTATGCCTCATCTGCTGCGACTTACGGCGGACGCAACGAAAACTTTATTGAAGAGCGTCAATATGAGCAGCCACTGAACGTTTATGGCTACTCAAAAATGCTGTTCGATCACTACGTGCGTCAGATTCTGCCAGAAGCTAATTCGCCTGTGTGTGGATTCCGTTATTTCAACGTGTATGGCCCGCGTGAAGGGCACAAAGGCAGCATGGCCAGTGTAGCTTTCCATCTTAATACGCAGATCAGCAACGATGAAAATCCAAAACTGTTTGAAGGCAGCGATGGCTTCAAACGCGATTTCATTCACGTTGATGATGTTGCCGCTGTGAACCTGTGGTGTTGGGAGAATGGCATTTCGGGAATCTATAACTGTGGTACCGGTCGTGCTGAATCTTTCCAGGAAGTGGCTGATGCTGTGCTGAAATTCCATGAAAAAGGTCAGATTGAGTACATTCCGTTCCCGGAAAAACTCAAAGGACGTTATCAGGCCTACACACAAGCCGATCTCACTAATCTGCGCGCGACAGGCTATGACAAACCGTTTAAAACCGTGGCGCAAGGTGTGGCTGAATACATGGTTTGGCTGAACCGTAACGCGTAAAGGAACCTGCACCGGCAATGAAAATTCTGGTTATCGGCCCATCTTGGGTCGGCGATATGATGATGTCGCAAAGTCTCTATCGTACGCTCAAGGCCGAGCATCCTGATGCCGTGATTGACGTGATGGCACCCGCATGGTGCCGTCCGCTGTTGTCACGCATGCCGGAAGTGAATCAGGCGCTGGCGATGCCGCTTGGACATGGCGCGCTGGAAATCGGCGAGCGACGTCGATTGGGAAAGTCGCTGCGCGGTAGCCATTATGATCGTGCCTATGTGCTGCCTAACTCCTTTAAATCTGCGTTGGTGCCGTTCTTTGCAGGAATTAAACGTCGCGTTGGTTGGCGTGGGGAAATGCGTTACGGCCTGCTAAATGATCTGCGTAAACTGGACAAAGCGGCTTTTCCGTTGATGGTCGAACGCTATGTTGCGCTGGGTTATGACACGCCAGTCAGTTCAGCAAAACAGCTGCCGCAGCCTTTGTTGTGGCCGCAGTTGCAGGTTGAAGATCAGGAAAAAATTGAAACGGCAGCGCAGTTTCAGCTTTCTGCCGATCGTCCTATTGTGGGCTTCTGCCCTGGCGCTGAGTTTGGTCCAGCTAAACGTTGGCCGCACTACCATTATGCCGCGTTGGCGCAGCAACTCATCGCTGAAGGCTATCAAGTGGTGCTGTTCGGCTCGGCAAAAGATCGTCCTACCGGTGAAGAGATCATTGCGGCATTACCTGACGAAGCCCGCTCCCATTGCCGTAATTTGTCCGGCGATACGTCGCTGGAGCAAGCAGTGATTCTGCTGGCGCATTGCCGTGCAGTAGTCAGTAATGACTCTGGTTTGATGCACATCGCCGCTGCACTAAACCGGCCATTAGTGGCGTTGTATGGACCGAGTAGCCCAGACTTCACACCACCGCTCGCCAGGCAAGCGCGGGTGATTCGCCTGATTACGGGCTATCACAAAGTACGTAAAGGCGACGCAGAGCAGGGTTATCATCAAAGCATGATCGACATTCAACCAGTTCGCGTTCATCAGGAATTAAATGAGTTATTGAATAGCGAGCAGGAGATGTCATGCACGTCCTGATTGTTAAAACCTCTTCAATGGGCGATGTTCTGCACACATTGCCCGCGCTAACGGATGCGATGCACGCCATTCCTGGCATTCGTTTCGATTGGGCGGTGGAAGAGAACTTTGCTCAGATTCCAGGCTGGCATCCAGCGGTAGATAAAGTGCTGCCGGTGGCAATTCGCCGCTGGCGTAAACACTGGTTTGGGAGTCAACAGCGTGAAGAGCGCGTGTTGTTCAAGCGAGAATTGCAGTCACGTCAGTACGATATTGTGATTGATGCACAAGGGCTGATTAAAAGTGCTGCGCTGGTGACACGCCTGTCAAAAGGTGTGAAACATGGTCAGGATAGTCGCAGCGCGCGTGAACCTTTCGCCAGCTGGTGGTACGACATACGCCATGAAGTGAGTAAGAAGCAGCACGCTGTTGAGCGTACGCGAGAACTTTTTGCTAAAAGTCTTGGTTACGAAAAGCCACAGACGCAGGGCGATTATGCTATTGCCGGTCATTTCTCGACGATCGCGACAGAAGATACCGCTCCTTATTTAATCTTTCTTCATGCCACCACACGTGATAACAAACACTGGCCGGAAGATCACTGGCGTGGATTGATTGAGCTGGTTCAGCCAATGGGTTTACGTGTGAAATTGCCTTGGGGCGCCGAGCATGAACATCAGCGGGCACAGCGTTTGGCGGAAGGATTCGAGTATGTTGAAGTCTTACCGAAGCTATCGCTGGAAGCCGTAGCGCAACAGCTGGCTGGCGCGTGTGCAGTGGTATCCGTTGATACCGGTTTAAGTCATCTTACCGCTGCGCTTGATCGCCCTAATATCACTTTATATGGCCCAACCGATCCGGGGTTAATTGGTGGTTATGGCAAGAATCAATACGTGATTAAAGCGGTTGAGAACGATATGAAAAATATCGACGCTACATCAGTAATGGAAAAGTTAAGGGATTTAATCTGAATGGGATCGCTATTTAAGCAAATTTATCGCTATACCCATTCACGTGAATTCCGCCATAACGAAAATCTTTGGCCTCATATAACCATAACGCGTGCGCCAGAAGGTCATATTGCTTCGATTTCTTATAAGAAAAAAAACATAAACATTGAGGATCTTTCTAAATTGAAAGGAACCCTTAATGTTCCGTTGTCTATTATAGCGACTGGACCCTCTGTTAAGGATTTAACTTTATCAAAACTATCAGGAATGAGTACGCTAGGCGTGAACGGCGCTTACACCCTGATGGGAAGCATCAATTTTGACTATTACGTTATCGTAGATCGCGGGTTTGTAGAAAAAAAACCTGAACTGGTCTCAGCTATATTAGCGAATAAAGAATTGATACTTTTTACTACGGTTTTGTGTCTCAATGAAATGCTTAAGTTTGTAACAGTGGAGAACATATCTTGCCGATTAGCAATTGTAGAAGATATCCGTTATAGGATCTTTGATAAAAGCATTCCTTCAAATAAATGCGCTGATTTTTTTTCAGGATGTGCTGATTTTTTATTTGATAGTAAGAATAAACACATCGGCTACTCAAAAGATATCCGAAAGGGAATAGTCGATGCGGGGACTGTTACCTATTGGGCATTACAGATTGCATTTTATTTAGGAGGAAAGGATATATTTATTGCGGGGTTAGATATGAATAACTTTTCTAAACCAAGATTTTATGAAGATGAGGCTAATAAGTTACCAAGCTTTTTGGCAGGCAATTACGAGACATTGATCTATCCTTCTTTTCTCTATGCAAGTGGAATTATGAAAGATGAGAACTGCAAAGTCTATAATTTGTCATTGAACAGTGCATTAGGTGATGAGGTTTTTAAGAGGATTAGCATCGATGAAGTATGATTTTCGCGCAGATAATATAAGGAGTTTATCTGCTTACTGTTTTATGTTTTTTTTGGCTTTGCTCCCTGTATTCACTGAAGTTGGAAAGGTAAATAACCTCTTTCATGCCTCAATTATATTAATGGCGTTTTTCCTGCTAATAAAGAGTAAAGATAAGCTGGGTTTCTTTACTGATTTTGATAAAGATCTTTTTTTGGGACTCATTCTTATAAGTGTATTTTTGCTTTACTTTAGTCTGAGCAACCTATGGTCTTCTAATCCGGAAAATTTTTTCTCAAGCTTTAAGCACACGCTTTATCTTCTTTTCTTCGTGTCTATGGTTAGTTACGTTGTCAATAACCGTAGTGTTCTCACTCTGCACTACCTGATCTTTTCTGGATGCTTTGTTCTTTTGATTCTGACTTTGTTATTAGTGGATAAAAATACAATACTTACGAACAGACTTGAAAATGGCTTTTCCTTAGCGCCATCTAACGTCATCGATTTAGGTGGTTATTTTGCCATTGGGATAATTAGTTGCCTGATTATCATAAGAGAAACCGGCAAGCATTGGCTATATTTTGCAGCGATTTTATTGTTTATTGGTTTGCTTCTAACGCAGAGCCGTGGTCCATTACTGGCATTATGTGTAGCGATGCTGCTGCTTGTCACAAAATATAAAAATGTTCATTTAAAACATATTATCTATCTGGTTTTATCTTTACTTATCATCTTTTTGTTTATGCAGTTAACGGGATATGGTAGTGAATTTTATTCGCGAATGACAGATTCATATAAGCAAAGCTTCATACGGTTTGGTATTTGGGAAAATGCGTTCACTTTGGCAAAAGAGCACTTTTGGTTTGGCTGGGGTTTTGATAAACAGCTTGAGTTCACTAATAGTGTTGGGCAAAACATCACAACGACCCACAGCGTTTATTTTTCCACCTTTTTAAAGGGAGGGATTATTGGTGTTTTATGCCTTATTTCATTGATTTTATGGGGGTTGTCCCAAGCTTATAAACGCTATCATGAAGCAATGACGCTAGAAGCGGTATTGTACATATTTTCGTTATTATTCTTTTTGACGCAGGGTATGTTTGTCCTTGGTTCGCCAGGGGAGGCGTGGATGCTTTTTTGGCTGCCACTGGCTGTTGTTGCCGCTAAGCGTAAAGCCTAAAAAAGCCTGGCCATGTCATGGCCAGGCTTTTTAGTTATTTAATTAAATCAGATATCTCATGAAAAACCCTATCTGCAGAGATCTTGCTGAGCGGTTGCGATACATTATCTTTATCATAAGATGACATCTGAATTATTTTATGGATGTCCATGTCTTGATAAGGACCAGTATGTTTAGGGTTTGCACTGGCATACAGGCTGACTGTCGGTGTTTTGGCTGTAATAGCGATATGAAGAGGACCGGTATCACCTGTGACTAAAACCTGTAATGATTTAATTAATCGAATCAATTCAAGTAGGTTTGTTTTTCCGATATATGAAGTGACGCGACTATGGAACTCTTTTGGTAAATAACTATAAAGCTCTTTTTCAAGCAATGAATCCTGACGTGCCCCTGTGAGAACTATTTCCGCTTGAGGGTAAGAAGACAGTAGTTTGACTGCTAATTTAGCGAAGCTCTCTACAGGCCAGCAACGCATTCTCTGAGATGCACCCATTTGGAAACCAAAACGTAGCTTATTTTTATCGACAGAGGATTCCATTATTTTAACGGGGAATTCCATGCTGGTATCGTTTATATCACAGCCTAATTTTTCAATTAGATTTAATTTTCTTTGAATGACATGCACGTCTGTGGAAGAAGAGTACAGATCAATCCATTTATTGAAGGCAATAGTGTCTCGCTTGAAATTATCTCTGATAATGTATTTTGTGCCTGAAAATTTCGCGCAAAAAACGTCATAACCTATATAAGAGTGAAGAATAACAGTGAGTTCAGGTTTAAATGACCTCAACTTTTTTATGAGCGCATATGCATTTTTTATTTTGTTATCCCAGATGGCAACTTCATCAAACCACGGGCTATTATTAATCAGCTGACTATTTTTATCGCTTGTGACAAAAATTATCTTTGCTTTGGGGTAACGTTGCTTTATTGCTTTAATCGCGGGAGTGTTAAAAAGAAGGTCGCCCAATGCAGTGGTTGAAAAAATGGCAATTCTGCTGAAATCAATATGATTATCTAATGCAGGCTTTTTTCTATCATCAAATAAATAAGAGTAAAGTGAAATGAAGAAATTTATGAGTCTTATTTTCCATATTTTATTCATTTTCTAAATCATACCCAAATGTGTTGTCATTCTGACTGTGTTGTTACGAAAAAGTTCCAATCTGTATTCATGAAGGCCGCTTTCACGAAAAGATAAAAGGCTTGCGCTAATATTTTAGTATATACAAACGCAATTTACTTTAAGCGATTTATAAGTTCAATAATATAGCTGGTCTTGATGCTGTCGATAATCGTACCCAGAGCACGTGTGGCCGGAACAGGCGCTAGCGGCTGCTTAATTTTGCACAAGCCTGGCGGTTGGAAATGAGGTTGCACGGGCTTGGTGATCGGCGGCTTGTTACCTTGTGAAGGCGTGCCACTGTGCAGTGGTTCATTCAATAACTGGCTTGGGCGAACAAGCGTGATATCTGCAGGTAAGGTGGGTAGCATTTGCTGTAAAACCCGCACCGTATTGGGATGTGGATGGCCTATCGCAATGGCGTAGCCATCACGCTGCGCCAGCTTTACTGCGCGACTAAATTGCTGCCGTATGGCAGTAATATCCTGGCTGTCATCCAGGAAAACACGGCGCTTCAGCACGCGGACCTTGGTGCCTTGCGCGGCCGGTATGGATTGGCTGTTAGCAATCGTCATGCTGTCGAGAAAGTAAAAATTGTAGTGGTTAAGCGTCTGCATCACTTTCTGCATACCAAACAGGCTGGAGGTCATTTTGCTGCCCATATGGTTATTCAGCCCCACCGCATAAGGCACGTTATTCACCGCGTTGCGAATGATTCGCTCAATTTCGGTGCTGCTCATCTCTGGTGTTAACGTATCTTTTTCCAGTGGCTGCTTACTCAGCGGTGCCATCGGCAGGTGAATCAAAACTTCATGACCACTTTGGTGCGCTTTCGTTGCCATGTCGCGCGCATGCGGCGCGTTAGGCAGCACCGCTACTGAAATCTCGGGCGGCATCTGCAACACTTTTTTCTCTTCGGCAGGACGATAGCCAAAGTCATCAATGACAATGGCAAGTTTGCCTGCGTGAGCGACGCAGCTAAGCAATAAACCGCTCACAATAGCGGGGAGTTTTCGGAGTTGAAGCAAAACTTATTTTCCTAACCACGGGAGTGGGTTGACGGCCTTTCCTTGACGTCGGATTTCAAAATAGAGCGATGGCGTGCCGCGGCCGCCGCTGGTGCCCACTAAAGCGACAGGCTGTCCTGCCTTCACTTGAGCACCCACACTCACAAGCGCACTCTGGTTGTAGCCATAAAGACTCATATCGCCTTTACCATGCTCAATGACCACCACAAGCCCATAACCTTGCAGCCAGTCAGCCATCAAAACACGGCCATCAGCGATGGCTTTGACTTCCGTTCCTTCCGGTGCGTCGATAACCAGCCCTTTCCAGCGCAGTTCACCTTGCAGTTGCTCACCGAAGCGGTGTTCTACGCGGCCACGAACAGGCCACAATGCTTGTCCACCGGCACGCCCTAAACCGCCGGTGCGCGCCATCAGCTCGCGTTCGCTCTGTGTGGGTTGGTAGTTGGAACCTTTCGATTTAGCCTGCGCCTGACGCTGGCGCACTTTCTCTGCCTCACGCGCTTCTCGTGCCGCTCGTTCACGAGCTTCACGTTCAGCTTTGGCGATTTTGTCTTGCAGACGGCTTTCGTTCTGGCGCATTTCAACCAAGTCAGCTTGATCTTTCTCCAGCGAATTTTCCAGCGCGCTCAAGGTTTTCTTACGCGCAGTACTCGCTTGTTGAAGTTTATCTTGTTGACCCTGCTGCTGTGCGAGCAGTGACTTTTGCTGTTGCTGCTTTTGCTGTAGCGCATTGCGTTGCTGATCCAGATCCTGACGGGTCTTTTGCAGCTCCTCAATGCTCTGTTGGCGGGCATCGTTGAGATAGCCAAAATAAGCCAAAATGCGCTCGTTGCGTTGGCTCTCTTCTCCACTTAGCAGGAGTTGCACGCCATTATGCTGGCCTTGTCGAAAGGCGGCATCCAGCTGTTGAGATAACAGCGTTTCTTGCTGCTGTTGTTGCTTTTCCAGACGCGTAATTGAGGCGGCGAGTTGAGTGATTTCGTTATTCAAAGCAGAGAGGCTATTGCGTGTTTCACGCAGTTGACGACTGGCCTGAGCAATCACCTTTTCCTGGCTTTGTAACTGATCGAGCAACTTACTGCGCTGCACTTTTTGCGCTTTGACGATTTTTTCTTTTTCAGCAATATTTTGCTGAATAGATTGCAGTTGCGATTTATTATCGTCAGCACTTTGTGCGGTAACGGGCAACAACAGCGCGCCCGCGCAAAGCAGGCTGAAGGAGAGGGTGGACAAGTGTGTTAACAACGGCAGGTTATCTCCGTTGTGACGGGTCCTTGTGTGTAAAACGGTTGTTTTTCCCTTCATAGGCCAATGATTATTCCACGATGAACAGCCGCTTACCAGTGCGCCGGACCAGCATTTGCTTTTCCAAACATGTCTGTTTTAGACCAAACCCGGCATAAGCGTTACGTCATTTTTGCCATTCGGCGTTTTTTTTTGGAAAATGATGCACAAATATTAACTCTGACCGCTTAGCGTCTGTACATGCGAAGTGGCGCAGGTATACTCAGAACCCTTGTTTTAGCTTATTAGCCCGGTCTGGAGTCGTTACCCCTCATGCAAGAAATTATGCAGTTTGCAAGCAATCACCCCATCCTGAGTCTGGCATGGGTCGTTTTACTCGTTCTGGTGATTGTGACTACCGTTAAAGGAATGTTCTCTAAGGTAAAAACTATCAGCCGCGGTGAAGCAACCCGCCTGATTAACAAAGAGGACGCGGTAGTTGTAGACGTGCGTTCGCGCGATGATTATCGCAGGGGACACATTTCAGGCGCAGTGAACGTGGCAGCGGCTGAGCTCAAAAAAGGCAATTTAGGTGAACTAGAAAAGCATAAAGCGCAACCCATAATTGTGGTGTGTGCGACAGGACAAAGTGCTGCTGATTCTGCTGCACACCTGAGTGCTGCGGGTTTTACGCAGGTTACTGTATTGAAAGATGGCGTAAGCGGCTGGAGCGGCGAAAATCTGCCGTTAGTACGCGGTAAATAAACTTACTGAGGTGCACACCATGGCGAACATCGAGATTTACACCAAAACAACCTGTCCTTACTGCCACCGGGCAAAGGCGCTGTTAAGTCAAAAAGGCGTAACGTACCAGGAGATTCCCATTGATGGGGACATGGCGAAACGTGAAGAGATGATCAAACGCAGCGGCCGCACCACCGTTCCTCAGATTTTTATTGATGCGCAGCACATTGGCGGCTGCGACGACCTTATCGCGCTCGATTTCCGCGAAGGTTTAGATCCGTTACTGCAGGCGTAGTTTACGCTGAACATTCTAACTCACAGGACTTAGTTACATGTCAGAACACAACACCAACGAAATGCAATTCCAGATTCAACGCGTTTACACCAAAGATATCTCTTTTGAAGCGCCAAATGCGCCGCAGGTTTTCCAGAAAGAGTGGGAACCGGACGTAAAATTGGATCTGGACACTGCATCTTCACAGCTGGCTGACGAAGTTTATGAAGTGGTGCTGCGTGTGACCGTGACCGCAACCGTAGGTGAAGAAACGGCGTTCCTGTGCGAAGTTCAGCAGGCCGGTATTTTCACTATCAGCGGCATTGATGGGTCACAGATGGCACATTGTCTGGGCGCATACTGCCCGAACATCTTGTTCCCGTATGCCCGTGAATGCATCACCAGCCTGGTTTCACGTGGTACTTTCCCGCAGCTTAACCTGGCGCCGGTTAACTTTGATGCGCTGTTCATGAACTATCTGCAGCAGCAACAAGGTGAAGAAGGCGCTGAACCACATCAGGATGCCTGATGACAAATAACGCTTCGATTAGCGTCATCGGTGCCGGCTCGTACGGCACCGCTTTGGCGATTACCCTGGCCCGCAACGGCCATCCGGTATTGTTGTGGGGACACAACCCTGCGCATCTGGCGCAACTCCAATCTGACCGCTGTAACACCGCTTTCCTGCCCGATGTGCCTTTTCCTGACTTTCTTGCGCTTGAACCCGATCTGGTAAAAACCATTGCTGCCAGTCGCGATCTATTAGTCGTGGTGCCGAGCCATGTTTTTGGCGACGTGCTCACGCAAATCAAACCGCATTTGCGTGATGATTCTCGAATTGTCTGGGCGACCAAAGGTTTGGAGAAGGAAACCGGGCGTTTACTGCAAGATGTAGCACGCGAGATCTTGGGCGATGCGATTCCGCTGGCGGTGATTTCGGGTCCAACATTTGCGAAAGAACTGGCGGCAGGAATGCCTACGGCGATTGCGTTGGCCTCTACCGATGCGCAATTCGCTGAAGATTTGCAGCAAAAGCTGCATTGCGGCAAAAGCTTCCGCGTCTATAACAATCCTGATTTCATTGGCGTCCAGTTGGGCGGCGCAGTGAAAAACGTTATCGCGATTGGTGCAGGTATTTCTGATGGTATCGGCTTTGGTGCCAATGCGCGTACGGCCTTAATCACTCGCGGGTTGGCAGAAATGAGCCGCTTGGGAGCGGCATTGGGCGCTGATCCTACCACCTTTATGGGAATGGCAGGATTAGGTGATCTTGTGCTGACCTGTACCGATAATCAGTCACGTAACCGTCGTTTTGGCATGATGCTGGGGCAAGGCGAGGATGTTGACAGTGCGCAACGCATTATCGGACAAGTTGTAGAAGGATACAGAAACACCAAGGAAGTCAAAGCATTAGCCGCTCGTGTTGGTGTAGAAATGCCGATAACTGAGCAGATTTATCAGGTGCTATATTGCGAAAAACCGGCGCGGGATGCAGCATTGAGTCTGCTGGGGCGTACAAGGAAGGACGAAAACAGCAGCAGCTAAGCAGGGAGCGAAGCGTAATCACCTGTAGCGCCAATTCAGGCGCTTTTTTTATCGGGAGAAAACAGCAATGTCGTCTGATGAGTTAGAACTGGTCTGGAATAATATCAAAGCAGAAGCGCGTGCATTGGCCGATTGTGAGCCCATGCTGGCCAGCTTTTACCATGCGACATTGCTTAAGCATGAGAATCTCGGCAGCGCGCTGAGCTACATGCTGGCAAATAAATTGTCTAACCCCATCATGCCAGCAATTGCTATCCGTGAAATCGTTGAAGAAGCTTATCGCGAAGATCCTTCAATGATTACCTCTGCGGCTTACGATATTCAGGCGGTGCGTCAGCGCGATCCAGCCGTAGACAAATACTCCACGCCGCTGCTCTATCTCAAAGGCTTCCACGCTTTGCAGGCTTATCGCATCGGTCATTGGCTGTGGAAAGAGGGACGACGTGCGCTAGCGGTTTATTTGCAGAATGAAGTTTCAGTCTCATTCGCGGTAGATATCCATCCAGCAGCAAATATTGGCCACGGCATCATGCTCGATCATGCGACCGGTATTGTGATTGGTGAAACGGCAGTGATTGAGAACGATGTGTCGATTCTGCAATCAGTCACGCTTGGGGGAACCGGTAAAACCAGCGGCGATCGCCATCCAAAAATTCGTGAAGGGGTGATGATTGGTGCTGGCGCGAAAATCCTTGGCAATATCGAAATCGGACGTGGCGCAAAAATTGGTGCCGGTTCTGTGGTGTTGCAGCCCGTTCCGCCACATACCACCGCAGCAGGCGTGCCTGCACGCATCGTTGGTAAGCCCGGCAGTGAAAAACCATCAATGGATATGGATCAGCACTTCAATGGCAGTCTGGCGGGCTTCCAGTTTGGCGACGGCATTTAGCCTTTAATCAGCGCGCCAGCATAATCGAGTTGGCGCCACGCTTCGTATACCACCACCGACACTGCGTTCGACAAATTCATGCTGCGGCTTTCTGCCATCATAGGAATGCGGATTTTATGCTGTGCGGGCAGGGCATCCAAAATTCCAGCGGGCAAGCCACGGCTTTCAGGGCCGAAGAGCAAGTAATCTCCCTTCTGATACGCCACAGCGCTGTGTGCAGGCGTTCCTTTGGTCGTTAAGGCAAACAGTCGCTCAGGACTTTCACTGGCTAAAAACGCCTGATAATCGGCGTGCTTCTTGATAGCGGTAAATTCGTGATAGTCGAGTCCGGCACGGCGCAGTCGTTTGTCATCCCAGGTAAAACCCAAGGGTTCAATCAAATGCAACTGGAAGCCTGTGTTTGCACAAAGGCGGATGATATTGCCGGTATTAGGTGGGATTTCTGGTTCAAATAAAACAATGTTTAGCATAAGGCCCCCGATAACGAGGGCCGAAGCATAGCAAATTATTGACGAGCAGAGGAGTAGAGTGGTAACCACATTGTCAGTCGTAAGCCGCCCAGTGGGCTGTCATCAGCTTTTACCCAACCATGATGTTGCTGGATAGCGGTATCAACGATGGCTAAGCCTAAACCGGTTCCACCCGATTCACGGTCGCGTGCTTCATCAGTGCGATAGAACGGACGGAAAATCTGTTCGCGATCTTCTGCGCTCACGCCGGGGCCATCATCATCAACGTGAACAGTAATCCCTGATATATCCACCGAGAAGCTCACGCTGATCTGAGAATTAGAGTAACGCAATGCGTTACGTACGATGTTCTCAAGCGCGCTTTCCAACGCATGTGGATTGCCATAAAGCGGCCATGGGCCAGGCGGATAAGGAATATCTAATTTTTTGCCCATTTGTTCTGCTTCAAATTTGGCATCTTCCAACACGCCATTCCACAGATGATTGGCTTTCATCGCTTCACTGATTAATGCATTTTTGTGCTGAGTACGCGACAGCACCAGTAAGTCGTTAATCATGCCGTCCAAACGCTGAGCTTCCGTTTCTATACGTTGCAACTCTTTACCTTCGCCATGACGGCGGCGCAATAACGCTGTCGCCAGTTGTAGGCGGGTAAGCGGTGTACGTAACTCATGGCTAATATCTGAGAGTAAGCGTTGCTGACCGTTCATCATGCGCTCAAGCGCGCTGATCATTTGGTTGAAGCTGGAGCCCGCTGCCAGAAATTCTTGCGGACCAGATTCCAGTTCCGGATGCTGACGCAAATTGCCACTTGCTACCTCATCTGCTGCGTATTTTAATTTACGCGCCGGACGCGCCAGGCTCCACGCCAGCCACAGCAACAGCGGCGAGCTGATCAGCATAGTGACAATCAATAACAAGAGCGGGCGGTCAAAGAGCAGGTTCACAAAGTCGAGCTGGGAACTGGTCGCAGGACGAATCATATAGAGCTGGTAGTTATCTTCACCATCATGCACGGCGAAGGGTCCCACAAGCTCTACACGACCATACTTCTTCTTCTGCGGATGATCGGCATTATCGGATTGCCCGATAAAATTACGAATCACCTGCATTTCGTTGTGTTGCGCACCAATCACCCGGCCTTCGCTGGTAACCAGCACCAGGCGTTGACCCGGTGGTGCCCATTTCTCTATCGCGCGGAAGAGCCGACGCCACCACATCAAATCATTAGGGGGATCTTGCGATAATTCGACTTCCACATGCTGCTCTATCATCAAGCCTTGCCGCTGTTCACTTTCCATTAGCGAGGTCATCTGACGCGAATCCAGCTTGGGCACCATTAACACCAGCATCAACACCAATGCCAGCGTTAACCAGAAAATGGCGAAGATGCGGGTGGTCAAACTTCCAATCATGATGCCGAAACCATCAGATAGCCGCGTCCCCGTAAAGTTTTAAACCAAGGATGCCCATCGCGGCGCTCAGGCAGTTTGCGACGTAAGTTAGAGATATGCATATCAATGGCACGGTCAAACGGCGTTAAGCGCTTACCCAGCACTTCCTGGCTCAGATGCTCACGTGAAACAACTTGACCAAGATGTTGCGCCAAAAGATAGAGCAGGGTGAACTCTGTGCCGGTGAGATCCAGCGTCACATCATCGAAGCTGGCCTCCTGACGACCCGGATTCAAACGCAGGCAATCTACCTCTAACGTCGGTGAACTGTTGTCATGCTGTTGCTGCTGTTCGCTCCAGTTGGAACGGCGCAGGATGGCACGAATACGCGCAACCAGCTCACGATCGTTAAACGGCTTCGGTAAGTAATCGTCCGCCCCTAATTCCAGGCCCAGCACCCGATCTAACTCGCTGCCGCGTGCGGTCAACATGATCACGGGTGTTTGATATTGCTGACGCAGTTCTTTTAAGGTGTCGATGCCGTTCTTCTTCGGCATCATGACATCGAGCAAAAGTAAATCAATTGAGTTATCGAGCAGGTTCAGCGCTTGTTCACCATCGCTGGCCACGACCACTTCAAACCCTTCCATTTCCAACAGTTCTTTTAAAAGCGAAGTTAATTCGCGGTCATCATCTACCAACAGGATTTTATTCATTTTTGTAGCCCTCCGCAGGCAAAATACCGTGTTCCTACAGCACCAATCCATCGCTTTACGTAGTTTTACACCCCCTGACGGATGTTTGCAGCTTTCGCCGTACACTGGCTCTCGTTGAATCGCAAAACGGAACGAACTGGAGTAAACGATGCGCAAAGTAACCGTCGTTGTCCTTGCCTCAGCGTTGGTTATTTATCACGCCAGCGCAGGAGCAGCAGACACCACGACGATTGACGAGATGCATCACAGCGGATTGACGACAGGCAGTATGACGCAAAATCCGCAAAGCCACATGTTCGATGGCATCGAGTTGACTGAACAACAACGGCAACAGATGCGTGACCTGATGCAACAGGCTCGGCATGAACGTCCGGCGATAAGTATTGATGATGTTGCAGCCATGCATGACTTGGTGACTGCAGATAAGTTTAACGAAGCGGCCATCCGTGAAAAAGCGGAAAAAATCGCCCAAGTTCAGATTGAACAGCAGGTCGAAATGGCACGAGTTCGCAACCAAATGTATCACTTGCTCACACCTGCTCAGCAAGCGACGTTACAGAAGAATTATCAACGTCGGCTTAGCGAAATGCGCGAGTTATCGAATTTGCAGTCAGCGTCATCGCTGCAAGCAGTGAGTAGTACCGGCAGTAACCAGTAACATAGTATCCCTGTTTTCCTTGCCATAGACACCATCCCTGTCTTCCCCGCCATGATGGCGGGGTTTTTTTTGCTTAATTTTTGCCATAACTCTCTTACCTGGCGAAATAACTTACTTAACCCTCCTGATAAGCCGTGCGCAAATTCACCTTATTAACATTGCTTTGGCGGTTCGCTTTTTTGCTGTCTTTTTATATTTCAATAAAGCGTAAAAATTAATACCAACTATTCTCTGAAATTTTAAACCGTTAATAAGTAATGAGTTAGTTGCTATCGCTAACTTTTTTATGTAATAAATACAGTGAGTTAACATTCCCTCGCTGCGCTTGCGGCGCAGTGCTCATCTTCTATACTTAATTCCGTTGCAGCAAGGAAGGCGATATACCCCGGGATAACGGAGAGCATCAACCACATCATGTATTCCAAAATGAATCTATTAACGGAGTAAATTATGGCAGAGCATCGTGGTGGTTCAGGTAATTTCGCAGAGAATCCACAGAAAGCATCTGAAGCTGGCAAAAAAGGCGGTCAGAGCAGCGGTGGCGGCGGCGGTAACTTTAAAAACGATCGCGAAAAAGCCTCCGAGGCAGGGAAAAAAGGCGGCAAAAGCAAATAGTCACGCTCGTCGTTAGACCTGACCTTGCCAAATCTGCACTTTAATTTGGCGCTTATGAAAGTAAGCAATCAGCCCCGACCTCTTCCCTGGCCGGGGCATGTTTTATCCACGTTTTTCAAAGAACCACTTCCTCTTCGTTATCTCAGCCATTTTTATCTGTTTAAGCCGGTTTCATGCGTAGCGGCAGCACGAGTGTTAAACTTGAGCGATTGTCCCAGTTTGGGTACACGCCTTCATTGGCGCGCACATGGAGCCTGATATGCAACCCACCTATGCTCGATTAGTTAAACGCGCAGCATTGTCAGCTACTATTCTTGCGACCATCTTATTGATTGTGAAGATATTTGCATGGTGGTACACCGGTTCTGTAAGCCTGTTGGCTGCCTTGGTCGATTCGCTGGTGGATATTGCTGCATCACTGACTAATTTGCTGGTGGTGCGTTATGCGTTACAACCTGCAGATGCCAATCACACCTTTGGTCACGGCAAAGCGGAATCGCTAGCAGCGCTGGCACAAAGCATGTTTATCTCCGGCTCCGCACTTTTTTTGTTCCTTACTGGCCTGCAACATCTTGCCTCACCCAATGTCATGCGCGCGCCTATCGTCGGTATTGTTGTCACGGTTGTTGCACTGTTCTCAACCTTAACGTTGGTCGCTTTCCAGCGTTGGGTAGTACGTAAAACACGTAGCCAGGCAATTCGCGCCGATATGCTTCATTATCAATCTGATGTGATTATGAATGGCGCAATTCTGGTGGCCTTGGTGTTGAGCAGCTACGGTTTTGTTCGGGCCGATGCACTCTTTGCCTTGGGGATTGGTGTTTTCATCCTTTATAGCGCCTTGCGTATGGCGAATGATGCCGTTCAGGCACTGCTTGATCGTGCTTTACCGGAGGAAGAAAGACAGCAGATTCTGGACATCGCCACACATTGGCCTGGCGTTCAGGGTGTGCACGATTTACGCACGCGCCAATCCGGGCCGACTAAATTTATTCAACTGCATCTGGAGTTGGAAGATCAGCTGCCGTTAGTGCAGGCGCACCGCGTTGCCGATCAAGTTGAAAAAGCCTTACTGAAGGAATTTCCCGGTTCTGACGTAATAATCCATCAGGATCCTTGTTCTGTGGTACCGTTCGAGCGCCAGGATTCTTTCGGGTTTTAACTAAAATAATCAACTTAGTACGAAAGAAAATGACGTGACGCTAACAATGCTGCAAAAATTAGTGAAAACTTGTCTGACCTGAATCAATTCAGCAGCAAGCCTTTGATATACTATCTGCCATCACGTGTCGCGCTTATCGAAAAATTTAGCTTACCGGCGCTCGACAGGCAGGATTAACCCTTAGTTTTGAACAATCCAGAGGTTGTCATGATCAAAAAAATTGGTGTATTAACCAGCGGCGGCGACGCTCCAGGCATGAACGCAGCCATTCGCGGCGTTGTTCGCTCCGCGCTGAGTGAAGGACTGGAAGTTTTTGGTATCTATGACGGCTATTTGGGTTTGTATGAAGATCGGATGATCAATCTTGACCGCTACAGCGTCTCTGACATGATCAACCGTGGCGGCACCTTCTTGGGGTCGGCGCGTTTCCCGGAATTCCGTAACGACGAAGTTCGCCAAATTGCCATCGAAAACATGAAAAAGCGCGGCATTGATGCGTTAGTGGTGATCGGCGGTGACGGTTCTTATATGGGCGCAAAACGCCTGACTGAAATGGGTTTTCCCTGCATCGGTTTGCCAGGCACTATCGATAACGATGTTGCCGGTACCGATTACACGATCGGTTATTTCACCGCGTTGGAAACTGTTGTAGAAGCAATTGACCGCTTACGTGATACCTCTTCGTCGCACCAGCGCATTTCGATTGTAGAAGTCATGGGACGCCATTGCGGCGATCTGACACTTGCGGCTTCTATTGCTGGCGGTTGTGAATTCATCGTATTGCCTGAAATCCCTTACACGCGTGAAGAGTTGGTAGCGGAAATCAAAGCGGGCATCGCGAAAGGTAAGAAACATGCCATTGTTGCGATCACCGAGCACATCTGTGATATCGACGATCTGGCGCGCTTCATTGAAACGGAAACCAAGCGTGAAACGCGCTCCACTGTGCTTGGCCATATTCAACGTGGCGGCGCACCTTGTGCTTATGACCGCATTCTGGCGTCACGTATGGGCGCTTTTTCCATTGAACTGCTGATGCAGGGATATGGTGGCCGTTGCGTGGGCATTCAGAATGAAAAAATGGTGCATCATGACATTATCGATGCCATTGAAAATATGAAGCGCCCCTTCAAACGTGACTGGTTAGATACCGCTAAACAGCTTTACTAACTTTTTCAGGGCGCGCTATAGAGTGCGCCCTGCCATCCTCGCCTTATATTCCCCTAAGTTATATCAGCTGGTTTTTAATTCTTTTAGCTCTGGAATGGTTTATGTCACGCTTATCTCATAACGATATTGGGAGAGTGCGCAATGAACAAGTGGAGTATTGGTTTTACCCTTTTGCTGGCTTCTACCAGCGTATTGGCGAAGGATATTCAGTTATTAAACGTTTCCTACGATCCAACGCGTGAATTGTACGAACAGTACAACAAAGCATTCAGTGCGCACTACAAACAGGAAACGGGTGACAACGTGGTTGTCCGTCAATCGCATGGCGGTTCAGGCAAGCAAGCCACGTCAGTGATCAATGGCATTCGTGCTGATGTCGTCACGCTGGCGCTGCAATCTGATGTGGATGCAATTGCAGAACGTGGCCGCATCGATAAAAACTGGATCAAGCGTCTACCCGATAATTCTGCGCCTTACACGTCCACCATTGTATTTCTGGTGCGTAAAGACAATCCAAAAGGTATTCATGACTGGAACGACCTGATCAAACCGGGCGTTTCTGTTATCACGCCAAACCCGAAAACATCAGGTGGTGCACGCTGGAACTATCTGGCTGCATGGGGTTGGGCATTAGATCACAATAATGGCGATCAGGCTAAAGCGTTAGCGTACGTAAGAGCCTTGTTTAAGAACGTTGAAGTGCAGGATTCAGGTGCGCGTGGCGCCACTAACACCTTCGTAGAACGTGGCATTGGCGATGTGCTGATTGCCTGGGAAAACGAAGCTTATCTGGCGGTAAACAAACTGGGCAAAGATAAGTTTGAGATCGTCACGCCAAGCGAGTCAATTCTGGCAGAACCTACTGTATCGGTCGTCGACAAAGTGGTTGATGAGAAAGATACGCGCAAAGTCGCTGATGAATATTTGAAGTATCTCTATTCCCCAGAAGGCCAGACCATCGCGGCGCAGAATTATTACCGCCCACGCGATGCTGAAGTTGCGAAGAAATTTGCCAGCAGCTTTGCTCCAGTAAAACTTTTCACTATCGACGACAAGTTTGGTGGCTGGACAAAAGCACAGAAAACGCATTTCACTGACGGCGGTACTTATGATCAGGTGATGAAGCCTGAATAACGTCTGTTAGTTCACTTAAACCCCGAAAGCGGAAGTTCTGCGAGTAGGGTTTTTTGTTTTAAGCGTGACATTAACACGCCAGCAGGCGAGGATGCGGACTGGTAAAGAAAAGAGGAAACCTTGCTATGCAGGGAAGCCGTCATGCCTTTAGTCTGATTAAATGTTTGCTCGCGCTAGTGATTACGGCAATACTCATTGCGGCTTTTCACTTCAAGAAAAATTCCGATGCCTTGTGGCAAATCGTCAGCGAAAAGTGTGTACCACAATTGCAGCAAACAGGGCAGCCCAAACCTTGTGAACGCGTTGACCTCGCTCAAGGCTATGCAATGCTGAAAGATCGCAATGGCCCGCTGCAATACTTGCTTATCCCCTTAGCGAAAATTACCGGTATTGAAAGTCCACAACTGCTTAATCCCACCACGCCAAACTATTTTTCTTTCGCCTGGGCTCAACGCCATTTATTAGCACAACGTTATGCCGCACCGATTACTGACAACACCTTATCGTTGGCAATTAACGCTGAATATGGACGCACACAAAACCAGCTGCATATTCATATCTCCTGTTTACGGCCGGATGTGCGACAGCGTCTCAACGCGCTGGCTCCCAGGCTAAACAGCGAATGGCAAACAGAGACGCTACATAGCCATCGCTATTTACTGCGCACGCTGACAACCGCAGAACTGGCGCAGCAGAGCGTTTTTATGCAGTTGGCAGCGGAGGTTCCGAATGCTCGGCATGAAATGGGGAAATATGGCCTGGCGCTGGCGAGCTTAGCAGATGGACGATTGGTGCTGATGGCGATTGAGCGCAACTGGCTATTATTGAACAGTGGTTCGGCGGAAGAGTTGCAGGATCACAGTTGTAAATTATTGCGGCCAATAAAAAAGGCGACGTAGCCGCCGCCTCTCATCGGGTATTACGAGTATTACGCGTTTTTCGCTGCTGCAGCGGCTTTGACGATCACGGTGAAAGCATCGGCTTTCAGTGAAGCGCCGCCAACCAGCGCGCCATCGATGTCTGGCTGAGTAAAGAGTTCGGCCGCATTTTTGTCGTTAACAGAACCGCCGTACTGAATGATCACTTGTTCAGCAATCGCGGCATCTTTCTTCGCGATATGGTCGCGAATGAATTTATGAACGGCCTGTGCCTGTGCTGGTGTGGCAGATTTGCCAGTACCGATAGCCCAAACAGGTTCATAAGCGATAACGGCATCTTTAAAGGCTTCTGCGCCCTGAGTTTCCAGCACGGCGTCGATCTGACGTGCGCAAACTTCTTCGGTTTTACCGGCTTCGTTTTCTGCTTCGGTTTCGCCAATGCACAGAACAGGGATCAAGCCCGCAGCTTTCAGCACTGCATATTTCTTCGCGATGAACTCGTCGCTCTCTTTGTGGTATGTACGACGCTCAGAGTGACCGATGATGATGTATTTCGCGCCGATGTCTTTCAGCATGTCCGCTGAAACTTCACCGGTGAATGCGCCAGACAGATTTACGTCCACGTTCTGAGCACCCAGAGCAATGTGGCTACCGGAGATGGCATGTTTTGCCTGATCGAGGTAAATCGTCGGTGGCGCAATGGCTACACCACAACCTTCAACGCCAGACAGTTCTTTGCGCAGACCTTCGATCAATTCGGCGGTCATCTGCTTGCTACCATTCAACTTCCAGTTACCCATAACCAGTGGATGTCGCATTCTATCCTCCGCATAACGCGTTCATGAAATAGCACTGCCAGCAGGCAGCGTTGTCTGCCAGACAGTATAGAGATCAAATGTGTTGATAGCTTTGCTTTTCGTCATTTTTGCCTGCCCGATCAAGGGTTGGCGAGCGTTAGTTTCACCGGTTCGATGGCGAAGGTGAGCCCTTTATCGCCGCTGTCAGAGACGACAAAGCGCAGCGCGCCCTCGTTGTGGGCAAAGTAGTGTGAACCTTTGCCGTCGCTCAATAATTCTGTCAGTTTTTTACGTCCTTCTTCAGGCGTTAAACCGGGAACAAAAAAGCGCAACATCGCCGTCATATAATCCATGGCTTTGGTTTGTGATGCGTTCTGATCCGGTCCGGGCAGCGGCAACCAGGTAATTTGCAGGGTTTTGATCTTCCCGGTTCCCGGTTCCAGCGCAGTAGAAGCGTACAGTGTTTCACTGATCTTACTGGCGGCGCGCGTCAGATTGCTTTTATCGTCCCGGTTATCAATGGCACGATACTCCAGCAGCGGGAGTTCAGGATTAGTAGTGTTATATTTTTCGCGAAACTGGCCGATAGTCATATCAAAGGTAGGCGCGCCAGATAAAAGATAAGGCGCGGCGGGCATATGTTCAGCCCGATCCAACGGTTGTGGATCGGCGGCAAATGCCGGAACCGTCAGCGCAAGACTCAACAACAGTGCGCCAGGCAAATTCTTCATTTTGTCGACCCTAACCAGTAAACTCAGCCCCAAATTAGACCGGTTTTTATCCGCAAGGTCAAAAAGCACGGCAGATTAAATTTATTTCTGGGTGATAAAGCATGACATTACAACAATGGTGTTTCTCGTATCGTGGACGATTAGGACGGCGTGACTTTTGGATCTGGCAGGCTGTTTGGCTGTTAACCACCACATTGTTATTTGTTCTCGCCGGGAATGATTTACTTGATACGCAGATGGCCGCGTTTGGCGTGGTTTGTCTGCTTTGGCCCGCCAGTGCGGTGCTGGTAAAACGCCTTCACGATCGCAATCGTCCTGGCTATTGGGCATTTCTGGTGATCGTCGCGTGGATGCTGGTGGCGGGGAACTGGAGCATGCTTGATGGCGTACTGCCGTGGCTGGTGGGGCGCGCCATTCCTTTCATCATTTTTGTTGGGCTGTTGCTCGATCTGGGCCTGTTTCGCGGCACCGCCGGTAAAAATCGCTTCGGTGCCGCTGCGCTGCCGGTACGTTATAAGCCTGCCACTTACCAGTAATGTTCGCTGGTCATATGCCCCGGCTTGCGTTTGAGATGCTTACGCATGCCGCGCGTATCTTTCAGCAGTTGCTGCGTATCACGTACCATTTGTGGATTGCCGCACAGCATAACGTGGCTGGTTTCGGCATCCAGCGTTAATCCTACCGCGCGTTCCAGCTCGCCGCTTTCGATAAGCGCGGGTACGCGACCGCTGAGTGAGCCGGCAATCTCTTCGCGGCTTACCACGGTTTGGATATGCAGTTTGCCGTTGTAGGTTTGCTGCAATTGCTGCATCAGGGGGAGAAAACTCAGGTCGGCGGCATAGCGGGCCGCATGCACCAGCACAATATTATCAAAGCGATCGAGCCCTTCGCCCTCCTGCAAAATCGACAGATAAGGTCCAATCGCGGTGCCCGTCGCCAGCATCCATAACGTTTTACATTCCGGCACTTCATCCAACACAAAGAAGCCAGCGGCTTCTTTTGTGATCATAAGCTGATCGCCGGGACGCAGTGCGAACAGGTGCGGACTCAACTTACCTTCCGGCACTGTAACCAGATAGAACTCCAGCAGAGGATCGCTTGGCGCATTGACATAGGAATAAGCGCGCTGCACGCGTTCTCCATCAATTTCCAGCGCCAGCTTGGCAAACTGACCTGCAGTAAAGCGATCAATCGGTGCCTGTACTCGAAGGCTGAACAGCGCATCGGTCCAGTTTTTTACTTCTTTTACTTGCGCATTGACCCACTCGGCCATATTCACTCCTTGGTTGTTTTTCAGGCTGACGAATATCTTCGCTACCTGACGCTGATATTTCTACCCTGTTCCCGGTCAAAGGCTCTAATCGACAAACTGTTGCGCCACCTTTACAAGCTGGTGCATAAACTTGACGCACGCAAGTTTAACGCTTTTGCCTCGCCTCTCGCTTTGTCACACAATCCTGATATTTTGCCCGGCATTAACCTGTATCAGCCTTTTTTACGGCTGCTTTATCCTTAATCTCTAGATAAACCTTTCACACAATAATGATGAATAAATTAGAAAATCGCCGATTACTGGTGATGTTGATTGTATTGGTCGCGGTAGGGCAGATGGCACAAACCATTTATGTTCCGGCGATGGCCAGCATGGCGGAAGCGTTAAACGTGCGCGATGGCACGATGCAACGCGTCATGGCAGCTTATTTAATTACCTACGGCGGATCGCAGCTGATCTACGGCCCGCTGTCTGACAGTGTTGGTCGCCGCCCGGTGATCCTTGTCGGTATGATGATCTTTATGATCGGCGCATTAACCGCCATGTTTGCCCCTTCGCTCAGCGTTCTGGTGCTGGGCAGCGCGATTCAGGGCATGGGAACCGGCGTGGCGGGCGTGATGGCGCGTACCATGCCGCGCGATCTCTATTCAGGTCAGGCGCTGCGCCAGGCAAACAGCCTGCTGAATATGGGCATTTTGGTCAGCCCGCTGTTGGCACCCGTGATCGGCGCCATGTTAACGCAGCTGTTTGGCTGGCATGCCTGTTTCGCCTTTTTACTGTTACTGTGCCTGGCAGTCACCAGCGCGATGGCGCGTTGGTTGCCAGAAACCCGGCCCTACAGCGCCGAAGTGACACCCTTTCTAAAGCGCTATAGCCGCTTGCTGAGCGACACCCACTTCGTGCGCTACATCATTCTGTTGATTGGCGCGCTGGCAGGCATTGCCGTGTTTGAAGCCAGCTGTGGCGTATTGCTGGGCGGTGTATTGGGGCTGAGCAGCTTAACCGTCAGCATCCTGTTTATTCTGCCTATACCTGCGGCTTTCTTTGGTGCGTGGTTTGCCGGGCGTGAACAGCGTTCATGGCACAGCCTGATGTGGTGCGGTGTGAATAGCTGTTTACTGGCGGGCATTCTGATGTGGATTCCGGCTTGGTTTGGCGTGATGAACATCTGGACGCTGCTGGTGCCTGCTGCGCTATTCTTCTTCGGCGCGGGTATGCTGTTCCCGTTGGCGACATCAGGTGCAATGGAACCTTATGCATGGTTGGCGGGCAGCGCAGGCGCATTGATTGGCGGTTTACAGAATTTAGGGGCTGGGCTGGTGGCGTGGCTGTCAGCGTTGATGCCGCAGCGCGATCAGTTCAGCATTGGCATGTTGATGTTTTTCACTGCGCTGGTGATGCTGCTGTGTTGGTTGCCACTCTCGCGTCAGCCGGAGAGCAGCAACCAGCCGGTTACAGGATAAATTGATGCAGCGCCGGATCTTTGCGATCGAGATAGTGAATAGACTGGATGCGGCGAATGGTGCGCGATTTACCGCGAATCAATAAGGTTTCACTGGTGGCGATATTGCCCTGGCGCGTAATGCCCTTAAGCAAATCGCCGCTGGTGATGCCGGTGGCGGCAAAAATGACGTTGTCATTACGCGCCATCGCATCCAGCGTTAGCAGCTTGCCCGCTTCAATCTTCATTTCAGCGCAGCGTTTCAACTCTTGCTCGCCAATCAAACGGTTTTGTTCGTTATCACCTTTGACCTGATGACGGGCTAACAGCCGTCCTTGCATATCACCATCCAAGGCACGAATCACCGCTGCCGACACCACACCTTCAGGCGCGCCGCCGATGCCGTACATCACGTCCACTTCGCTGTCTGGCATGCAGGTTAAAATTGACGCAGCAACATCGCCATCCGGGAAAGTAAACACCCGCACACCAAGTTGTTGTAGCTGCTTAATCACGTCATCGTGGCGCGGCTTGGCCAGAATCGACACGGTTAATTGTTCGAGTGGTTTGTTCATCGCGGCGGCGATGTTGCGTAAATTGGTTTCCAAAGGCAGGTCGAGATTGATATGACCTCGCGCCGCTGGGCCGACAATCAACTTCTCCATGTACATGTCTGGCGCATGCAAAAAGCTGCCCTTGTCGCCAACGGCCAGCACGGCGAGCGCATTGGCTTGGCCCATTGCGGTCATGCGGGTGCCTTCAATCGGATCGACGGCAATATCCACCGCGTCGCCGCTGCCGGTTCCCACTTTTTCTCCGATATAGAGCATCGGTGCTTCGTCGATTTCACCTTCGCCGATCACAATCTGGCCGTCGATATTGATGGTGTTTAACACGTGACGCATTGCGTGGACAGCTGCGCCGTCGGCAGCATTTTTATCGCCGCGTCCTAACCAGCTGTATCCCGCTAAGGCGGCAGCTTCGGTTACGCGGGAAAATTCAATGGCAAGTTCTCGTTTCATGGCATGCACCTGACAAAAAACAGGCGAGCAGTGTAGCACAGCGGGGAGAGGGCGGGAAAAAGGCCCGCGACAAGCGTCGCGGGCTGACAGCATTACTCTTGTTCTTCCCACGCTTGCGCGCGAGCAACGGCTTTTTTCCAACCGGCATAACGGAAGTTACGCTCGGTGGTTTCAAGGCTTGGACGGAATTCACGCTCAATCACTGATTTGGCGCGCACTTCCTCCAGGTCTTTCCAGAAGCCGACGGCCAGACCTGCCAGATAAGCAGAACCCAGCGCAGTCACTTCACGCACTTCTGGACGCTCAACACGCGTGCCGAGAATGTCGGACTGGAACTGCATCAGGAAGTTATTCGAAACAGCGCCACCATCGACACGCAGCGCCTGCAGGCGGGTGTTGGCATCGTTCTGCATCGCTTCCAGCACATCACGCGTTTGGTAAGCGATCGATTCCAGCGTCGCGCGAATGATGTGGTTGGCATTAGCACCACGCGTCAGGCCAAACAATGCGCCGCGTGCATACGGGTCCCAATAAGGTGCACCCAAACCGGTGAAGGCTGGCACCATATAAACGCCATTGCTGTCTTTGACTTTCATTGCAAAGTATTCAGAGTCAGCGGCATCGCTGATCAGCTTCATCTCGTCACGCAGCCACTGAATCGCCGCACCACCAATGAATACTGCACCTTCCAGCGCATAGTTAACTTCGCCACGTGGACCGCAAGCGATGGTCGTCAACAAACCATGCGTTGAGGTCACTGCTTCGGTGCCAGTGTTCATCAGCATGAAGCAGCCGGTGCCGTAAGTATTTTTTGCCATGCCAGGTTGCACGCACAGCTGGCCGTAAAGCGCTGCTTGCTGATCACCTGCAATACCGGCGATTGGAATACGCGTACCGCCTTTACCACCGATGTTGGTCTGGCCGTAAACTTCAGAAGAGGATTTAACCTCTGGCAGCATCTCACGCGGAATATCGAGAATATCCAGCATGCGCTGATCCCACTCCAGCTTATGGATGTTGAACATCATCGTACGTGAGGCGTTGGTGTAATCAGTGATATGCACCCGTCCTTGCGTCATTTTCCATACCAGCCAGGTATCAACCGTACCAAACAGCAGTTCACCGCGTTTCGCACGTTCACGTGAGCCTTCTACATGATCCAGAATCCACTTCACTTTGGTGCCTGAGAAGTAAGGGTTAATCACCAAACCAGTGGTGTGCTGGATATACTCTTCCAGTCCCTCTTTCTTCAGCTTGTGACAATAATCTGCAGTGCGGGGATCTTGCCAAACGATAGCGTTATAAATCGGCTTACCGGTTTCTTTATCCCAGACGATGGCGGTTTCACGCTGGTTAGTGATACCAATTGCCGCGATTTCGTCAGAGCGAATGTCTGCATGTGCCAGCACTTCCACCAGCGTTGAGCTTTGTGAGGCCCAGATATCCATTGGGTCATGCTCAACCCAGCCCGCTTTCGGGTAGATCTGAGTAAATTCGCGCTGAGATACCGCCACAATATTAGAGTCGTGATCCAGAACGACGGCACGAGAACTGGTTGTGCCCTGATCGAGCGCGACAATGTATTTTTTATCGGTGGTAGTAGTCATAAATTCTTTCCTGATGATAAAGGTGAAACTTACGCTTTACGCTGCTGAGCGCGTGCGACCGGTTTTTCTGTTGTTGTGCTGGCAGGTTCTTGTACTGCGCCAGGCAAATGGCGGCCAATCAGAGCGCGATAACCAAAAGCACCCAAACAAGCACCTACAATCGGGCCAAAAATCGGCACGAGGAAATAAGGAATATCACGACCGCCGGTAAAGGCCACGTTACCCCAGCCTGCTAACCAAGCGAAGAGCTTCGGTCCGAAATCACGTGCCGGGTTTAAGGCGAAACCGGTTAATGGACCCATCGCGCCACCAATAATAGCAACCAGAAGGCCAATCAGCAGAGGAGCCAATGGACCGCGTGGCAGGCCGTTACCGTCATCGGTGAGGCCCATGATTACGGCCATCAATACCGCCGTAATCACCATCTCAACCAAAAATGCCTGACCCACGCTGATATGCGGATTTGGGTAGGTTGAGAAAATGCCGGCTAAATCCAGGCTTTCAACTGTGCCGCGCACCATCTGGTGGCTAGATTCATAATCTAAGAACAGGTTGTAGTACAAGCCGTACACCAGCGCTGCTGCGCAGAAAGCGCCAGCGATCTGCGCCACGATGTAGGGCACCACTTTACGCCCTTCAAAATTAGCAAACAGGCAAAGCGCGATAGTGATAGCAGGATTTAGATGCGCACCAGATACGCCAGCAGTGAGATACGCTGCCATGGAAACGCCTAAACCCCAGATGATACAAATTTCCCACTGACCGAACTCGGCACCGGCGAGTTTTAGCGCTGCCACACAGCCTGCACCAAAAAAAATGATTAACCCGGTTCCGATAAACTCGGCAATACACTGACCTTTGAGCGTGTTAGTTGTTTGACTCATAATGTTGTTCCTGAAGCGAGGTTAAATTTTATCAGTTTTTGTTCTCAATCCATGAGTCACCCAGCTCTATTGTAGGGCTGTTGTAAATTTATCGTTAACGAACATAAACGAGAAATAGCGAAATCGATTTTTGTGTGCTGTGTCATAAAAATGCGCGTTTTCGCGTGTTTTTGCTTTCCTTAATCATCATATGCGCGTTCTGGAATGGTGAGCGCGATCGCGCAAAGACGAAACGGCACGATTCTTAGGGTTAAGCTGAAAAGTGTTACAGACTGCGCCGTAAAAGGCAGCGCTGCTGGACTTGCGCGGTGAGGCTACATACAATCGAAACATCGTTGCTGGCTGAAGCATTCTGTGCTTAAGCTGGCATCATCAACGCCTTGCAAGATTTAGGAGAGGTCAGAAAGATGTCATTTGAAGTTTTTGAGAAACTGGAAGCGAAAGTACAGCAGGCGATTGATACCATCACTCTGCTGCAGATGGAAATCGAAGAGCTGAAAGAGCAGAACAACAACCTGCGTAACGATGCGCAGCAAGCTGCTGGCAATCAAGATGCGCTGGTGCGCGAAAATCAGCATCTGAAAGAGGAGCAGCATGTCTGGCAAGAACGCCTGCGCGCGCTGCTGGGAAAAATGGAAGAGGTTTAAACCTCCGCTGATACGTAAAACGGGTGCCGCTGGCACCCGTTTTCGTTTCTGGACTTATTCTATATCCAGCGGATCTTCGGAGAGAATGATACCGGTGTTATCAGCATAGAGATGGTCGCCAGAAAAGAAGGTCACGCCACCAAAATTGACGCGCACATCGCTTTCGCCAACGCCTTCTCCCGCCGCACCTGCTGGAATCGCAGCAATAGCCTGAATGCCAATCTCCAGTTCTTCCAGCTCATCAACCTGGCGAACCGAACCGTAAATCACGATGCCTTCCCACTCGTTTTGCGCCGCTAAACGCGCCAGTTGCGCATCGACTAAGGCGCGACGTACTGAGCCGCCGCCGTCTATCAACAGTACACGACCGCGACCATTTTCTTCCAACAGATCGTAAAGCAAGCCGTTGTCTTCAAAACATTTCACTGTGGTAATCTGACCACCGAATGAGGTGCGCCCACCAAAGTTTGAAAAAAGCGGTTCAACAACATTCACTTCTTCATGGTAGATGTCGCAGAGTTCAGATGTATCGTATTTCATAAGGGTTTCGTCTGTTTGCCACAGGAGCGGTAAGTATATCGCTTTCTACGGATTGTTGGCAAAATCATCACCGGATGAAAAGGGCGATGCATCAGCAGTATGCAGAAAAAAGCCCAACCGGATGGCTGGGCTTTGAATGAGTATTGGACTAAACGCTTTAGAGAATAAAGCGGCTTAAATCTTCGTCCGCGACCAGCTGATCCAAATGCTGACCAACGTATTCGGCATCGATTGTCACTGATTCACCGCTGCGATCGCTGGCGTCATAAGAGACATCTTCCATTAAGCGCTCCAGCACGGTATGTAAACGGCGCGCACCGATGTTCTCGGTGGTTTCGTTAACCTGCCACGCCGCTTCAGCGATGCGACGAATACCGTCGTCGGTGAAGTGAATTGTCACACCTTCTGTGTTCATCAGCGCCTTGTACTGCACGGTGATGGACGCATTGGGTTCAGTCAGAATGCGCTCGAAGTCATTCACCGTCAGCGCCTGCAATTCAACGCGAATTGGTAAACGACCCTGCAATTCTGGAATCAGATCGGACGGGCTGGCAACCTGGAATGCACCTGATGCGATAAACAGGATATGGTCAGTTTTTACCATGCCGTGTTTAGTCGAAACGGTACAACCTTCTACCAGCGGCAGCAGGTCGCGCTGTACGCCTTCACGTGATACGTCTGGGCCGCCGGCATTCTGACCGCCACGCTTACAGATTTTATCGATCTCATCGATAAACACGATGCCGTGTTGCTCAACAGCTTCAATGGCATCCTGCTTTAATTCTTCTGGATTCACCAGCTTAGCGGCTTCTTCTTCCACCAGCAGCTTCATCGCTTCTTTGATCTTCAGCTTGCGTGGCTTCTGCTTCTGACCACCAATGTTCTGGAACATTGACTGCAGCTGGCTGGTCATCTCTTCCATGCCCGGCGGTGCCATGATCTCTACACCGGCTGAGCTGGCCGCGAGATCAATTTCAATCTCTTTATCATCCAACTGGCCTTCACGCAGTTTTTTGCGGAATGACTGACGCGCCGCAGACGGTTCGCTGCTTTGCTCAGACTGGCCCCAGTTATTTTTCGCCGGTGGAATCAGTACGTCGAGAATACGATCTTCCGCCATCTCTTCCGCGCGATATTTGTTCTTTTCAATCGCCTGGCTGCGCACCATTTTGATGGCTGAGTCGGTCAGGTCGCGGATAATTGAATCCACTTCTTTGCCGACATAGCCCACTTCGGTGAACTTAGTGGCTTCTACTTTAATGAACGGCGCATTGGCGAGTTTTGCCAGACGACGTGCGATCTCGGTTTTACCGACACCCGTTGGGCCGATCATCAGAATATTTTTTGGTGTGACTTCATGACGCAGCTCTTCGTCAAGCTGCATACGGCGCCAGCGGTTACGCAGTGCAATAGCCACGGCACGCTTAGCGCTGTCCTGGCCGATGATAAAGCGATTAAGTTCGCTGACAATCTCGCGTGGGGTCATCTCAGACATGGTTAAAATCCTTACGCCTTGGACGGTAATTCTTCGAAATTAACGTTATGGTTAGTATAAATGCAGATATCACCCGCGATATTCAGCGATTTCTCTACGATGTCTCGCGCGCTCAGCTCCGTGTTTTCCAGCATCGCACGGGCCGCAGCTTGAGCGAAAGGACCGCCAGAACCGATTGCGATCAAGTCATTTTCTGGCTGAATCACATCACCGTTACCGCTGATAATCAGCGACGCAGACTCATCCGCGACGGCCAGCAGCGCTTCAAGGCGGCGCAGCATGCGATCGGTGCGCCAGTCTTTCGCCAGCTCAACGGCAGCTTTGACCAAATGGCCTTGGTGCATTTCCAGTTTACGTTCGAAGAGTTCAAACAGGGTGAAGGCATCTGCTGTACCGCCAGCGAAACCGGCGATCACTTTATCGTTGTAAAGACGACGCACTTTTTTAACGTTGCCTTTCATTACGGTATTGCCGAGAGTAGCCTGGCCATCACCGCCAATCACTACCTGGCCGTTGCGTCGTACACTTACTATTGTTGTCACGGGCAGACCCCTTATTGCAGTCGGAAAAAAGCTCCGCGCACAAGGCGCGGAGTATCATGCAAACAGATATGGGGCGGGTTTAGCGGGTTTCAACCCCCGACAGCGAGCGGAATACAGCTTGAGTGTCCAGAACTGCGCAGACGTTTGAGTGTGCTATCCGCGGTTGCCCGATCCTTATAAGGTCCGATAACCACGCGATTCCAACCGCCACCTGTCGTGATACGACTTTCAAAACCTTCAAAGGCTAAGCCAGCACGTACAGATTCAGCCTGATCGGTTCCTTTGAACGAACCACACTGCACCATCCAGCGCTGTGAAGCCGCTTTTTCTGTTGGCTTAGGCTTCGCGGCCTCTTGCGGTTTCGGCTGCGCGGCGGGCTCACGCGTAACAGGAGCTTGTTGTGCCTGACGCTGCACGCTCTCCTGCTGCTGGCGCTGTTGAGCTTGCTGCTGAAGTTGTTGCTGTTGACGCTGCTGTTGCTGCTGAAGTTGTTGCTGTTGGCGCTGCTGTTGCTGCTGAACTTGTTGTTGTTGACGCTGGATTTGCTGTAGCTGCTGCTGATGTTGCAGCGTAACCTGACGCTGTGCTGGCGTTTGCTCATTCCACGGCACTTCGTTCAGCTGGGTAGGTTGCTGGCGCATGTCAGCCTGCATCTGTTCCAGTAGCTGGCGCTGCTCATCCGTCAGTTGCGTTTGCGACTTCACTTCGCCGCCTGAAGACGGCTCAATTGGCGTAGGCATCGTTACCTGACGATTTTCCAGCTCTTTGATGTACTTCCAGCGCTCTTCAGGCTTTGGCGGTAAGCCATTGCCGTTGGCTTTATGATCCGTAATTACCGGCGCGTCTTCTTTCTTGTGATGCGCGAGGAACCATAAACCACCGGCAAAGGTCACCAACACCGCAACCGCCAGTACAATCATCAATTTCGATGCGCCCGATCCGCCTTTGCTGCTTTTCTTGCCACGACTGGGGCTTTTTTTGCGACGCGTCCCTGTTGAACGCCCGCGGCCTACATAATCTTTTTGTGCCACTCTCGTTCTGATACCCTTCAAAAAAATAATGCCAAATGGGCAATTTTGCTGCTTTTACTCTGCCCGGCAAGGAGCCCGCCATGTTACTTAAGGGTAGGTACTTTGACCAGCGATGTTCGCCTTAAGAATCTACTGAAAATGAACGGAGATTGCGCTTATTTTTCACGCTTTTTGCTGGATGCCGTGCTGCCTCGTATGGCTAATTCGGCATCTAGCAAGCGCGAGCCGTTGCTCACCCGCTTACCTTGCAACTCCGCAAGCAGCAACAGCATCGCTTCCCGACCTATTTGGTAACGCGGCTGCGTCACTGTCGTTAGCGGCGGTTCGCAATAGCGTGACAATTCAATATCATCAAATCCCACGACCGAAAGATCTTCAGGAACGCGTAATCCCATGCGTTTTGCCTGATTAATGGCACCGAGCGCCATAATATCGCTGTGACAGAACAGCGCACGAGGTGGCTGCGGCAGCGCCAACAATTGATTCATCGCGGCGACGCCCGCTTCAAAAGTGAAGTCACCACGCACAATATAGGTGGGATCAACCGTGAGTCCGCTGCGACGCATCGCCTGAACATAGCCTTGCAGACGATACTGGCACAGCGGCATGGTTTCAGGTCCGGCGATGCAGGCAATCTGCTTATGGCCGAGCTGCAACAGATGATTTACGGCCTCGAAAGCGGCGGTCAGGTTATCAATATGAACGGTGGGCAGCGACATCTCAGGCGCAAACTCATTGGCCATCACCATCGGCGGTAAGTTGCGTTGTTCTTCGAGGCTGGCATCAAACGGCAACTGTGAACCGAGCAGCACCATCCCGTCGATTTGGCGTGTCACCATCAAATTCATAAAGGTTTTTTCTTGCTGATTTTGATGCGCGCAGTCGCCAATCAGTACCAGATATCCTTCTTGCGCAGCGGTCACTTCTACGCCCCGAATGATCTCACTGAAAAAGGGATCACAGATATCGGGCACAATCACCAAAATGGTTTGTGTTTCACCACGGCGGGCGTTGCGCGTTAAGCCATGTGGCGCATAGCCAACAGCAATGACAGCTTGCTCAACTTTCTGTCGGGTCGCTGCGGAGACTTTTTCCGGGTTCATTAGCGCGCGCGAAACGGTAGCGGTCGAGACACCCGCTTTTTCAGCCACATCTTTCATAGTGGCGGCGGGCTGTTGTTGATTCTGCTCCAACACATGCTCCTGACGCGTTATGCGCGTTCGAATGTTTATTTGGTCTGGCCTGAAAAGCAAGCCGGGCAATATTGTTAACGATTGCCCGGCCAGGTTGTTACTTAATTTGCATAAAAATTGTGACTTATGCGACTTTTTTCGATCTGGCTCGCAGACCTGCGCGGCTTAGCTTTCCGTTGGGTCGATATCCAGCGTCCATTTTACTTTGCGGCCAGCGGGTAAAGTGGAAATCAGCGGCATTGAACTGCTTAGCAACTGCTGTAAACGCTTGCGCGAAGGATGCTGCACTAACAGCTGCCAGCGCCAGCGTCCGCTGCGTTTAGGTTGCAGCGCCGGCAGCGGCCCCATCAACCACGTCGATTTATCATTTAACGGGCTGGCTTCCAGCAAATTTCGCAACTGCTGGAGAAATTCAGCAGCCTGTTGATTGTCATGATCTTCCGCGCGGAACAGCGCATGGCTGGTCCACGGGGGCAGAAATACCGACTGGCGCTCAAGAAGCGTCTGCTGGGCAAAAGCAAAATAGCCTTGATGCAGCAAAATTTGCAGCAGCGGATGCTCTGGATGGTGAGTTTGCAGCAGCACTTCGCCCTGTTTGCCTGCGCGACCGGCACGCCCGGCGACTTGGGTATAAAGCTGAGCAAAGCGTTCGGCGGCACGAAAATCGGCTGAGAACAGCGCACCATCGACATCCAACAGCGAGACCAGTGTGACGTCTGGGAAGTGATGCCCTTTAGCCAGCATTTGTGTGCCGACCAGAATGCGTGCGCCACCTCGATGCACATCGGCAAGATGTTGCTCTAACGCCCCTTTGCGGCTGGTGGTATCACGATCAATACGCGAAATCGCAACGCCCGGGAACAGCGAGCTAAGCTGCTGTTCAAGCTGTTCAGTACCGACACCAACCGGCATCAAATGGGTCGATCCACATTGTGGACATTGATTGGGCAGCGGGCGCTGGCTGTCGCAGTGGTGACAACGCAATTGGCGCTGATGCTGATGCAACGTGTAATAACGGTCGCAGCGCTGGCATTCCGCAATCCAGCCGCAGTCGTGACACAAAAGGGCGGGCGAAAAGCCGCGTCGATTTAAAAAAAGTAAAACCTGATTATTGGCCTGAAGATGCTGGCGCATTTTACCAATCAGCGCAGGCGACAGCCCGCCAATCAGTTGCACGCCTTTTAAATCGATCAACTGCTGCAGTGCAGGTTTGGCATTACCGGCGCGCTTGGTTAAATCAAGCTGACGATATTTACCGTTACGCACGTTGTGCAGCGTTTCCAGCGCGGGCGTCGCGGAACCCATGACAATCGGAATATCTTCTTCATGGGCGCGAAATACCGCTAAATCACGCGCCTGATAACGCCAGCCTTCTTGCTGTTTATAGGAACTGTCGTGCTCTTCATCAATAATGATCACACCCGGCCTGGCCAATGGCGTAAACAGCGCCGAGCGCGTGCCAATCACAATCGCCGTCTCGCCACTGCGTGCGCGCAACCACACTGCCAGACGCTCGCTGTCATTCAGGGCGGAATGCAGGACGTCAATTGGCGCGTCAAAACGCTCACGAAAGCGGGCAATGGTTTGGGGTGTTAAACCGATTTCCGGCACCAGCACCAGCGCCTGCTTGCCGCGTGCCAGTACGTTTTCCAATATGCTGAGATAAACTTCCGTTTTACCGGAGCCGGTAATACCCGCCAATAACCAGGCAGCGTAGTGTTCATCTTCGCCACGTATAGCGCCAACGGCGGTGGCCTGATCGGTATTAAGCCGCAGACGTTCACCTTTAATGGCAAAGCTTTCACGCCAGTCCCGCATTTGCGGCTGGTGCTCATGCAAATCACACAATCCTTTAGCGCGTAAGGCCTGCAACACGGCATCAGTCAGATCGTGTTCACTGACCTGATGACGATAAAGCGGTTTTTGGCGTAAAGACGCCAGCGCCTGCTGCTGTTTTGGCGCACGCTTCAGGCTTTCGGGCGATGTTGCACGACCTTGTTCAGTGAGTTGCCATTGCCACAGCGGCGTCTCCTGTGCAGGCTTGCCCTGACGCAGCAAAACCGGCAGCGCATGGCTTAATACTTCACCGAGCGGAGAATGATAATATCCTGCCGCCCAGTTAAGGATGCGCCATAAGGAAGGCGGGAACAGCGATTCGCTATCCAACACCTCCGCCACTTTTTTCAATTGTGCTTCAGGCAGATCGCTGGTTTCACGCAGCGCGACTACGATGCCAATCATTTTCCGATTGCCAAACGGCACGCTCACCCGCCCACCGATGACGGGCTGCGTACCTTGCGGCGGCAGATAATCAAACAGGCGGGGTAAAGGAACGGGCAGGGCAACCTGAACAACGGGCATAGCAATCTCTTTCCGGTTCAATCATTGAGGGAACGTAGTGTACCAGCTGGGAGATTAGGCGGGTATATCAGGTGATATTTGCAGCAAGTCATAATGTTCTGTATAATATGCCGCCTTCGATGAGAAAGTACTCGTCGGGGTACACCATTAATTGTTCAACAGCGTGTGGTGCTGCGCGGGTTTAAAACCTGGCGCGGAGAGCGACACGGCCTTAAATGAGGTTTCCCATGAAAAAAGGTATTCACCCAAAATACGAAGCAGTTACCATCAACTGTACTTGCGGTAACGTGATCCACACCCGTTCTACGCTGACTCACGAGCTGAACCTGGACGTTTGTGGCCAATGCCACCCGTTCTATACCGGTAAGCAGCGTGAAGTGACCACTGGTGGACGTGTTGACCGCTTTAACAAGCGCTTCAGCGTACCAGGCAGCAAAAAATAAGATTACGGCATTCGAATCTGTTCGATTCGACGGCAAGAAAAAACCCAGCTTCGGCTGGGTTTTTTTATGCGTAACGATTTAGTATTCCCAGGTGTCTGGATTGATACCCATATCGCGCATGATCTTTTTCGCTTCTTCTGGAATTTCATCACTGCGTTCTTTGCGCAAATCCACGTCGTCCGGCAGCGGTTGCCCGGTAAAGGCATGTAAAAAGGCTTCGCACAGCAGTTCACTATTGGTGGCGTGACGCAGGTTATTTACCTGACGACGGGTACGTTCATCCGTCAGAATCTTCAGCACGCTCAACGGGATAGACACTGTAATCTTTTTAACCTGTTCACTCTTTTTACCGTGCTCAGCGTACGGGCTGATATATTCGCCGTTCCATTCAGCCATGGGTTACCTTAATCAATAAAAGTTAAATGTTAGGAAATCAGTGAATTATGCCTGATTTTTTAATGCCTGACCCCTTAATGGCGGGTTTTTCTCCGTTCAACCGGTGTAAATCAATCTTGAACGCCAGGCAATGACGCGTAATTTTAGCGAGTATTGCGATTTTGCTCAATCTATACGCAAAGACATTTAGATGTCCAGATGTATTGACGTCTAATTAAGGAGTGCTATCCTGTTGCCTTCTTATTCCACACTTCAGGAACAGTTAGCACCATGACGCGTAAACAGGCAACCATCGCAGTTCGCAGCGGTTTGAATGATGACGAGCAATATGGCTGCGTTGTCCCCCCGATTCACCTCTCCAGCACTTATAACTTCCTTGATTTTAACGAGCCACGCGCTCACGACTATTCACGCCGTGGAAATCCTACGCGTGATGTAGTGCAGCGCGCGTTAGCCGAACTGGAAGGGGGCGCAGGCGCGGTATTAACCAATACCGGTATGTCAGCGATTCATTTGGTGACAACGGTGTTCCTGAAGCCAGGCGATCTGTTAGTCGCACCACACGATTGTTACGGTGGCAGCTACCGCTTGTTCGATAGCCTGAGCAAACGCGGTGCTTATCGCGTGAAGTTTGTTGATCAAGGCGATAAAGCCGCCTTACAGGCTGCGCTGGATGAAAAACCGAAACTGGTGCTGATAGAAAGCCCGAGCAACCCGCTGCTGCGCGTGGTCGATATTGCTGCTATTTGCGAAGCCGCGCGTGAAGCGGGTGCCCTCAGCGTAGTCGATAACACCTTCCTGAGTCCTGCATTACAAAATCCGTTGGCGTTGGGCGCAGATTTGGTGGTGCATTCCTGTACTAAATACCTGAATGGCCACTCCGATGTGGTGGCGGGCGCGGTGATTGCCAAAGAGCCACAACTGGCAACCGATCTTGCCTGGTGGGCGAACAATATTGGCGTTACCGGCGCTGCTTTTGACAGCTATTTATTATTGCGTGGCCTGCGCACATTATCGCCACGCATTGCTGCGGCACAACGTAATGCACTCGCAATTGTTGATTACCTAAAGCAACAGAAATTAGTGAAAAAGCTGTATCATCCTTCGCTGCCGGAAAACGCCGGGCACGAACATGCGGTACGTCAACAGCGCGGTTTTGGCGCCATGCTAAGTTTTGAAATTGACGGTGACGAAGTATTGCTGCGCCGTTTTCTAAAAGCATTACAGTTGTTTACGCTGGCAGAATCACTTGGCGGCGTAGAAAGTTTAATTTCTCACACCGCGACCATGACGCACGCCGGCATGTCAGCGGAAGCGCGTGCAGCAGCGGGTATTTCCGAAACGCTGCTGCGTGTTTCTGTGGGTATCGAGGATCACGAAGATTTAATCGCCGATTTGGATAATGCATTCCGGATCGCTGCCGAGGGTTAAGCATGACGATTTCAGCAGGCGCGGGAACGCCGAACAGTAAGCAGTTGCACAAATTTGGTGGCAGTAGCCTGGCGGATGCGCGTTGCTATCAGCGTGTAGCCAATATTATGGCGGACTACAGCCAGGCGGGCGACTTGATGGTGGTTTCGGCGGCAGGTTCAACCACCAACCAGTTGATCAGTTGGCTGAAGCTGAGCCAAAGCGATCGGCTGTCGGCGCATCAAGTGCAACAGGCTTTACGACGTTATCAAAGCGAACTGATTAGCGCGCTGCTGCCTGTTGAAATTGCCGCATCCCTTATTACCCGGTTCATTCGTGATTTAGAAAAACTCGCCGGGCTGCTGGATGGCAACATCACCGAAGCGGTCTACGCAGAAGTAGTGGGCCACGGTGAAGTTTGGTCAGCGCGGTTAATGGCGGCGGTGCTGAGTCAGCATGACATTGAAGCCTGCTGGCTGGATGCGCGTGATTTTCTGCGTGCAGAGCGTGCAGCACAACCGCAAGTAGATGAAGGTAAATCGTGGCCGCTGCTGCAATCGTTGCTGGCGCAGCATCCGCATAAGCGCATCGTCGTGACCGGGTTTATCTGTCGTAACGAGGCGGGTGAAACGGTGCTGCTGGGCCGTAACGGCTCCGACTATTCCGCCACCCAAATCGGTGCGCTAGCGGGTGTGGGTCGCGTCACCATCTGGAGCGATGTCGCCGGTGTTTACAGTGCGGATCCTCGTAAAGTTTCTGATGCCTGCTTGCTGCCGCTGTTACGTCTCGATGAAGCCAGCGAATTGGCACGTCTTGCCGCGCCGGTATTGCACACTCGCACCTTGCAGCCCGTTTCCGGTAGCGATATCGACCTGCAATTGCGCTGTAGCTATCAACCCGAACAAGGTTCCACACGTATTGAGCGCGTGCTGGCATCCGGCACGGGTGCTCGTATTGTCACCAGCCATGACGATGTTTGTTTGGTTGAAATTCAACTGCCAGAACAACATGATTTTGCCATTCTGCACAAAGAAATCGATCTGCTGCTGAAGCGTGCACAATTGCGCCCGTTGGCGGTTGGTGTGCATCCCGATCGTCAGCTGTTACAGCTTTGCTATACCTCAGAAGTGGTCAGTAGCGCCTTTATGCTTTTGCAAGATGCCGGTTTACCGGGGCATTTGCAGCTGCGTGATGGCTTAGCATTGGTGGCGTTGGTAGGCGCAGGCGTGACGCGTAACCCGCTGCATACGCATCGCTTCTGGCAGCAACTGAAAGATCAGCCGGTTGAATTCGTCTGGCAATCAGAAGATCACATCAGTGTGGTTGCGGTATTGCGCGTGGGCCCAACCCAACATCTGATCCAAGGCCTGCATCAGTCGCTGTTTAGAGCAGAGAAACGCATCGGCCTGATTTTGTTTGGTAAAGGTAATATCGGTTCACGCTGGCTAGAGTTGTTCGCGCGCGATCAAGAAACGCTTTCTGCGCGTACCGGCTTTGAATTTGTTTTGGCGGGAGTGGCAGACAGCCGCCGCAGCCTGCTGAGTTATGAAGGGCTTGATGCCAGCCGCGCATTGGCTTTCTTTGACGACGAAGCGGAAGAGCGCGATGAAGAGTCCTTATTCTTGTGGATGCGCGCGCACCCGTTTGATGACTTGGTGGTGTTAGATGTCACCGCCAGCATACCGTTGGCGCAGCAGTATCTTGATTTTGCCAGCCACGGTTTTCACGTGATTAGCGCAAACAAAGTGGCAGGTGCATCTGACAGTCAAACTTGGCGTCAAATTCGTGATGCTTTTACCAAAACGGGTCGCCACTGGCTTTACAACGCGACTGTCGGCGCGGGTTTACCGATTAACTATACGGTGCGCGACTTGCGCGACAGCGGCGATACTATTTTATCGATAAGCGGTATCTTCTCTGGCACCCTGTCCTGGCTGTTTCTGCAGTTTGACGGCACGGTTCCGTTTACCGATCTGGTGGATCAGGCCTGGCAGCAAGGTTTAACCGAACCCGATCCACGCGTTGATCTTTCTGGTCAGGACGTGATGCGCAAACTGGTGATTCTGGCGCGCGAAGCGGGGTATAACATCGAACCCGATCAGGTTCGAGTGGAGTCCCTGGTGCCGCGCAACTGTGAAAAAGATTCAATCGACCATTTCTTTGAGAATGGCGAAGAACTGAATGAGCAGATGCTGCAGCGGTTTGAAGCCGCACAGGAGATGGGTTTAGTGCTGCGCTATGTGGCGCGTTTCGACGCGAATGGCAAGGCGCGCGTGGGCGTCGAAGCGGTGCGCCCAGAGCATCCGCTGGCTTCGCTGCTGCCATGTGACAATGTCTTTGCCATCGAAAGTCGCTGGTATCGTGATAATCCGCTGGTGATTCGTGGACCCGGCGCGGGACGCGACGTTACTGCTGGCGCAATTCAGTCTGATATCAACCGCCTTTCTCAACTGCTTTAATCTTTAAGGCAGGCGCATTCGTCGCCTGCCTTCACTTCATGTTGCCGCCTCCAGATGAATTTCACTCATGTTGTTTGAATATTTGTCACCGTTTTAAATCATTTATAAGTTGACGCTTCGCCAGGAATCGTTCATTTTGAGCATCTGGACGTCTAAACGTATGGATGTTCGCAGTCCGATAGTTAACCGAAGTGATCGATGAGGTAGCAGGATGAGTTTCTTTCATGCCAATCAGCGCGAAGCGCTAAATCAAAGCCTGGCAGAGCTGAACGGGCAAATTAATGTCTCTTTTGAATTCTTTCCGCCTCGTACCAGCGAAATGGAAGAGACGCTGTGGAACTCTATCGATCGTCTGAGCAGCTTGAAACCGAAATTCGTTTCGGTAACGTATGGCGCGAATTCGGGCGAACGCGATCGTACTCACAGCATTATTAAAGGCATCAAAGATCGCACCGGCCTGGAAGCGGCCCCGCATCTGACTTGCGTTGATGCTACGCGTGATGAGTTACGCGCTATTGCGCAGGATTACTGGAACAACGGTATTCGTCATATTGTGGCATTGCGCGGTGACCTGCCGCCTGGCGGTGGCAAGCCAGAAATGTATGGCTGCGATCTGGTATCGCTGCTAAAAGAAGTCGGTGATTTCGATATTTCTGTTGCGGCTTACCCGGAAGTGCATCCGGAAGCCAAGAGTGCGCAGGCTGATTTGATCAACCTGAAGCGTAAAATCGATGCGGGTGCGAACCGTGCGATTACGCAATTTTTCTTCGACGTTGAAAGTTATCTGCGCTTCCGCGACCGCTGCGTATCAACCGGTATTGACGTTGAAATCGTACCGGGCATTCTGCCTGTTTCTAACTTCAAGCAGTTACAGCGTTTCGCCACGATGACTAACGTGCGTGTACCGGGATGGATGAGTGCCATGTTTGCGGGTCTGGAGGATGACGCTGAAACGCGCAAAATGGTGGGTGCCAACATCGCCATGGACATGGTGAAGATCTTGTCACGCGAAGGCGTGAAAGATTTCCACTTCTATACGCTGAACCGTGCCGAAATGAGTTATGCGATCTGCCATACCTTGGGTGTGCGTCCAGCCATCGCGGTATAACTTTTCTGTTATAAAAAAGCCGGGCAATAAGATTGCCCGGCTTTTTTGTTTCTTAATCTCAGCAGATTACCTACAAGAGGGAATAGCGAAGAAGGGGAGCGACGAATCGCAATCCCCGTTCCATCATCATTAACCGGTATTGCGCATACCTGCCGCCACACCTGCAATAGTCACCATTAACGCCTGTTCAACGCGAGCATCTGATTCATCACCGCGCGCTTCCTGCGCACGTGAGCGATGTAGCAGTTCAGCTTGCAGGACGTTGAGTGGATCGGTGTAGACGTTACGCAGCGCAATAGATTCGGCAATCCACGGTTGGTCCGCCATCAGATGCGCATCGTTGGCGATGGTCAGCACCGCTTTGATATCAGAATCGAGTTGATCGCGCAGCTGTTTACCCAGCGGCCACAGCGATTTGTCGACCAGACGTTGATCGTAATATTCCGCCAGCCATAAGTCAGCTTTAGAGAACACCATTTCCAACATGCCGAGACGCGTTGAGAAGAAAGGCCAGTCACGGCACATCGCTTCCAGCTGATCTTGATGGCCCGCTTCCATCGCCTGTTGCAGCGCCGCGCCAGCACCCAGCCAGGCGGGTAGCATCAAGCGGTTCTGTGTCCAGGCAAAAATCCATGGAATTGCACGCAGCGACTCGACGCCGCCGGTTGGACGGCGTTTCGCCGGGCGCGAACCCAGCGGCAGCTTGCCCAATTCTTGTTCCGGTGTTGCCGAACGGAAGTACGGGACAAAATCTGGGTTTTCCCGCACGTAACCGCGGTACATGGCGCAAGAGTCAGCAGAGAGCTGATTCATAATGTTACGCCACTCCGTTTTTGGTTCTGGCGGCGGCATCAGGTTCGCTTCCAGAATGGCACCGGTGTAGAGCGAAAGACTGGCGATAGTCACTTCCGGCAAACCGTATTTAAAACGGATCATCTCGCCCTGTTCAGTCACGCGCAGGCCACCTTTCAGGCTGCCCGGCGGCTGTGACAGCAAGGCAGCATGCGCTGGTGCACCACCACGGCCAATCGTGCCGCCGCGTCCGTGGAACAGCGTCAGCGAAATGCCGGCTTTTTCACAGGTTTTGATTAAGGCATCTTGCGCCTGATATTGCGCCCAGCTGGCGGCCATTACGCCGGCATCTTTCGCCGAGTCGGAATAACCAATCATCACCATCTGCTTGCCCTGAATGAAGCCGCGATACCAGTCAATGCTGAGCAGTTGGCTCATGACATCATTGGCGTTATTCAGGTCATCAAGCGTTTCAAACAGCGGTGCAACCGGCATGGCGTAATTGATACCCGCTTCCTTCAACAGAAGATGCACGGCCAGCACGTCAGAGGGCGTTTTCGCCATTGAAATCACGTAAGCAGCAATGGAACCTTGCGGCGCTTCAGCGGCAACGCGGCAGGTTTCCAGCACTTCACGCGTGTCGTCACTTGGCTCCCAGCTTCGTGGCAGCAGCGGACGCTTGGAGTTGAGTTCACGGATCAGGAACGCTTGTTTGTCCGCTTCTGACCAATTTTCATAATCACCAAGGCCGAGGTAGCGCGTAACTTCAGCAATCGCTTCAGTGTGGCGCGTGCTTTCCTGACGCAGATCGATACGTACCAGCGGCACGCCAAAACATTTCACGCGGCGCAGCGTATCCAGCAACTGACCGTTGGCGATAATGCCCATGCCGCATTGCTGTAGCGATTGATAAATGGCGAACAGCGGTTGCCAGAGTTGATCGTTGGAAACCAGCAAATCAGCCGGGCGCGGCAGTCGTTCGCCTTTCAGGCGACGTTCAAGAAAGGATTGCGTCGACATCAGCTGGCTGCGGATGCGCTTCAGAATCATGCGATAGGGCTCAATCGCTTCGGGATCGCCGCACAGGTCGCGCACTTCATCGCTGCATTCTGACATCGACAGTTCGGAAATCAGCACACCAATATCACGCAGGAACAGATCCGCAGCTTTCCAGCGACTTAGCTGCATGGCATGACGCGTAATTGCGGCGGTAACGTTAGGGTTACCATCACGATCGCCACCCATCCACGACGTAAACTGCACCGGCACAAAATCCACCGGAAGTTTGATGCCGAACGCTTCTTCAACCTGTTCATTCAACTCGCGCAGGAAAGCCGGTACGCCTTCCCATAAGCTGTTTTCCACCACCGCAAAGCCCCATTTGGCCTCATCGATAGGCGTTGGGCGATATTTACGAATTTCATCGGTATGCCATGCCTGCGCGACCAGTTGGCGCAGGCGGCGCATGATTTGGTTGCGCTCGTAATCGGAAATGTCGCTGTGATCAAGCTGCTTTAAACAGCTGTTCACTTCCACCAGCTTATGAATCAGCGTGCGGCGCGTAATTTCGGTTGGATGCGCTGTCAGCACCAATTCCAGCGACAGCGATTCAATGGCTTCACGGATAGCGCTTTCGCTAATGTCTTTCTGCTGCTTGAGGCTTTCAAAAGTTTTTTTCAGCAGTTCCGGGTGGTTCGCCCCTTCGCCGCTGTGAGAAATAGTTTGATACTGTTCAGCCACATTGGTGAGGTTAAGGAACTGACTAAACGCACGCGCGACGGGCAGAAGTTCGTCATTAGACAAATTTTGCAGCGTGTTCAGCAGTTCCTTGCGATGAGTGTCATTTCCTGCACGGGATGACTTGGACAGTTTGCGGATGGTTTCCACCCGGTCGAGGATGTTCTCTCCAAGCGCATCCTTAATCGTATCCCCGAGCAGTTTGCCGAGCATACTGACATTACTTCGCATTGCGGAATATTGTTCGTTCATTTGACCCTGACACCCTTATCGTCTTAATAAACTTCTACACCCAGCCGTTTTCAGGCCGCAAAAAAAAGCAGACAACTTTTACTTTTCTCAGTCACAACCTCGTGTCGCTTCTGAGGATTCGCTCAGTTGCTGCCTTTCTGCAATCTGAAATTGTTTGGATAATCACCCAATGGGCATAACATCGTCTTTTATCTAGCCACGTAATGCTTCATTCGTCAATTGACTTAAAGTGAAGCAAACGTGCAGCTAAATGACGGAAATTCATAGAATTTAACTGACAGGAAGCGGGATAAGTTATTCTTATTGCTAAATCCCACAGAATGACGGGGCATTTTGCTGTTAATACAGTGAAATGCCCCATTTGATGTTAATCAGTGACAAAAATGCTGCACGACCTGATTTATCAACTCACGAGTCGGCTTAATAAATGCAGTATCAATAAATTCATCTGGCTGGTGTGCCTGATTAATTGATCCTGGGCCTAAAACCAGGGTTGGGCACAATTGCTGAATAAAAGGCGCTTCGGTGCAGTAGTTCACCACTTCAGTCGGCGTACCCAGCAATTTTTCCACCACTTTCACCAGTTCATGATTGGCAGGGCACTCATATCCGGGAATCGGCGGATGCAGTTCGCCTACCGTAATGCGACCCGGCCAGCGCGCACTTACGGGTGCCAGCGCGTCGTTAAGTAATTCGTCTAAATCACTCAGTGTCAGGCCCGGCAGCGGACGAATATCCATGTGCAGTTCACAGCAGGCACAAATGCGGTTTGCCGCATCACCACCATGAATATGGCCAAAGTTCATGGTTGGATAGGGAATCGCAAATGCGTCATGGTGATAACGCTCTTTCAACGTGTTACGCAGCTGCATTAAATGACCAATGGCATCATGCATCAGCTCAATCGCATTCACGCCGCGAGAAGGATCGCTGGAGTGGCCCGACTGGCCCTGAACACGAATCGCATTGGAAAGATGGCCTTTGTGAGCGCGTACGGGTTTCAGCGAAGTCGGCTCGCCGATGATCGCGCAATCTGGACGCAACTGAGTCGACTCAGAAAAATACTTAGCGCCCGCCATGGTGGTTTCTTCGTCAGCGGTGGCCAGAATGTAGAGCGGTTTGCTTAGAGTGGTCACGTCCACATCACGCAGCGTATCGAGAATGAAAGCAAAAAAGCCTTTCATATCGGCAGTGCCTAAACCGTAGAGCTTGTTGTCATGCTCAGTTAGCGTGAAGGGATCGCGCGTCCAGCGCCCATCGTCGAAGGGGACGGTGTCGGTGTGACCGGCGAGCAGCAGCCCGCCAGCGCCATTTCCGGTGCGGGCCAGCATGTTGAATTTATTGCGCGTGCCGGGTACCGGCTGCACTTCAACGCTGAAGCCGAGGTCACGGAACCAGCCGGCCAACAAATTGATTAAAGTTTCATTACTCTGATCCAGCGCGGCGTCGGTTGCGCTGATTGATGGCGTAGCGATCAACTGGCGGTACAGTTCGATAAAAGGCGGTAATTTTGACTTCACTGTTGACGGTCCTTGAGTTAGGATGTATCAATATTCATGCATTAATAGTGAATAAAAATACATAAACGTCGTCTGCATGTGAACCTAAATTTTCTGCAAACGACATCGTGGGCAACGGGGCAAGGCCGCGACCCGGAACGTGTGACTGTAAAAAGGTATACAGCCTGATGTTGAATACGCTGATCGTTGGTGCCAGTGGTTACGCTGGCGTAGAGCTTGCCACCTTCCTGAATCGCCATCCACATATGAACATAACCGCTTTGGCGGTTTCAGCGCAAAGCCCTGACGCCGGAAAGCGCTTATCTGAACTTCATCCACAGCTAAAAGGTGTGGTTGATCTGCCGCTGCAACCGCTCAGCAGTGCAGCTGAGTGGGCAGATAAAGTCGATGTGGTGTTCCTGGCGACTGCCCACGAAGTTAGCCATGATCTGGCGCCGGAATTTCTTAAGGCCGGCTGCGTGGTATTCGATTTGTCAGGCGCTTTCCGCGTTAACGATGGCAACTTCTATACCCAATATTACGGTTTTACTCATCAGCATGGCGACTGGCTGGATAAAGCAGTTTACGGCCTGGCTGAGTTTCAGCACGAGAAAATTAAAGAAGCGCAGCTGGTCGCCGTGCCGGGTTGTTACCCAACGGCATCTCAGCTGGCGTTGAAACCGCTGTTGGATGCAGGCCTGCTGAATGAGGCGCAATGGCCAGTGATCAACGCGACCAGCGGCGTGAGCGGTGCAGGGCGTAAAGCCAACGTGGGCACCAGCTTTTGCGAAGTGAGTTTGCAGCCTTACGGACTGTTTAATCATCGTCATCGCCCCGAAATCGTGGCGCATCTTGGTACGCCGGTGATTTTTACCCCACATCTCGGCAGTTTCCCGCGTGGAATTTTGGCCACAATTACCTGCCGCCTGAAAGCAGGCGTGAGCCGCGAAGATATCGCGGAAGCGTTCCATAACGCCTATCACGACAAACCGCTGGTGCGGGTTTACGAAGAAGGCGTTCCGGCGTTGAAAGCGGTGGTTGGCCTGCCTTATTGTGATATTGGTTTTGCCGTACAGGGCGAGCATTTAATTGTGGTCGCAGCCGAAGACAATTTGCTGAAAGGTGCTGCGTCGCAGGCGGTGCAATGCATGAACATTCGTTTCGGCTTCCCTGAAACGCAGTCACTGATTTAACGGACGAGTGAATTAACGATGAGCAATCCCTTAATTATCAAGCTTGGCGGCGTGTTGTTGGATAGCGGAGAAGCGCTGGCCCGTTTGTTCGATGCGCTGTTGACTTACCGCACCGCGCATCAGCGCCCGTTGATCATCGTTCACGGTGGCGGTTGCCTGGTGGACGAGCTGATGAAAAAACTCGCGCTGCCGGTAAAGAAAAAAGACGGTTTGCGCGTCACGCCTGCCGATCAAATCGACATCATCACCGGTGCGTTGGCAGGAACCGCCAACAAAACGCTGCTGGCGTGGGCAAAAAAATATGGCATTAATTCTGTGGGCCTCTGTTTGGGTGATGCCGGTTTAGTGAATGTGGCGCAGTTCGATGAAGAGCTAGGACATGTTGGCAATGCCACGCCAGGCAATCCTGCGTTACTCAATACCTTGCTGAATGCGGGATATATGCCCGTTGTCAGTTCAATCGGTATTACCGACAGCGGCGAGCTGATGAACGTCAATGCCGACCAAGCCGCGACCGCGCTGGCTGCAACTATCGGTGCCGATTTAGTCTTGCTATCAGATGTCAGCGGTATTCTGGACGGCAAAGGTCAGCGCATCGAAGAGATGACCGCTGAAAAAGCTGAACAGTTAATTGCCCAAGGCATCATTACTGATGGCATGATTGTTAAAGTGCACGCGGCGCTTGATGCCGCCCGCACGCTGGGCCGCCCAGTGGATATCGCCAGCTGGCGTCACGCTGAGCAACTGCCTACTCTTTTTAACGGCGTGTCGATTGGCACCCGGATTCTCGCTTAACGACTCTGATTCAAGGATTACGAAATGCAAACGCAAGGCATCAAAAAAATCGTTCTGGCTTACTCCGGTGGCCTTGATACTTCAGCCATCATTCCATGGCTGAAAGAGAACTATGGCGGCTGTGAAGTGGTCGCGTTCGTGGCAGATATCGGTCAGGAACGCAGCGATCTGGAAGGCGTTGAAAAGAAAGCGCTACAGTCGGGTGCCTCAGAATGTCACGTTGTTGATCTGCGTGAAGAATTTATCAGTGATTATGTCTATCCCGTGCTGCAAACTGGCGCACTGTACGAAGGCACTTATCTGCTGGGCACCTCAATGGCACGTCCAATCATCGCGAAAGCACAGGTGGAGCTGGCGCTGAAAGTGGGTGCTGATGCGCTGTGCCACGGCGCTACTGGTAAAGGTAATGACCAGGTGCGTTTCGAAACCACCTATACCGCGCTGGCCCCACAGTTGAAAGTGGTTGCGCCATGGCGTGAGTGGGACCTGCGTTCACGTGAAGCGCTGCTGGATTACCTGAAAGAGCGCAACATTCCAACCACCGCGTCACTGGAAAAGATCTACAGTCGTGACGAAAACGCGTGGCACATCTCTACTGAAGGTGGCGTGCTGGAAAGCCCGGCAAACGCACCAAACAAAGATTGCTGGGTATGGACTGTTGATCCACTGGAAGCGCCAGATCAGCCAGAAGAAGTGACCGTGACCGTAGAAAAAGGGCGTGTGGTCGCCGTAAACGGCGAGAAACTGAGCCCGTTCCAGTGCCTGGAAAAACTGAATGTGCTTGGCGCGAAACATGGTGTGGGACGTATCGATATCGTAGAAAACCGCTTGGTGGGCATTAAATCTCGCGGCTGCTACGAAACCCCAGGCGGCACCATTATGGTTAACGCGCTGCGTGCGATTGAGCAGTTGGTTCTGGATCGCGACAGCTTCAAATGGCGTGAACAGCTGGGTCATGAAATGTCTTATGTTGTTTACGATGGTCGCTGGTTCGCACCGCTGCGTAAATCGATTCAAGCCGCAGCCGAATCGCTGGCGGAAGAGGTGAATGGCGAAGTGGTTCTGCAGCTTTACAAAGGCCAGGCGACTGCCACGCAGAAGCGTTCTGCAAACAGCCTCTATTCAGAAGAGTTTGCGACCTTCGGCGAAGACGAAGTGTACGATCACCGTCATGCCGGCGGCTTCATCCGTCTGTTCTCGCTCTCTTCACGCATCCGTGCCCTGAACGAGCAGAAGAAGTAATTCGCAGGCGAGGTCAGCCTCGCCTCACAGCATGACATCAGGGGCGGCATTTATGCCGCCCTTCGTTTAACGATTTGAAGGAGATTTCCACATGGCACTTTGGGGTGGACGGTTTACCCAGGCAGCAGATCAACGTTTCAAACAGTTTAACGACTCGCTGCGCTTCGACTATCGCCTGGCAGAGCAGGACATCATCGGCTCAATCGCCTGGTCCAAAGCGTTGGTGACGGTGAACGTGCTGAGCAGTGACGAACAGCAGCAGCTAGAAGCCGCGCTGAATACGTTGCTGGAGGATGTACGCGCGAATCCTGAGCAGATTTTGCAGAGCGATGCCGAAGACATTCATAGCTGGGTTGAAGGTCAATTGATTGAGAAAGTCGGTGCGCTGGGCAAAAAACTGCACACCGGCCGCAGCCGTAATGATCAGGTCGCAACTGACCTGAAACTGTGGTGCAAAATGCAGGTTGAAGCGCTGCTGAGCGCCACGCGTGAATTACAGCAAGCGCTGGTGGTGACGGCAGAAGCGAATCAAGACGCTGTGATGCCGGGTTATACCCATTTACAGCGTGCTCAGCCGGTAACGTTTGCTCACTGGTGTCTGGCTTATGTAGAAATGCTGGCACGCGATGAAAGCCGTTTGCAGGATACGCTGAAGCGTCTGGACGTTAGCCCGCTGGGCTGTGGCGCGTTGGCGGGTACCGCGTATGAAATTGATCGTCAGCAGTTGGCGGGTTGGTTAGGTTTTGCCTCCGCGACACGTAACAGCCTGGATACGGTTTCGGATCGCGATCACGTGCTGGAACTCTTATCTGACGCTGCAATTGGTATGGTGCACTTATCGCGCTTCGCCGAAGACCTGATTTTCTTTAATACCGGTGAAGCTGGCTTCATTGAACTGGCAGACAAAGTTACCTCCGGCTCATCGCTGATGCCACAGAAGAAAAATCCGGATGCGCTGGAATTGATTCGTGGCAAATGTGGCCGCGTGCAGGGCGCTTTAACGGGCATGATGATGACCCTGAAAGGGTTACCGCTGGCGTACAACAAAGACATGCAGGAAGACAAAGAGGGATTGTTTGACGCATTGGATACCTGGATCGACTGCCTGCATATGTCTGTGCTGGTGTTGGACGGTATTCAGATAAAACGCCCACGTTGCCAGGAAGCGGCCGAGCAAGGTTATGCAAACTCCACCGAGCTGGCGGACTATTTAGTGGCTAAAGGCGTGCCGTTCCGTGAGGCGCACCATATCGTCGGTGAAGCCGTTGTTGAGGCGATCAAGCAAGGTGTGGCGTTAGAAGCGTTGTCACTGGCACAGCTGAAGCAGTTCAGTGCGACCATTGAAGAGGATGTTTATCCGATTCTTGCACTGCAATCCTGCCTCGACAAGCGTAATGCGCAAGGTGGCGTTTCACCGCAGCAGGTCGCTCGCGCCATTACGGAAGCAAAGCAGCGTTTAGCGTAAATCGCAGATAAAAAAAAGCGGGCACATAAAATGCCCGCCAACCTCTAGCTTCAGAATTACATCTTTTTTATAGGCACATCATCAGAGGCCAGCACTCCCGGCTGACACAGAGATTTTTTACGCTGAAAGCAGGAACTGCTCCAGATCATCGCTCCCGCCGATGTGGCGACCGCCAATAAACACTTGTGGCACAGTGGCGCGACCAGAAACGGCACGCAGGCTCACGGTGGTAGCATCTTGTCCCAGCACGATTTCTTCATACTGAATACCGCGATCCAGCAGCATCTGCTTGGCTTTAGTACAGAATGGGCAGCCTGGCTTAGTAAATACCGAGACGGATTCCTGCACTTTAAATTCTGGTGCCAGATAACGCAGCATAGTGTCGGCATCTGACACTTCAAACGGGTCGCCTGGCTTGTTTGGCTCAACAAACATCTTTTCAATTACGCCATTTCGTACCAGCATTGAGTAACGCCATGAGCGTGGGCCAAAACCCAGATCGGCTTTCTCAACCAACATATCCATGCCGCGGGTGAACTCGCCATTACCATCAGGAATAAAGGTAATATGTTCAGCACGCTGCTCTGCTTTCCACGCGTTCATCACAAAGGTGTCATTCACTGACACGCACAGGATGCTGTCAACACCATGCTGTGCAAATACGCTATGCAATTCGTTGTAGCGCGGAAGATGGCTGGATGAGCAGGTGGGCGTAAACGCGCCCGGCAGAGAAAACACAATTACAGTTTTGTCTTTGAACAACTCATCGGTGGTGATATCGACCCAGCGATCGCCCTGACGGGTGTGAAAAGTAACGTCTGGGATCGATTTACCTTCCTGACTGGTATACATATTTTCTCCTCGTGAGCGATGGTCTTCAATTTGATGGGTGCATTATTCCCATCGCAGCTTGATAGGGCTAATCGTTCATTGCTATTCTATCTATCGCCACGGGCTATCGTGGTTTGGAGGGTAACAATGAATATTCGTGATTTGGAATACCTGGTTTCGCTTGCTGAGCACCGTCATTTCCGCCGTGCTGCGGATGCATGTCATGTTAGTCAGCCGACGCTAAGCGGACAGATTCGTAAGTTAGAAGATGAACTGGGCGTAATGCTGCTTGAGCGTACCAGCCGTAAGGTCTTATTCACTCAGGCTGGGTTGTTGCTGGTGGATCAGGCTCGTACCGTGCTGCGTGAAGTTAAAGTGCTGAAAGAGATGGCGAGCCAGCAGGGTGAAGCGATGTCAGGTCCATTGCATATTGGACTGATTCCAACCACCGGCCCCTATTTGTTGCCGCAAGTTATTCCTATGCTGCATAAAACGTTTCCAAAGCTAGAAATGTATCTGCATGAAGCGCAAACCCAGCAGCTGTTGGCCCAGCTCGACAGCGGCAAACTTGATTGCGCTATTCTGGCATTGGTGAAAGAGAGCGAAGCCTTTATTGAGGTGCCGCTGTTTGATGAGCCAATGAAGCTGGCAGTGTATCAGGATCATCCGTGGCACGATCGTGATCGCGTTCCGATGTCCGATCTGGCTGGTGAGAAGCTGCTGATGCTGGAAGATGGTCATTGCTTACGCGATCAGGCGATGGGTTTCTGCTTTGAAGCGGGCGCTGATGAAGATACCCATTTCCGTGCGACCAGCCTCGAAACGCTGCGCAATATGGTAGCAGCCGGCAGCGGTATTACGCTGTTACCTGCGCTGGCTGTGCCAAATGAACGTATTCGTGATGGCGTCTGTTATTTGCCTTGTTACAAGCCGGTGCCTCAGCGCACGATTGCGCTGGTATACCGTCCGGGTTCACCTCTGCGCAGCCGTTATGAACAGCTGGCAGAGGCTATTCGCACTCACATGCAAGGCTATTTCGATACCACGTTAAAACAGGCGGTTTAAGCCATTTAACGCGGCGACGCGATAGGCCTCAGCCATGGTGGGGTAGTTGAAGGTGGTATTCACGAAATACTCAATCGTGTTGCCACCGTTTTTCTGCTCCATGATCGCCTGACCAATGTGAATAATCTCGGCGGCACGCTCACCAAAGCAGTGAATGCCGAGAATTTCTTTGGTCTCGCGGTGGAACAAAATCTTTAGGCTTCCCACATTCATGCCAACGATCTGTGCACGCGCCAGATGCTTAAACTGCGCACGACCGACTTCATAAGGCACTTTCATCGCTGTCAGCTGCTGCTCGGTTTTACCCACAGAACTGATTTCAGGAATGGTGTAAATTCCGGTTGGGATATCTTCAATTAAATGCGCTGAGGCTTCTCCTTTGATCAGTGCTTGTGCCGCAATGCGGCCCTGATCGTAAGCAGCAGACGCAAGACTTGGATAACCAATAACGTCACCGACCGCATAAATATGCGGTTGCGCAGTTTGATACATGCTGTTCACTTTCAGCAGACCGCGGCCATCGGCTTCCAGTCCAACGTTTTCCAGCGCCAGCGAATCGGTGTTCCCGGTACGTCCATTCGCGTAAAGCAGGCAATCGGCTTTCACCTTTTTACCTGATTTCAAATGCATGATTACGCCATCGCTTACGCCTTCAATTTTCTCAAACTCTTCGTTGTGACGAATCACCACACCGCTGTTCCAGAAGTGATAAGACAATGAATCTGACATCTCCTGATCCAGAAAGGCCAGCAGACGATCGCGGGTGTTGATCAGATCAACCTTGACGTTAAGTCCCCGAAAAATTGACGCGTATTCGCAGCCAATGACACCGGCACCATAAATAATCACGTGGCCAGGTTCGTGGTGAAGGTTGAGGATAGAATCGGAATCATAAACGCGAGGATGGGTAAAATCGACGTCTGTTGGGTGATAAGGTCGGGAACCGCAGGCAATGACAAATTTTTCTGCGGTCAAACGCTCGCGTGAACCGTCAGGCTGTTCGATTTCAATGGTGTTGGCATCAACAAACTGTGCGTCGCCTTGGTAAAGTTCACAACGATTACGTTCGTAAAAGCCTTGGCGCATGGCCGTTTGCTGGCTGATGACGCTTTCGGTGTGGTTAAGAATATCAGCAAAGGAGGAGCGAAGAAGTCGGGTCTGATCACTGTAGAGCGGGTTTTGGTTGAACTCGATAATGCGACTCACTGCATGACGAAGCGCTTTTGAGGGGATGGTGCCCCAGTGCGTACAACCGCCGCCGATGTTGTGGTAGCGTTCGATCACCGCGATGCGCGCACCTTGCTTCACTAGCCCCATCGCCGCACCTTCACCGCCGGGTCCTGAGCCAATCACAATGGCATCGTAATCGTAAGACTTTTGCATACCAATACGTCCTATTATTTATACATTTTTACAACGGGATTCTAACATCTCGCCGCGCACATCTGAATTCTAACAGCGATTTTCAACGCAGTTTGACAAAGAGTGAGGTTCACAGCCGTTCACAAAGTTTGCGCTCATGTACGCTGAAAATTTTGTTATAGTGCCCATTCAACACCGCAAAAGGCCGATAGAATGGGCGTCAGAGCGCAACAGAAAGAACGTACACGACGTACACTGATTGAAGCAGCCTTCAGTCAGCTCAGCGCCGAACGCAGTTTTACCAGTTTGAGTTTGCGTGAGGTTGCCCGCGAAGCCGGCATTGCGCCGACCTCCTTTTATCGCCACTTTAAAGATGTCGATGAACTCGGTTTAACCATGGTTGATGAGAGCGGATTAATGCTACGTCAGCTGATGCGCCAGGCGCGACAGCGCATTGCCAAAGGCGGCAGCATCATTAAAACCTCGGTCGCCACCTTTATGGAGTTTATCGGGAACAACCCCAATGCATTCCGCCTGTTACTGCGCGAACGTTCTGGCACTTCTGCCGCTTTCCGTGCTGCGGTTGCGCGCGAAATTCAGCATTTTATCGCTGAACTGGCTGATTATCTTGAGGTCGAAAATCGCATGCCGCGCAGCTTTACTGAAGCCCAGGCTGAAGCAATGGTCACCATTGTATTTAGTGCGGGCGCGGAAGCGCTGGATATCGATGCCGATCAGCGCAGCAAGCTGGAAGATCGCCTGGTGCTGCAATTACGCATGATCGCTAAAGGCGCCTATTACTGGTACCGCCGTGAGCAAGAACGTCTGGCGGTCACATTGGATAAAACTGAAGAGTAATCAAACAAGGATAATGCCATGACCCAACAGGTTACCCGCGATAAAGGCACACTGTTATTGGCTTTTATTACCGGTTTAGCGATTAACGGCTCGTTTTCGGTGCTGTTCAGCGCTTTTGTGCCGTTCTCTATATTTCCCATTATTGCGTTGGGTTTAGCGGCGTGGTGTTTGCATCAGCGCTATCTGAACTGCAATATGCCGGATGGCATGCCCGGCTTAGCGGCCGCGTTTTTTCTGTTGGGAATTTTGGTTTACAGCGCATTAGTACGGGCTGAATATCCTGATATGGGATCGAACTTTATCCCGACTATTTTGATGGTCGCGCTGGTGTTCTGGATTGCCACGCGTATCAAGCGGAAGCGCAATCAGTAAAAGTAAAAGCGGGAACCCAGGGGTTCCCGTTTTTTTAGGCTTTGCGCGTGAGCAGCACGCCGCATTCCATATGATGAGTATAGGGAAACTGGTCAAACAGCGCTAAACGCGTAACAACATGGGTTTGCGCCAAAATGTGCAGATTGTCGCTCAGCGTTTGCGGATTACAGGATATATAAAGGATGCGCGGATAAGCCTGCACCATCTTCACTGTTTCATCATCTAATCCGCTGCGCGGCGGATCGACAAAAATTGTCTCGCATTCATAGCTTTTCAGATCGATACCTTCCAGACGATTAAAACTGCGTACACCGTTCATCGCCTGCGTAAATTCTTCCGCCGCCATGCGAATGATCTGCACGTTGTCAATCTGGTTGGCCGCAATATTGAATTGCGCAGAGGCTACAGAGGGTTTAGCAATCTCAGTGGCTAGCACCCGACGGAAATTGCGCGCCAGCGCCAGCGAGAAGTTGCCGTTGCCGCAGTAAAGTTCCAGCAAATCGCCTTGCGATTCTTTTGTGACATCCAGCGCCCATTCCAGCATTTGAATATTCATCGCCGCGTTGGGTTGGGTGAAGCTATTTTCAACCTGACGGTAGATGAGTTCGCGGCCTGCGACCGGCAAGCGCTCATCAACGTAATCGTGGTCGAGGCAAATTTTGGTTTTGGTTGCGCGGCCAATGAGCTGAACATCAATACCTTCTGCACGCAATTGATCGCGGAGTTCGCTTGCCGCCTGCTGCCAGACATCATCCAGCTTGCGATGGTAAAGCAGTGAAATCACGATCTGATGACTCATTGTCGACAGGTAATCGATCTGAAACAGCTTGTGGCGAAGCGTACGATTGTCACGGATCGCGGCGATCATTTTTGGCATGACCAGATTGATTAATTCGCTGGCCGCCGGAAATTGATCGATACGGATACGTTCGCGCGTCTGTTGATCAAAGATGATGTGATAGATGTCATCACCATCGTGCCACAAGCGAAATTCTGCGCGCATGCGATAGTGGCTGACCGGCGAACGGAACACCTCCACTTCGGGCGCAGCAAAAGGCGTCATCATCGTGGTTAAACGGCTGACTTTTTCCGCCAGTTGCGCGTCATATTCTTCAATGGGGAGATGTTCGGGCGTCATGATCAATCCTGGTTAATAGCAAACTTGCCGGGCGATTGTAGGCATTCAATATCTGTTGTCCAGTGTTGTGCTGATAAGATGTTTGGAAGTCTGGACTTCCGTATCGCCACTCCGTAGACTGCGTGCGCCGGCCTCAACCTGAGTTAATAGGGAATCCAGTGGAAATCTGGAGCTGACGCGCAGCGGTAAGGAATGTCGTGGTGATTGCATTTGCAGACACTGTCCTGCGGGATGGGAAGTCTTCATCATTTATGGTTCCCAGCCCGAAGACCTGCCGGTGTGACGTCGCAACTCGTACGATCATCGCGTGCTATTGATTGTATGCCTGCGGCATCCTGCTTGGTCTTTTGGATGCTATTAAAAATGAATAAAACTACAGCATCGCTGTTCGCCTTCAGTGCAACGGCGATTTCTCTCTGGGCGCAAAACGGTTTCGCTCAGGAGAATGATGATACGCAAATTGTGACCGCAAACCGTTTTGCACAGCCGGTATCTTCGGTACTGGCTTCAACCACCGTAGTAACGCGTGAAGAAATTGAGCAGTGGCAATCTAAGAACCTTGTCGAGGTGATGCGTCGCTTGCCGGGCGTAGATATTGCGCAAAGTGGTGGCATTGGGCAAAGCGCTTCTATGTATGTACGCGGTTCTGAAGCTCGTCATACGCTGGTGCTGATTGACGGTGTTCCGATTGCAAAGCCGGGAATTACCGGTGTCTCTGATTTTAATCAGATCCCAATTTCTATTATTCAACGTATTGAGTTTATCCGGGGCCCGCGCTCGGCAGTATATGGTGCCGATGCTATTGGCGGTGTCGTCAACGTTATTACGCAAAACCCAGAAAATCAAAACACCCTTTCAGCTGGCTTGGGGTCTAAGCAATATCAAGAATACAGCGGCAGCGTGAATCAGAACATTACTGATAGCACACGTATCACGGTTGCCGGTTCCTATCAGGGAACAAACGGCTACAACGTTCAACCGGATTCTGGCTATTCTATTGATCGCGATCGCGATGGTTGGCGTAATAAAGCGTTTTGGGCGGGTGTGGAACATCAGTTCAACGACATGTTTTCTGGCTTTGCTCGTGGCTATGGTTATTCGGCAAATTCGGATTACGATGCGAATTATAGTGGCGGCCAGGATGAGCAGCAGATCTATAATCACTCGTTTGACACGGGCCTACGCTTTAATAAAGACGACTTCTCATCGCAACTCTCCGCCAGTTACCAAAAGTACAAAAGCTATAACTATGCCAGCATTGATGGCCGCTACGCCGACTCCAACAGTTTGGATGATATGGAGCAGCGAAATCTTCAGTGGGGTAATACCTTAGCGGTTGGGCATGGAACGGTTAGCGCCGGGCTGGACTGGCAGCAGCAGAAGCTGGTATCGACTGGGCAGCTTTATTCAGGTGCGCCACGTGAGTCGGATAGCTATAAACAAGATAATACCGGTGCTTACGTTACTGCTCAGCAGCAGTTGGGTACGGTAACGCTTGAAGGCTCTGTGCGCGGAGACGACAACGAAGATTATGGCCGTCATGGCACCTGGCAAACTGCAGCCGGATGGGAATTTGTTCCTGGTTATAAAGCCACCCTGTCTTATGGTACAGGCTTCCAGGCGCCTACGCTTGGTCAACTCTACGGGCAAAAACGCTTTGGTATCAGTTCAAACCCAGATTTAGCACCTGAAAAATCGAAGCAATGGGAAGCTGGACTCGAAGGTCTGACAGGCCCAGTTAATTGGCGCATTGCTGCATATCATAATCAGATCAATGACCTGATTGATTATGCCAGCGATCCTGTTACTTATGAGGGCGGTTATTACAATGTAAAAGCTGCGACGCTGAAAGGGATTGAGGCAACAGCAGCTTTTGATACCAGTTTTGTTCACCATCAAATTACGTTGGGCTACCTTGATGCACGTCGTGATTCAGACGGTGAAACACTGGCTCGACGTGCTCGTGAGCAGGCAAAATATCAGTTAGGTGCGACAGTGTATGATTTCGATGTTGATGTCATATACCAATACTTCAGTAAGCGTTATGACAATAACACCAGTGAATACGCAAATGTGCAGCGTCGTCTATCAAGCTACAGCACAGTAGATCTTGCTGTGTCGTATCCGGTCACTTCGCATCTCACCGTTCGTGGTAGAATTGCCAATCTGTTCGATAAAGACTACGAGACAGCGTATGGCTATCAAACTCCAGGACGAGAGTATTACCTCAACGGGAGCTACAGCTTCTAATCTGCGTCCCACCGTGCTGGTATTTGACTCTGGCGTCGGTGGGCTTTCCGTCTATGATGAGGTTCGGCAGCTTTTGCCGGATCTTCATTATCTCTACGCCTTCGACAATGCGGGCTTTCCTTATGGCGAGAAAACCGAAACGTTCATTATTGAACGTGTCGTTGCTATCGTCGAAGCGATCACTCAGCGATATCCTCTTTCTTTAGTGATCATCGCCTGCAATACAGCGAGTACCATCTCTCTACCGGCGTTACGTGAGCGTTTTGCCTTTCCGGTTGTTGGCGTCGTGCCAGCGATTAAACCGGCGGCGCGTTTAACGCGTAATGGTGTGGTGGGCTTACTGGCTACGCGAGCGACAGTACGCCGTCCTTATACACATGAGTTGGTGCAGCAATTTGCGACCTCATGCAAAATCGAAATGTTGGGGTCGGCGGAGCTGGTGGAGTTGGCTGAAGCGAAGCTGCATGGTGATGAAGTATCTTTAGACGAGGTGCGACATATTGTTCAGCCTTGGCTAAGAATGTCTGAACCGCCAGATACGGTTGTGTTGGGATGTACGCACTTTCCTTTATTGTGTGAAGAGCTTCAGCAAGTATTACCAGAAGGAACACGTCTTATCGATTCTGGTGCTGCTATCGCACGTAGAACGGCTTGGTTGCTGGAGCATGAAGCACCGGTGGTACGTTCTTCCCAGGAAAATGCAGCATTTTGTACGCAAATGGACAGCGAGGCGGTGCAATTATCGCCCGTTCTACAACGATATGGCTTCCCTTTGCTTGAAAAACTAGCGGTTTAACGCGTTTGAGTTGAAAAAAACAGCAGTCAGAAAATTAATTGAAAATAGCACTTGTCAGCCCGGAAGAACTCCCTATAATGCGCCTCCACTGACACGGCAAACCGGCAACGGGATGGCGGTTCAGGAGACA
>NZ_JAKYXB010000009.1:0-94597 GCF_022761075.1 Pantoea sp. MQR6
TAACGCACGTCTGTTCCGTGATGGGCAAATGAAGGTGCTGAAACCACTGATTGATAGCAAAAAAATCAAGGTTGTGGGTGATCAATGGGTTGATGCCTGGCTGCCAGAAAACGCGTTGAAAATCATGGAAAATGCCCTGACCGCCAACGGCAATAAAATAGATGCTGTGGTCGCTTCAAATGACGCCACCGCAGGCGGTGCAATACAGGCACTAAGCGCGCAAGGGCTGGCCGGTAAAGTCGCGATTTCTGGTCAGGATGCCGATCTCGCCGCCATCAAGCGTATTAATAACGGCACGCAAACCATGACGGTTTATAAACCGATCAGCAAACTCGCTGATAATGCGGCGAATATCGCTGTGGAGTTGGGAGAAGGGAAACAACCAAAGTCCAATGCAACGCTGAACAACGGCACCAAAGAGGTTCCTGCCTGGCTACTTGAGCCAATTGCCGTTGATAAAGCCAATATTGAAAGCACGGTGGTCGCAGACGGCTTCCATAAAAAGAGCGAGCTCTGATCCTGTTAACCGCCGTAAACACGGCGGATTTTCCTCAGGGCAGCCTGGAGAGATGTCATGACCAAACTGCTTGAAATGAAAAACATCACCAAACTTTTCGGCGCTGTGAAGGCCGTTGATAACATTTCGCTGACGCTGGAGCCAGGCGAAGTGATTTCGCTATGTGGTGAAAATGGCTCTGGCAAATCAACCTTAATGAAGGTGCTGTGTGGCCTTTATCCCGCCGGTGAATATCAGGGTCATATCTTTTTTGCCGGCGAAGAACTGCGCGCGACTAATATCCGCGACACCGAACGCAAAGGCATTGTCATCATTCATCAGGAGTTGGCGTTGGTGCGGCAGATGACGGTAATGGAGAACATCTTTCTCGGCAGCGAACTGACACAACGCGGCGTTTTAGATGTAGACAGCATGACGCTGCGCTGCCAGACCCTGTTGCAACAGGTGCGGCTCAACGTTTCGCCAGAGACACGCGTGGGTGAACTGGGGCTGGGTCAGCAACAGTTAGTTGAGATAGCCCGGGCGCTAAACAAGCAGGTTCGACTGCTGATTCTGGATGAACCTACCTCTTCGTTAACCGAACAGGAAACGGAGGTTCTGCTGGATATTATCCGTAATCTGCGCAATCACGGTATCGCCTGCGTCTACATCTCGCACAAGCTCAACGAAGTAAAGGATATCTCTGACACCATCTGCGTGATCCGTGACGGGCAGCATATTGGCACACGCCGCGCAGATGCGATGAGTGAGGATGACATCATTACCATGATGGTAGGCCGCGAGTTGACCTCGCTTTATCCCGTCGAACCGCACCCGGTCGGCGACGAGATCTTACGGGTAGAGAACCTGACAGCCTGGCATCCGATCAATCGCAGCATCAAACGGGTGGATAACCTTTCTTTTAGCCTGCGGCGCGGGGAAATTCTTGGCATTGCTGGCTTAGTCGGTGCCGGGCGCACCGAAGCGGTTCAGTGTCTGTTTGGTGTCTGGCCAGGCCGCTGGGAAGGTAAAGTCTGGATTGATGGAAAACCCGTCAGCCTCAATGACTGCCAGCAGGCCATTGCGCACGGTATTGCGATGGTACCGGAAGATCGTAAAAGGGATGGTATCGTGCCGGTGATGGGCGTTGGAAAAAACATCACTCTCGCGTCGCTGGCTCAATTCAGTAGCGTGTTTTCAGTGCTGGATGAAGCGCAAGAGCAACAGGTCATTAAGGATGCGCTGGCTCGCCTTAAGGTCAAAACCGCCTCACCCGAGTTGGCCATTGGTCGGCTAAGTGGCGGTAACCAGCAAAAGGCTGTACTGGCAAAATGTCTGTTGCTCAACCCACGCATTCTCATCCTTGATGAACCAACGCGCGGTATTGATATCGGCGCAAAATATGAAATCTACAAGCTGATCAATCAACTGGCGCAACAAGGGATTGCCATCATTGTGATCTCATCCGAACTTCCCGAAGTGTTAGGCCTTAGCGATCGCGTTCTGGTGATGCATCAGGGGCAGATTAAAGCTGACCTTTTAAACCAGGACCTGACCCAGGAAAAAATTATGGAAGCGGCACTCAGGAGTGAACATCATGCTTAAAACCGATTCAACACAACCCGCTACGCCGTTGCCTACGCGAAAATGGGCGGGTGCGCGGCTTAATCTACAAGTTGGCGTGATGATTCTCGCCATCGTGTTAATTGTGGCTTTTTTCACCTGGACCACTGACGGCTCTTACCTTAGCGCACGCAATATTTCAAACCTGCTGAGACAAACAGCAATTACCGGCATCCTGGCGGTGGGCATGGTGTTTGTCATTATCTCTGCGGAGATCGATCTTTCCGTTGGTTCCATGATGGGGCTGTTGGGCGGCGCGGCGGCTATTTTTGATGTCTGGTTCGGCTGGCCTTTGCCCTTGACCATTGCGGTAACGCTGGTGATGGGGCTGTTACTGGGTGCATGGAATGGCTGGTGGGTCGCCTATCGTAAGGTTCCCTCTTTTATTGTTACTCTGGCCGGAATGCTGGCCTTCCGCGGCATTCTGGTCGGCATCACTAATGGTACAACGGTGTCACCTATCAGTCCGGGAATGTCGCAAATTGGGCAAAGCTATTTGCCATCAGGCATCGGCTTCGGTTTTGGTGTGGTAGGGCTGGTGCTGTTCGTTCTTTGGCAATGGCGACTTCGTCAGCGCCGGCAAAAACTTGGCTTATCGCTTCCTGCTGCTTCCGGCACGCTGATACGCCAGGCGTTGACCGCTGTCATTGTGCTCGGTGCCATCTGGATGCTCAACGATTACCGTGGCGTGCCTACGCCAGTATTGATTTTGACATTACTGATGCTGGGCGGGCTGTTTATTGCCACACGTACTGCTTTCGGTCGCCGCATTTACGCTATCGGCGGCAACATTGATGCCGCAAGGCTTTCCGGCATTAACGTGGCGCGAACCAAGCTAGCGGTCTTTGCGATTAACGGATTAATGGTAGCCATTGCCGGGTTAATTCTCAGTTCACGGTTGGGTGCAGGTTCGCCATCGGCGGGTAATATTGCAGAACTGGATGCTATCGCTGCATGCGTTATCGGGGGAACCAGTCTCGCGGGTGGAATAGGGAGTGTGGCCGGTGCGGTAATGGGCGCCTTTATTATGGCTTCGCTGGATAACGGTATGAGCATGATGGATGTCCCCACCTTTTGGCAGTACATCGTTAAAGGCACGATACTGCTGTTGGCAGTCTGGATGGACTCTGCCACCAAGCGTCGCGTGTAGAGGATCACATGTCCGACGAATTTATTCCTGGTGACAAGCGCACTGTGCTATTCAAAAAGCAGAATAAACAGTGGGAAACAGCCATGTTTGAGAAACGTTATCGGATCACTCTGCTCTTCAATGCGAATAAGGTTTATGACCGACAGGTCGTCGAAGGCGTGGGCGAATATTTGCAGGCTTCGCAAAGCGACTGGGATATTTTTATCGAAGAAGATTTTCGTTGCCGTATCGACAATATCAAAGAGTGGCTGGGCGATGGTGTGATTGCTGATTTTGACGACAGGGAGATCGAACAGTTACTGAAAAATGTTGAAGTACCTATCGTCGGTGTCGGCGGCTCGTATCACCGGGAAGAAGATTATCCGGCAGTGCATTACATCGCTACCGACAACCACGCGCTGGTTAAAAGTGCCTTCTTACACTTGAAAGAAAAAGGTGTGCACCGTTTTGCCTTTTACGGCTTGCCCGTTTCCAGCGGCAAACGTTGGGCACAGGAACGCGAGTACGCTTTTCGACAATTGGTCGCTGAAGAGCGTTATCAGGGCGTGGTTTATCAGGGAATGGAAACTGCGCCAGATAACTGGCAGCACGCACAAAATCGGCTGGCCGATTGGGTACAAACATTACCACCACAAACCGGGATTATTGCCGTTACTGATGCCCGAGCGCGCCATCTGTTACAGGTATGTGAACACCTCAATATTCCGGTGCCGGAAAAGCTCTGCGTGATCGGTATAGATAATGAAGAGCTGACGCGCTTTCTTTCGCGGGTAGCGTTGTCATCCGTGGCTCAAGGCTCGCGTCAGATGGGATATCAGGCGGCTAAACTGCTGCATCGCCTGCTGGGCCAACGCCAACTTCCTCTTCAGCGCGTGCTGGTTCCGCCTGTGAAGGTTATTGAACGACGCTCAACAGATTATCGTTCTCTACTTGATCCGGCGGTAATCCAGGCGATGCACTTTATTCGCTACAATGCCTGCAAAGGAATCAAGGTAGAGCAAGTGCTGGATGCAGTGGGTATGTCGCGTTCTAACCTGGAGAAACGCTTTAAGGATGAAACAGGAGAAACCATCCACGCGGTAATTCATACAGAAAAGCTAGAAAAAGCACGATCGCTGCTGGTTTCAACATCGCTTTCGATCAATGAAATATCGCAGGTGTGCGGCTATCCCTCTTTGCAGTACTTTTATTCGGTATTTAAAAAAGTCTACGCTTTTACACCGAAAGAGTACCGGGAGCGTTATAGCGAAATGGCCGTTTAACCTCGATATTTTCTATTATTATTGACAGGTGTTACCTGTCAATAATTTGAACATTTTCAACTGCGCTTATGTTAATGCACATAGTTGCTCCGCCATCGCTAAAAGTTCCGTAACAGCGAACTGGCAATTAGCTTAATTCGTAATAGCGACATATTTTCGACTGCTTCGCTTATATCAGTGCGTCGTTTGCTGGCAGCTGACCAATCCCAATTCCTTTATTGAGAAGCCCTCTCTAATATTCAGCGCAACTCGAGCAAACCCCTGCTCAAAAGTGTCTATTTCTACTTCAACCATAAACTTATCCATGCATAAACCGATAACAATAATCGGACATAGCGTTATCAGACTTATTACAGAATGTCGTCCGGCGCTAAATGAGCCGCTGTGGCTACCTAAACTCTTTATGGCTATCAGCTTCATTATCACGAAACTGGCTTAGATGAGATAAATAATGAAAATAAATAACCTGGGAATAGGAACCCGTCTGGGTGCAGGGTTTTCACTGGTACTTATTCTGATGATTGCAATGGTCATTACTGGAGGATGGCATCTGCGCGGCATGATGCAGGCCACAAAAAGTGTTACGCATGATTATTTAGTGCGAGAGCGCTTATCGACCGAATGGTTATCCATCATTGACACTAACGCCGCTCTGGCCCTTGTCGTGATGACCTCACCCGCTGAAAGTATTAAACAATATGCTTCAGAGGAGATGAAGAAGAACTCTGAGCGAGCCAGCGCGGTACAAAAAAAGCTGGAAAATATGATCACGTCTGATCATGGCAAAGAATTAATGAAGGGAGTGGGTGAGGCACGTAAAGGGAATACCGCAGCACGCAATGTTGCTCTGAAACTCAGTGCTCAGGGAGATGTGAACGCGACCGCTGAATTTATTCGTAGCCAGTTGCTACCTGCTATGCGCGCTTATTCCGATGCTGTTCGTGCTGTGGCTAACAACCAGCAAAGGCTCATTAATGAGAATGGTGGTCATATCCAGAGTGCAGGTACATCTGCCGTTTGGACACTGGTGGCGGTAGGTATTGTTGCGTTAATTATGGGCTCGCTTCTTGCATTGCTTATCACGCGTAGCATTACGCGCCCACTGATATCTGCTGTGGGTATAGCGCGCGAAGTGGCAGCCGGTAATCTGACCGTGGATGTGCGGGTAGACTCTCATGATCAGTTAGGGCAGTTGATGGCCGCCCTGCGTGAAATGACTGAAAGTCTACGTAAGACTGTGCAAAAAGTGCGTGCAGGATCAGACAGCATAGCCTCGGCTGCTGATGAAATTGCCACCGGTAACGAGGATCTCTCATCCCGCACTGAAGAACAGGCGGCGAGCGTGGAAGAAACAGCGGCAACACTCGAGGAACTGACCGCCACCATCAGCAATACCGCAGCAAACACGGCGCAGGCACGTCAGTTTGTTTCTGAAACCGCTGGCATTGTAAAAGAGAATGGCGAGCTGATGAATGATGTGTCCACCCGGATGAAGGAGATTTATGAATCCTCCTCCAGAATGTCCAGTATTATTTCTGTCATCGATGGCATTGCTTTCCAAACCAACATACTGGCCCTCAATGCGGCTGTGGAAGCTGCTCGCGCGGGTGAATCTGGCCGGGGGTTTGCTGTGGTCGCCGGTGAAGTACGCACATTGGCCCAACGCAGTGCTTCCGCTGCACGTGAAATCAAAACGCTGATAGATGAATCTGTATCGCGCATTAACGCAGGCACCACATTAGTGGACAAGGCTGATAAGGGCATGACGAGCATCGTTAGAAACGTGCAGAGCATGGAACAACTGATTAACGAAATTGCTCAAGCCAGCCGGGAACAGAATGATGGCATTGAGCAAATCAACTGCGCCATGGAGCAAATCGATACGACTACTCAACAAAATGCTGCTCTGGTAGAACAGTCTGCAGCTGCTGCAGCCTCCATGCAGGAACAAACCCAAGTGTTGCAGGAGATTGTGAGCATGTTTCGCTTAAATGAAGGAAGCACTATAAACCGTACGCAAACGGTCAGCGTTCCTGTCTCGGTCGCCACTCAGCAGCAATTTAGCACTGTCCGTCAGGCACCACGACTACCTGGCAAAACGGCCGCTACAGAGGGAAGCTGGGAATCATTTTAATTGAACGATTTCGTAATAAAATGAAGTGAGCCAGACGGCGGGTTTTGAATGCTTTGTCTAAAAATCCTGCAACAAAAGCTGCCTGTCTAAAATTACTGGCTCTTTGTTACCTTCCTGTAAAAAAGGAGCATGCCAGACATGCTCCTTTTGACATTAATCATTCGTTCGTTCCACAGAAGCAATAATTTATGAGCGTCTTTTCTCTGCCGGTACCTGTTTAGGGATTTACCGCAAATCCTTCGCCGGGACGACCCGTTGTGTTTTTCACTGGGTCTTCGGCCAATTGCATGATCTTGTTGGATATTTAACATAAATTACATTATGCGTATTTTAGCTTATGGCGGCTAAAGTGAGATGTCCGCAATATCGTCCTTTTTCCAGGATTTCTTGGCTGAGGACGGCTTACTACCTCGCTTACATCACAGCGGCAAGATCTGACGGATATTTCAGTTTGGCTACAACCCGGACATCTCAAAACAGCCTTAACAACCACCTGCCAACACCACACCCCTCTAAAGCAGAGAAATGCAGCCTCACGCAGACTAAAGAAGGCCGATCACTGAAGAACGTTTATCTTGTGAAGTGATTAATCTAACATGAACTTAGCTAACCTGATGATGAGGCTGAGTGTTGCGTTGACAGATAAAAAGAAAAGTACCATCAAAGAGGTGGCGGCCTTAGCAGAGGTGTCGATCGGTGTGGTTTCTCGGGTATTGAACCCCGGTTCAGGTTCAGTATCTGAACGCACCCGTCAGCGTATTCTGGAGGCAATGCAAACGCTGAATTATACCCCTCAGAGTGCCGCTCGTGAGCTTAAAACCAGTATGAACAACACGATTGGCCTGGTTGTAGCAGACATCGCAAACGATTTTTTTTCTGAGATCTCCGATCTCATTGTCCGTCGCGCCAGAGAAATGGCCATGAACGTCATTTTGGTTACTACGCAGGAAGATCCGCTGCTGGAGCGGGAAAGCTTGAGCATGTTAATGCAAAAGCGGGTTAAAGCCATCATAGCAACGCCCACCAGCGCGAATAGCGATATGTGGCAATCCATTAGCGAAATGGGCATCGCTATTGTTTTCATCGATCGCTACCTTAGCGAGGTGACACATGCCAGTGTCATTGGCTTTAACAATGAAGCTTCCGCCTGCGAGGCTACCCGTTATCTTGCTCAGCAAGGCCATCGCCGTATTGGCTGGATAAGCGGGCCGCTGAATACTTCGACCTCTTTGCAAAGGCTGAAGGGTTATAAACAAGGATTGAAAGCCTATGGAATTGACTGGGAAAAACAGTATGCGGTAGTGAAGAACTTTCGTGATCCGCTAGCCAGCCAGGCGCTTGATGAGTTGTTATCGCTTCAGGAACCACCGACTGCAATCATTATTGGAAATACGTCGATTGCACCGATGATTATGTCGCGCATCCGGCAGTTGAAGCTCTCTGTTCCTGAAGACCTCTCGCTGATTGTTTACCATGACAGCCACTGGAGCCGACTCCTGAGCCCGTCAATTAGCGTTATCAAACACCCTCTTGAAGAGTTGGCCGATAAGGCACTCTTAAGTCTCTCCGGTGAGTGGCAGAAGCCCTGTGAACTAAACAGCACGTTAATCAAACGTGAGAGCGTGGCCCGGGTTAAATAGGCATACCGTTTAAACGCTGAATTTGCCTGATAATGGCGCAGTGATCTAAGTCGCCATCCCCAGCGTCAATCATTTGGCTGAAAAGCTGGTTCACCGTCTCAGTCAGCGGTAATGTCAGACCAAATTGCTCAGCCAGCGCCACACTGCTGCGCGTGTCTTTAAGCTGCCACTTTGCCGCGCCGCGGGCCTTAAAGTCTTCGTTTACCATACGTTCGCCTTGCTGTTGCAACAGGGTTGAGTCAGCAAAACCACCCAGCAATGCTTCACGCACTTTTGCCGGATCGGCTCCGCCGCGCTGGGCAAGGGTAAAGGCTTCCGACAACAAACTCAGCGTGCCTGCGACAATTATCTGATTGGCGAGTTTAGTCAGTTGGCCAGCGCCCACCTCTCCCACACGCGTGACTTTACCCAGGTGAGTCAGCAGCGGGCGTAACCGGTCAATAGTTTCTGCATTACCACCGGCCATCAATGACAATGTGCCGTTTTCTGCCCCCGTCGTGCCACCTGATACCGGCATATCGATATAGTCCGCCTGTGCTGCGTTCGCCTTGTGTTGCTGCTCAATCACAATCTGTGGCGAAAGGGTGCTCATCATAATGATGACGGCTTTTTTCCTGGTGTGCTTCAGCGCGTTATCATTAAAAAGGACATCGTTACAGGCTTGCGCATCACTCAATAAACAGATGATGACATCACTGCCGGCCATTAACTGGGCGGGAGTGTCTACAGCTGTAACACCGTACTTTTCCAGAGCATGCGCTTTATCTTTAGAACGATTCCACACCGCAACGGAATAACCGGCAGCGGCTAAGCGCCGTGCCACTGGCTGTCCCATTAATCCGGCGCCAGCCAATCCAATACGTGTTTCTGAAGCCATGTTGTTTCTCCAGACATTACCCGCTACTGCAACGGCAATAGCGGGTAATATCACTGTTTATAATCCCGCCAGACTGACCATCTGCTTACGCAACTCTACGATATCCAGATTGTTATCAAACTGAACATCAGAAAAACGTACCGCTTTGTCTTTAGCGACATCTTTAACCAGACGAACGTGATGCGCTAATCCCATGGGTAACAGATCCTGCGCCACGCTGATGTTGGCTGGCAGTGCATTGGCCCAGACGGTAAACCCACCTTCGCCATCCAACATTTCGCCCGCTTTGAGGTCTCGTTTAGCCGTTGCGACAGCATCACCCCGGAAGCTTAAAGCCGAACCGGTGGCTTCATTACGGAGTACCGCAGAGAGAATACTGATGCTGGTTTCAAGGCCGATGAGATGGAAAGGACGCCACATAGAGGCATACCAACCACTGGGATCGGTCAGCAGTCCGTACTGTTTAAAACAGGCGCGGCTGTATTCATCCCGGGCTTTAAACGTGACAAATACGCCATAGCGAATGTTGTTCAGCACCTCCCGTCCATCAGGCTCCTGGCTGGCAGCAATATCTACCAGACCGCTACGGCTCAGTCGTCCACCGTCAGACTCAGGTGAAAAGACCCGCGCCAGGTCATGCACACCGGCTGGAGGAAAAGCCAGTCCGTTATCAGGACAATCCAGTCCGGTCGCGTTGGCCACTGCCGCCATTTCAATTGCCGCTTTGGTGCCGTCAGTGAAGGAATTATACATCTTAGGATTGAAGTCTCCGGCCGCCACTTCTTCTTCGCTCCAGCCAAAAAAACCCCATACTGTATCCGGAGTAGAATAGCGATAGCGTGGTTCAAAGTTCATGCCTTTACCGGCCGCAACAATTTCAAATCCGCAAGCTTTGGCCCAATCCACCAGTTCACAAATAATGGCGGGTTGATCCCCGTACGCCATGCTGTAAATCACACCATTTTGACGCGCACGCTCAGCGATTAAGGGGCCGCACAGCACATCGGCCTCAACGTTTACCATCACCACATGCTTGCCATGTTCAACAGCATGGAGTGCATGACGGGTTCCCGCCAGCGGATGGCCTGTGGCTTCAACAATGCAATCGATCTGCTCGCAGCGGAACAATTTTTCCGCGTCCTCAACCACACAGGTTGACCCTTCGCGCAACGCAGCATCGATAGTTTGTGCCTGATACTGAGATTCAGGCCAGCCCACTCGCGCCAGGGCTGCACGGGCTTTACTCACGTCGAGATCGGCAATGGCCACCACCTGCAAACCGTCCAGATGGCGCAGTTGGGCAAGAACCATCGATCCAAATTTACCTGCGCCAATGATGCCAACTCGGACCGGTTGTGCAGTACCTGATTTCACGGCACAGGCACGCTCAGCTAACAGTGCTGCTAAGTTCATTTTCTACTCCTTGACAGGGTTTGATGCGTGGGGTTTAACGCCAGCCAGCGGCCTGACGGCGACTTTTACTCAGGAGATAAATCAGTAACGGCGAGAACAGCACCAGAATCGATAACAGATAAAGGCCGTTTTGTGATTTACCGGTAAGGGAAATAGTGAGACCCACCAGGAAAGGGCCAAAGAAACCGCCAACATTCCCAATAGAGTTGATGAGCGCCAGGCCACCCGCAGAACCCTGGCTGGTTAGGAAGGAGGCGGGCAGAGTATAAAACGTCGGAACACATGCCAGCATGCCAACAGTCGAAAGCGTCAGTCCCAGCATTGATATAACGGGAGAATCACTTATGGCTGCGACCACGAAACCAGCAGAAAACAACAGCGAAGGCAGAATGAAATGCCAGGTGCGCTCGTTCGTTTTGTCAGAATGATTTGACCACCAGCACATCACTACGGCACCAACGATATAGGGAATAGTGCCAAGCAGTCCTACCACAGTGTCTGAATAGTCAAAGCGTTTAATAAACTGCGGCATCCAGAAACCGAGACCGGTTAAGCCAATGACTGTAAAGAAGTAAGCCAGGCCTAAGATCCACACTCGGCGGTCTTTGAACATCGCTTTCAAACCCGAGTGCCCCACCGCTAATGTTGCTTGTTGCTCTTTTTCCATCAGCTCCTGATAGGCCTGACGTTCCTCAGGCTTAAGCCAGGAGGCTTTAGCCGGTTTATCCGTGAGGTAAAGAAAAACGATCACCGACAAAATCACCGGTGGACATCCTTCGATTAAAAACAGCCACTGCCAACTTTCCAGCCCACCTACATTATGGAAATTGTCGAGAATATATCCCGATAAAGGATTGGCAATAATAGCGGCCAGCGGAACACCTAAATAGTAAATGGAAAAAACCCTGGCCAGCTCTTTCTTGGGAAACCATGTGGTGAGATAAAAAACAATACCAGGTGCGAGGCCCGCTTCAGCTACACCTAATAAAAATCGTAGGATGCTGAGACTCACCACACCTTGTGCGAACGCCATCGCCATCGAAATAACACCCCAGGTGATCATGATCCTGGCTAACCAAAAGCGTGCGCCATAACGTTCCAGCAGAACATTACTGGGAATTTCAAACAGGATGTAGCCAAAGGAGAAGATGCCTACAGCGAAGCCAAAATGCTCAGGCGTTAACCCTAAAGACTGGTTCATGGTTAATGCCGCCATGCCAATATTAGAACGATCAATAAACGCCAGCAGATACATCATCAGGATCAGCGGCATTAAGCGCATCCGGGCTTTTTTAATCGCGCCACTCGCCAGTGATGATATTTCTGGCTGAGGATGATCCGGCACAACATCAATGCCGACCAGTGAATTATCGTACTCTTCTACGTGTTTCATGATGTATCCCAGTAGAGTTATAACCCCCGGAAATATCACGGAAAATGCATATATACCGCGACGCCTGAGTGGAAAAGTAAAACGTTTTACTTTTTACGAGTTTTACGACAGAGCGGTTAACAGTCAAGAGATGGAAGAGTGAAGTTAAAAAATTGTGACTGAGTTAACGCATGCGCTCGCCAGGGGAAAAACGCGTTGCTACGAGGACCAAAAGACTCACTTCCTTGAAAGCGATAAGCATCAGTATCCTCTTTACAGCCATACCAGCAGCGGCCGGGAGAGACTTGTCGCTGCTGGCATCTGTCTTAAAAACCGTCTCAAACTGCGTCCCAGCGTGTTCATAATGTGAGTGCGGTCAACTTAAAAAACATCTTCTTAACACATACTAGAATGGTAGATAGACACATACATTTTATACGGTGAGTAATTCATATGCAGATGACGATGCGTTGGTTTGGACCAGAAGAAGATAAAATTCCGCTGGAACATATACGGCAAGTACCAGGCGTGACAGGCGTAGTCGGTGCGCTTTATGATGTGCCCGTCGGTGAAGTCTGGCCCCAGGAAAAGATTAAGAAACTCGTTGAACAGGCTCATGCTGCGGGTCTGACAATGGAAGTCATCGAGAGTGTTAACATTCACGACGATATCAAGATTGGTTTACCTTCCCGCGATCGCTATATTTCCAACTACAAGCAAACTCTCCGTAACCTGGCCGGGTTCGGTGTAAAAGTTATTTGCTATAACTTCATGCCCGTCTTTGACTGGATGAAAACAGACATGAACTATGTTCTGCCTGATGGCTCGCTGACGATGGCATTTGAAAAAGCCGGTATCGATAAAAGTCTGGATGACGTTGTCAAAGAAGTTCTGGGAAATTCAAACGGCTTTGCCTTACCGGGATGGGAACCTGAACGCCTGGCAAAAGTGCAGGAGTTGTTTGCAAAATACAAAGACGTTGACGATGCGCTACTGCGGGAAAATCTGGCTTACTTTTTGAAAGAAATTATTCCTGTCTGTGAAGAAGTCGGCATCAAGATGGCAATCCATCCAGACGATCCGCCTTATTCAATTTTTGGCTTACCTCGCGTAGTCAAAAACCGTGACGATCTGGACTGGATTTGCAACGTTGTTGATTCAGAAGCCAATGGCCTGACGTTGTGCACCGGCTCCATCGCCGAAGATCCGGAAAATGATGTTTATGCCATTCTTGGCGAGTTTTCACGCCGCAAGCGCATTCACTTTGCCCATGTCAGAAACATTAAAATTATAAAAGATAAAGATTTTTACGAGTCAGCTCATCCGACGCAATATGGTTCATTAGATATGCTTCGCGTCATTAAATCCCTGCACGATAATGGTTTTGATGGATATATCAGGCCTGACCACGGACGTTTTATTTGGGGAGAAACAGGCAGACCCGGTTACGGTCTTTATGACCGTGCGCTGGGTGTGACTTATATTCTCGGATTATGGGAAGCCGTCAGTCAAAAATAACCCCTCACAGCGGGACATGCTCCCGCTGTCTTGTTTTACCTCATTATAAAAACGCCTACAAAATAGTTAAGGATCATCATGTCACCTTTCTTATCACTTTTTTGGGTGCTGGCAGGTATTGCGTTGCTGGTCGTGCTCAATATTAAATATAAATTTCATAATATTTTCTCGCTGCTTATTGCCGGGATATTTGTTGCTGTCGCAGTAGGCATTCCGTTAGACAAAATAGTCTCCACGGTACAGCAAGGTATTGGCAGTATTATGGGGCACCTGGCGCTGATCATTATATTTGGTGCGATCATCGGCAAGTTCATGACGGAGTCAGGGGCCAGTCAGCAGATAGCGGATACGGTTATCCGCCACTGCGGCACGCGTTTTCTTTCTGTTGGCCTGATCTTTATCGGTGTGATATTTGGCATCGCGATGTTTTATGAAGTCGCATTTCTTATCGCTATGCCGCTGGTTATGAATATTGCGAAGAAAGCCAACATTCCTTATATGAAACTGGTTATACCTACCGTAGTAGGTGCAACGATGGGGCACAGTCTATTTCCACCGCAGCCAGGCCCTGTTGCATTAATTAGTGCATTTGGGGCAGACATCGTTCAGGTTTATTTTTATGGTGTATTAGTGATTATTCCTGCTTTATTTTGTGCAGGAATTCTGTTGCCAAAGTTGCTGCCAGGCATTAATAACATCCCGCTTAATTCAATGATTAAGCCCATTGAAGAACTGGATACGCATAATTTACCCTCTTTTAGAACCAGTATCATGATTCCACTGATACCGGCGGTATTGATGATTCTGGCTTCAGTGATAAAACCGCTCGCGGGTAAGGATTCTGAACTCACACACATTTGTGAATTACTAGGCAGCGCAGAAATCAGCATGCTATTGGCGACTTGCGCAGCGATTTGGGTACTGGGCGTTAAGCGGGGATTAACATCAGAAGCGATCACGAAAAAAGTCAGTGTGGCGATCGCTCAGATTGCCAACGTGTTGTTTGTCATCAGCGCCGGTGGCATTCTCAAACAAGTGATTATTGATTCAGATGTAGGTGACAGCATCGTTCATGTTATGAGTCATGTTCCATTTTCACCTTTTATTATTGCGTGGTTAATTACCGCTGTTATTCGAATTCTTACCGGACAAGGTGCTGTTGCAGCAATTACATCAGCAGGCATCGTTGCACCGATGATTGGCGCGTTTAATCTTAATCCAGCGTTAATGGCTCTGGCTGTAGCTTGTGGCAGTAATACTATTACGTTGATGTATGACGGTGGCTTTCTGTTATTTAAAGAAACCTTTGGTATATCGATGAAAGACACATTTAAAACCTGGGGTTTACTGGAGCTGATAAATTCAGTTGTAGGCCTGAGCATGGTCATACTGATCAGTTATTTTTTATAAATGACATTACGCATACTTTGATTCTCAGCCCACAGCAATAATGTCGTGTTCGGAGATACGGATATCTTCCAGGGCTGAGAAGGTGCAGCCGGAGTCGCGACGCGAAAACATGGTCAGCCAGCTAACAACCGGCATCCTGAAGCTTTCCGTCTCCGTATTCTGACGCTGTCACGCGAAAGTTTCGCTGGTTCGTCCCCACGCTTACCGCTGAGAAGCGGTAGGCGCATCACACCCCCCGCAACGCTGATAACTTCACCCTACCTGTCTAAATAGCTGTTTTTGCTATCCAGACCCTTTTCCCCTGAGACTGCCTAACGCCCCTTCAAAACAACGTCTGATCACCCCTATTTTTCCTGTTAACGATCCGTGACCGACTTCTGAGTTTTCGCTCTCAGAGAGGCGCAATATCTAGACATATCGCAATAACAGATATATCTAATATCAAGTAACGCCAAGCTGAATAGGGCTGCACACCAAAAAGTTCAGTGATTGATATAACCCTGAAGAATTCGATAAATAACGGAGTAATCATGGACTTAGGCATAGAAAACAAGATCGCATTTGTCTGTGCTTCATCGCAGGGGCTGGGACTGGCCTGTGCTCAGGCATTAGCGGCAGAAAACGTACACATCATTTTAAACGGGCGTGATGAAAGCAAACTGCAAAGCGTTGTGCAACGGCTTCGCCTTAATAATCCAAAAACGGTCGTCAGTTATATAGCTGCGGATCTAACGACATCCTTGGGAAGGGAAAAAATCATTTTTTCGTTACAACAAGTAGACATTCTGGTCACGAATAATGCCGGGCCTCAGCCTGGTGCGTTATCTGACTGGAGCGAGGATGCCTTACGCAATGCAATGGAAGCCAATTTTATTCCCGCCGTTCAGCTGATACGTGCCTGGCTTCCGGGTATGCAGGCCCGGGGCTTTGGCCGCATCGTTAACATCACCTCCGCCATGGTGAAATCGCCACATTACATGATGGGGTTATCAACCTCAGCGCGCACCGCACTAACGGCAATATGTAAAGCCATCAGTCAGGACGTGGCGAAAGACAATGTCACGATTAACAACCTGTTACCTGAGCGGATTGATACGCCCCGGCAGGAATTTATGCTTCAGCGTTTAATCGCGAAAGAGGGTATCAGCCGTGAAGAGGCTCGCTTGCGCAATGTGCAATCTATTGCCGCAAGGCGTTATGGCTCGCCGCAAGAATTTGGTGCCGCCTGCGCTTTTTTATGCAGTCAGCAAGCCTCTTTTATCTCGGGCCAGAATCTGCAACTCGACGGTGGTTCTTACGACGGCCTGATTTAATGGAGGTGATGTAGATAATGAAACCGCAATTTAGCGAGCTGCTTGAATTCGAACAGCAGCGCCAGCAGGCCTTAACGCGGCCCGACCTGGTTTTACTGGAACGTTTACTGGCAGAGGATCTTGTCCACATTCACAGCACCGGCATGGTCCATAACAAGCAGCAACTTTTGACACATATTGAACGCATGGGTGGCTTTATCGCCATTTCACGCGCTACCCCTGAAATTCGTCTGGAGGGCAATATTGCCATCCTCACCGGCAATACACGTAACACCATTCGGCTGCTGGAAACGGGCGAGGAAAAAGTACGGTTTGGCTTCTCCACACTGGTACTGCGACGTATGCCGCAGGGCTGGCAGATCGTTCTCTCTCAACTGACCCCTTATCAGTCGTAAAGGCTACTTATTCAATAAAGGAGAACAGCATGAAACTGGTACGTTTTACGGAGCAGGGTTATACGCGTATTGGCAAAGTCATTAACGATCGGGTAATCGATCTCTCCGCTGTGTCGGGCGTGTCTGAATCAATGCGACAGCTGATTACTGATTTGCCGCAGCTGAGGAGAGTGCTTGAAGAAACCAGCGAACCGGCTTTTCCACTGTCAGAAGTTCAGTTAGAAGCGCCAGTACAGGATGCGCAGAAATTTCTCGGGATTGGCATGAATTACCGTAAACATGCGGATGAAGCCCGACTGGCTGGCATAACGATCCCTGAAAGTCAGATGTGGTTCAACAAGCAGGTATCCTGCATAAACGGTCCATTTTCGCCAGTCGTAAAGCCTGATGTCAGCGATAAAATGGATTATGAAATTGAGCTGGGCGTCGTGATTGGTAAACGCTGTCGTCACGTCAAAGCCAGCGATGCGGCTGCAGTCATTGCGGGTTACCTTATCGTGAATGATGTTTCAGCCCGAGACTGGTTACACAAATCACCCACCTTCACCTTGGGTAAATCCTTCGATACTCATGGCCCAACAGGCCCCTGGCTCACAACCGCAGACGAAATTCCCGATCCGCTTAATCTGGATATGAAACTCTATGTGAACGGAGAGCTGCGTCAGCATTCCGGCAGCGGCGACATGATTTACGACATCTATGCGCAAATAGAATACCTCTCAACGGTGATGACGCTTGAGCCGGGCGATATTCTTGCTACCGGCACACCTTCGGGCATTGGCGCACCAACAGGCCGCTTCCTGCAACCCGGCGATGTCATGCGGCTGGAGATAGAAGGCCTGGGCCATATAGAAAATCGTGTGGTGGCAGAAGCCGCTCACTCTTAATCGCCGGAGGATGTTATGACCAGCCGAAACTTTCGTGATTACTTAATGCCAGCGGATGCGCATCGTATTGGTCTTGCTCGTGGCGTCGACGTGCATACTTATGGCGAACGCATGCTTGCAACCGATAAAGCGCAAAAATTGAAAGCACACTGGCAGGCGATGCTGGATGAAACCTTTCGCGGCATTACCAGCAACGGTGAAATCCAACCCGATCTTTATCGCCTGCAGGATGAGGGCTTTGCCGTTGAAAATGCTGTTGCCGCCGCCCAGGCTCTTTTACAAACCCTGGCGCCTGAGGTGCAAATAGAGGCATGTTACCCTATAGAGGCCAAACAGTGGCGCGGCTGGTACAATCCTGAAATCCCGTTTAATGATTACGGCGTACGGCTTGAAGAAACGTCAACAGCAACCCGTGAAGCCTTCCTGAAGCTGTTACGCAGTTGCACCAGTGAACGGGGTTTTACCAAAGTGCAGCAGCTAATGGATGCTAATCATTTTCTGGGCGAACTTTACGACCTCACCAATATCATGAACCGCTGGAGTTTTCACTTCATGCTCTTCGGGGAGCCATCTGCTACGCAGCCCTGGGGCTGGAGTATCTATGGCCATCATGTGGCGTTTTGCTGCTTTATCATAGGGCGGCAACTGGTTATCGCCCCCACATTTATGGGTGTAGAGCCAAACGTCATTGCGCGCGGTGATGATACTGACTGCGTGCTGTTCACCGAAGAGGAGCAGCGTGGTCTGGCATTGATGCAATCCCTCAACCCGGATCAGCAGGCGCGAGCAACCCTTTATCAGCAGATGGAAGATCCGCTGATGCCTCCAGAGCGTTTCAACTTTGCCGATCAGCGACACTTGGGCGGCGCATTCCAGGATAATCGCGTTATACCGCTGGAGGGCATTTGCGCAGCAGAATTTAACGCATCACAGCGCGCCAGTTTGATGGAAACCATTCGCGTTTTTCTCGATTTTTTACCTGACGGACCGCGTGAGGCTCGTCTCAAACAGATTGAGCAGCACCTGGAGTCAACCTGGTGGAGCTGGATCGGCGGTTGCGGCAATGACGACGTGTTTTATTACCGCATTCAAAGCCCAGTGGTATTACTGGAATTCGATCATCACAGCGGCATGTGGCTTACCAATGAAGAGCCAGCACGCTTTCATATTCATACCATCACCCGCATCCCGAACGGTAACGATTACGGCAAGGCCTTGCTGATGCAATATCAGAAGCAATAACAGGCTGCAAAGCCTGAATTTCCGTCGTACCGGGTGACGTCGTTTTGCCCGGGTAATCCACAGCGTTTGTTGACTGCTTCCTGATGAAGCGGAAGGCTTCGCTGCGCCTAAAAACCCTAATAGACATTAACCCTACATATTTATAAAACGAGGTTATCAGGCAATGCGTGTCCAAAAATTTAAAACAACTGCTTTAACCGTCGTGCCTCTGGCACTGTTTTGCAGTGCGTGTTACGCCGAAGCATTACCGGCTACTGAATCAGACAGCTTCAACGACTGGCTCGCTCAGGGAAATATATCTGGCGAGCTGAAGACCATGACTTTTTTCAAAGAGTTCAGCGGTACGTTACCGAACAAGCGCACCAGTTCGCTGGGCGGTGATATTCAGTATCGCAGTCCGGAAATAGGTGGATTCAGCGTTGGGCTGGGCGCTTATGGTGCTTATAACCTGGGAGTGAATCCTTCTGACGTTGAGAAAACTGAAATCTATCTGCCATCCGATAACACGACGGTGCTCGGAAAAGCTTTTCTGCGCTATCAGGGATATGGGCTTGATCTTCAGGCTGGTCGTTTTGGCATCGATACCCCTTTTGCGAACGAGGGCGAAGGCTGGACAATGGTCCCTGCCCTATATCAGGGCTTTGGCGGTACATACGCACTAAATCAGAAAGGCGATTTCAAACTCAATGCTTACCGTATCTATCGTTTCAAACCGCTGAGTTCAGAGCATTTTGAAAAGGGTGATGCGGGCAATCCGGAAATAGAAGATACCAGCGTTCCCTCGGTTGACAGCGATGGTTTTACCACGTTGGGTTTACGTTATGGCCGGCGCTGGAACACCACCGCAGAAGCCTGGTATTACAATTTTGATAAACGCGCACAACTCGCTTATGGTGGCGCGGAAATTCCTGTCGCTGGGCTAAAGTTCGGCAACTGGACGCCTTACTGGGGCGCACAATATCTGCATGAGTGGGATGCCAGTGATCAAGCCTCGCCGTATCGCAACGTTGATACTGATCTCTATTCAGGACGCATCGGCATGCGTTCGCGCAATCACGACATCTATTTTGCTGCCACCTATGTGCCGTCCAAAGAGGATGCTTTCCTGAGCGGTGGCTTCTTTGCACCTTACAGTTATGGCATTTATGACCATACGCCGCTGGAGAGCGGACAGCCGCTGGTTTCTATGGTCACCACCAACCAACCTGGTAACGCGTTTGCACTGCGCTACGCCTATCATGATGAAACTTGGTTAGGCGTATTAGGCGTAACGCGTCTGGAGTTGAAAGACTCTACCGGCATCTATTATCCGCTGCCTGCTGAGAACATCAACGCAGCCTTTATGATCCTTGGTTATAACGTCACTCCGCGCCTGCATCTGGAATTTGAGTTGGATTACGTGCATTCCCCTTCAGAAGTCACCGGTAATTATCACGCCGAACGCTTGCGGTTGGTGTATCGCTTTGGCGCAAAGATGGCGGATGACGACTATTAATTCTGACTGACTTCAGGAGAAGGTTATGGCTAAACGGCAAAGTATTTATATTGATGGTTTTCCCCATGCTAATCCCATTCCGGCAGCCTGCCGCATCGGGCCAATGCTCTGTTCTGGCGTTATCTATGGTCGCGATCCGCATACGCAGCAGGTACCCGAAGATTTGGAACAACAGTGTGAACTGATGTTTATGCATGTGCGCAGCATTGTAGAAGCCGCAGGGGGAACGCTTGAGGATGTGATTAAAATGACGTTGTGGATGCAGGATAAATCTCAACGCGAAACGGTGAATCGTCACTGGGAGAAAGCCTTTCCTGACGCCAACGCCCGCCCTGCCCGTCATGCATTAGAGGGTAATTTCACCGGCAATACGCTCATTCAGTGCGATTTTACTGCTGTGCTGGGAGAATGAAAATTGCGGGCAGCATTTGTGTCTGCCCGCCTGTTTATCTATATTGCCTGTGCATCTGACAGTAAAAAATTAAGCGCATTTTTGCGACTCAGACCAACGAACCTGATTGGAAAATCTTATCAAGTCGCGTGTTGGCTTGGTCAGTTACAACATTTCCGATATATTTAAAATCCAGTTATATAGTGTGGTTATTGAACGGGGTAATAATGGTCCAGAATCGCCGTTCGGATGAGATTGCAGATAATCTCAGCACCGGGCAAGCCGACAGTGCTGTAACACAGGTCGGCGGTAAACCAGGCCGGCGCACGCGCGCCTTCGACTATGGTGAACTGCGCCTGCTGTTATTGGCAATGATCGCCAAACAACCCAGCCACGGCTACGAACTGATCCACGAAGTAAAAGAGCGCCTGGGCGGCACGTATAAGCCCAGCCCGGGTGTCATCTATCCGGCTTTAACCTGGCTTTACGATCGCGGCTACACTGAAATCGATTTAGAAAAGGGCGGGCGTAAACGCTACAGTATTACCGATGAAGGTAAAGCATTTCTCAGTGCGAATAAAAGCGTGACCGATATGCTGATGGCACGTGTCGTGCCGAAAGCGCATGGCAAATCGCCACAGGCAATCGTAGAGGCGATGGATCACCTGAAACGCGCACTAAGTTTGCGCATTAAAATGGAGCCGGTTGCCGACGAAGTGATTGCGCGTATAGGCGATATTATTCATGTCGCAGCAAATCAAATTGAAGCGTTGTTCAACCTGCCGGTGTTAAGCGAGGGCGCAGAAAAATGCGTTGCTGATATCGCAACCCCAAATGGCGAACGTTATTTACGCCGCCTTTGTAGCCATTTTCAACACCGAACACCCGTTGTGACCGATGAGAGCAGCGGCCATTTTCGCATGAGTATGGGCGAAGTGCGCATGGAGGCACTGGAAGGCATTTTCCGCGTGAGCTTAACCGCGCTTAACGCAGAAAATCTTCAGGAGATGCAGCACATTTTAGTGCGTCATCTGGAAGAAGCGGCAGTACGTGAAAAGCTGGATGTAACCTGGCAGTCTGTTTAATGTAATGAAGTAAAATGCAGACAGGATCCGTTTCGTCTGCATTTTTATGGCTTACTCTTTTAACCTGGCATGGAAATCTGCTGCCAGCACGCTGGTGGATTTCACCAGCAATCCCACATCGCTGCCTACCGCAACAAACGTCGCGCCCAGCTCAAGATATCGGGCGCAAAGTAAGGGATCGGCGCTTAAAATACCTGCCGCTTTGCCATGTGACTGAATTCGTATTAATGCTTGCTCAACAGCTTGCTGGACTTCTTCTGCGGCTGGCTGGCCAAGATATCCCATATCCGCAGCGAGATCGGCGGGACCAATAAACACCCCGTCTACACCTTCAGTGGCGGCTATTGCATCCAACTGCTCCAGACCGGCGCGACTTTCAATCTGTACCAGCAAGCAGATTTGTTCATTCGCTGACGTCAGATAATCTGCGATACGATTAAAAGCGGATGCACGGGCCAGTGCTGCGCCGACTCCACGAATGCCCTGCGGTGGATAGCGAACGGCTTTCACCAGAGCCTGTGCCTGTTCTGCGTTCTCGACCATGGGAATTAATAATGTCTGGGCGCCAATATCTAACAGTTGCTTTATCAGCCACGGTGCGTCCATCGGCGCGCGAACAACGGCATGTCCCGACGCAACAGAGACTGCCTGAAGCTGGCTCATCAACAGCGGCACATCATTCGGCGCATGTTCACCATCAAGCAGCAACCAGTCGAACCCGGCACCGGCGCAGATCTCTGCTGCATAAGGACTGGCAAGCGCCAGCCAGAGACCAATTTGCGGCTCTTTTCTGAGTAGCGCTTGTTTAAAGTGATTTACGGGTGCAGGCATTTTGACCTCACTCAAAATAGCAGCTGACTGAACCCTGTGGCCCAAAATCAGCATGAATAGTGTCCCCATGACGGGCTTCAACCGGGCGAATAAAAGAGCCCGCCAGCACGATCTGCCCGGCTTCAATGTAATCGCCATATTGTGACAGCCGGTTTGCCAACCAGGCGATGCCACGTGCCGGATGATTAAGCACCCCCGCACCTAAACCGGTTTCTTCCACCGTTGCATTGCGCGACACAATGGCCCCTGTCCAGCGCAAATCAATCTGATCAGGCGCAAAAAGCTGGCTGCCCAATACAATGCCGGCATTAGCGGCATTATCAGAAACGGTATCAATAATGGTGCGCGATTTACCGCTGGCGGGATCGCTTCGCACAATGCGCGTATCCAGTATTTCCAGTGCAGGCACGATATACGCAGTGGCGTTTAAAACATCGCTGACGCTAACATTCTCGCCATTGAGCGGCGCTTTCATAATAAATGCCAGTTCAGCTTCAATACGCGGCTGAATAAAGCGATCTGCCGTGATCGTGTCGCCATCTTCAAACAGCATGTCATCAAACAGCACGCCTGAATCTGGTGTGGAAATATTGAGTGCATACTGCATCGCTTTTGATGTCAGACCAATCTTCCAGCCAATAACCTTACGCCCCGCCTCGTTTTTTTGTTTCACCCAGGCACGTTGAACGGCATAGGCCTCATCCAGCGTCATGGTGGGATGTAGAAGGGAGACTAATCCAATTTGCTGACGTGATTTTTCTGCGTTATCGAGTGCTTCAGCCACACTCAAAATATCTGACTGGCTAAGCATGATTCACCCCTCATCGCGAACAACGTTGCGCAGCGTCCCAATCCCTTCCGCCTGTACTTCGATCACATCACCAGGCTTGAGCCAGACGGGAGGCTCAAAGCGCGCACCCGCACCGGTAGGCGTACCGGTAAAAATGATATCGCCGGGATTCAGCGGAATAAAAGTCGAAACGTAAGCGATGATCCAGGCGAAAGAGAAGGTCATATTACTGGTGCGGTCGTTTTGGCGAAGCTCACCGTTCACGTAAGTAGCCAGATGGATATCATTCAGCTGAGCGGCATGGGTAAAGGGCACCAGCCAGGGACCGATCGCGCCGGAATGATAAAAATTTTTACCCTGAGTGACGTTGAATTTGCTGTGGCGGACCCAGTCACGCACCGTGCCTTCGTTGCCCAGCGTAATGGCCGCAATATGATCCATTGCGTCGTTCTGGGCAATGCGGCGGCCCGCTTTACCTATAACGATCACAATCTCGCCTTCATAATCAAGCTGTTCACTTTCGGCAGGACGCAGCAAAGGCTGAAGATGTCCGGTGAGTGACTCGGGAAAACGGACAAACAGAGAAGGGTAATCAGCCGCGACCTGATTATCTTTGTACTCGGCATTACGGTTGGGATAATTAACCCCCACACATAAAATCTTACCGGGATGAGTGAGCGGCACTTCAAACTGAATCTCACTTAGCGCATAGTCAACGGGCAGGTTTTCCGCGTCGGCGGTCAATGTTTGCAGGGCATTATCAGCAATGATCGCATCAAGTGTTGGCCAGCGATCGCCAACGCGTTTACTGAGGTCAATCACACCCTGCCCCTTTATCAGACCATAACCTTTAACCCGTCCATCAAGCGTGGAGAAACTGACAAATCTGATCGGTTCCAATGGAAATCTCCTTTATTTCGTCCTGCCGGACAAAAAAGCGGCGAACAGAAGCCCGCCGCTCCCAGCATGGTGGCTGAGCAGTAAATAAGACACAGAGGGTTTTACGGCGTTGACGCAGCGCCGAAACGCGTTACTCCAGTTTGAAAATACGCGCGGCATTCCCGCCCAGGATACTGGCTTTATCCTCTTCGCTGATGTCCAGACTCCGAATAGTTTCAATGCCCTTGAAGAACCAGTCTTTACGGATCGGATATGAGCTGCCGTAGAGAATATTTTTGCCTCCAATGACTTTCACAGCCGCTTCGAGCTGCGCTTTACCCCACTGCGGTGCGCCTGACGTGTCGAAGAAAATGTTATTGCTCAGTTGCGCGCGCAGGTTTCCGGTTCCGGTCTGGAAACGGTCGACCGCATCGTTAAACTGATGTTGTGGTGGCACCAGCATGTCGGCGAATGCATAAAATGCACCCCCCAGCATTGAATGGATAAAACGCAGGTTCGGCAGCTCATCGAACATGCCGCTGAACAGTTCACGTCCTACTGCAGTAGCCTGATCAACGCAGCGTCCAAACTGACGACGCTGATTGGTATAAGGCAGTACCGAATTGAAATCGACCGGCAGCGGTGTGTGATGCACCACAACCGGCACATTCAGGTCATTGAGGAATTTTAGGTAGGGGCGAAACGCCGCATCATCAAGATAGATCTGACCATAGTGCGCCACGATCTGTGCACCCCGAAAACCGAGCTGATTCAGGCAGCGATCCACTTCACGCAGGCAATCATCGGTACCCCATGGCGGCACCACTGCCAACGCCGACATCCGGCCCTCGCTGCGGTTCACATACTCTGCCATGCGGGTGTTGACCTCTTTACAGGTCTCTAAATCGAGCCATTCCTGCCACACTGGCAGACGGAAAATAGCGTGATCCACGCCAGCTTTTTCCATGTCGGCGAGCTGGCTTTCCAGCGTGTACTGACCCTCGGCATAGTTGAGATTCACATAGCCTTTAGGTTGCTCAATGATCAACTGGCTCAGCGCCGTTCCTTCAATTTTTTCCACCCGCGTATGCACACCGTATTGTTTGGGTACGCAGTCGAGGAAAGAGTTAAGAAGTTTCTTGTCGGAGAAAAGTTCACCCGGCAGCCAGTGCATGTTGGAATCAATAATCTTGCTCATAATCCGTTCCTTTCTGTCTACGTTAAGATTGCTTCACGTTATTTTTGTGTGGCAAAGACCGACTTGTATTTAGCCGGCTGGTCTGTCTCTTTCTCTGTTGGTATACGCATACCCGCTTTGGCGTGGTATTCGCTGAAAATCGACAAGGCTTCTTCGTGGGGGAAGATAGCTTCTATATCTTCAAACGGTTTGCCCCCACTGCGTTCTTCTACAATACGGCGCACGACTTCCGGCCCTTCACCCCGTGAGGCAACAACCAGCCAGTTCACCTTCTCGCGACGCTCATTTTCATAAGCGCTGAGTGCTTCCACCGGATCGGCAACAGACGCCAGTTTTTCGGCGATCACTCGCGCATCCACAAACGCCTGGCACACGCTGTTACCGCCGCGGGGATACATGGCATGCGCGGCATCGCCCAGCAACGTAATACGACCAAACGACCATTGCGGTAACGGATCGTGGTCGATAAGCGGAAACAGGTAGCATTCGCTGGCATTACGGATCATTTCGCTGACATCAAGAAAATCGAGCTTGCAGTCGTCAAATACATGTTCAATTTCTTTCACACCGGTTTTCTGATTCCAGTCTTCTTCGCTCTGCGGCTTTTCGTTCTGCTCGATAACCCAGTTGACCAACTGGTTACCGTTGCCATCTACGTTGTCCTGTATCGGGTAAACGATCAGCGTGCCCTGACGAATCGGATCGCCGATATGCAAAATGCTGCCACCGGTTTTGAATGGCGGCATCACTGTGACACCGCGGTAAAGCGTCAAACCGGAGAAATGACTGCGCGCCGATTCGGGCAGCAGTTTGCTGCGGATCACAGAACGAATCCCGTCTACGCCAATGACCACATCGGCGTGGACGCTCTGTGGCGCATCGGGATTCAGATGGTTATCGAAATGTACGGTAACGCCGTTTTCATCCTGTTCAATTCCGCTGCAACGACAGCCCAGCGTAATGGCATCCTGACCCAACCTTTCCTGTACCGCTTTGTAGAGCATCATTTGCAGACGACCCCGATGAACAAATCGCTGGTCATGGTCGTAGCCCATATGACGGCCGCACTGTTCTGCAAAAATTTGCTGTCCGTAGCCGGTGTAAAAGATCGATTCTTTCGCTTCAACCGAAATGTCGACAAACGCGTCGTATAAACCCAGCTCGGTAATTTCCCTGACTGCATAGGGTTTGATGTCAACGCCGACGCCCAGCGGTTTTATCTCTGCAACGGCTTCAAACAGCCGCGGGCGAAAACCCTGTTGATGCAGGCGCAGGGCAGCGGCAAGGCCAGCCGGGCCCGCACCGATGATGACGATATCCAACATAGTGACGTCCTCTTGTTTATGAATTTTTAAGCTCAGCGTTCAGGAAATTCAGATATGGCTTTTCAGGGTGCTACGGTCTCCAGCATGGGCGTCGCGTCCGGGCTGATGATTGACATCGCGCAGCCAGATCGGTACGCCTGCCAGACAAACAACCAGCCCACCGATGACCAACACTGCCAGCGACTGCATGCTTCCACTGTGTTGTGCCGCGATAAACAGTGGAGGCCCCAAGAACACGCCAACCAGCGTCAGTTGTGTGATTAAGCCGCTGGTGGCGCCAATGCTTTCACGTGCTGGCGCGACGACCGGTGCGAGTGCCCACATGCCCACCAACAGGCCGCTGCCAAACATAAACAGCCATGACGCGCCCACCGAGAGCATGAAACCGAGTGGCAACATGTAAATTGCGAGGGCTGGAATGCCGGTAAGGATAAGCCCAACGAATCCAATCGCGGCGGCCTTTACTCCCCGGTTAAGCATTGCGCCTACCATCAGGCAGCCAATGCCGTTACATATCATCGCCACCACATTCCAGTGCGCCACTTCCACCAGCGGTACGCTGTAGCGTTTCGATAAATAGGGTGCAAGTGTGGAAATAATGCCGGTTTGCAAAAAGGCGTCGGCACCAAATGAAATACCGAGCAGATAGATCAGCGGGCTTCTCAGAACAGCGCGCAGACCACGCGTGCGTGAAAACTGCGCTTTCTCTTCTGCACTCCGACGCGGCAGGCTAATCATGGCGATGAATGCCAGCAGCAGCGTCAGTAGCGAATGCGCAATAAACGCAGCGCGCCAGTTACTGAAGTGGTCCGCAAGACCGGCAGAGAGAAAGGGCAGCAGAAAACTGGCGGGAACAAAGGTTGACCATAATGCCATCGCCATATTGCGTTGTTTGCCGGTCGTAATACGAATTAACAGCGTTACAGCGGCAACGGCCGTCATGACGTAACCTATGCCTGTCACGATTCGCCCGGCTAAAAGTAAGTTGAATGTGGGGGCGGCAACGACACAAACATCACCAATGACAATAACGACGGCACCGACTAACAGAACAATACGGTCACCGGCACGATCGACAATGTATCCGGCCAACAGTGCACCTAACGCAACCATCAGCGAAGGCAGGGACATAATGAGGCCCATCTGGCTGTGGTCGAATACGTGAAACTCTTTAGCAATAGAACCTAATTCAGTTACGGCTTCGCTAACGGTCATTGCAGCCATTACGCCGAGGGCGTAGGCAACGAGAATTCTGACAAGTGGATTTTGAATGAATGTACTCACGATCCTGTCTCCCTAAAGCTGATATCACAGTCTGCTGATGCAGAAACAGTGGGATAGCGGGCTTTGCGCCACGCGTATTACAGCGTTACTGCAGAACGGTTAACCATCGTTAGCCAAGGCAAGAAAACGTTCCAGCGTAGGAGGATCGACACGGATTTCCGGTTGAGTGAGAACAGTGTCAGTAAAGGACGTGGCTTCGGTAAACCACTTGTTCTGGGCGGGAAGTCCCCACTGATCGGCGCGTTTAGGATCAGCTAAATCCCAGCCGAGCGCGGGTTCCAGATCGATGTGCTGATAATGCGTATTGAACAATTCGATGCGATGCCCGTCAGGATCGCGGAAATAAGTAAACAGTGCACCACTGATACCGTGCCGGCCAGGGCCACGCTCCAGATTGGGCGCATAACCTAACGCACCGGCAACATCACAGGCGCGGATCATGTCGTTGGAATCTGGCAGGGTATAAGCAAAGTGATGCAGGCGCGGGCCTGGCCCTTGGGTGAAAACGATATCGTGCGGATTGCCTTTCCGTTGCAGCCAGACGCCCCATAAATGTTGCATCTCACTAATATTCGAATAGGTATATTCACTGACGCGAAATCCGAGCGCCTGATAAAAACCCCACGTCTGGCGAACATCGCTGACCTGCAGCTGATAGTGATCAAGTCGCTGCGCGCTGGCCCCGCGATAATGCTGATACTGTTTCAGCATCCGTTCACGCGGTTCCATTGATGCGCAAAATTCGAGTGGCACACCCACATTGTCTCTGACGCGCAGCGTGAGCCCCTGATAAGGCACATCAGCCAGCGTCGCCGTTTTGCCCTGTTCGGCAAAATAGTCCTGTGCTTTATAGATATCGTCTTCATTACGTACGCGCATTCCGATACATGCACATGTCGCTTCAGATGATTTACGCAGCACTAAACTATGGTGCCCGCGCTCTTCGAGGCCGCGTAAATAGACAGCCGAATCATCTTCATCACTCACCACTAGCCCGACCAGCTCGGTATAGAAATGCCGACTGGCATTAAGGTCGCGGACGTTAAGCACGACGTGGCTGGCACGCGTTACATTAAAGGGGGGATCCAAAACCAACTCATCAATCTGTGGCATGGGCATGTTCTCTCTTTCAGACGAAGCGATTGTCAGTATTGTTATGTGAGCCAGCAATGACATAACCGGCCCGCTTTTTGCCCCCGCCACTACGACTGACTTCAGTAACGAGGAAGCGATAATTTAGATATATCGTGTTAATAGATATATCTCATTGTTTGCGATGAATTGGAGATCAAGCGCACAATTCAGGATGAAGGTTAAAAAACGTTGAAGTTGCAGCGCTCAGCAAAGCGAAAAAGGTATTAAGTGAGGGATCACTCAATACCTTTTTTATGATGCTGTCCGTACTGGCAGGATCAGCATGTGAAGGAAAGTTATTATTTTATAATGCGTTAGTGCGAGATTGATACAAATTAAGATTCTACAGATTTAAGCTGTGCAAGCGTTTGTTGCAAAATGGCGGCAACCTGTCGCTGCGTCTCTTCATCACTGCCATGATAGCTATGTAACTGGCTTCGTAGTTCATGAAGCGCCTGCATTAATGACGGTTCAAACGGCTGACGCTGCTCTGACATTGCCTGATTCACGGTTTCGCTCTGCTGAGCGAACAACGCCAGTTTAGCAAGCAACGCATCCGCCATTGCCTGATTGTCGGTCAGCCAGCTTTCTCCCTGCTCATTGATCGCATAGCGTTTGCGGTTACCTTCCTGGTGCACAGTGACATGACCCACATCTTCAAGGTAAGTCAGGGCTGGATAAATCACGCCCGGGCTTGGTTTATAAAAACCGCCGCTTTTCTCTGACAGAGTTTTGATCAGCTCATAGCCGTAGCTGGCCTGCTCTTTCAACAACGTCAGTAATAAAATCTGTAACTCATCCGCACCAAATTTACGGCCACGAAGGAAAGAGGGACGATCGCGATGACCGGAATCATCACCACCACGGCGATGCCCGCGATGACCCCCGTCACGTCCGCCATGTGGACCGGCAAAACGTCTATGATGACGTTCACCGCGCATCGCCTGATGCCACTGGTTAACGTTTGTTTCTGGCTTCTCTGTACGGCTTTCAACCTGATCAGCAAATTCATTGCGGTGCGTGTGTTTTCGACCACAGCCGCCACGGCGTTCATTAAACATATCTCTAAACATAGGTCTCTCCTGATTAAATGTGTCTTACGACTGTGTCGTAAGATACAAACTTATATATCTTACGATAGTAAAATGCAACAGGCTTTAACCAAAACGCGTAACACAGCACATTTTCCTGAACAAAATGAGCTTGAACAAAAAGAGATAGAGATCAGTTTGGAGCAGAGAGGCGCGTGTTCTAGGGTTGTTTCATTACGTTTGAAAAAGGACTAAATAAGATTGAAAGAGAGTGCGCCGCCGGATCGGCATGGCTTTGACGTAGTTAAGTCTGGCCATACATGTAGGAATTCCGTAAAGCCAGAATAGCTAAGGAAAAAAGGATAAAATCTACCGTTAGTAGGCTTAAAAGTGCTTAACATACATTGTGAGGAGCTAAGCTGACATTGCCGCTTCGGGTGTTCGGGTGAGGAGCTTGTGATGCGGCCTTTGCTGCGGTTTTTTACCTTGAACGAAGTTAACCGGCTGAATGTTATTTAGCACATTACCGGCCAGCGGCTGGTCACGCACCTTGCCGCTGAACGCTTACTAAGATAATCAAGCCTTATATTCTTTTTAAAAAAGTCTTTGGTTATGAAATTACTCTTTCATTTCCTTTGGCATCGGTGGTGTGCCGTGCGTATGGAAAGTCTCAATAGTCTTTAATCCCCACGCCTGCCCTTTTTTACGCTCGGTCTCTGTCCATACCACAGTCTGCCAGTCCGGGGCGAGTATCAGGCGAGCGCCGGAATTTGCCAGCTCAACGCGATTCCCCGCCGGCTCCCAGACGTAAAGGAAAAAGGTCCCCTGAATCGCATGCTTATGCGGGCCCGTCTCAATATGCACGCCGTTTTCGAGAAAGATATCGGCTGCGCGCAGAATATCCTCTCGGGTGTCTGTGGCATAAGTCACGTGGTGCAGACGTGCTCTGCCGCCGCCATGCTCTTCCGTGCATGCCAGGTCATAAGTTTTATTGTTGATGGTGAACCAGCAGCCACCAATCCGGCCATTATCAAGCTGAATCATTTCTGTAACCCGCGAGCCGAGGCAGGTTTCCATAAAGCGTTTAAACTCACTTACGTCCGCTGCAAGCAAATTAAGATGATCGAGGCGGCGAGGACAAGCACCACGTCCATGGTAACGCTGCGCAAGATTTTTCAGTGACGGGCTCTCACCTACTTCAGCCTGATAGCGTACGGTTTCATAATAAATTTCAAAAACATGACCGAAAGGATCGGCAAAGCGGAAGGCGCGACCGTGTCCCTGATCGTCATTCACCCAGCCAATTATTTCATAATCGCTGGCCTCAATGACGGCCACACGTCGCATCAGCGCTGCTTCCGAGCTGGCACGATAAGCGATGTGCCCTACTCCAGTCGTATGATGACGCGTCAGCTTCAGGGTATGAAATTCATAGTCATCCCAGGCACGCAGCCATGCATGCTTTTCATCCTGCGCCGAGACGGTAAGGCCATAGACGTTGACGAAGAAATTAAGGCTCTCTTCAAATTTGTCAGTGTAAATCTCGACATGTGCCAGATGGGCAATATCATGACAGGGCTCCGTCATTTGATTTGTCATAAGGACCTCCTTTCTTGTGTAGGCGTACCAATGTTCTCTGTTTAATTAAGAGGTAAGTTATCCGCCTTTCACCCAACAAGAGAGTTGGTTTTACCTTTGCAGGTATGAGTTTCTTTTATAATGTGACAGCGGTAACACGACAGGCTGGGTAAAGAAGCGGCAACCCCACGTTTATATACGCAAACAGGTTGCATGATCACAGGGATCAGTCGAAAGGAATTTTACATAACCGAAACAGATTAACGTGCAATAGCCGCTGCGGTTCCCCTGCTGGTCACGCGACTGATGGTTGCGTCTCAACATCACCGACCGCCCCTGTCAGTTTACAGGTGTAGTGCGCTGTATAAGCCGCATCCGTTTCACCATTCACTGCGCTAAAAATGTTTTGCTGACGAGAATTAAAAAGAATTCGCTTTAATTAACTTCAGCGAGATTAACGCCCGTTGCATTTGGCAGGCACAGAGCGGCAATGATCCCTATACAATAAGAAGCAATCGCCAGACTTCCCATTGCATATCCTAAATGAACCTGACTCGAGACAATACCTACCAGGGCAGGCATTAGCGAACCGAAGCCGCGTCCAAAACTGGCGCAAAATCCTGCCCCACTACCGCGAATGTGTGTAGGATATAATTCAGAAAAGGCGGGGGTTAAACCTGAAGCCAAACCACCCTGTAATGCCCCAAGAAAAAAACCCAATCCAAGCGTCATATTCAGACTGACGTTAGCGAACATATAAATACTGACAACAATCATTTGACACAACAGAAACAGAATAATGGTTTTCCATCGGCCAAACTTATCGCTTAAACGGCCATAGAGAAAGGGACCTATCAGCGAACCCAAAATATTTATCGCTAAATAGCCTGACATTGATACTACCGGCAATCCCAGTTCCATACGCAGATAGGTTGGCAACCAGGTAATCATTATATAAGCACCACCAAATATTCCGCTGGCCAATAAAGTTGCGGTCACGGTAATACGCCGGTGCTTTGCCTGAAAGATCTCCGTTATCTTTTTAGGTTGTTTATTTTGCGGCGTATTTGAAAAAACGGGTGACTCCGGCACTAAGCGACGAATAAACCACACCAGAACAGCCGGAACAATGCCGATAAGGAAAAATAATTTCCAGGCAATTTCCTGCGGGAAAAAATTCAGTAACACCGGCAGTACGGCCAATGAAATGGCATAACCGAGTGCGTATCCGCTCTGAATTGATGCTCCAACACGACCACGATAACTCGCCCGGATCACTTCGCTGATTAAGACACCACCAACGACAACTTCGCCGCCGTAGCCAAGGCCCTGTAAAAAACGTACGATCAGAAACTGCCAGAACTCGCCACACAGTGCAGTCAGTGCTGTAAAGCAGGCCACCCATAAAACCGTTAACTGCATGACGCGAATACGCCCCCAGCGATCGGCCAGCATGCCAGCGCTCCAGCCCCCCAAAGCACTACCTATTAAGGATGCCGATCCTAATATTCCAGCTTCGGATTTAGTCAGTATTGCCAGACTTAATAATATTGGCATGACTAGCGAATAAATAGTGCTATCCATCGAGTCGAGAGTAAACCCGCCCAGACAGGCCCACCAGGTTTTCTTTTCATTTCTGGTGAGTTCACCGTACCATCCTGTTTTCATTTTCCACCCGCCGTTGGCTACAAAAATAAATAGCTCGCCACCTTTTCAGGTAAGGCTCATTATTATCGTTTAACGACATACAGAAGTAGGTTAAAATAAGGATTGATAACAGCACCTTTATAGTTTTTTGTGATCGCTGCCGCGGTAAAATTATAATATCAAAAACAACACTCAATCCATTATTAAAGCGCAAGAAAAAAGCTAATCACTAATATTTATCCATCCATGAGTTTTATTTATAAAAAAATCAACACACCTATTTACTCGCTATAGATACGCTCTTATTTTATCCTTATAAATATTAATTAAAAGTAGTTATTTTTTACAACCAACATGCTTATAAAGGCGTCAATTCAATAAATCAGAAACATCCTGAATTAATAGATACCATCAAACGTCTAACGCGCTAAAATAAAAAACGCCGCAATCGCGACGCTTTTTATATTTACATTTTAACTGATTTTAATGACTAAATTGATAAGGCTGATAAAAATGCGATCCTGCCCAATCGTAATGCTTGTTGATTACAGGTAACGTTTTCGGCACATAGGACGCCGCCTGCATTACATTATCTTTGCCGTTCCACACCGCATATTGCGGGTAAGGATAAACAGGACGCGATGCTGCGTTAGACGGGATGGTTTCCAGTTTCATATCTGGACGTTCCATCACTGGAGGTTTTCCTCCCTGCATCGGGCTGGCTTTCAAAGGCAGCTTTCCATCCGCGCCGACAGGCTGACCAAAGCTGTTTTTCTGCTGCGGTGAGGCCTGCCAGGCAGTGACAGCGTCAGGTGCCTGGCCCTTTTCCACCCAGTTCATCACGGGCGTCAGGAAATCGACCAGACTCGGGCCTTCTCCATTCGAACAATGGTAAACACCGGGCAGCAAATACAGACGTTCAAAGGCCTGGCGCTGTGATGCGCCTATCTCTTTGCCCAGCGCATTGTGGTATGCAATTGAATTGAGAGGAGAAATATGCGGATCGGCCCAGCCGTGCCAGATGATCAGCTTGCCGCCTGCCTTAGCGAACGCGCGCAAATCAGGATTGGTGGCATCATAGAGGCTGTGCAACTTACTGAGCTCATCGAAAGTTTTCTGATCAAATTTCAGCTCATTAAGTGTAAAAGACGGTGCCGGGTTAGTGACAAAATTAACGTAACGCAGCGAAGAGAGCGAAATCATTGAGCTCATCACTGGCTGGCTCTTTTCTTCAGGAATAAACACGCCCTGCCAGGCAAGTTCAGAGCCATACTGCGGCCCGCCGACAATCAATTTACGACCGGTTTTTGCATCGCGTGGCCCGTCGTAGAGTTTCTTCAGCGCGGTAAGTTGTACGTTGCTCAAGCATTTACCGTCCTGCTGACCCGCTTTACAGCGAAGCACATCCAGGTTGGGATGACAGGCTTCCGGCGCGGCAATCAGGCCATCTTTCTGTCCGTCGAGCGCATCACACTGATTCAGCACAGCCTGATGTATCAACGGCAGGTCTTTTGACGTCAGTAGTGCGTTGCCGTCTTTGTCCCGGTTGCTGACTACCTGCCAGGCATGATACATCGCGTTCTGCACCTGGAAATTCATGGCTGCCGCACCCGCAATGATGCCGTTGAAATCATGCGGGAAACGCTGCGCTTCCATCAGCGCTTCGCGCCCACCGTCGGAGCAGCCGTTGAAGTAAGCAAATGCTGCCGGTTTTTGATAGAACGCGGCGATGAGTTTTTTAGCGGCCAGCGCAGTCAAATGTTGTCCCCGCCATGCAAAATCGCTGCGTTTCTGGCTGTCATTTCCCCAGTCCGCTTCCTCTTCACGATGCCCCATATTTGTCGCCGCCACAGCAAAGCCGTTACTGTTGAGCGGTGCGCATCCTGCCGCTGCGCCGGGCTGCAGCGTAATGGAGCCACATAAGCCGCCACAGCCTACCTGCATATATCGTTGATTCCAGCTGTCTGCGGGTAATAAAAGACGAAAACTAATTTCCGGAGCCAGCGTCCCTTCTACTTTGCACCACTGAGCATTGTTCAGTTTGATAACCGAGGTGCTGTTAACCTGACTGCCTTTACCACCGATCTCTGTCAGGTCAGTAGATTTCAGGCTGTCACAGCTGACCGCGGGTTTCATCATTGCCAGATTGGCTGCATGTGCTTCCGGCAATATTAAAAAAACGGCCAGCAGTGACAGCAACTGCAGACCGTAAAAAAGCTTGTTCTTCATAAGGTTCCCTGAGGTAATACCGTGTGTGGCAAGTATAAATTTATTGCATATTTTCACTGCGAAATCTTTTCGTGGAGAAAGTCAGCATTTAGATAAGCAGCGTAAGGAAATATGTTTTACCTGGTTCAACGGTGAAGTAGTAGGCGCAGGCCGTATGGTGCGAATGATTGATTGCTGGCCGAGCTGGCGGCGGAAATAGCACCCCGTTACCGTGTTAATCACGCTACGCAAAGGTGCTAACTAAAGCCGGCACCTTTTTTACCGCCAGCTCTGCCACATTCTCAGCAAAAGCTCGGTTGTTATGGCCTTTAGCGCATGAGCAGACAGAAGAAGAGTTAATGAATAAAGCGGCTTTTATTCATCTTCTCTGCAATGAAAATCTGAGGCCGGGTTTTAAGCAACGACTCAGTAGCTTGTAGGCGCTCTCATGATCAATTACCTCAAACGATCTAACGCTTCCTGCCAGACGAATGGCGTAAAATCACTGTAGCGTACGCACTGCTCCGCCATTCTTGCCGGCAATCCGGCCTGCACCTGCTGTGTCGCCTGACTCATTACCCCCGCCACGCCGACATCCTGCAAGGTTTTCACCACTTCGCCCATCTCTTCCGCGCGCCTGACGCCATGTTCCGCAACCCGGCTGATAAGATAATGCGGCAATTGATCGTTCCATCCCAGCGACGGGAAACTGGCATGCAGAGAGGCTAAAACGGCTTCTTCTACACCATACTGCCGCGCCGCACTGAGACATTCGGTGGTTAAGGCTTCCAGACCTTTAATCATTACGCTGCGACACATCTTGATCGCCGACACGTCACCAATATGCTCACTGGCAGCGCGCGCGTTGCAACCCAGCGCACTTAACGTGTCCGCAGCGAGAGACGCTGCAAACCCGCCAATCAGCAGCGGTGTAGCAAGCCGCTTTGGCGGCACCGGTGCCATGACCGCAACATCCAGATACGCTCCTGCCCCTGTTGCTATTACCTCAGCGGCAGCACGCTTGGTTTCCGGTGCAACGGAATTAAAGTCCAGAAAAATCTGGCCGGCACGCAGCAGCGGCGCTGCCTGTTTTGCGACGTCCAGCGCGCTGGATGCTGTTACCAGGGAAAACACTAAATCTGCGCCGTCCAGCGCCTCATTCAGTGAACCTGCTGGTTGAACGGCGATTTGCCCCGCCAGCCCGCGCAAATGCTCAGCGTGCTGGCTGAGAAACTTTTTGTCCCAGACACGCACGTTTGCAATACCCGCTAAATCCTGAGCATAAACCTGTCCGGCTTCACCAAAACCGATAATCGCAATACCTGTCATGTGTACTCCTCAGTTGCCTGACCAGAGTGTTCCCGGAATGGCTACTCGACCCTCAAATAGCAGGCGTGCCGTGCGAATCAGTCCGCTATTAATAACGTTGCCCGCCGCATCACGTGTCAGTATTACGCTGAACTCGCCAGTGGGATGTTCAACAGCCAGTCTCTGTTCATGGGCAGTGCTGACCTCAGCAAGCCCTTCCGTAACAGAGCCGGGGATCAGACAGGCGGTTGCCACGCTCACCGCGCCTAATACGCCAATGGATGCATGACAGCGGTGCGGAATAAAGGTGCGTGTAGTCAGGGCACCGCCTTGTTCCGGAGCGGCAATCAGCGTCATTTTTGGCACCGTACGCTGTGCCACATCGCCAAGGTTCATTCGTGGGCCAGCCTGTAGGCGGATCGACTCCAGCCGCGCTTTCAGCTCGTCGTCATTGTCCAACTGTTCGCGCGTTTCCAGCCCGCTTCGTTGCAGATCGGCTGCGCGTAACAACACCACAGGCATGCCATTATCAATACAGGTCACATCAATTCCGTCAAAGCTGTCGCGTGCATTCCCCGTCGGCAGCAACGCACCACAGCTGGAGCCAGCAATATCCTGAAAATTCAGTATCTGCTCAGCTGCGTAACCCGGCACACCGTCAATCTGCGCATCGCCTTCATATTCCACAGCCCCCTCAGGCGTGGCGATACATGCTTCTGCGATTTGCCCGGTGTTCACCATAAAAATGCGCACCCGTGTGACCTCTCCCTGCGCCGCCACCAGCCCTTTTTCAATTGCGAACGGCCCGACCGCAGCGAGAATGTTGCCGCAGTTTTGCCCGTAATCTACTACGGCTTTATTCACGTTAACCTGCGCGAACAGGTAATCAACATCCGCGTCGGGACGCGTTGAGGCTGAAACAATCGCAACTTTGCTGGTCAGCGGATCGGCGCCGCCGATACCATCAATCTGGCGCGTGTCGGGTGAACCCATGACGGCCAGTAACACGCGATCGCGCGTGGCGTTATCTGCGGGCAGATCTGATGCCAGAAAGCAGGCCGCTTTAGAGGTGCCGCCACGCATCAGGACGCAAGGGAGTAAGGTCTGTTTCATCGTCAGCCCTTCTTCAGTTCATCAAGGGAATCCACATAGCGCAGCCCTTTCTCAGCTAACGCTGGCCGCATCTGATAAATATCCAGACCCAACTCACCGGCGGCGAGTCGCTGACGTTTGCCTTCTTCCGCATCAACGCGTTTTTGTGCCGCAGCACTAACTGCCTCAGCCTGCTCACGCGGCACAATGACCACGCCATCATCATCGGCCACCACGATGTCGCCCGGACTGACCAGTTGCCCGGCACAGACGACCGGCACATTTACCGAGCCTAATGTCTCTTTCACCGTACCCTGCGCATAAACAGCTCGCGACCAGACGGGAAAATTCATGTCACGCAGCGTCTGGCTGTCACGGATACCGATATCGCCAACCAGAGCGACCACGCCACGCGCCTGCAATGACGTTGCCAGCAAATCGCCAAAAAAACCGTCGTGGCAATCTGAGGTCGGCGCTACCAGTAATATGTCGCCCGGCTGACACTGTTCTACTGCAACGTGGAACATCCAGTTATCGCCAGGTGAGACCAGCACGGTCACGGCGCTACCCGCGACAGTGCGGTTTTGCTGAACCGGGCGCACACGAACATCAAGCAGGCCACTTCGTCCCTGCGCTTCATGCGTGGTCGCCACGCCATAGCGTGCAAATTGTGTGACCAGCTCGGACTCGGCGCGCTCAATATTTCTCACGACTACGCCTTTTTTATTCACCAGACTCATGACAAATCCTCCGTTACGCGCGGAAACAGGCTCTGATAGCCCTCGCCGTGGCTAATCACTTTAGATGAGGTGATCCCTACGTTACGCTTAGCCTGTACACCACGTTGTAATGCCACGCGCGTATAGTATTCCCAGAGGTGCTCCTGCCCCGCCATGCACTGGATGGCGGCATATTTTTTATCCCAGACCGACGTAATATCCAGGAGAACATCGGGTTTCCAGTTGCACTGCTCCGGCTGGTGTGGTTCAAAGCAGTAAACCGGAGGTGCACCGATAATGGTTTCACCCGGACGATAACCTTCGGCCTGCGCAATGATGCGGGCTTCCTGAGTCAGGTTAGCGGCCAGCGGATGATCGTAGTTATAGGGGTCATTCACTGAATGAGTCAGAACAAAGTGCGGTTGGACTTTACGGAACACGTCTGCAAGGCGGAACAGCGTTTCTTTATCTGTACGTAGTGGATAATCGCCAAGATCAAAGAATTCAATGCTTGCCCCGAGAATTTTGGCCGCAGCTTCGGCTTCTTCTTGTCGACTCTGCTTCACGATTGCTTCAGTCATATTGCCTTTGCGCCACAACTTTGCTGATTCGCCGCGCTCACCATAGGAAAGGCATACCACATGCACGTCGTAACCCTGAGAGGCATGCAACGCAATCGCGCCACCTGCACGCCAGACGAAATCAGCGGAGTGGGCACTGACGACTAAAGCACTCTTTTTTGCGATCTTTTCCATCATGTCATCCTGCATTTTGCTGTTTTTTTCATCCTGACATGCGGTCTGACGTGCGGGTAATGCCTTTCATTGCGTCAGTTATGACTTTTATTTATGTTGTGATTCAGACCTCAAACTCTCGGCGATAAAAATGAAAAAGGCTAATGAAGAAAATCAGTTAAAAATCATGCAAATACGCTCTTTTTGTATGATCGCTGAACGTGGAACTGTATCCGAGGCTGCGAACAAATTATTTCGTACCCAGTCGGCAATCACCCGATCAATTCGTGACCTTGAACACACTTTAAACACGCCGTTATTCGAGCGTCACGCAAGCGGCATGATGCTGACGGAAATGGGAAAATGTGTTCTGCCGAGAGCCAAGCGCGCTATACAGGAATTGCACCTGATCCCCTCGGTACTCAGCAAATTGAAACAGCGTGACAACGGTCGTGAAGAGGCTGAGCCGATCTGGCTATTCAATCTGAGACGGCTACAAATTTTTCTTGAACTGTTCAAGCTCCATCACACTCAGAGCGTGGCAACATCAATCGGTATCAGCCAGCCGGCTGTCAGCGCAGCATTGAAAGTACTGGAAAAAGGAGCAGGATTAACGCTGTTTCAGCGCACGCCCAAAGGCATGATGCCTACGCCCGCCGGACGAGAAATCGCCCCGTTTATCAGTCGCGCATTGAACGAGATGCGGCATATACCTGAAGATCTCGCTGCTCAGCAAGGGATCCTTACCGGCACAGTACATGTCGGCGCGCTGCCGCTTTGCCGCAGCAGCGTGTTGCCTCTGGCCATTACCCGACTAGTGACGCGCTATCCCGGTATCAAAATAGTGACCAATGAAAGCGCCTTTAGCGCGCTGATCACTGAATTACGCGCTGGCGATATTGATTTTATTCTTGGCGCACTGCGTCAGCACGACGCGGTGCCGGATATTCAAAATCAGCTTTTATTCGATGAAGAACTTATTTTACTGGCACGGCCGCAGCATCCGCTGGCTGGCCGACCGTTAACCCCAGATAATCTGAAGCTGACACAGTGGATCCTGCCGCGCGATAACTCACCCGCACGACATTTACTGGACCGTGCCTTTAAAACGTTAGGCATGTCTGCCCCACAACCGGTAGTGGAAAGCGGAGATTTGGCGATAGTGCGCGGGCTACTTCTTGATTCCGATATGGTGGCAGCCGTTTCTTCGCATCAGCTTGAGTATGAATTACGCGCTAAAATCCTTACCCCTCTGGCGCTTAATCTGCCTGACACACGCCGTGAAATTGGTCTGACTTTTCGTCGCGGGGCGTTGCATTCTCCTGCGGCAAAAGCGCTCTTAGACTGCATCGATGAGACGCTGACTCGCACAACCTAAACGAAACTCATACATCCACTAAACGTATCAGGCACAAGGCTTCACTATTTATGCCCATTTGCGCCATTTTAATGACCTAACAACAGTGTTAAACGCATCACAATATAAAGCTAACTCATATCTCTAAAAGCCTTTTTTGACAGACATGGCTGTTTACCCCGCTTAACGTGTTATTCGATTGTTGCCTTTCTCTCACCACAACGATAGCTGCCGTAGGTAGCACAGAAGAGAGCGTACCCGATGACAGCGAATAACCTGGTTAATGTAAAAGAGTGGATTGATGTACGTCCCATCTCGTCCTTTCAGTGGCGCGTACTGGTGCTGTGCCTGATTATCATTATGTTTGACGGCTATGACGCTGCCGTAATGGGCTTTATTGCCCCGGCGCTGATTGAACACTGGGGTATCAGTCGCTCAGCAATGGGGCCGATTCTCGGTGCGGCAATGTTTGGCGTGGCACTGGGTGCACTGATTGCCGGGCCAATGTCCGATCGCTATGGCCGGAAGCGGGTCATTTTACTGTCGGTGCTGATCTTCTCCGCTTTCAGCCTGGCCTGTGCGTATGCCGCTTCGCCCACACAAATGGCCCTGTTGCGCTTTATTGCCGGATTAGGATTAGGCGCAGTGATGCCGAATTGCGTGACTCTATTGTCGGAGTACATGCCCGAGCGTCGTAAAGGGATCATGATCACGTTGATGTTCAGCGGTTTTAATATTGGTTCGGGGCTGGGCGGATTTATCGCCGCCGGGTTACTGGCTCATTATCACTGGCCTGCCGTGCTGATTTTCGGTGGCGTGCTGCCGCTGATCATGCTGCCGGTTATTGCTTGGCTGTTACCGGAATCGGCGCTGAATCTGGTGGTACGCAAGGCTCCGCGTGCGCAAATTGCCGCGCTGCTGAACCGTATGGGCGGACATTTCACTGATGAGAGTGCCTTTATCCTTAACTCTCCCAGTATTAAGCGCAACAGCACCATTGCAGAGTTGTTTCGTCACGGCTTTGCGCGCGGCACCATCATTCTCTGGTTGACCTATTTTATGGGGCTGTTCGTTATTTATCTGCTGAATGGCTGGTTGCCAACCATCATGCGTTCCGGCGGTATTTCACTGGAGCAAGCCGCCATTATTGCCGGTTTGTTCCAGCTAGGTGGCCCGGTGGGAGGCATCATTGTTGGTGCGCTGATGGATAAACTGCGCGCGAAATGGGTTATTGGCGTGGTGTATTTAATCGGCTGTGTCTGTCTCATTACGCAAGGTCTTTTTGGACTGAGTGGCGTGGCGCTGGGTGTGATTATTTTTATCACCGGCATGTGCATTAACGGCGCGCAAAATGGGCTTCAGGTTTACTCGCCTGCATACTACCCAACCGAGATCCGTGCGACGGGCGTAAGCTGGATGCACGGGATAGGTCGTATTGGCGCTATCCTCAGCTCATCACTGGGTGGTCTGTTGATGGGGGCTTTCCCGGGCCAGTCAGCCATCTTTTTTATTCTTGCCCTGCCCGCGCTGCTTGCCGCGATCAGCATCGTTTTTCATCGCAATATTCAACTATCCATGAAGGTAAAAGGCGCAGGACTTGGTGAAATTCCGGCCCTGTCGCAAACGTTGAATAACCGATAAGTGAAGCCGCTCTTATGGCGCAGCTTATTCGTGGAATTAGGGTTTCTCATACTCTGGTCATCGGATTTCTCGTTAATCGAGCCAGTAGCAAGAAGATCGGCAAAGAATTGATAGGACGTGATTCTTCTGTTTAAAAAAATCTTAGTAAGACGTCATCTGTATATGGAACAGAAATTATATGAATATTCAGCAGGCTGTTGAAAAAACACTTTTGTCAGTTGGGATAAATGAAACAGCAGAAGTGATTTATAACCCTGATTATGATCTTCTTATAGAGCATGAGACTTCAGCAGAACTGGAGGGCTACGAGCGCGGAGTGATGACCACTTCCGGTGCAGTTGCTGTGGACACTGGCGAATTCACCGGACGCTCGCCTAAAGATAAATATATCGTCCTGGATGATACAACGCGCGATAGCCTGTGGTGGGCTAACTCTGGAACGGGACGTAATGACAATAAACCGCTGTCACCTGAAGTCTGGGCAGAACTCAAATCGCTCGTCGCCTCTCAACTTTCAGGCAAAAAACTGTATGTGATTGATGCGTGGTGCGGAGCGAGTGCTGCTACGCGACTGGCTGTGCGCTTTGTTACCGAAGTTGCCTGGCAGGCCCATTTCGTAAAAAATATGTTTATTACTCCTGATGCCGAAGAAATTGAGCAGTTTACCCCCGATTTCATGGTAATAAACGGTTCCAAATGTACCAATGCAAACTGGCAGGCTCAGGGCCTCAACTCCGAAAACTTTGTCGCTTTTAACCTGTCAGAGAAGATCCAGTTGATTGGCGGCACCTGGTACGGCGGAGAAATGAAAAAAGGCCTTTTCTCCGTTATGAATTACCTTCTTCCCCAACGTGGCATTGCATCAATGCACTGTTCTGCCAACCGAGGTGCCAATGGCGATGTGGCCCTTTTCTTTGGTCTGTCAGGAACGGGGAAAACGACGTTATCTACCGATCCCGAACGTCAGCTTATCGGTGATGATGAGCATGGTTGGGATGATGACGGAATCTTCAATTTCGAAGGTGGCTGCTATGCAAAAACGATTAATTTAAGCGAGCAAGCTGAGCCTGAAATTTATAAAGCCATTCGTCACGAAGCATTACTGGAAAATGTTGTTGTAAGAGAAGACGGCAGCGTGGACTACGCTGATGGTCGTAAAACGGAAAATACGCGCGTTTCCTATCCACTTTCGCACATTGACAATATTGTCCGTCCGGTTTCACGCGCAGGCCACCCGGCGCACATCATATTTTTGACGGCCGATGCGTTCGGCGTATTACCCCCGGTATCGCGTCTGAACCGCGAGCAAATGCAGTACCATTTCCTTTCCGGCTTTACCTCAAAATTGGCGGGTACAGAAAGAGGTATTACGCATCCTACTCCAACGTTCTCAGCCTGTTATGGCGCCGCCTTTCTGCTGCTTCATCCGACACAATATGCCAGCGTGCTTGAAGCCAGAATGGCTGACACCAGCGCACAAGCCTGGCTGGTTAACACGGGCTGGAACAGCAAAGGCGAGCGTTTATCTCTCACCAACACTCGCAACATTATCAGCGCCATCCTTAACGGTTCTGTCAGCAATACTCTTTATAAAGAACTTCCTGTCTTTAATCTTTCTGTACCAGACAACATACCGGGCGTTGATAATAACCTGCTCGATCCGCGAAATAACTGGGACTCGGAAAAGGAATGGCTGGAAGCAGCCAACAAGCTGGCGCAGCTTTTTGTTGATAACTTTAAGCAATACAGTGACACAGAAGCAGGCAAACAGCTGGCTCTTGCAGGACCAGATTTACGTGAAGAAAGTTAAAAGCCTACTATGTGGCATTCAGCCATAAAGAGTGGCAGGTGGAAACGCTCGCTGGCGCAGCAGATTTGCCAGTTTAGACATCATCGATAATGCAAATAAAGATGGTTTTAGAGGTTCGATTAAATCACTGGCCTGATGCGAACAGCGATTTCTGTCCATTGCTCCTGCCGACAAAATACACGAGTAACACATGCTCTATTTCCGGTTACAAGCGTGTTCCCTGTTTTATGGCATGCGTGTGATGTTGGTACATACAATGCTTCAGTAAAACGCTTGCATCAACGTCGGCTTTTTACCCCCTTATTTTATATAGGGGGGTCATCAACAAATGAACGCAGCTTGCCTTCTGATAATGAACCTGAAATAAGTTACCAATGCTGCCGCACCCGCCAACGCAGATATTCTGTTCATTCCGTTACGCTCGCTTTGCCTACTGCCATGAGCACACAGAGTCATCGGGTCGCTTGATGTCGCGTAACTCATCTCAGTCCTGCTTATTTTGCAGGGATATTTTCCGCTTCGCGCTGTCGATGCAGCTTCTCCAGCCACTGCGCAGTCTGTATGTAGTCGCGGGGAGTCTTAAGAACATCATTGCCATGCATTTTTTTTTGCAAGAATAACCCGGCATGAACTTACAGTTTCCAGACCCGTTTTTCTGTTGCACTAACGCCCGTCAAAATGGGAAGTGTCGCTGCCTGACTGCATCGATTTCAGCATCAGTAACTTATTGTAAAACAATAGTATGGTGATGCAGGTTTCGCCTGGCATTGAGAGCCTCCGAAGATACGCTGTTGTCTTGCGCCAATGAAATGGTTAAATACTGTGCGACGCTGATCGTATATCTGATTTCAGCATTAACTTGGTGGAAAGCCGCACGTGGTGCCGTTATTGCAACACCACAGCCAATGGTTGTATCAAGCGCACGCGCACTAAACAGATCGCTGATCTCAAATTGCGTACTGAAGTACAACGCATAATTCAATGATTAGCTGCAGTGGAGCAGCCTCTGTTCAGGAGGCCGGGATCCAGCGAGATTGCGTTGCTCCTGCGTCATACTGAATTTTTGATGGCTCAGCAAAGTATCGCGCTAACACTGGATCAAAATACCCGGCAACATGCTCCACTGGCACTAGAGCTCATGCTGCGTCATCAGGAAGGAGGCGAAAAACCGGATACCTACGCGGAGGGCAAAGTAGATTTTGTGATTTATACCTCCGAGAACAGTGCTTAACGTAAATTTAAAGAATGATAGTTGTTATCGCGTTATGAATGCGCAGATTTACATATTATTGCCAATTATAAGATCTCAATGAGCATTACTTTCTTTCGGCAACGCAGTAGAATTAACCGAACCTTATAAAATTAAGACACTATATTTAACACTCTTGCATTCACATAAAATTGGTATCAAATATCTTTGTCGGAAGATCGTTAAATCAAGACAATCAAGCGTGTATAGATGATTTTTTAGAGGACTTTTTAAATTAATCAAAAATGCATGATCGCATCACTCTTTATCTGAATATTTTAAGTAGCTTCTATCTGGCTCATTAAAACCTGATACCTCTTAAAAACTCGGCAAACCTATATCAATAATAAGTGAAAGGTAACAATTCACGGACAACACTTGTGATTGATGTGAACCCATCAAAATAAAGTATATGAAATGCTTGAGCTCACAAAATGAAAGTAAAATTTCATATAATATTTAACTCGGAATATAAATACCGGTAGGGTGAGCGCTACTTAACATTCTTAAATGTTTCTTAGCCGTTTTTACCAGGAGGTTTCATGGATAAAGAACTCTACATCTCGTCGAATCCTGCATCTGGCCCTAACAGCGCTACCCGTACTGAGCCGTTTGTTAAGATCATCGCTATCGTCGCCACGTTGGGCGGACTGCTATTTGGTTACGATACCGGTGTTGTTTCCGGCGCTCTACTTTTCATGCGTGGTGATTTAGAACTCACCCCCTTCACAACTGGCCTGGTTACGAGCTCCCTGTTATTTGGAGCCGCGTTTGGCGCGCTGGCTGCGGGTCATTTTTCCGACAGCGTAGGAAGAAGACGCATCATCATCATTCTTGCGATTATTTTTGCGGTGGGTGCAGTCGGTTCAGCCTTTGCGCCAGACGTGCAATGGATGATTGCCTCAAGACTATTTTTAGGCTTCGCTGTGGGTGGTGCTGCCGCCACCGTGCCTGTCTACATCGCTGAAATTGCCCCGGCAAATAAACGCGGCCAGCTTGTTACCCTTCAGGAGTTGATGATCGTTTCAGGGCAGTTGCTCGCCTACATCTCAAACGCAACATTCAATGATATATGGGGTGGGGAAAATACCTGGCGTTGGATGCTCGCCCTTTCTACCGTACCGGCCGTTCTGTTATGGCTCGGCATGATTTTTATGCCCGAGAGTCCACGCTGGCACGTAATGAAAGGGAACTCAAATGAAGCACGCAAGGTACTTGAAAAAACGCGTGCTGCTGAAGATGTTGAGTGGGAACTGGAAGAAATAGAAGAGACTATCGAGGAAAACCGACAACAGGGTAAAGGTCGTCTTCGTGATTTAGCCACGCCATGGTTGATGAAGATATTCTTTCTCGGCGTCGGTATTGCCGCCATACAGCAGCTTACTGGTGTGAACACCATTATGTATTACGCTCCAACCATGCTTACCGCGGCTGGGCTGAGTAATGATGCCGCTCTGTTTGCTACGATCTCCAATGGTGTCATATCGGTTGTTATGACGCTGGTGGGTATCTGGCTAATTGGAAAGGTTGGGCGGCGTCCCCTCGTGCTGATTGGTCAGATTGGCTGTACCTGTAGCCTGTTCTTCATCGGTGCCATTTGCTTCTTTATGCCTGAATATCATCTTGGCGAGGTTAACTTACTTCGTGCTTATCTGGTGCTCACTGGCATGCTAATTTTTCTCTGCTTCCAGCAGGGTGCGCTTTCACCCGTTACCTGGTTACTTCTTTCAGAGATATTCCCAGCCAGAATGCGTGGAATATGCATGGGAGGCGCAGTGTTCTCACTCTGGATCGCCAACTTTGCTATTTCGATGGCGTTTCCTTTGCTGCTAGCCGCATTCGGCCTTGCCGGCGCGTTTTTAATTTTCGCTGTTATTGGGATTGCAGGTAGCGTTTTCGTCATACGATTTATTCCAGAAACAAAAGGAAGAAGTCTTGAGCAAGTGGAGCATTATTTCTATGAGCTTTATAACCATAAAAAGCCTGCTCTGAATAAAATATAACCCTGCGTTAAGCATATATTTTTTAATTAGCCTCAAGCCTGCGAAATGCTGATAAAAAAACACACCTTAGCGTTTTAAATTATTGATAAATACAAAATCAGCCATCTATTGATGAATTATCATTCAGGAATACCTTATGTCTATCAATATCACTAATGACCGTTTCTGCATTAACCGAAAAATAGCACCGTCCGTCAGTATTGAACGTTTTTTCGAGCTGGTGAAAGAGCTTGGTTTGAATAAAGTTGAACTTCGCAACGATATGAACGGCGGAAGCGTGACTGACGGTAAAGGTGGCGATGCGGTAAGGAACATGGCCGACAAAACTGCAATAAAAATCATCACGATCAACGCAGTGTATCCCTTTAATCAGTTGAATGATGACGTTCTGAGTCGGACTCGTCAGTTATTGAGTGATGCACGTGACGTGGGTGCCGAATCCCTGGTGCTGTGCCCGCTTAATGACGGTACCCAGATCTCAGATGACGAAACGATTTCCGCATTGAAAACGCTCGCGCCTTTGTTTGCGGAATATGGCATTCAGGGATTGGTTGAGCCGCTGGGCTTTCCTCAAAGCTCTTTACGATCTGCCACTGTTGCCCAGTCCCTGATTAAACAAGCCGGTGTACCCTTTAAACTCGTTTTAGATACCTTCCATCATCATCTCTTCGAAGATGCTGAGAATGACTTCGAGCAGGATATTGATATTACCCAAATTGGCCTGGTGCATCTGTCTGGCGTGACTGACACGCGTGCGACTCACCTCCTGACTGATGAAGAACGCATCATGCTTAGTGAAGGCGATCTTCTTAAATCCAAAGAGCAGGTAAACAGGCTTGAGCAGATGGGCTATCGCGGTATTTACGCATTTGAACCGTTCTCATCTGTTATGGACTCATGGACTGAAGAAGATATTGCTCGTGAAATTAAGAACAGCATTCTTTTCTTGAATCAATAAATTGATATAGCAACGACAGGAAATAAACTTATGACGATTAATATTGGTGTTATCGGAACCGGCGCAATTGGACGTGAACATATCCGTCGTTGCAGTCAGGTTCTTCAAAACTCGCGCGTAGTGGCATTAAACGATATAAACCGCAGCAACTGCGAACAGGTGATTAATGAATTAGGGCTTGATGCGCAAATTTACGACAACGCGCATGATCTCATTAACGATACTGCTGTCCAGGCTATCTTGGTGACATCCTGGGGGCCCACCCATGAAGAGTTTGTGCTGGCCTGTATCAAAGCAGGTAAGCCAGTATTCTGTGAAAAGCCACTTGCTGTTACGGCACAGGGTTGTCTGAACATCGTTGAAGCTGAAATTAATGCAGGTAAAAAGTTGGTACAGGTGGGCTTCATGCGCCCCTATGACAGCGGATACCGTGCCCTGAAAGAGGTAATCACCCGTGGAGATATTGGTGAGCCATTAATGCTGCATTGTGCGCATCGTAATCCCAGCGTTGGTGACGCTTACACCACGGACATGGCCATTACTGATACCTTAATCCATGAGCTTGACGTCCTGCGTTGGCTACTGAATGACGATTACGTCAGTGCGCAGGTTATTTTCCCGCGTAAAACACGCAATGCTTCATCACACTTACGCGATCCACAAATCGTGCTGCTTGAAACAACCCGGGGAACCCGCATAGATGTCGAAATCTTTGTGAACTGCGATTATGGCTATGATATCCAGTGTGAAGTTGTTGGCGAATTAGGTATCGCACGTCTGCCAGAACCCGTCTCCGTTCAAACGCGTAGCGCAGCAAAATTGTCTACAGCCATTCTCACTGACTGGAAAAAACGCTTTATTGATGCCTACGATGTAGAGTTGCAGGACTTCATTGATAACGTGGCTTCAGGTGAAATGACCGGACCCTCGGCATGGGATGGTTATGCCGCAGCTGTTGCTGCAGATGCCTGTGTCGCAGCCCAGAACTCAGGTGAAATTCTGCCTGTTAAGATGCCGCCGAAACCTGCTTTTTATGCCTGATTAGAGTATGACTCCGCTTTACGGCGTGGCCGCGGTTATCGTGGTCTCGCCATATCATTTTTAATGCTCATTGGAACAGGGTCCGCACTTAAATTTGCGTATTAAAAAAGGGTTCATGAACAGAATGAACCCTTTAAAATCCTCAGCCTATCAAACCAGTCAGGCTTTATCCGTCGTCCTGATCTGAGGACATCATGTCATCTTAATGCGCTGCCATCTGCGGTTTTAACTTCAGTAACTTCCGGCTTTCGGTAACATCTTCTACCGGGACAGCCGTTGCCGCATTACCCCAACTGTTTCTCAGATAGGTTGCGACAGCTGCAACCTGCTCATCTGATAATTTCCAGTCAAAGGCTGGCATAGCACCGCTGGTAGGATTGCCGACAGTCACCGCGCCACGCCCACCCTGTAGAATCGTTGTGATAATGGAAGATGCATCTTCAGCCATCAACCCTGAGTTACCTGCCAGGCTCGCTGCAAGGTTTGGAATGCCTTTACCATCACTATTATGGCAGGCAGTACAGTTAGCTGAATAAACGTTTTCACCCATTTTCATTTGGGCATTACTGACTGATAACGCCGCTGGCGCTTTATTCTTTGAAGCTGGAACAGCTTTCAAATAGACAGCAATCGCACGCAGGTCTTCATCTGTCAGGTGTTGGGTGGAATTTGTTACCGCTTCAGCCATAGGACCAGAGGCTACCGCAACGTGGTTACTGCCAAGCTTCAGGTAATCGATGATTTGATCCTGGCTCCAGCGGCCAATGCCTGTATACGTGTTAGGGGTGATGTCGGGAGCATGCCACTCGGCCAGGTTACTTCCTTGTAGATAGTCGCTGGTATCACCACCAATGATATTTTTGGCTGTATGGCATGCAGCACAGTGCTCCAGACCTTCAACTAAATAGGCGCCTCGGTTCCAGATCTGGGACTTTGCAGTATCAATTTGAAAACCCTGATTTTTGAAGAACAGCAGGTTCCACCCCATCATTGCCAGACGGATGTTATAAGGAAAACTCAGGTTAGTCTCTGGCACTTTATAATTCACTGGCTTGACTGACCGCATGTACATCCAGAGATCGTGCATATCTTTATCACTGATTTTTACATACGCATTATAAGGCATGGCTGGATAGAGGTTTTCCCCTTCCTTACCTTTGCCATGACGAACGGCACGGTAGAAATCGCGTTCGGTCCACTTGCCAATGCCGGTCTCTGCATCAGGGGTGATGTTGCTGGCATAGATACCGCCAAAGGGTGTACTGATTGAGTAACCACCGGAAAATGGCTGCTTGCTTTCGGGCGCGGTGTGGCAGGCGATACAATCTCCCGCAACAGCCACATAGCGACCACGCGCCACTGACTCGCCATCAGAGGCGGATGGAGGCTGGCTGGTTAAAACGTCAGTGCTGGCAACATTATCTGATGACGTATCACCATTTTCCCACAATAGAGCAGCAGCAACGGTGGCAGCTACAACAGCAACCCCAGCGACAATCGTTGTCTTTTTCATATCACACCTTTACCAACGGGCCGGGATTCTTCATGTACTGTTCGATAATGGCTTTCGCCGTCCACAGGCTCAGTGCGCCAATCGTGCCCGTCGGGTTATATCCGGCATTGTTTGGAAAAGAAGAGGCACCCAGAACAAACAGGTTGTGCATATCCCAGCTTTGCTGATAGCGGTTGAGTACGCTGGTTTCAGGATCAACGCCCATTACTGCACCGCCGATAGTGTGGTCACTTGCGAAGTTATACGGTGAGTAATGGCCTGACGCGGAATTGGTACCAATAACAATTTTTGCGCCCATCGCTTTACCAATTTCGACACTCTTCTCTTCGATAAACTTTGCGGAAAGACGATCATTATCGTTGTAGTCAAAAGTGACGCGCAGCAGCGGATTGCCGTTATCATCTTTGTATTCTGGGTCGAGATCGAGGTAGTAATCCTCATGAGAGAAACTGGTGCCCTGTCCAAAGATGAACGTGCCATTCTGGAACGCGTGGGTATAAGCCTTTTTCCACTCTTTACCCCAACGCGGCGTACCCGGAGGAAGAACATCAGCATTGCCTATGGGCCTGGCACCACGTGCAACAACCAAAATGCCGGCACCACCAATGAAGTCCATCCCGGTGTGATCGAAATTATCGCCGTTCCAGTCATCAACTTGCTGTGAAAGTGCCCCAGCACCGATGTACTGATTTAAGTTTTCATCTTCGAAGAATAAGCTGGCACCAGATACCGTCTGGAAGCTGTACGCTCGCCCTACTACACCCGTTTTGCTTACAGGGTCGTAAGGTTTACCAATTTTAGAAAGAAGCAACAGGCGGACGTTCTGCATCTGGAAGGCAGAAAGGATGACGATGTCAGCGGGTTGATCCCACTCTTTTTTATTTTTATCAAGATAAGTCACGCCAGTAGCAGTCTTGCCGTCAGCAGATTTATTAACACGCACTACAGCGGAATCAGTCAGTACGGTGAAGTTTTCACGCTGCATTAAAGCCGGAATAACACAGGCATTAGGGCTGGATTTTGAGAAGTTACCGCAGCCATAGTAGAGGCAATAACCGCAATAGGTACAAGGTCCCATCCTGACACCCAACGGGTTCACATAAGCGCGTGAAGCCTGGCCTGCAGGAACCATAAAGGGATTCAGGCCCAGAGATTTTGACGCGTCACGAAAAATATCGGTTAAGCGCATGCCTTCAAGCGGCGGCAAAGGATATTCAGTGCTACGGTTGCCCTCAAATGGGTTGCCGTCTGGAACAATTTCACCGTTGAGTTTTCCCGCTTTACCTGAAACGCCTGCGATACGTTCAAAGCGATCATAGAATGGTTCAAGCTCGTCATAGGTCACTCCCCAGTCCTGAAGAATGATGCCTTTAGCAATCTGCTTTTTACCGTAGCGCTTTACAGTTTGGCTGTAGGGCTCAAAGTCGAAAGGCGTAAAGCGCCATGCCATGCCCGCCCAGTGTGTTCCAGAACCGCCAACGTTATATCCCAGCTCATTCAGGTTCCAGTCACGGGAAGGCAGTGCGGTTTGCGTTGTGTTATTGCGAAACGTTGTGGTTTCAACTGCGGGTGGCAGTAGCATGCTGCGGCGGGTATCCCAGCGCAGTTCGTCAGTATCAATCGAAGGGGGAAAATCAGTTGCGGTTTCAAACCATGGGCCGCGCTCAATAGCGACGACATTTAAACCAGCACGTGTTAACTCTTCGGCGATTAAAGAGCCACACCATCCCAGGCCGACGATGGCAACGTCAGCTTTTGGTCGAATATTTTTCATTTTAAAACTCGTACTTGCGCAACAATAGCGTCGGTGAATTAAAGGGTGTTATCAATCAGGCTGGTTGGGATGATTTTGAGCTTTTGCCCTTTCTTAGCGAGCAAGTCGCGGAAGTCATAACGCGCGCCGGGAAAACCAATCATTTTCCAGCTAGCCATATCTTTATTTCCGCCATAAATAGGATCGGACAGGAACCCTTCGCGGACGTTTTGAAGCAGTAATTCGAAAAATACCTTGGTCTCAACTTCCTCACCCAAATTGATATGATTCGTTTCCATTGCTGTTAAAACGTTGTCCTGTTGATCACCCGATAAATCAACAAAGGCTTTGCCGTATTGTTTTTGGGTAGCCTGATCCAATGCGGCAATGCCAAGTCGGTAGCGCTGAGCAGGCGTCAGCGCAGACTGCGGCCCCTGCTCTGGTGTGCCTTTCACAAACTTCCCTAGACGGTACACGGCTACGGCATTGCCATAATCGCCTGCAAGTTGTCTATCAATGAAGATCGCACAGCCCGCATCCTTACCACTGATACTCATTTCATCAGCAGGAATAAAGCGCTCAGAAATAGCACCAACGGTTGCAAATTCATGGGGTGTTAAATATTGCAATCCTCCTTGTCTTGGAGGTGGAGGCGGGGTATTTACTTGACCTGGCTGCCAGGGCTGGCCGCCATTAATCACATCAGCTTTAGCAACTGTAGGTATAGAAGAGGCCACTCCCAGCGCCGTCATGGAAGTGAGAAATTCTCTGCGTTTCATATTATCCCTGCTATTGAATTGGCCACATCAAAATGGACTAATTAAAAGAACAAACACAAATTGCCAAAATTGATTAGGGAACCGCTGAAAGCGGAACATTTCCATGAGGTATTTTTAATTCTAAACTTCCGACTTATATATTTTTATTGTTTACATTTTCGAAAGTTTTCTTAAAGAAAATTTAACAGCGGCGCAATGCTAAGGACTTCCCCTTAAGTTTCAAAGGAGTTTCTTGATGGTTTTCCATCATGAGTAATATATGAACGCTCTGAAAAAATACTCGGTGTCTTGGCGGCATCTATTCACTTATTTGAGTGTTTGTGCTTAGGATAATAATAAGCTTTGCTCTGTACATTTAAAAATCAATTCCTGATTCCTTTTGCACCGTTGTGGAGAAAAAATGAAAAAAGTGACCCTGGAAATGCTGGCTGAAAAAGCGGGTGTTGGAATCGCCACGGTTGACAGGGTGTTAAATGAGCGCGGCGGAGTAAAACCTGAAACTGTTCGTAAAGTGTTAATAGCGGCTCGTGCTGCCGGCCTTCAGCGCTTATTACCTGAAGAAAACAGTCATCCCTGGCAAATTGAAGTGTTTTTGAGCAGCCTTGAATCCTTTTTCTTTCGCCAGTTAGCAAAAGAATTTGCTTTGGTCGCGAATAACCTTGGCTATCGTAAAATAACACTTCATCGTACCTTAGTCCCAGAATCTGAGCCCGATAAGCTTGCCAAAAAAATCAAACAAAGCAGTCACATCCGTGATGGAATAATCGTTTTTGGACATAACTATCCGATAATTTACGAAGCGCTCACATACTGCATGGAAAAAGGTGTGCCGGTGATTACACTCGCGACCGATCTACCCAATGCCAACAGGCTTTGCCATGTAGGTATCAATCAATACCAGGCCGGTCGAACTGCGGGATTATTGATGAGTAAGAGCCGCACCACGCCAGGTACCATAATCATGGTCAGCGGGCGTGTTGATTTTCATGCTCATATTCAGCGTGTTGCAGGCTTTCGAGATATGATTGAACAACGCGCTCCACATCTGGCACTTCATGAGGTGCTTGCTGGGCAGGATGAGCCTGACAAAATTCGATCACTTTTAAATACGGTTTTGAAACGGAACGATAATATTATTGGCTTATATAATACTGGTACGGGAAATAGTGATATAAGCAAAATACTACGCCATTATCACTTAGATAAATCATGCCTTTATATTACCCATGAACTTTCATCAGTAACGCGTCAATTATTAGAAAGTGATCAACTTGACTATACGCTTGATCAAAATGCTCATCATCATGCTACCTCAGCCATACATATTATGCTCAGGCATCTTGAACAAGGTTATAAACCTGATACCTATTCAGATGGCAATGTTGATTTGAGGATTGTTACGAGTGAAAACATGTCCTGATACCGTTTCTTGGTAAAGCCGTGTTAATTCTATGAACGCCAATGAGTCAATCTCATATCAAACATGCGTTGATAAAGGTTGTTTTTATTGGCTTTCAATTAACATTAATCTGTTGCCGTCAGGTTCAATGCTTTTGAAATCCGAGGGAATTTCAGACTGAAATATGAACACTTTAATCTTCAAAAACATACTGTTAGATGAAAAAATCATTGGGAAATGCTTTCAGCGGATATGACTTTGCCACATGGTATAGAAAAAGGACCACTTCAACTGCAAGCGCAGCTTTGTGGCCCATCGTGTATGAGATTTAAAAGATTAAAGCTTTTATTTCTCCTGTAACTGCATTTTCTCAATCACTTTTTTAACAGCCACATCAAGCTCAGCCTGAAAAGCAGCCGGTAAGCGTGAGAACTCGTAGGTGACTAATCGCTTTTCAACATCAACTTTCTTACGGGCAAATTGCTTTTTATCAGCAAATTCTCCCATCTTCTCAGTGACAATCTTTTTATCTACTTTCGTGGCTTTCCTGCCAGCACTTGCCACGCGAAAATAGCCGATAATTTTGGTTTTATTTGTTGGATCGTCGAAATCGAGTGCGATCCCGTTTTCAATTCGGTTACGTACGCTGTCAACCAACTCCCCTATTTCAATATTTTGAACGCTAGCTTTGTCTGCAATATCGAGTAATGCCTGATAATCGGTAATGGAAAGCTCACTTACTGAGGGAAACACGGCAATCATTTCATCAGGCACCGCTGCAGCCTGAAAAGCGCGGGTTATTTTTGCAGCGGAAAGTCCTTCGACTTTGGCAATATCCGACTGATTCATACCTTCCGGATACATCAGTTGAAGGCGCTTTCCCAGCTCTCGCAGCGTGTGTTCTTTAGCTGTCTGGATATCTTTCGCTAACTGGCGCGCATCGGCTAAATCAAGATCATCTTTGGTTACCAGCACTTCAAAAGGAGTACCATTATAGAGACACGCTGCGCGACGGCGAGAACCGTCCAGTACCTCAATACGACCATTAATCTCCCGGCCAATTGCAGGAAAAAACTGTTGCAGCTTAATGGTACGGGCAATGTCACTAACGGATTCAGGCGTAAGTAACGACTGGTCCCGACCGTTAACTGAGGCATCTACATAGGTCTGGGCTTCAATATCATCATGCAATATTTTTGTGAGAACGAAGCGTGCTTCGGCACCTGATTTCAGTACGAATACCCGAGCGCCTTCCGTCTCACTCAGCATTTTCGAGAAATTTGAATTGCCCAGCGTACGGCCCATCTTTTTCATTACTTTTGTCATTTGATACCCCTTACGAACTCAATTCTCTTGAACACCGCTTGTGTAAACCGTTCAGCTTCACGTTTTGCATTTTTCAGTGCCTCCGCGCTCCCTGGGTAGGATTGCGGATCGGCGCTGACGATGGTGTCAAAAGTCTCTCCACAGCGCTCAAAGCCGTCTAAGCGGGGTAGTGTGGCGTCCAGAATATAAGAAGTGAAAACATCCCGAGCCAGGCCATGCGTCATTTCATGGTCGCGCTTGGAGGTCATCTTCGACATAAAGCCGATGTTGCCCTTAATCCGAGGATTAATGCCCTCCTCTTCCAGCTGCTCAAGCATCTCTGGCAAGCGAGTAAGATATTTAAGAGTGGAGTGGAAATCGACCTGAGCTGGTGGCGTCGGCGTTAAAAGCAGATCGCTGGCGGCAATAGCGTTTAGCATAAAGGCGTCGAGATGCGGCCCGGTATCGATAAAGATAAAATCATAATCTTTACCGACCCGATCAATGATATTACGTCGCAGAACCTCTGAGGGCAGCACGCCAGGAAGATGCTCATGAACAAGGTCGTTCCATTGGCTGGCCACAAATCCATCATCAATGGAGGCGGGAATGATATCGACACCCGGAATGATAGTGGGCTGGATAATATCTTTATGAAGTTGTTCAGCATCCAGGTCATTAAGCATGGCCTGCGCTGCGGTCTCCATGATTGAACCGATGCTGTTGGTATGATTCAAAAACATCGTGCTGGATGCCTGTGGATCCAGGTCAATCACAAGGTTACGTAGGTCATACTGTAACAAATCTGGATGAACGCGAAGCCCGTGGGCAAGGGTTACCGTACTCACGGTTTTCGATACCCCGCCTTTCAGGTTAACTACGAAAATCACAAACGGGCCTTCCCCTTCATGCAGGTCACGATATTTCGGCACCTTACGATGCGCATAAATATCGACCACATCCTGAACGGTCAGCGCGTAATGCTTGGCATTGCCCGCATCCTTTTTTCCGAACAAATGCCCCTTCTCTTCCATCTCTTCAATCGCCTGCTCAACGGCTCGACGACTGAGCTTAGGCATATTTGCAACAGAGTTACGGGTGAAAGTCTGATAGTACCGATCAAGGCCAAATTCCTGGCGTTTATCGATAATGTCGTCGCTCATGCTGCGCAGCATGGCATTTGCCCTGCGAGCCGTCTCGTCTACGCCACCGTAATTGCTTTTCATCCCGCTACTCCATTGGCAAATTTTCCGTCAGTGTACACACAGTATTGTTATGTGCAATAAATTTCGATATTCAGGAAAAAGTTGTACATAGCAATAAGTTTTGTCATCGCCCGCTTAGGGTTTAGCCTGGCTTATCACCTGTACCGGGCTCCTAAGATTGATCTTTGTTGAGTTGCCGAGTAAGCATGGCCACGGAAAAGGGTTAAAGATTATCGGTCATATGCTAGAGGTTCAGGCTAAGCATCTCTTTTTTACCGTGGTCGTCTGTTCTTGATTAGATTTTAATGCCTCAATGATGTGTTCCTGTTGAATATTTTTTATATAAATCATTAACTTAATACTATTTTTATAAAAATCATTTGGTCTACTCCCTGGTAAGTAAGTTTTGCGTAATACATAGGTTTCCATTCGTATGCTCCGCTCAGGCTGGAAAAGCGCAGAGCGCCAACCCTCTAACTTCTGATGCCAACAACGAACGTTGACGATTGGCCCAAACGTTATCAGTCGTATGCTAATTACGGTGTAATAGCCCTGCCCTACCAATGAAAAACACTGCTTAGGTAAGAAACTCTCTGGTCATAATCTGCTGCTGTAACAAAGGACTCGAAATAGGCTTATCTCCCGCAAAAAAAGTTTCCAGTCGTATGCAGAAGTTATCACTTATATGCTTGAGAAGGCTTTAATGAAGGGTGTTAGTAGGGTGGATTATCCTTAACAAGGGTATCAGGGAAAGTTATCGGTAATATGCTGGTAGTTATCGGTCGCATGCAGAAAGTTATCGGTCGTATGCATATTCCTGTTATTCAGGCGGGGCTATGAAGTATCTGACTGGCGAGGATTGAGAGAAGGTTATCAGTCGTATGCGCGAGGGTTATCAGCCATATGCAATTTCAAAAACATATTGCTAAGCGCTAAGCCACAGCGCTGTGGTCATCTTTTTACATAAAATTTAAATTATAATTATTTAAATTCAATAACTTAAGCTATTTTTTATATGAGATAAAATTGTAATCAGCAACGTTTTCATGCTGTCTGAGGTATGACTGAATCCGCAAAGGTTTCCCGTCGTATGCTCTAACATAAGAGATTACGTTAAAGGTTATCGGTCGTATGCGGGCGTCTGTTTAAAAAGGGACCTGGAACGAGCCGAAAGCCAGCCAAGCACTCATGAGAAATGAAATTATGCTGATGAGCTGATTCATAATCATTTGAATAAGCTCATTATTTTGGAAAGGTTGGCAGTCGTATGCTAACGCTGGTTACTGGTCATTTGCTATCGAGGGTGATCAGGATTTTTGCAATCTCTTCCTCTGTAAAACCTGAATCCTTGAGCTTACTGATTTTAGATATCATTGCCTCATCAAGAATTTGAGGTTCAGCAGCATAGGTATCATTCATTTTTAAGGCTTTATCAGGCACTAAGCTCGGATTTCTCTTTGTGATATTGAAATATACCGATCTCCCGCGCTTAAACTCGCTGTACTCCAGATAATTGATTTCCTTCAATTCAGCCAGGGCTTTACGCACAATATGATTCTGATAAGCAATGCGCGATTTCAGGCGTAATCTTTCCCGAAGGCGTTTCATTGAAACCGGAGCCGGATTTTTCGGTAGGCTCTCAATGAACGTGTAAAGCGCCTGGGCAGATTCTTTACGGGGAAGGTGGTCAATGGCCTTAAGACGCAGATAAACCTTATAGTCCATCTGATAGAGGTCAGTAAGACGAGGATCGCCTTCTATCTCGACTTCATTTTTTGTCAGACTGTAATGCGCGCTGTTTACAAGACCTGTTGTAAGAGAACCGGTCTCATTACGAAACTGTATCGTTACGCCACGTAAACGCATAAGGGATTCATCTATACGCTTCTTCATGTCTTTGTTAGAGCGCTTCGAATCGAACCCGCAGTTCTGTAGAAACTTTGTGAATGGCAGTTTCAGCTTACCTGCGAAACTGCCATTATCGTAGATGGAACGTATGATCCCTAACCACACCCGAAAGTCAGTGGCCATATCAAGCCGTTCGGAACGAATAGAGATATCCTTGTAGCCTTCCCGCTTAACCACTTCCAGATGGTAAAGATCCTCAAATGCATCCACGGTCGATTTAACCGTGCTCACTGAGGATTTAGATTTTGCATGATCGGTATTGGGAACAAAAAGCCCAAGGCGCATTAAGGCGACCGGCTGAACCGTTGCGTTAGCCGTAGGATTGAGGTGGACAAGTTCACCCGTCTTTTTATTCACTTCATCAGTCATGCTATCTAAGTCATTGACTTTCTTGGTCATAAACAACTTCCGTTTATCAACAGGTGAATTCTACGCTGCATACGACGGATAACCTTATCAGCATACCAGTGGAAATCAAAGAGCATATAACCGATAACCTAAAGCATACGAACAGTAACCAAATGCATACGACGGATAATTTTTTGCATATGACGGATAACCTCAATTGCCATTTAAGCCAGACACAGCAAGGGCTGCAGAGGTGCGGGGATCGTTTAGGCTTTTTTGGATCGATATTAGATCGTATTAAGATCGTATTACTGGATCTATCCTGTTGATAACGGGGATAAGAAAAAAGCAGACTCACAGGAAGGATGCGGGAAGCCGCGGATACGCAATCGATATGTATCAGCACGTCAGAACCTACAACTAATCATTAAAAGATTGAAAGAAGCGTCTGAATGCAGTTTTACTAAAACGTATTTTTTACATTTAGCCCCATGTCACCTGAAAACCGCAGTGATGGAGCTTTCTTCAACGTATCTTGTGCCTTGCAGTCAGTGGGAGCTGGAATGAGGAATTCGTTGCCTGGCTCCAAGGCTCGCTCGATTTACTTCATGTAATCAATCCATACTTAACACACTGTTTTTAGCGCGGGCATGAAGGTTCTGCCTGCTCTTGGTATTAGACAGAGCCGCCAGTTACTCATGGTAGTGTGTTTACTTTCAAATTCTCCGTTTCGCCAGCCCACTACAAACTCTGATGGCGTCTGAAAATCAGTGCTGAATGTGGCCTGCATACGTTATTGTCCTGCCGCCAGTCTTTAATCATTTCCTGATGTGAATGCTGTCGCTGAACCCATTCTGTATTGGCTTACCAGACTGACTTAACCGCAGCGTCAAGGCATGTTTATAAGCCGATTGATCCAGTGTCCGACATGTAAATTCAGGACTCTGATCGGTTCTTATCGTTGCAGGATAACTTAGTGACCGCACGATTCTGAGATGGTGTGATTACGGACGGAAATCGGGGTTTCGGCTTTGCGGAGAATATGGATGCACTGTTCGTTGTAAAAACGCTTCTTCACGGAGAGGTCCTCATGTTACTGATAAAGACATTACTGACATCGTGAGGTATTAATCAATGGAGAGCACGTCAGAACCTTAGTGCATCTCATTTATTATCTCGAGTATCTGTCTTTAGCTGCAACGTTTAACTGGCAGCTGAATTAAAACGAACTTAGTTTAGTGTCTATTCAAGCCCCCTACCCTTTGCACGTTATCGCGGATAGTTGAATGATTTAAATCTGGAGACAATTTTTGTATCTCTAAAGATTAAAAAAATCCCTGCAGGTTTTCTATGATAAGCTTTTGTTTTAAATCACTTTTTATAATTTATTTCAGACTGAAATTCCCAGTTCCTTTTTGCGGAAATCGCTACAGCTAAGGCTCATTTCGACGGCAGAATCGGATGCTGCTGGAGTAGCTTTTTGCTGACCGCTAATAACAGAAAATCAAGAGTGTAATGAAGCAGTGGATGGCTTTTTCAGATAAAGCGAAAACCCGCTAAAAAGCGGGTTTTCCATTTTTGAGGCGGATTTAATTGAACCGTTCCTGCAAACTTTTCAGACGCTGCTGCACCTCTTCATGAGGCTCACCGTTAGCGCATTCTACAATGTACTTACGATGAACCGACAGGCTGTCAGAGGGCCACACTTCGAGAGCGTTAATTGCCATCTGACGGTTTCTGATCACCGGGCTCCGCAGTGCAGCTGCAAGTAAAGGCCATCCCATTTCTGGGAAGCGCTTCATTTCCTGTAATACCGAATCCAGATGACGTTGAGAATTCCATTTCGGGCCCATGCCGCTGCTCAGCGTCGGCCCACTCGCAATCGCCTTAAGATCAAACTGTGCTTCTGCCAGACTACATACGCGGCTGGCCTGGCCTGCGTCCTCTGTTTGCATCAATTGGTACCAGAGGGTTGACTCAGGATTATCGCGCTGGCGTGCAAACAGAGCAGGGAAGGGATCCTCTTGACGAGCGCGGCACACTTCAATAGCAAGATTGAATGCGTAATCTTCGTCGCCTGCCAGAGCCAGTTTAATCACCTTATCCCAAATCGTTAACGCCAGTACTCCGGCGCTTATTGCCACTAATTGCGAGGAAAGGTCTGTCTCCATTGATTCCTCACTCTGTGCCCACTCCCCGATCCGGCTGGCAGTGAGATAGTGCAGGGGATGAGCGGGCTGATAGGCAATAACATGGTGCAAATAGAGCAGGCAGACCTTAGCACCATCATCGTAAACTGACATACCGGGAACCGGACCTTCGTTTAACAGCGCATAAATCATCTCCGCTGCACCCAACAGAAGGGCATCGTCGTGTTCCGTTGCCAGCGCATCCGCCAGCCCTCCGCGTACCGCACTGTTCACCGCGGTGTACTCGTTCATGACTGAATTGGCGAAGCCCTCGCGCAATAGCCAGTCACAAATCGTTTTATCCATTGTGTCTGGCATACGCTCCATCAGATGAATACGTCCCCAGCCGTTGACACGTAGCGCCATGTCAAACCAGATATCAGCATACTGCTCTGGCTCGACCATAACGCGCAGCGCGACAACACCATACAGCGTAAACTCATCATGGCTTGCCAGCACCTGCAATACCTCAACACTGCGCGGATGTGGAAAGAAGGCCAAAACCGCCATGGCAAACTTTACCGCATTACAATCCGGGCTCTGGGTGCAGAGTAATAACACCAGCTCATTGAGCTTATCCGCTCGCAGATCACGAGAATCTGAGATGGCTTTCAACAGGTCATCAATGTAATGCAGCGGTGAGTCATGATTTATCAGGTCATACAGCCCCTGCATTGCCGTTAAGTCCGGTTTTGCAAGCACCTGTTGCAACGCAGAGAGAATGTCCTCTGCATCTGGGCCTTCACTTCCTACACCGAAGTGATAAATCATCGTGCCTTCAAGCGCACCCGGTGCCCAAAACGCTTCATCTGAATCACCTAACGGCTGGTTCTCTAAAACGCTGTTATCCCATGCCAGTGGTTGTGGCTGATTACAGGCCTGTTCAAGACGTGCATAGATCGATGCCAATTGTGTATCCCACACCAGCGGGAAGGTATGTTGTGTTTTTTTCCCCAGAAACCGGTTAAGCCAGCTGTTCATATCCCTTCCCTGTTATGCGTGATGTCCCAGAACTGTTTCAAACAGCAATGCGTCTAGCAACGCGTCATCGCGCTTGCCAGGTGACGGGGCAAGTGTTGCTTCAGTTCGTGCCAGCTCAGCTTCGATGAAAGCGTGCAGAATGGGCCGACGGGGTCCATATTGCGCTTCCCCGGCGCGTTGTTTCGCGGTAAGCAACTCAGCAATTTCCTGCAGCAACGGTCCTTCATGCACTGTTTCCTGCAGCAGTCGATCGAAGCGCATGGGTGGTGCACCTTTACCCGCTTCAATCCAGCGCACGGCTAGCAGAGGGCGCAGGACATAAAAATACTTTTTCAGCCTGACTTCATCACCCTGCAGATAGTGACGAAAATTTTTGTGCGCCATAGACCGGTAGTGCCAGCGCGCGCGCTCCGGTGAAAAGAAACGATCGCTAACTGCATTCACACGAGCCATTACATCGTCGTTCTGCCGGTATATAACAGGTGAATCCAGCCAGTCGATAAGGGTCGGGTTGGCACGCTTCAGAAGACCCAACGCTTTTCGCCACTCCCAGCCGCAGACGTCGAGTTCGGTATCTATCGGTTTTTCGATAACGTCTCGCGACGATTCAACACGCAAGTACCACTCCGGTTTGTGCACGTAGAGAAAACGCACATCATAATCACTGTCCGGTGACGCAAATCCCCAGCCACGACTGCCTGATTCACAGGCGAACAACACACGTACGTCGTACTCGGCCTCTATCTGTTGCAGGACGCCGCGAACGCGCTCGCGCATGGTTTCATCAACGCCGTGTAATCCTGTTTTTATATTCATCCTGTTCTCCCTTTTATCCTTTTACACACACCACCTGACGCAACGTATGAACGATCTCTACCAGTGAGGATTGCGCTGCCATGACGGCATCAATGTCTTTGTAGGCCATAGGTATTTCATCTATCACGTCACGATCTTTACGGCACTCCACATGGGCTGTAGCACGTATTTGATCGTCAAGGGTAAAGCGGTTTTTAGCGGCAGTACGGCTCATGGTGCGTCCTGCGCCGTGGCTACAGGAGCAAAAGCTCTCTTCATTTCCCAGGCCGCGCACGATAAAACTTTTTGCACCCATCGAACCAGGAATGATGCCCATCTGTCCCTTTTGCGCGGACACCGCACCCTTACGCGTAACCAGCACCTGCTCATCAAAGTGTTGCTCCTGCTGCACGTAGTTATGATGGCAGTTCACCGCTTCCTGATGCGTGGCAAACGGTTTAGTTATGCAGGCGGACATGGCAGCCAGTACGCGATTCATCATGACCTCGCGGTTGTGATGCGCATAATCCTGTGCCCAACCCACCGCTTCCAGGTAATCCTCATAATGACGACTCCCTTCACTGAAATAGGCGAGGTTACGATCCGGAAGATTAGCGATGTGCTGCTGCATGTCTTTCTGTGCCAGTGCGATGAACAGTGTGCCAATGGCATTACCCACCCCGCGCGAGCCGCTGTGCAGCATTACCCATACCCGGTCAGCCTGATCAAGGCAGATCTCGATAAAGTGATTGCCTGTGCCAAGCGTACCCAGATGCTGATGGTTATTGGTTTTCAGCAGCTGTGGATACCTGTCCGTCAGATGCTTAAACCGGGACGCCAGTTTTGCCCAGTGCGCATCAACGTCGGCTGGCGTGTCGTGCCAGGCACCTTTATCCCGCTTGCTTCGGGTGCTGGTGCGACCATGGGGTACGGCTTGTTCGATGGCGCTGCGCAGTCCCAACAGGTTGTCGGGCAGATCGGCTGCAACCAGTGAGGTGCGCACGGCAATCATGCCACAGCCAATATCTACGCCTACTGCCGCCGGGATGATGGCGCCACGTGTCGGTATTACACTGCCAATTGTTGAGCCTTTGCCCAGATGTACATCGGGCATGACTGCCATATGTTTAAAAATAAAGGGCATGCTGGCCGTGTTAAGCAGCTGCTGTCTGGCTTCAGGCTCTACCGGCACGCCCTGTGTCCACATTTTTATCGGCGCACCCGAGACAGAATTGAGTACTTCAAATTGAGGTTTCATTTTCTTCTTCTTCTGCAGTATCAGTGACTCTATACATAGCGAATAACGTGCCAGAAATTATATTCATGTAAAAATATGAATAAATTACTGATTTTAATGTTTTTTATTTAAATGAGCGTATTTGTCTTGGATAATTTGGAGAGATATTCTTATCTTATTAAATAAAGGTTTATCTTAGAGGATAAGATATGAAGCGACGAGTCGTGATTGGCGTTCTGGGCACTCAACTTGACAGGCGCGGCAAACGTCAGCATCGCTGGACCAAATGGCGTCCCAGCGTGGCGCTGTGCCAGCACGCGGATTTACCCATTGACCGCTTCGAGTTGTTACACCAGCCGGGTGACATCAGTTTGGCGGAACGACTGGCAGAAGATATTGGAGAGGTCTCGCCGCAGACGCAGGTCGTATCGCATGCAGTCAGTCTTGCTGACCCATGGGATTTCGAAGAGGTCTACAGTGCATTTCTTGATTTCGCCAGCCGTTATCACTTCGATACTGAGAACGAAGAGTATCTGGTGCACATCACCACAGGGACTCACGTGGCGCAGATTTGCTGGTTCCTGCTGACAGAAGCGCATTACCTGCCAGCCAGCCTGTTGCAGACCGGACCGGGCCTAAAGGGCGAAGTAACGCCAGAAGGCGTGTACTCGATCATTGATCTGGATTTGAGTCGTTATGCCACATTAACCAGTCGCTTTCAGCATGAGCAGCAGAGCTCAGTTTCATTTCTTAAATCAGGTATTGAAACCCGCAATACCACGTTTAACGTGCTTATCGAACAAATCGAACGTGTGGCGCAGCGATCAAGTGCACCTATTCTTTTAACGGGACCCACGGGGGCAGGGAAATCTTTTCTGGCAGAGCGTATCTTCCGGTTGCGGCAGTCCCGTCATCAGGTTAAAGGGAAATTTGTGGCAGTAAACTGCGCTACGCTACGTGGCGATAACGCCATGTCGACGCTGTTTGGCCATGTCAAAGGGGCATTTACCGGCGCACTGGCTGCGCGCATGGGATTACTGCGTGAGGCTGATGGCGGCATCCTTTTCCTGGATGAAATCGCGGAGTTAGGGCTCGATGAACAAGCCATGCTGTTGCGTGCGATCGAAGAGAAGCGCTTCTTCCCGTTTGGTGCAGACCGTGAAGTCAGCAGCGATTTCCAGCTGATCGCGGGCACGCATCGGGATATGCGGCAATGGGTAAGAGAAGGGCGCTTTCGTGAAGATTTGTACGCACGCATCAATATGTGGACATTCAGCCTGCCGGGTCTTGCCGAACGCCGTGAAGACATTGAACCTAACATCGAGTACGAACTTCAGCGCTTCATGCGCGACCAGCAGAGTCAGGTACGCTTCGATAAGGACGCGCGTGGCCATTACCTGCATTTTGCGAACTCAGATGACGCCGTCTGGCGGGGCAATTTTCGTGAACTCGGTGCCAGCGTAGCGCGTATGGCAACGCTGGCAGAAAACGGACGCATTACAGTCGCGCTGGTGGATGAAGAGATTATCCGTTTGCAGGCAAACTGGCATACAGAAGAGAAATCTTTGGTGGCATTACCAGTCGATCTTGAGATCGATCTGTTTGATCAAAAGCAGCTGGAAACGGTTATTGACGTTTGCCGGCGCTCAGCCTCGCTTTCAGAGGCTGGCCGCAGGCTCTTCGCCATCTCCCGCCAACAGAAAAAACAGCCAAACGATGCGGACCGATTGCGTAAATACCTCATGCGTTTTGATTTAAGCTGGGAGGATATGCAAAAGGGATGACTTAACTGCAGGGAGGGTTGTGTCTGTGCCTGGGAGCGCGACCTCGCTCATTGCCTATGCACTGACGCCCTTTCGCATTGAGTTAATTAACGCCCGAAAAATATTAGCGCATCTCCAACAGGAAAACAGCTTCGCCAGAATAGGGTACATAGCCCTGCTTAGCTTGTGGGGGCATCGCTGAATCATCTTGCGGGTTAATGCCGTGAAAAATCCAGGCATTCGTTTGCGGGCATAACCCTGCAATCGGTTAAATTTTTATAAAAAAACGAGCAAACTGATCAGGACATCTTACCGCGCTGCCTAAACAATGTGATCTCTCTTGTGCTTTTTTTATCCAACTATCGATTAACTGTGATCAAGGTCCAGTATCAATCGATGCCCGCTTGTATGGTAGTAGTCTTGATAATTATGTTATCAGCGTGTTTAATTTTTGCTCTGCTGATTAAATTTTAAACATTACAAGAATAACGACAAAACAGGGCGTGGCCTGGCCAATAGCATCAGGGTAAGGCTGCAGACTATGATGATTTTTCTAAGGCACTGGATATGACACCTCCCTCATCTGAACTGACACAACAACCGACAAAAGAGACCGCTACTGCCGCTGAACACGTTCCACGCAGCGGGCTGTATCGCTTTCTGCCCAGAGCGCACCCTCTCTCCTGGTGGATGCTGGTCATTACGACGCTTGCGATCCTGATGAACTCAATTGACCGGATTATTCTTCCTACTCTGCTTCCGGCAATTATGCAGTCATTTAACCTGACAGAAGTTCAGGCGGGTTGGCTCAATTCACTTAGCTTTGTTGGAACCTTAGCCGGCGCAGTGATTTTCGGTTTGTTCTCAGACTGGTTAGGTGCCGGACATAAGCGCTGTTACAGCTGGTGCGTGACGGTGCTGGTGGAAATTATCTCAGGTGTGGCGACTGCTTTTTGTAAAACGCTGGGAGCGTTTCAGGTGCTGCGTGTCACGATGGGCATGGGAACTGGTGGGTCGGAACCGATTAACGTCGCTCTGCTCGGCGAGTGGTGGCAGAAAGAGAACCGTGGATTTGCTATTGGGGTGCATCACACCGGATTTCCGCTGGGGCAATTTATCGGTCCTATCCTAATCGCCGCTATTCTGGCTTTTGCGACCTGGCGTGAAGCCTTTTTGTTTATTCCGCTGATTGGCTTAGTTATTTTGGTGGCACAACTCATCATTGGCACACGTAAAAATCACCAGAAGGTTAATGACTGGATCGTTGATAACAAGCTGACGCCGCCCGTTACCGAATCCTTGCAGAACACCGTTGAGAAGCGTTCTGTATGGGCTAATGCCGCTTCCTGTTTGAAAAATCGTAACTGCCAAATGGCTATTCTGCTGATTTTTGGTTTTACATGGGCAGAGATGGGGATAGCTAACTTTCTGACGCTGCAACTGACGCGTGAAGTTGGACTCGATCTCTCGACCGCAGCAATCATCTCTGGTGCATCGGGATTGACCGGCTGGATTGGACAGATTCTGTGGGGCAGCTTCTCTGATGTGAAAGGGCGTAAGCGCTCGTTGGGTATCATTATTACGGGCTGGGTTCTGGCAGCGGCGCTGTGCATGTTCATCCATTCCGCTACGCTTGGCTGGGCCATTCTTATCTTTTGGGGCCTGTTTCGCAACTCACCTTATCCCGTGGCTTATGCTTTGCTTATCGACTCATCTCCTCGTGCTGCCGCGTCAAGCATGGGATTAATGATCGGCCTCGCGGTTGGCATCGCCGGTATTCTGGTCGCGCCCGTTAGCGGTTGGATTATCCACAGCTACGGTTTCACCGTGCACTATCTGGTGATTGTCGCGGTGTTACTCCTCTCTTGTATTCCACTTTGGTTCATTAAAGAAACCGTAACGTTAAAAAAGGCCTGATATGACCAGCGATCTGATCACGTTATTACGTCACCATAAACTTATTGAGCTAAACCATCTCTATGAAGAGTTCATGCCCGTTTGGCCAACGCATGGAAAATTCTTCTGCAGCCGTGCCGAAGACTACATTGCTGGTGATGGCAACTATAACTGTCAGCTCAGCCTCGGCGATCATTGCGGTACTCATGTGGATGCGCCTGTTCATTTCATTGAAGGTGGAAAAACGATTGAACAGGTCGATGTGCGCCAGCTCACCGGACGGGGACGCTGCCTGGATATGTCACATCTGGCAGAGAACAGTGACATCACTGTAGAAATGATCCAGTCATGGGAAGCTGATAAAGGGAAAATCATTGCAGGAGATATTGTGATATTTCGAACGGGTTATGATCAGAAGTGGCGCTGTCGTCCAAACCAGGCGCCATTTTTGCAAAACTGGCCGGGTTTGTCAGGCGAAGGTGCACATTATCTGATTGAAAAAGGCGTTACTGTTTTCGGTACAGATGCCATGTCGCTGGACAGATACAGTAATGAAGCACACCCGGCTCATCTTGCCGTTCTCGGCTCTGATTGCCTGATCATTGAGAATCTGGCTAACCTGCAAGCCTTGCCTTCCGAATTTATTTTCATGGCATTGCCGCTCAGGATTAAAGGGGCATCGGCTTCGCCAATCCGGGCAGTGGCGCTGGTGGCGTAAAATGGCACACGCATTTGCCTGAACAGGACGCAATGTTAGAGGCGCAGGATTAATCCGGTTACCGTCTATTTTATTCTCAGCCAGCCTGGCTGTATCAGGCGGGTCGGTAACCGGTATCTACAGGCTGACCGCTTTCAGGGGCTCAGAATATGCTTTTTGCACCCGGCGGCATGATAACGAGCAGTTGTGCCTCACGTACAATTGATTTTGTGATCAAATTTAAAAGGATGTTTTCAGACCGGAGCTCTCCGGGTAATGCTTTACTTACTTTCCTCGAAACTTCCGCGAAGAGAATGGGTTATACCGAGCTCTGGCTTGAAACCCGGATTGTTAACCACAGGGCTGTACAGTTTTATAAAAAAAATGGCTACATCCGCATTGAGAATTACGGACCATACATAGGCCGGGAAGAGGCTGTATGTTTCTCTAATCCATTACAAGACTGATATAAAGCTACTCAACGTAAGCGTACTTCGGCTGAATGCCCCTGTTTGTGCAGCGTGCGCATGTCCGCTCTGTGCCAAAAGCGGACATTTAATTAGGAAGCAGTGAATATCAATGTCAGTTTGCGGTAAAACAGTTATTGAGCCATCGGATCGAAACTAAAGATGATAAAAAGCCCGGATGATTTCCAGGCTTCACCAAACTCATTTTTTAAAAGGTTGAGGTAAAAATCACTCAACGACCACGATGATTTTTCCTACCTGGCCATTTGCTTCCATATAACGCTGGGCGTTAGCAATTTCTTCAAGCGGGAACGTTTTATCAATGACCGGCTTCAGTTTGCCCGAGCGTAAACCCTCAGTGACAAAGGCTTTTGCGCGAGTCATTTTTTCAGGATTCATTGTGATTTCAAACAGCTCATATCCACGTAAAGTCAGATGCTTACCGAGAATATCAAATACAGGCACAAGCATGTCACGGCTGTCGAGCGCGCCATACTGGAAGAACATGCCTTGCGGAGCCATTACCTTAGTTAGTTTTGCCACGTCGGGGCCGCCGACGGGATCAAAAACAATATGAGCGCCCGCGCCATCTGTTGCACGACTGATTTCGGCAACCATATCCTGCTCCGCAGTAGCAATGACAGCGGCGGCACCGGCTTTCAGGAGCATTTCGCTTTTTTCAGAGGTGCGCGTAAGCGCGATGGGTTTTGCACCCAACATATTAGCTATCTGTATGGCAGCCAGGCCCACGCTGCTTGATGCTGCGCGGATCACCACGTTCTGACCGGCCTGAAGGTTGCCATATTCAACCAGCGCACCATAGGCGGTGACATACATCATCCAGCTTGCAGCAGCTTCCTCGAATGAAAGATTTTCAGGATGCTTCACGACAGCGTGCACCGGTGCATTGACCAGTTCGCCGTACATGCCGTATTCATTAAACATGAATGAAGGTATCACGCTCACCCGGTCTCCACTGGCAAATTCTTCAACGTTCTCACCAACAGCCTGCACGACGCCAGCCGCTTCATAACCAAGACGTGCTGGAAATTCCGGCTCAATGACATACTGGCCGTTGCGGTACATAATTTCTGCACGGTTAAGGCCAACCGCATGTACGCGAATCTGTACTTCACCCGCTGCTGGCGCGGGCACCTCTACATCAATAATTTCCAGTACTTCCGGACCGCCGGTGCGGTTAAAGGTAACAACTTTAGACATGTTCAGCTCTCGTCAGTTAGCGGCATATCTTCATAATAATGCTGAAGACGTACCCGAATTGTTTGAGAGCAATCTACGTTGTTATGGATGCACGAAAAATAGCCGCCATGGAACTTCAGTGTTAATTATCCATTAACAATCCAGCTGTTTCAGCGGAGTTGCATGGCCAGAACATCACTGAACCAGTCGATAAAGACCCGGACTTTTGGAGAAAGGTAGCGCCTGTCCGGATACATCACTGATACGGGCTTTGATACCGAAGGGTATTGTGTCAGAACCTCTTCAAGAGCACCGGAAGCGATATGGGGGGCAAGGGCATCGCAGGTGGCTTGGATAATGCCCAGACCGGCAAGGCCACAGGAGAGCAGAATGTCGGAATTATCTACCAGCACGCTGCTGGTAGGACGCAGCGACACGACGCTCCCGTCCTCAATAAACTTCCATTCCATAACGTCACGACTGTGATCACTAAAAAAGTTAACCGCCTGATGTTGCTTCAAATCTGCCAGTGTCTCTGGCCGACCGTGCTGTTGCAGATAAGACGGAGCTGCGCAGGTGACCATCCTGATGTCACCAATGCGCCTGGAGATAAAACTTGAATTCTGAAGCGCGCCCAGACGAACAAGACAATCTACGCCTTCTGTTATCAAATCAGTTTTTTTATCCGATGAGACCAACACAACTTCAATGCCGGGATGCTGTGCCTGGAAATCTTTGAGGTTTGGAATCAATATGGCATGAGCCAGCGCCAGCGGAACATCCAACCTGAGGCGCCCTCGCGGTGGCAGAGTCGGTGAAAAACTGGCCATCATGTCATTAACTTCGGCCAGAACGTGTCTGGCATGATGATAGAACTCATCCCCTTCAGCTGTAATACTCAGCTTTCGGGTTGTGCGATGAATGAGTTTTACGCCCAGATCGTCTTCTATTTGCTGTATCGCTTTGCTCACAGTTGGACGATGTATTTGAAGAATGTCAGCGGCCTTTGTGAAGCTACCCTGCTCAACAACCTGTATGAAAATATTTAGATATTCAATCATGTTGGAATGCAATTGATCACCTGACTTTTTAAGCCCTTTCAGGCAGGCATTGTAAGTAAAACCATCCCAAAAGTATTAATCCTTTCCAGCCAGATAAGGACTTTCAGGCTCTCACAATGTCCGCTCTTGGCACAAAGCAGACATCAGTATCACTATCCTGATGGCCCCCTCCGGCTCCCCGGCGTTGCCGGGTCGTCAGCCCCACTTCGCTAACCGACAGGACCAGCGGACCGTGAAAAGTTTCGGGAAAAGCATTGCGGCTGGGGTCTGAGGACAAAAAAAAACGCAAATAATTTGCACTTAACGAGAGGGCCGAATCCTTAAAACAAGCCGCGGCAGGATTAAGCTAATGATCAGTTAATTGTTTTCATTTCTTTCCTTAGCGCGATTAAGCTTGCCATAAGCTGCGGGCGTCATGCCTGTCACCCGGCTGAAAACGCGGCGCATAACATCTGCGCCGGAAAATCCACACTGCATCGCCAGTGTTTTTGCAGGCTGAGCTTTTTGCTCCAGCAGCTGTTTAACTTTCGCGACGCGCTCACGCTCAAGCCACTGACCGGGTGTTATGCCGGCCTCCTGACGGAACAGGCGGCTCAGATGTCTTTCGCTGATATTCATATGTTCTGCCATCTCCGCTACCGTTCTGACCACATCAATATGGGCAATAACCCATCGCTGTAACTCTTGTAATGCCGAGCGCCCGTTAAGCGACAGCCTGTTGCTGCGGACAAAGTGAGCCTGGCTGACCGGGCGGCGAAAAAACATGACAAGCTGAGCCGCAATATCTACAGCAATTTCTCGTCCCAGGTCTTCTTCAACCAGTCGCAGCGCCAGGTCAAGCCCTGAGGTCACGCCAGCGGCGGTGCGGACCCGACCATCAGTGATACATAACGCATCCGCATCTAACGTAATCGTGGGATAGAGAGCTGCCAGAGCACCGGCGCATGCCCAGTGAGTGGTGACTCGCTTTCCTGCCAGCATGCCGGTGCGTGCAAGCAGCAGTGCGCCACTACAAACAGAGCCGAACCGTTTACTGCGCTCACATAAGCCGGTAAGAGAATCAAGAGTTGCAGCATCCGGAACAAAGCTGTCGATTCCCGGTGCGCCGGCTATCAAAAACGTATGCGGCGTATAGTCTGCCGTCTCAGTAAGCACCATGTCCGCTGCCAGCCTGACGCCTGACGAAGCGTGAACGACGAGTCCGCCCACAGAAATAACCTTAGATGTATAAACCTGACGCTTAAGAAGGCGGTTCGCTTCTGCGAAAACATCCAGCGGTCCACAGACGTCCAGTAGCTGTACGCCGGGCACCGCCAGAACGGCTATCTCATGGCTCATTGATTTCTCCATGTCGTAAAAAGTCGCAATGTCTTTAATAGTCTTTAAAAGGCACTTTAAGACATAAAGAGTGCGCTATATGCTCAAAAAAAAACAACCAACAGGAGACACATCATGAGCTTTGAAATTACGGGTATTCGCATTCCGGACAGCAAAATGGCGCGTGAAGCAACAGAGTTCATTCGTGATACTGAATCAGATCTGCTGTTTAATCATTCCAGCCGGGTTTATTACTGGGGGGCGCTTGCCGGTCAGCAGCGTGGACTCAGCGTAGACAGGGAGTTGTTATACATCGGTTGTATGTTTCATGACATTGGCCTGACCCATGAACATTGCAGCTGCGACAAACGTTTCGAAGTGGATGGCGCTAATGCCGCGCGTGCTTTTCTTGAAGAATATGGAATAGCTCCTGCTGACATTGATAAAGTCTGGACAGCCATTGCGCTGCATACCACGCCAGGTATCCCAGAATTCATGGCACCTGAAATTGCTCTCGTGACCGCCGGGGTGGAAATGGACGTGCTGGGTATCGGCTTTGAGAATTTCACTGAGGCAGAAACCGGTGCGGTGACTGAAATCTATCCGCGTCCTGCGGCGTTCAAAGAGGAAATTATTCAGGCTTTTTATGAGGGTATCAGACACAAACCGCAGACTACTTTCGGAAACGTCAAAGCCGACGTGATCAGAGAGAAAGAGCCGGATTTTTCTCCGCTGAATTTCTGTAATGTCATTCGGCAGTCCCGCTGGCAGGGTTAATTTTAATTAGAAAGTCAGCTTCTGATACTGGTTTTACAAGTGTGAGGCGAAGGATAGACATTACGAATCGGTCGGTTCACAAAGTACTGGTTAACAGGATAAAGGCATAAATGCGGGCACAGGTAACTACTCTGGTACAAAAGGCAGATATCATAACCTGTTGCCTGCGCTTTCTCCCTCCCAGTCGCTGCCTCCTGCTCTTTTCTAATTTACTGATGCTTATCCCCACCATACCGGGGCTTTTACGGTGCTGCCGACGGTTCTGAATAATGCGTTTTACCTGCTGAAGCGACAGCAGATTTATGGCCCCATCCGGCTCCGATACTGGTCGACAGCGACACTCAGCCATCCACCATAGCCGGTAAGCTCCGCCGGACCGCGAAAAGATGTGTTCCGGGCCTGGCGGCTGGGGTCTGATGGCAACGGTAAGGCACGTTCCTGCTGCTGACTGCGCAGGCTGGCCTCAAATGAGGCCAAAAAAAGGGAAAATGGTCAATGTCCTGAGACCAAATTAAGTGGTGTTCTCAGTTGCGGGCGAGGCGAGAGGGCACAGTCTTCTACGAGCGAAAAGCGGACATCAGCTCAGAAATCTCTTTCCTACTCAATAGTCTCTTTAATCGTAGTGAATGCCTCGCTTAGCTGGTTAATTGTGGCTGTGCCAAGAGCGAGGCGAATAGCGTGCGGCACGCTATCTGAGGGGCTGAATAGTTCTGCTGTGGAAACGGAGATGTTTTGCTGCATCAACCGGTGGACAAGTCTGTCAGCCCTTACCTCCTGAGGCAGCAGTAATCAGATAAAGTAATAGCTTAAATTACTTACCCCCTCACTGTTCTCCCGTATTTTTCGAGGATAAATTCAATGCCTTCGCCTCCAGCGGCCGCGCTACTCAGAATCTGAAGTAGCACCCGCCGACTGGCGGTGGGTAAAGTGTACTAGTTACATCATCCGTTAATATTTCCGTTTAACCTTTCGTCCGAGCCGGACCTGAAACCCCATGCCCCTCTCCACGAAAAACCAGCGCCGGCTTGAAGACCGGTTGCCCCCACTGAACAGCCCCTGCCGCCCGGCCCGGAGGGCCGGTAATGGAGTTGTTGATTAATGAATGGTGTAACTAATTGCTTCGGGGTTGCTGTAAGTGGTGTCGCGGGTACTTTCTTTTGTCTGCGACCGCCTGGCTTCTGTGCGCCTGACAGGTCGCTGCTTCAACGGCGTCTGGCAGGTTATGGTGGGGTTTGCGCGGTAGGTAGGGGAGAGGGCGGCAGCGCACTGCTCGCCAGAAAACAGCATCACCGGCATCTGCCAATCGCGGTGAGAATTGGTATCCCAATGACCAGAACAGGCCGAAGCCCACGGCGCTGTGCTGTTACTGCATCAATGGATTCCTGATACGTTGGCCGAGGCAACGGGTATAGCGGACATCAATATGCTGCAGGCTATCACTTACTACCCCTGAGCAGGCGGGATTTGCGGTGTTGAAATCGCCGCGAGTTCTCTCGGTGCTGGCGCAAAAATCATTTATTACCAACAAGCACGAAGAGAAAATGCTTGGCGAACCTGTCTTTCAGAAGAATATGGCCCGCGCACTGGCGACCGGCATTAACAGTTACTTCCTCAATGAAATATAAATAATTTGCTGAGTTGAGACCCTTTTGGGACGTTCTTTAGTAAGTTGATTTGAAAAGATGAATACATAAAGGTGCAGAACCGATGCATTCTTGCCTCGTTGATAGGAAGGCAATTCCAGTCGGACACAGTTTTCTACGCCCGTGGCAACCAACGTTAGCCACGGAAGTGAAGGATTTTTGTGCATAAATTATGCTGTTGAGCATAGGGTTCAGATGAAAAAAGAAGAGATTCATCAGCATTTTGATGAAGCGTTGGCCAAACAGGCACATTTATAGGCAAACTATTATGGTTAAAAAAACCACTTCAGAGCAGCGTCGTGAACTCGGTGCTTTCCTTGTAAGCCGGCGCGCACGGCTAAATCCTCAGGACTTTGGCATGCATCAGGGCACTCGCCGCACGCCCGGTTTACGTCGCGAGGAAGTTGCTGTGCTGGCTGGAGTCAGTGTGAGTTGGTATACCTGGCTGGAGCAGGGGAGAGAGATTAAACCTTCGGCAGATGCACTCCAACGTATAGCCAAAGTTCTTAAACTTAACAGAATTGAATCATCCCATCTTTTTGCCCTTTCACCGCGCGAAGAGCCGTTACCACATCCCCTCGAGGATGGAGTGAGTGATGGCCTGAAAAGTTTAGTGCGCGCTATCGATCCCATTCCGTCATATGTGAGAAATGCCCGACTTGATATTCTCGCCTGGAATGATGCTATTGCTGATTTGTTTATCGATTATGGTTCGCTGCAACCTCATGAGCGTAATACGTTGCGACTGCTGTTTCTTTATCGTCCGTATCGCACGCAGATCCTGGATTGGGAGCAGATGGCACGAGGGATGATCTCCGTTTTCCGTGCATCGCGCGCCCATGCTCAGGACAAAAAGCCTTTTGACTATCTCATTGAAGAACTCTCTGAAAAAAGCCCGGAATTCAAAGCATGGTGGCAGGATACGGATGTTAAAGGCATGGGAGAGGGGAGCAAGCGGCTTATGCATCCCACTTCTGGACATATTGAATTTACCTACGTCGCACTCACGCCAGAGGGGAGACCCGACCTCTCTCTGGTGACCTATATTCCTCGACACGTTACCTATGACTCCCAGTCATAGGATAACAACATGCCTTCCAGGGATGATTAGACCTGCATAAACTGGATTTTATCGAAGCACACAACGAGCTTCTCTTAAACCGTTTATGAGGAAAAACTATGTCATCTCAACATGTTACACAGAATACGCTGTCTCTTGATGTCGCGACTTCACGTAATCCTACGACGGACGAGTTGATCGCGACTTATGAATTTCAAACTGCAGATCAAGTAGAAGGCATGCTGGCAGATAATAACGCGGCTTTTCGCCTGTGGCGTGCTACTCCCATGTCGACACGCGTAGAAGCTTATCGTCGTTTATCAGCGATTCTGCGCGAGCGATCAGAAATTTTGGCAGGGATCATCACCGCTGAAATGGGGAAAACACTAGCAGCAGCCCGCGCAGAAGTTGAGAAGTGTGCAGCTACTATTGATTGGATTGCCAGCAATGGCCCAGCAATCCTCGCAGATGAACCTGTTTCTGTCGAAAATGACGATCAGGTACATGTTTCATATCTGCCGATTGGCTCTATTTTGGCCGTAATGCCCTGGAACTTCCCTTTATGGCAGGTCATTCGCGCTTCGGGCCCGATTATGCTGTCGGGTAACGGTTTTATCCTCAAGCACGCACCCAATGTTATGGGCTCTGCCTATGCTTTGCAGGATGCTTATGAGAGAGCAGGCTTCCCTAAAGGTTTATTCACCAATCTTATTGCTGATAACGAAACTGTTGCAGAAGTTATTGAGGATGATCGCATTGCAGCAGTGACATTGACAGGGAGTATGCGGGCGGGGTCTGCCGTATCGGCGATTGCAGGCAAGGCATTGAAAAAAAGCTTGCTTGAGCTAGGTGGCTCAGACGCATTTATTGTGCTAGCTGACGCCAATATTGATTTGGCTGTTACAGCTGCTGTCGAAGCGCGATTCCAAAATGCTGGCCAGGTGTGCTTAGCCGCGAAACGGTTTATTTTGGAAAAACCCATCGCGGAGGAATTCACACAAAAATTCATCGCGGCCGTCAGACTGTTGAAGGTTGGCGATCCGCTGGACCCGCAAAATAGAATCGGGCCAATGGCACGAAAAGATTTGCGTGATGAATTACATAATCAAGTGGAACGAACTCTCGCAGCAGGCGCGACACTACTTCTTGGGGGGAATAAAATCGCGGGCAGTGGCAACTTTTATGAGCCTACCGTATTGGGCGATGTAGGTCCGGGAATGGCTGCATTTGATGAGGAAACCTTCGGCCCTGTTGCCGCTCTCACTATCGCAGATGACGTTGAGCATGCCATTGAGCTGGCAAATACCAGCGATTACGGCTTAGGGGGCAACCTTTGGACCAGCGATGTTTCTCGTGCCCAGCGAATCGCGCGGCGCTTAGAAACAGGAGGCGTATTCATCAACGGATTTTCTGCCACTAATGCACGCATTCCGGTTGGCGGTGTAAAAAAGAGTGGATATGGTCGCGAACTCTCGCACTTTGGCCTGCGTGAATTCACAAATGCTCAGGCAGTTTGGGCAAAGAAAGTCGACTGAGTGCATCATCGATACATGAAAAAACGCAGTTGAATAAACATTAAAATTAATGGGTTATCTCATCGTGACAGGCACCCGCTATGAGAAGGTGCTTGGCACATAAAAGATGAAAAAAGTTTTTTAATTATTTGTAGACGACCGGTCTATTAGTTGCTAGTTTATACACATGCCAACGGCGACCAAGTGATATAGCACGACAGCCGTTCCGGTAGAACGAAACAGCACGTAGAGCTGGCCGGAATATTAGGCACGGGTAAAAAACATTTTTATTTAAGAACTTAATAGACGACCGGTCTAATTAAACTATCAATCTGAAATGCAGGAGAGTAATCATGAAAATTCTTATGGTCTTAACCTCACACGACAAACTGGGTGACACCGGCCGCCAGACCGGCTTTTGGCTGGAAGAGCTGGCCGCACCTTACTACGCCTTTAAAGATGCAGGCGCAGAAATTACGCTGGCTTCACCGAAAGGCGGTAACCCGCCGTTAGACCCAAAAAGTAATGAGCCTGACTTCCAGACCGCGCAGACCCACCGCTTCGAGGCAGACGCCGGAGCAACAGCACACCTGGCTTCAACGGTTCGCCTCGACAGCGTTTCACAAGCTGATTACGACGCCGTTTTTTATCCGGGTGGTCACGGACCTCTGTGGGACCTGGCCGAAGATAAAAACTCCATCGCCCTTATCGAAGCATTCCTGGCGGCAGACAAGCACGTTGCTCTGGTCTGCCATGCGCCTGGCGTGCTGCGCCACGTCAAAACCCCGGAGGGAAAACCGCTGGTAGAAGGCCGTAAGGTCACAGGTTTTACCAACAGCGAAGAGGAAGCCGTGGGGCTGACGCAGATTGTGCCTTTCCTGGTAGAAGACGAGCTGATTGCCAAAGGCGGGATTTACTCGAAAGGGGCGGACTGGAGTTCTTATGTGGTCAGCGACGGCCTGCTGATCACCGGGCAAAACCCAACGTCCTCGGCGGCGACGGCGGCTCAGCTGCTTAAGCAGCTGGGTGCATAACTGTTAATTACGTGGGGAGAGAGTTCTTTAAGCACTTCCCACTTAGTAAATCTAGACAACATCACACACCTGAATGTCCGTCCGCTTTCATGTAAGTCAGGGAGCCAAGATGTCATGGGTGTTAACTTAAAAAATGACAATTGAAGGAAATTAATCATGTTTAAAAAATCATTTACTACTCTGGCTTTAAGCCTGGTTCTGTCAGTTTATGCTCAGTCTTCAATGGCTGCGCCGGTAAAAAACATAGTTCTGGTACATGGCGCTTTTGTTGATGGCTCAGGTTGGAATCCAGTGGCTCGCATTCTGAATAAAGCAGGCTACAAAGTGTCGATTGTTCAGGAACCTCAAACCTCGCTGGCGGATGATGTCGCTGCGACTCGACGCGCTCTCGCGTTACAAAGTGGTAAATCATTACTGGTTGGCCATAGCTACGCCGGAATGATCATCAGTGACGCGGGAAATGATCCCTCTGTTGCCGGTCTGGTTTACATCGCAGCGTTCCAGCCAGAGCAAGGCGACTCATTGCTAAGTTTGGCCAAAAAATATCCGCCAGCTGCTCAGTCAATTACTGAAACGCCAGATCACTTCCTTTATATCAAACCGGAAAATTTCCACGCGGACTTTGCAGCTGACTTGCCAGTCAAAGAAACAAATCTGTTGGCACAATCTCAACTCATGCCTGCAGTAGCAGCATTCACTGCCCCGGCAGGCGTTCCGGCATGGAAAACGAAGCCAAGCTGGGCCGTAGTGGCGACGCAGGATCGTGCTATTAATCCAGAATTGGAGCGCTTCATGGCTAAACGCGCGCACAGCACCATCACTGAATTGAAAGGCAACCATGCCATTTACGCATCGCAGCCGGAAAAAATTGCGACCCTGATCGAAAAAGCGGCGCAAAGTTTATCTCAGTAAACATTAGTTAAATGCTTTATTGGCCAGTCATTCTTTGAATGATTGCCAAGTGTAAAAGCAAATATAAGAAAAAAAAGACTTCTAAATCAAATGCTCCGCCCATGAGGCGTCGCCAACAGAAAAGAGAATAAAGAGATGAAAACTATTCAGGTAAAAGACGGTTCTAAGATTGCATATAAAGACTTTGGCAAGGGACAAACCATTATTTTCTCCCACGGCTGGCCATTATCAAGTGATGCATGGGATGCGCAAATGTTGTTCTTCGGTCAGCAGGGGTTCCGTGTAATAGCTCACGATCGCCGCAGCCATGGCAACTCGAGTCAAACGTGGGACGGCAATGATATGGATACCTACGCTGAAGATTTATCATCACTCATCGAACAGTTAGATCTCAACGATGTTGTTCTGATTGGACACTCTACTGGCGGTGGGGAAGTCGCACGCTATATCGGTACGTATGGCTCGGCACGCGTCAGCAAAGCAGTACTTATCGGCGCAGTACCTCCGATTATGCTGCAGAGTGAGAAAAACCCTGGCGGTCTGCCTATGGAAGTGTTTGATGGCATCCGTGCTGCGGTCGAAAAAGACCGTTCTCAGTTCTACAAGGATCTGACCACGCCGTTTTTCAACTATAACCGTTCGTCAGAGACGCCTTCTGATGGTGTGAGAGAAAGCTTCTGGCTTCAGGGTATGCAGGGTGGGATCAAAGGTCAATATGACTGTATCAAACAGTTCTCTGAGGTTGATTTCACTGATGACCTTAAGAAAATCGATGTGCCAACCCTGATCATGCACGGTGATGACGATCAGATCGTTCCGCTGGCCGACTCGGCCATTCTGTCCGCGCAACTTGTCAAAGATGCGCAGCTCAAGGTCTATGCAGGATTTGGCCACGGAATGACAATCACCCAAGCTGGGACGATTAATGAAGACCTGCTGCGATTCATTGAAGAGTAAAGCGATAAGGGACATACAAGGCCCCATTTACACCCGTTTTTCCAGGTCTTGAACGAATTTTTAAAAAAAAATTCAGTGCCTAAAAATATACCCACTTACCCACGCTTAAAGTGTGCTTAAAAATAATTTAATGAGGATATAACCATGAAAAACGTAACTAAAGCCTTTGCCGTAATCGTACTAACTGCCGCTTCTTTTGCCACTGTTGCCGCGACCGAAGTCAACGCTGTACCTGTGAAGGGGCAAAGTATAGGGGTGATCAACGCTTCAGCTGTCGGAACTAATTTGAGCGACCTGCAGGACAAACTGGCGGCGAAAGCGACTGAACATGGTGCAACGTCATACCGTATTATTTCGGCCGGTGGCGATAACCATCTGTACGGTACTGCTGAAATCTACAAATAAGCTTTAGCAAAATGGAATGCTTTTAACTTACCTATAGACGACTGGTCTAGTTCTTGGTAGATTAAACATATGAATACTACATCTCAACTACATAACAATGAAATCCGCGAGCACATTCTTGCGACAGGTCAGCGTATTATGGCTGGTAAAGGATTTTCTGCGGTCGGATTGAATGAAATACTCAAAGATGCTGGTGTGCCTAAAGGCTCTTTCTATCACTACTTTAGTTCGAAAGAAGCTTTTGGCGTAGATATGCTGGCACACTATTTTGATGATTATCTAGCCGATATCGACAGGACACTGAGCCAGCCTGGTCTCAATATGGCTCAGCGACTGATGAACTACTGGCAGCAGTGGCGAGAATCTCAGTCGTTCTCTGAGTGTCAGGGTAAGTGTCTTGCCGTGAAACTAGGTGCTGAAGTTGCCGATCTTTCGGACACGATGCGCTTAACGCTAGAGGCAGGCACTTCAGGGATAATCTCGCGTCTGGCCGAAGCGTTAGAAACGGGCGTAGCCGAGGGGTCTCTCACGATTGAAGATACACCTCGTACTGTGGCAGAAAGCCTCTACCAGCTTTGGGTTGGTGCAAGCGTAATGGTCAAGATTGTTCGAAATACTGGCCCGTTTGATTCAGCGCTGATCACGACAAGAAAAATTATTCATATTACCCCCTAGCAAGGGGGCAATCAGTATAGAGCCGTTTTTTACACCTATTTTATAGACGACCGGTCTAATATTAACCGCAATGGATAGACGACCGGTCTAATTAAACTATCAATCTGAAATGCAGGAGAGTAATCATGAAAATTCTTATGGTCTTAACCTCACACGACAAACTGGGTGACACCGGCCGCCAGACCGGCTTTTGGCTGGAAGAGCTGGCCGCACCTTACTACGCCTTTAAAGATGCAGGCGCAGAAATTACGCTGGCTTCACCGAAAGGCGGTAACCCGCCGTTAGACCCAAAAAGTAATGAGCCTGACTTCCAGACCGCGCAGACCCACCGCTTCGAGGCAGACGCCGGAGCAACAGCACACCTGGCTTCAACGGTTCGCCTCGACAGCGTTTCACAAGCTGATTACGACGCCGTTTTTTATCCGGGTGGCCACGGACCTCTGTGGGACCTGGCCGAAGATAAAAACTCCATCGCCCTTATCGAAGCATTCCTGGCGGCAGACAAGCACGTCGCTCTGGTCTGCCATGCGCCTGGCGTGCTGCGCCACGTCAAAACCCCGGAGGGAAAACCGCTGGTAGAAGGCCGTAAGGTCACAGGTTTTACCAACAGCGAAGAGGAAGCCGTGGGCCTGACGCAGATTGTGCCTTTCCTGGTAGAAGACGAGCTGATCGCCAAAGGCGGGATTTACTCGAAAGGGGCGGACTGGAGTTCTTATGTGGTCAGCGACGGCCTGCTGATCACCGGGCAAAACCCAACGTCCTCGGCGGCGACGGCGGCTCAGCTGCTTAAGCAGCTGGGTGCATAACTGTTGACGAAGTTAAGGTGACAGGATGCCCACCTGTCACCTCTTACGCTGATCACTCATGGAAAATCCTTATGAATCATAAAGCCTTATTCGAGCCAACCAAGCTTGGTCCTTATACCCTTAAAAATCGCATTGTATTCCCACCACTGACGCGCCAAAGAAGTGAACAACCCGGTAATGTACCCACCGATCTCATGGCCGAATATTACCGTCAACGCGCGGGTGCAGGTTTCATGATCACTGAAGGCACTCAGATTGAGCCCCGTGGACAAGGTTATGCCTGGACACCGGGAATTTATACTGAGCAACAAATTGAGGGTTGGAAAAAAGTGACCCGCGCGGTCCATGCCGAAGGGGGGATTATTTTTGCACAACTTTGGCATGTGGGACGCGTTTCCCATTCTGCACTGCAACCAGAAGAAAGTGCCCCCGTTGCTCCTTCAGCGATTCAGGCTGAACAAGCAAAGGCTTTTATTGAGACAGGGCCAGGTACGGGCACGTTGGTTATCCCTTCGATTCCCCGCGAACTGACTCGGTCAGAAATTAAAGATCTCGTGAATTTATATGCCCAGGCGGCGAAAAATGCCATCAGTGCAGGTTTTGACGGGGTCGAGATCCATGCTGCGAATGGCTATTTGGTTAATCAGTTCATTTCAGAGCATGCAAACCAGCGTAAGGATGAATACGGCGGTTCTATTGAAAATCGACTGCGGTTTCTGGATGAAATTGTTCAGGCTATCACTAATGCAATAGGGGCAGACCGTCTGGGCGTTCGCTTCACGCCTTTATTTTCCAGCACAGATGAAGACCGCGTCTATATCGGCTTGGTTGAAAGTGATCCGCATAAGACCTACGTAGAAGCTGTAAAAATCCTGGAAAACGCCGGTGTTGCCTATGTGTCTATAGCCGAAGCCGACTGGGAAAATGCTCCGGACTTGCCCGAAGCGTTCCGCCGTGAGATCCGCTCGATATTTAGTGGACGCATCATCTATGCCGGTCGATACACAGCAGAACGTGGTGCCCGGATGGTCGAGGAACAGTTGGCTGATCTCATAGCATTTGGTCGTCCATTTATCGCCAACCCTGATCTCCCTGAACGCATTGCGAATGGTTGGGCATTTAACAATCTTAACGCCACCACGCTGTATGGCGGGGCGGGTGAAGGTTTTACTGATTATCCGATTTACAACGCGCAGCGTTAAAAAATTTAAGGGGCATATCATGAACAATGGAATTGAAAATAAAGTTATTTTAATCACCGGCGGTAATACAGGGATCGGTGCTGAGGTTGCTCGACTCCTTGCCAGTCGTGGTGCTAAGGTTGCAATCGCAGCACGCAGACAATCAAAAACAGAGCAAGTAATTGAGGAAATTACCCGCGCCGGTGGGGATGTCAGAGGTTATTCGCTCGATGTTACTGATAAGCATCAAGTTGAGTCCGTAGTTTCAGCCGTTATAAGAGATTTTGGAAGACTTGACGTTCTTATTAACAATGCAGGTCTGATGCCAATCCGCCCTATGTCAGAGGTCAATACTTACGAATGGGACGCCATGATTGATGTCAACTTGAAAGGCACACTTTATGGTATCGCTGCCGTGTTGCCTCGCTTCCTGGCACAAGAGAGTGGGCACATCATTAATCTGAGTTCAGTCGCAGGTATTAAGGTATTTGCACCCGGCGGTACGGTCTATTCGGGCACCAAATTTGCCGTGAGGGCAATTTCAGAAGGTTTAAGGCAAGAGGTTGGAGATAAAGTGCGCGTGACGTCAATCGAGCCAGGCGCAGTAGAAAGTGATCTGAAGTATTCAACGTCCGGTACGGCATCAGAAACTGTCCTGGAGTTTTATAAACAGGCTATACCTGCAGCTTCTGTTGCCCGCGCAATCGCTTTTGCCATTGAACAACCGGCAGATGTTGATATTAATGAAATCGTTCTACGTCCGACTCGTCAAGAATTCTGAGCCTTAGGTATTCAACAATATTAGCAGGCCCTCAGTAACGTGCTTTTTTCAGCAGTTAAATAGGGGGCCGCTATGTGCCAGAATCGAACAGCGTGTCCTCCCGAATGCTCTTAAAATCGGTAAGAGCCACGGCAACTATGGCCCGATAATAAATTGTAGTGATTATCGGGTAACCCGACTATGTCCTAAAGGCCAACTTTCGAGCATCTCGGGTCAAAATTCTGCCAGTAAGGGCAGCAGCATAAGCCAAATCTTTTATGTTCGCCTTTCGCTCAATACTGCCTGTCATACCTGCTTAAACTGGGTAATGAAGGCCATGATGCTTAGCGTACGTTTTCGTTCCATTGGTTCCCGAACCCCGCTTACAGGCCACCTCCACAGCCGTGATCGTATTAAAAGAAATTTACCTTAGCTTCGCCGTTATTAAAGAATCCTTTAATAAGGCGTGGCATAATTAAAATAATTTTTAATAACACCTGTAGTAATCAAGGGATTTTTTAATGAAACGTGTGTCAGGACAATTTACCGAAACCGCCAGCTATGATGAAACGGTTCGTGCATTTATACCTGCACCTTTGCCTCCTGCTGCACCCGTTCTCGACCCTGTCTCTTATCAGGAACTCAATGAAAAGGCGGAAAAGTCGCTTGCCCGATTGTCCGGTATGTCAGGCCTGGTCTCTTCAAGCGAATGGCTTGTTTACAGTGCTATCCGAAAGGAAGCATTGCTCACCTCACAGCTGGAGGGAACCCAGGCAACGTTAACAGATATCTTCGATGAAGAAGCGGGGCTTTCAGTGACGAACGTTGAAGATGTGGAGGAAGTAACTAACTATCTGCGGGCTTATAAATTCGTGCACGATCAGATGAACTCTCCCTCAGGCCTTCCGGTCTGCGTACGCCTGCTGAAAAATGCGCATCAGGTGCTTTTATCCGGTGCCCGCGGCGCCGTAAAACAACCGGGCGAAGTGAGATCGACACAGAACTGGATTGGCGGGACGAGACCGGGCAACGCCTCCTATGTACCGCCCCCGCCGGAAGAGGTAGGTGAGCTACTGTCCGATCTGGAAAAATTCATACATGAGCCGCAACCCTCGCTGCCACCTCTGGTACGTATCGCACTGGTACATGCGCAGTTCGAAACCATTCACCCTTTCCTGGATGGAAACGGGCGCATCGGTCGTCTGCTTATAGCCATGCTGCTGGAAGAATGGCAGCTGCTGAAAGAACCCCTGCTTTACGTTTCCGGGTACCTGAAACAGCATCAGAGGTACTACTATCAGTGCTTAACTGATATCCGATCAAAGGGTGACTGGGAACAGTGGGTGGCATTTTTCCTTGAAGCGGTCACTTTTTCAGCAGAAGAGGCGCAGCAGGGGATAATTAGGATTGCGACCTTGTTTGCCGACGACAGAAAAAAAATCCTCTCAATGAGCTCAACGTCGGTACACACCATCCGTCTGTTTGAATTCCTGCCGACGATGCCAAAGCTGACCGTTGAGCGTGCCGTTGAGCTGCTGGAGGTAACCTATCCGACAGCGAACAACGCCGTCAAAAGTCTGGTAGAAGCCGGTGTACTTGTTGAAACGTCAGGCAGGGCGCGACACAGGAGCTACGTTTACAGCCGGTACGTTGAGCTTCTTCGCGACTGATCCGCATACGGACTGACAACGCAGCTAAAAAGAAGCGGGTCAGTCCGGCCAGTATTGTCTTCCATTAGCCCACCCATGAGTGTGCTTCAAACATGCATATGTGCCTTCCTGAATGTCCTTATCGACCTGCTAAACAGCATTTTTTCTTACGCGTTGTGCAGAAGTCGTATCCGTATTTTTATAAACCGAGGCCGATAAACGCTCTGCCGAGCCGTACCCTGGCCGACAGGGCAGAGCTTTTCGTTGCTAAAACTTCTCATCGAACTTGTTTTTCTGAATGGTCAGTTCGTCACCGGGCTTAATTGTCTGTACTTTATTTTGCTCGGCGTCTTTAGTCGGGCTGACCGGTGTTGAGACTGTGTCTGGCAGGGGACTTTCCTCTCCTTCTTTTACAGCTCCGGCATGGTCAATATCGACTTCCTGACGGCGAACCGAATCATTGACCGTTTCCACCCGCTCGCTCTGGTCTGTACGGACCACGACTTCTTCTTTCACCTGTACGGTTTTATTTATCACGGGTAACTCATGAGTTTCAGCGACTTCGACTGTTTTTTCAGACCAGTCCACATCATCCGGGGAAGCGTGCTGAGTCAGTGGACGGCGAAAAATATCTGCATGTTGTTCATGCAGGGAGACTTCTTTTGACACATCGTCAGTAACGGTATAACGCCTTACACGCGTCGATCCTTCACTGACCAGACGCTTACCGACTTCAAGCCTTTCTTCAGCCAGGCGGAGCACTTCCTCTTCGGTTTCATCTCCGGTCAGGGAAGTCCTGACAGGCGTGACGCCGGTCGGCTGAACCTCGCCGGTATAAAGTTCGTCAGTGGGCACGCCGGCGGATGACTGAATATCAGTATCGTTACTCAGGCCCGGTTCGCCATACTGCTGCATATTTCCTGAGTCATGTGCGTCAATAATGCTTAAGGCACGTGGAAGCTGCTCTTCATCTGCTCTGAGCGTCAGCACCACACCACCGGTACGCAGTGCATCTTCATAAACTTCAGCCTGCTCTTCATCGACCGTATCGCCAAACAAACGCTGCCAGAGTCCAGGATGGCGAGCTTCGTGTTCCTCTTTATTGAGCCTGTCACCTGAAATCACATCAATATCATTGTCATCAAAGCCAGCCTTAAGCAGGCTTCGTTTTGCACCTTCTGCATCAGCAGTATTACTGAACATTGTTACGATTTTTTCATGTGCCATGGATTATTCCTCGGTTTTTTCCGGATTTGTAACGTCACCATCTTCCCGCTGGACACTTACCTGTTGACGGCGAAGGGAAACGGTTTCTTCAAAGGGAATTTCCTCCTCAGCTTTGTGAATATGAAGTTCCTCTTTGAGCACCAGCCTTCGTATAATCTCAACCTCTTCTTCCACAACCGGCACGATGAGCACGCCATTTTCCTCCCTGATTTCAGGTACAGCACTAACGCGCTGATTTTTAGCAACATGAGTAACCTTCACCTTTTCGCGCCGTAACAGCATGCTTACCGTTTCGTCATGCACTGAAGTTGAGCGCGTCACCTTGACCCGGCTTTTTACAGACTGCTCCCGCGTAACCTGAAGTTCTTCTTCCGCAAGGCTGAAAGTAACCTCGTCATTTTTCTCTGGTAACTCGCCTGAAGGCTGATTGCTCATAATTGCCCGCTCACCTGTGTGACCAACTGATATAAACAGCCAGACTTAAGCCATGCTTAAGTGTAATAAGCTGGCTGACAAATTAATCATGGCACATTAATAGGGATTTACACTGCCGGGCGATAAAAAGCACGAGGGCTGGATTTATACAGACGCCAGAGGAAGGACGGTATGCTGACAGATAAGTGATGAGCAGAATCTGTACATGTCTGTACACAGGCTGTCCACTTTTTCTGTGGATAAGTCGGGTCGTTAAGCGAGTCGGTTTAGCGCTTCAGAATGCCATTGCTATACATTTAGCCTGAGTGCTTTTCCATGAAGTCCACCATGGCGCCTTTGTGCGCGTCAACATGGCGGATGTAGCGCATCAGGGTCTCCGGCTTTTTCCACGTTCCTTCCTGCATGATCTGCGCAACCGGATAGCCCTGTCCGGCCATGTCCTGTGCAGCACCAACGCGTGCACTGTGTCCGCTCCAGCCGCTGTAGCGATTCTTGTTGTTCGCTCTAAACTGCTCGGCTGAACCCGACGTGCGCCAGGCCCGGGCAAAGATATCTTCAAGGGCGCGCGTGCTTAACGGCGCGTCAGATGAAAGCTGCGCCCGGTTTGAACGGTGCACACGACTGAATAAAAACGCATCCGGCTCGGCCGCCAGGCCAGCCGCGCTGATCCACTCTGCCAGCCGCTGCGTAGGCAGGGTACTCAGCGCCTTGATCAGTCCGCCGGTCTGTACGATGGTTTTGGTCCACGCCACATCTAAAATGATGCGACCGTCCGGCGCCCGCGTAACATCCCTCACGCGCAGGCGCGACAGCTCGCTGATACGCAGAAGCGTGGCGTAAGCCACATGCAGGAACGCCAGGTCGCGGACTTCCTGCAGTCGTGCTGAGCCTGACCACTGCGCATCCAGCGCCAGCAGATCGTGCAGGCGGAAGGGAACGGCCTGCCCGGCGCGCTCGCCCGCGATGACGGCCGTACGATTTATCTTCTTTATCGTGCGGAAAACCAGCGGCGAAGAGTTAGGCGGCGTCAGTCCGGCGTTACGGTGTAACATCGAAATCAGCGCGGCATGTGCATTAACGGTTGATGAAGCCCGCCCGCTTGCCTGCAGGAACGTCAGGTAATCGCGCAGATCGGCGGAAGACATCGGCAAAAAGGACCTCTGGTTATCATCCGCCCACCGGTTGCAGGTGCGCATGACGCTCAGCAGCTGTCGCCAGGTATTGGGCGAAAACGCCTCCCTGTCCTGAACAAACTCCCTTAACCGCTCCCGGATGTCAGCATCGCCGGTGGCGCTAAGCGCCGCCAGCTGAGTCATTTTTGTCATGTTTGCCTGTTTAATGAACGAAACTGTTGTTGATCGCGCTACGTGAATTCTGGAAAGAAAGACGGGGGATAACCCGCCAGAATTCACGTAGCGCTGCCGGTTTTCTGCGCCGCCTGAATGCGCCCATCTTATCGCAACGAGCCTGCCTTTGTCCTAACTTCGTATAAGTATAATTATACGAAGTTAGTGATTTAATCGGTAGGAAAGGGAACTGGGATGGTACAAATGTAATTATATAAGGTTGGATAACACTCACCTTGCAAAATGAAGCGGGAGAAAAATATGAGTTTTCTCCTCAGGGTAATTAGCAGCAATTATTTTTAGGTGCTATTTATTCAAGTTGGAAAATTTAAGAGTGCGCGCTAACAACTAAATTTAAGAGAGTATATTATGACGAAATTTGTTAAAGAATTGGATGGGAATATAATACTCGATGAATTACAACTAGAGAAACCAAATAATAAACTACAACTTGGATCAAGCTTGGGACGATTCATTGAGGAATATTCTTATTTAGACATTGTGCTCGCATCCATAATTTTAATCGCATTATCTGGATTTTATTTTTCCTATACACCAATTGAATATACTCTCTGTAATGGTCTGCCATTTTGACCGCCTTAAAGGCCGTTAGGATGCTTTATGTATTATAGATAACTCACTATAGCGAAGGTGCTAAGGTTTGGCTGTACGCATGGCTTTTGTATGAGTCATAAAGGAGGTTAATGACTTATAGATGAGTCATTATCTTTGTTAATCCAACGGGTGAAGGATGTTTCGTTATAAAAGAAGAGTACAGGCAGGTTAAAACATAATTCAGTACGAGGTGTGTAATCAGACACCTTGTTTAAAATAATAAGTAAATTCAAAACTAGCCAGCACAACGGCCTCAAAATCAATCACTTATTTTATTTCTCAGTCGTTATTCTGTATGCACTCGTTCATAAAAAACTCTTCCAGCTTCAGCATTGCCTCATCTGCGTACTGCTTATGCTGGCGCATGATGTTTTCAACCTGAGCGGCGTCTTTACGACGCATCGCATTAATTAACTTGTATTGAAAACCTATCCCGGTCGCGCGCGACGGGTTCTGGGCGCTGGTAGATGTCTTTGCAGAAAGCCTGTTCTTTAAGCAGGCGCGGCAGGAAGCGGCAAATAAATGCCAGCAGCACGTTATTGAAATAGCTGGCGACCACAGCATGAAAATCGAGCTCTGCCATGTGCTGGCTCCAGCGGTTAACGTTAAAATAGTGGCACTCTTAATTGGGCCCCATCATCGGTACGAGTCGTCTATATAATTCCGCGAATACCTCTCGTTTTAGGCGATATGCATCATGTTGCGCGGCATTCGGTTCATGGCGTTGTTCAAGTGGCAATGTGGGTAAAAGCTCTGCCACATCGCGCTCGGGTGACATCGCTAACATCGCCAGGCGCGCCGCGCCCAACGCGGGGCCGACATCACCGCCTGAGCAGAAGTCGAGCGTCTGTCCGCTGATATCTGCCAACATTTGTCGCCACCTGGCACTGCGGGCGCCGCCGCCAATCAGCATAATGCTCTGCGGCCCAATGCCACAATTGTGTACCGCGTCCATACCTTGCGCCAAAGCATAGCCGACTCCCTCCAGCACCGACTTTGCCAGTTCTGCGCGACCATGCTGGTGGGTCAAACCAAAAAATACGCCCTTTGCTTCAGGATTATTATGCGGGGTGCGTTCGCCAGAAAGATAAGGCAAAAACCAGATGGGTGGCAGATCCTCCTGCGCCAGTTCTGCTTCGTCGAGAAGATGTTGAACGTCATTACAGCCGGTCAGCTTTGCCGCCCAATCAAGACAGGAAGCCGCACTCAACATCACTGACATCAAGTGCCAGCGTTGCGGCAATGCGTGACAGAAACTATGAACCGCCGAGGTTGGATTTGCCATAAAGCCGTCACTCACCAGAAAATAAACGCCAGAAGTACCGAGTGAGAGCATGCCTTGTCCGACATTAACCATACCGACGCCGACTGCGCCCGCCGCATTATCACCGCCGCCCGCCACGACCTGCACATCTTTAAGTCCCCAGCCCGCCGCAATTTCCGGATGCACGGTGCCGGTGAACTGATTGCCTTCATACAGTTGCGGCATCTGCTGGCGCGTCAATCCGCAAGCGGAGAGAAGTTCATCATTCCAGTCTCGCTTTGCCACATCCAGCCACATCGTACCCGCCGCGTCGGACATATCAGTGGCGAAGACGCCATTCATTCGCCAGCGCAAATAATCTTTGGGTAGCAACACTTTGCTAATCTGAGCAAAAATTTCAGGCTCATGCTGTTTGACCCATAACAGCTTCGGCGCAGTAAAGCCCGGCATCATCAGGTTGCCAGTAATGGCTCGCGAATCAGGAACCCGCTTTTCAAGTTCTTGGCACTGCTCTGCACTGCGCCCATCGTTCCAAAGGATGGCGGGGCGCAACACATTACACACATTGTCGAGCAGCGTAGCACCATGCATTTGCCCGCTGAGGCCAATGGCGCGCACCTGGCTTAAATCATATTGACTCGCCAGTGCGCGCATAACGCTATCGGTTGCCTGCCACCAGCTTTCGGGATCCTGTTCACTCCACAGCGGCTTTGGCCGTGAAACAGTGAGCTTCTGGCTTTGGCTGCCGATCAGTTGCCCAGCGTTATCCAGCAGCACGGCCTTGACGCCTGAAGTGCCTAAATCTATCCCGATGTACATGATGGCGACTCCGTTATTGTGCAAAAAGATAGTTATTGACCAAATTTTCCAGTTGTTCCTGACGACCACTTTGCGGCTGCGGATTCAGGCTATGTTCCGAAGCAAATTGCGCCAGCGAAGCGAGCGAAAACTCGCCTTTTAAGATTTTCTGGCCCACCTCATCATTCCAGCCGCTGTATCGGCGGGCTACGCGGCGGTCCAGTTCGCCATCGTCAATCATGCGAGCAGCCACCTTAAGTGCTAACGCCATCGTATCCATAGCACCAATATGACCGTAAAAGAGATCATACTTATCAATGCTCTGACGACGAATCTTCGCATCAAAATTCAATCCGCCTGTCGTGAAGCCGCCCGCCTTAAGAATTTCATACATCACCAGCGCATTTTCTTCCACGCTGTTAGGAAACTGATCAGTATCCCAACCGAGCTGTGGATCACCACGGTTGGCATCGACTGAGCCAAAAATACCCAGAGCAATAGCACTGGCGATCTCATGATGAAAAGAGTGGCCAGCCAGCGTGGCATGATTTGCCTCAACGTTAACTTTGATCTCTTTTTCAAGGCCATACTGCTTCAGGAAGCCGTATACCGTAGCAACATCGTAATCATACTGATGCTTAGTTGGCTCCTGCGGTTTGGGCTCAATCAACAACGTGCCCCGGAAGCCAATCTTGTGTTTATGCTCCACGACCATCTGCATAAAGCGGCCAATCTGCTCACGCTCCTGGCGCAGGTCGGTGTTGAGCAAGGTTTCATAGCCTTCACGTCCGCCCCACAGCACATAGTTCTCGCCGCCAAGCCGATGTGTCGCATTCATGGCGGTGAAAACCTGCGTGGCGGCCCAGGCAAAAATCTCTGGATCGGGATTAGTCGCGGCACCAGCAGCATAGCGTGGGTGGGTAAAACAATTAGCGGTGCCCCATAACAGTTTGACGCCGCTCTGTGTCTGCTTCTCTTCCAGCACATCGGTCATGATCGAAAAGTTATCGATATAGCTTTTCAGCGAATCGCCTTCGGGTGAGACATCAACGTCATGAAAGCAGTACCACGGCACATTCAGCTTGTGAAAAAACTCAAAGGCGATATCGGCTTTGCGCTTCGCCTGCTCCAGCGCATCTCCCGGCCCCTGCCATGGGCGGTTAAAAGCCCCACTGCCAAACATATCAGCCCCGTTCCAGCAGAAAGTATGCCAATAGCAGGCCGCGAAACGCAGGTGATCTTCCATGCGTTTTCCGTGAATAAGTTCCTCGGGATTGTAATGGCGGAAAGCCAGAGGATTAGTGCTTTGCGTTCCTTCATAGCGGACGCGATCGAGCTGATCGAACCAGGATTGCATGTGTAACTCCTTTAACCTTACCCATAGGACAGCTGAATACTCAGCGGTATGTGAGGATGATTGTGATGAGTGAATCCCTGACGCTCAATTACGTTATTTAACACTGCCATTGAGATAATTATTAAATGTGCGTCAGCTCGCAAAATACAGGCAGAAAATACCTTTTCACTTCCTGATTCACCTCGAAAAAATAAGAGAAGTAATTTACCTGAAAAAGGGAAAAATACGATCCACTTCATACTTTCTTAAATAAACCAAAAAACATAATAGAAAGACGAAAATCTATAATTGCTGATATGAAACTGAAAGATAACAATTCATCAGCCTATTAGCGCATTGGCAGTTTTTACCCTTACTTCAACCTACAGGGCCATAAAAAATGAAAAAAACCATACTGGCGATGTGTGCCGCACTCAGTCTGTTCAGCCATGCTGGCTTCGCAAAAGAGGTGAAGATTGGCATGGCGATTGATGATTTACGTCTCGAACGCTGGCAGAAAGATCGCGATATATTCGTCAAGAAAGCGGAATCGCTTGGTGCGAAAGTTTTTGTTCAGTCCGCTAATGGCAATGAAGAAACGCAAATGGCGCAGATTGAAAATATGATTAATCGCGGCGTAGATGTATTAGTTATTATTCCCTACAACGGTCAGGTATTAAGCAACGTTATTGCTGAGGCTAAACGTGAAGGAATTAAAGTGCTGGCCTATGACCGCATGATAAATAATGCTGATATCGATTTTTATATCTCATTTGATAATGAAAAAGTGGGCGAAATGCAGGCGCAAAGCTTGGTTGAGCGCGTGCCGCAAGGTAATTATTTTTTGATGGGTGGTTCACCGGTCGATAA